>NZ_JAIQXX010000010.1 GCF_021887715.1 Winogradskyella immobilis
GGTGTTAGGTGTTAGGTGTTAGGTGTTAGGTGTTAGGTGTTAGGTGTTAGGTGTTAGGTGTTAGGTGTTAGGTGTTAGGTGTTAGGTGTTAGGTGAAATTAAATTTTAAACTATTTCTTTTTCACTAATCCCTTATAACTTATCCCTCTTTTCTTACCCTTATCAACTTTTCAATTAAAAAGGTAGGAGTTTTTAAATCTAACATGTTATATAGATAATTAATAGAATAATGAATAAAGAAGACTTAATAGAAAAATGGTTAGATCATAATCTCAATCCTGAAGAGCAAAAAGCCTTTGAGGCTTTAGATGATTATAAAGATTTAATACAAATGTCTCAATCACTTGAAGGCTTTAAAGCTCCTTCTTTTGATAGTTCAATAGCTTACGATACTATTAAAAACCAATTAAACGTTAAGCAAAAAACCAACACACCTTGGTTAAAACCATTACTTAGAATTGCTGCGATTTTACTTATAGGATTTAGCATTTATTACTACACCAATAATTTAGATACCAAAATACAAACTATAGCTTCTCAACAAATAGCTATTGATTTACCTGACGCGTCTACTGTAAATTTAAATGCTGCTTCTGTTTTAGCATTTAACAAAAACAAATGGTCAGATAATAGAGTGGTTTCTCTACAAGGTGAAGCCTATTTTAAAGTAGCTAAAGGCTCTAAGTTTGATGTTGAAACTGCTGACGGTATTGTTTCTGTTTTAGGGACACAATTTAATGTAAAACAAAGAGATAATTATTTCGAAGTAACATGTTTTGAAGGCTCTGTCGCTGTAAATTATAACGGTAATACTACCAAATTAAAACCAGGACAAAAATTTGCATATATAGATGGGAAACTAATTGTTAATGAAAAAGAAAATAAATTACAACCTAGCTGGATGCATAATGAAAGTACTTTTACCAGTCGTCCATTGAAGTTTGTAATTAACGAATTAGAGCGTCAATACAATATTACTGTAGATGCTTCCTCTGTAGATAACAAACAATTATTCTCTGGTAGTTTTGCGCACAAAGATTTAGATTTGGCATTAAAATCTATTACCTTACCTCTAGGTTTAACGTACATAAAAACGAATACAACTATTATATTAAAAGGTGAATAGCTTAAAAAAAAGTATTTTAATTTTCTTTTTTTTTAATCTGTCGCTTCTAAGCTTTTCACAAGTTGAAGACGGCAATATTCCCTTGAGTAAAATTCTTGAAACATTAGAGCAGCGTTATAATGTTCGGTTTTCTTATGCTGATAAGTCAATTACTGATATTACACTAAAAATACCTAATGCTGACTTAAGTTTAGAAGGCGCATTAAACTACTTAAGAAATAAAACCCAATTAATTTTTAATGCTTTAGATTCTAGGTTTATCTCTGTTGAAAAGCGTCAAGAAAAAGTAAACCCAAACGATTACACTTTACAGCGTTTAGATGAAATTATTATTCAGAATTATTTAACTAAAGGTTTAGCTAAATCTATAAATGGAACTATAGAAATTGCACCGCAAGATTTTGAAATATTACCTGGCTTAATTGAACCCGATATTCTTCAAACCATACAAAGTTTACCTGGGATTACTAGTGCAGACGAATTGATTTCTAATATTAATATTAGAGGCGGCACTAATGATCAAAACCTTGTTTTGTATGAAGGTATTAGAATGTACCAAACTGGCCATTTTTTTGGTTTAATTTCTGCTTTTAATCCGTATTTAATTGATAAAGTTACTATTACAAAAAATGGAACGAATGCAAAATATGGTTCTGGTATTTCTAGCTTAATAAGTATAGAAAATTCTAATGAAATAGATAAAAACTATAAAGCCGGATTAGGGGCTAATTTGTTAAGTGTTGATGGTTTTACTAAAATTCAGTTTTCTAAAAAAACAGAATTACAATTATCTGCACGTCGATCATTTACGGATCTAATATCATCACCAACTTACGATGCATATCTCGATCGTATTTTTAGAGATTCTGAACTCAATGCAACTTCAAACCCAAGAGCAAAACAAGATGAACGGTTTTTCTTTTATGATATTAATGCTAAATTTCTATATGATATTGATAAAGACTCTAAACTAAGATTTAACATCATTAATATATTTAATCGTCTAGACTACAATCAAGAGTTTAGTAATAGAGGTAATTTACCTCAACAAACTATAAGTCAATTAGATCAATCGAGTTATGCTGCTAGCATTGCTTACAATAAAAAATGGTCTAAATCCACTGAAACCAATACTCAAATCTATTTTTCTAAATATAACCTTGATGCGTTTAGTGAAAATAGTATTGCAGATCAACAGTTATTACAAGAAAATAAAGTTGAAGATATAGGCATTCGTTTTGATCTCTTAAAAGCTGTAGATAAAAATATTAATCTCAACTCTGGATATCAATATAATGAAATCGGAGTTTCTAATTTAGAAGATGTCTCTAATCCTAGATTTCGAAGTTTTATTAAAGAAGTTGTTAGAACCCATGCGCTATATAGTGAAGCTGAATTTACTTCAAACTCAAAAAACACATACGGACGTATAGGCTTAAGAGGTAATTATTTTGAAAATTTTGGAGATTTTATTTTTGAACCACGTCTAGCTTTTAATCAAAAATTTTTAGATCATTTTAGATTGGAAATTCTTGCAGAGACTAAAAGCCAAACCATTACACAGATTATAGATTTACAACAAGATTTCTTTGGTATAGAAAAACGACGATGGCAATTATCTAATGATGATACTGTTCCTGTTATCAAAAGCGATCAGCTATCTGTAGGTTTAAACTATAGCAATAAAGGTTGGCTAATTAATGTTGAAGCTTATATAAAAAATGTCGATGGTATTACGACGCGTAGTCAAGGGTTTCAGAATCAATTTCAATTTGTTAATTCTACCGGAAACTATCAAGCTAAAGGTTTTGATTTATTAGTAAACAAAAAGTTTAATAGTCTTAGTACATGGCTAAGCTATTCTTACAGCGAGAATGATTACGAATTTGAAGATTTAAATAACGGTAATACATTTCCAAATAATATAGACTTAACGCATATCATTAATGCATCATTAGCCTATACCATTAATGATTTTAAACTAGCAGCTAGTGTTAACTGGCGCACAGGAAAGCCTTTTACTTCTCCTCAAGAAAATCAAGACACATCTATTGATCGTATATTGTATAATGCTCCAAATAGTGAGCGACTCCCAGATTATTTACGTACTGACATATCAGCAACTTATACTTTTAAATTTAGCGAAACTATAAATGCAGAAGTTGGAGCTTCTATATGGAACCTATTAAATAAAGAAAATATTATTAATCGATTTTTTACTTTAGATGACACAGATACTATAATTCAGAACGACAATACTGCTTTAGACTTTACAACTAATTTTAGTTTTAGGCTAAATTTTTAAAACCCAAATGACACAAGTCTTTTATTCGTTTTATCTGTACTTTTGGTGTATAAAATTATACGCTTAATGACAACTCAAGAACTCTACAAATTAAAATATCCTATAGGCGAATTTGAACTGCCAAAAACGATAACTTCTAACTTATTAGAAACATGGATTACAGATATTGAAACACTTCCGCAATCTCTTAAAACCCTAACAAAAAGCTTAACTGAAACTGAATTAAATTACTCATATCGCCCAGAAGGCTGGACGATAAAGCAAGTGACACATCACTATGCAGATAGCCATATGAATAGTATTATTCGGTTTAAATGGGCATTAACAGAAAACACACCTACAATTAAATTTTACCACGAAGACCGTTGGGCTCAACTTATCGATTACAGTGCTTCTATTGATAGTTCGCTTTCAATTATAAAAGGTATTCATGCAAAATTGGGAATTCTATTACGAAATCTAACTTCAGAGGATTTAAAACGAGAATTTATTCATCCAGAACACAACAAGCATTTTTCTCTAGAAGAAACTATTGGAGTTTACGCTTGGCATAGTAATCATCATTTAGCGCATATAGAACAAGCCTTGCGATATAAAGGCGAATTTTAAAACTTACATACGCTCTGGCACAGCAATACCTAAAACACTAAATGCATTTTTAATGGTTGTAGCCACAGCGCTAGATAAAGTTACTCTAAACATTTTTTCTTGGTCTGTATCTGCACCAAGAATAGACACATTCTGGTAAAACGAATTAAAATCTTTTACCAAATCGTAAGTGTAATTAGCAACTAATGCCGGACTATGTTGCACTGCTGCATTTTGAATAATTTCTGGGAACAACTCTAATTGTTTAAGCAACTGTTTTTCTTTATCATGCAATTTCAATCCTGAAAAATCAACAGATTTATCTGAAGTCACTTTTCTTAAAATCGATTGTATTCTTGCGTAAGTATATTGTATAAATGGCCCTGTATTACCTTGAAAATCTATAGATTCTTTAGGGTCAAATAAAATACGTTTTTTAGGATCTACTTTTAAAATATAATATTTAAGAGCTCCTAAACCTATGGTTTTGTATAGTGTTTTTCGTTCGTTTTCTGAGTAATCTTCAAGCTTACCCAATTCATTAGAAATAGCTTCAGCGGTATGCGCCATGTCTTCAATTAAATCATCAGCATCAACTACAGTACCTTCTCTACTCTTCATTTTGCCGCTTGGTAAATCTACCATACCATAACTTAAATGAAATAGATTTTTAGCCCAATCGAATCCCAATTTTTTCAAGATTAAGAACAAAACTTTAAAATGATAATCTTGCTCGTTACCAACAGTATATACCATACCTCCAACATCGGGATAATCCTTAATACGTTGTATAGCTGTACCAATATCTTGCGTCATGTAAACTGCAGTGCCATCACTACGTAATACAATTTTTTCGTCTAGTCCGTCTTCTGTTAAATCACACCATACCGAACCATCATCTTTCTTAAAAAATGCATCTGACTTTAAGCCTTGAGCTACAAACTCTTTTCCTAATAAATACGTGTTACTCTCGTAATATAGTTTATCAAAATCTACACCTATATTTTTATAAGTTACATCAAAACCATCATAAACCCAACTATTCATTAACGTCCATAAGGCAACTGTATCTTTATCTCCAGCTTCCCAGTTTCTAAGCATTTGTTGTGCTTCAATTAAAATTGGAGCATTCTTTTTTGCATCATCTTCAGATTGACCTTCAGACATTAAACCCGCAATTTCTTTTTTATATTCTTGGTCAAACTTTACATAATAATTTCCAACCAACTTATCACCTTTCAACCCAGTAGACTCTGGTGTTTCTCCATTACCGTAACGTTTCCAAGCTAACATACTTTTGCAAATATGTATACCTCTATCGTTAACTATTTGTGTTTTATATACGTTTTGCCCAGAAGCTTTAATAATTTCGGATACACTATAACCTAAAAGCACATTACGCACATGGCCTAAATGCAAAGGTTTATTTGTGTTTGGCGAAGAATATTCTACCATTACAGCTTTGCTACTCGTTTTAGGTTTAGAAAAACCGTAATCGTTTTTAGCTTTAATAGTATTAAAGAAATTAATATAATAGCTATCATCAATTTCTATATTTAAAAAGCCTTTAACCACATTAAATGCTTTAACCTCATCAACATGATTTACCAGATACTGACCTACTTGCTCACCTATAACTACAGGATTTCCTTTAACTACACGTAACATAGGAAAAACAACTACGGTAATATCTCCAGCAAATTCTTTACGTGTTGCTTGAAACTCTACCGATTGTAGTTCTGCCTGAAATAACGATTTTATAGCCGCTTTAACGTGTAATTCTATAGTATTTTGAAGATGCATTTAGCCTTAAATCTTTACATTAATAAACGGCTGCAAAGATAGAGTTTTTATTGTTTATCTTCTGGCTTATGAAAAATGAAAAACAAACTTATTATTTCAATTAATTTTTAGCATAAAATGACACTTAATTTAAAGAAAGTTTAAAGCTGCTAAACAACTCAATCACATATAATTTAATGTATTGATTATCAATAATATAAAAGCAATATGCATTTCGTCGATGAAAGTGTATTTCTGCCGATATTTTTACCTTTAATCGATACGTCTTTTTTTTCACAATTTTCATCGTTCATTTTGTCTGATTTTTTAGCATTAAATCCCATAAATTAGCAAATGCAATTACATTTAACCATTTTTGGTTTGCTATTAATTAACGTCCCAAACGTTTATGACGCTTGTAAACCAAACATTAACACTGTTGTTTATGTTTTGCGTGAACTTACTTTTACAATCCCTCTCAGAAAGTTGGAATCACCTCAACTCTAAACTACGCAGTAATACTATTGCCCAATGAAGCAATTGATAACATATGCTGCTTGTTTACTATCATTATTGACTTTTGCTCAGAATGCAAAAATCGATAGTCTTACTGTTAGGCTTGCATATCAAAATCAAGATTCTACCAAAATAGAGACTTCACTGTTGCTTATAAACGAATTCTATCTCATTAAGGATTACGAAAAGGCGTTATTATTTATAGATCAAACCACTGAATTATCTAAAACTTTAAATAATAATAGAGGACTTGCTGAAAGCAATTACTTAAAAGCATTAATTTATAGTGAGAAAGATGAAAATGCTAATGCCATAAATAACTTTAATGCAGCAAAAACTTATTTTCAACAGATTAGAGACACTCTAGGTATTGCCAAAGTAAATAACAACTTGGGACTTATTGACATAAAGCGTGGTAATTACGAAAAAGGACTACAGAACTCACTTTCTGCCATCTCAATTTTTGAAAAAAGAGGTTTAAACACCGAACTCAGTAAAGCTTACAATAATTTAGCAGAAGCTTATTTCAATACCAGTAATTTTGACAAAGCATTAGAGTATAACAGAAAAGCACTTATTGTTAGGGAAGAAATTGAAGATAAACAAGGCATTAAACAATCTTTAAAAAATATAGGAATACTTTACGCCTTAAAAAATGAACACCGTCGTGCTATAGATAATTTTGAACGTGTTTTAGTTCTTTTAGATTCTGAAGATAAAGATTTGCGTGGTGAGATTACTCCTATTTTAGGTGCTGAGTATCTAGAAGTTTCTCAACTCGATAAAGCTGGAAGATATATTGCAGAAGGTCTTCGTTTTAACAGAAGACAAAAGAATGATTTAGGAGTTTTAATTTCTCTTAATGCTGCTGGTGACTTAAATATTAGACGTAAAAAAGTAAAATTAGCACTCACGCAATTAAATGAAGCGTATAATATTGCTAATAAATTAAACCATAAAACGCATCTCTTAAAAAATTTAAAACTACATGTTAAGTTAGATTCTTCTAGAGGGTTTTATCAAAATGCATTTTTTTGGCAAAATAAATATTACGATCTTAAAACAGAGATTGATAAAGAAACCGTTGCAAAACAATTAGCTATTAATAATAAACCTGAAGCTAACACTTCTTCATCTAAAACTAGTATAATAATACCAGAAACCGCAGAACCTAAACCTTCAAAATCTAATACACTACTTATATATGGATTAATAGCAGGTTTAATTTTTACTATTGCGTTGTTAACTTTTAGTTATTTAAAAGGCTCAAAAGATGGTAAATCTGTAAAAGAATTGAGTTCTAGTAATACTAAATTGTTAGCTCAAAATCAACAGTTAGAAGAAGTAAACCAAGTTAAAGACAAACTCTTTTCTATTGTTTCTCACGATTTAAAAGATTCTATTTCTTCTATAAAAGCATTTTTAGATTTACTAAAAGATGATGGTATTACAAAAGAAGAGTTTAATCAGTTAATCCCAGAATTAAGTGAAAATGCTAATAATGCTTCATCATTATTATTTAACTTATTAAACTGGTCTAAGTCTCAAATGCAAAATTTAGAGCCAAAACCAGAATTATTTAATATTCAGGAAGTCTTTCATATTAAAATGTCTCTAGTAGAGAAAAAGGTAGAAGACAAAGGCATTCTTTTAATTGATGAATCTAAACGCGATTTTGTTTATGCCGATCGCAGCATGTTAGAAATTGTAATTCAAAACTTAATTACTAATGCTGTTAAGTTTACTGGCAAAGGAGATGTTATAACGGTATCCAATCAAGATTACAATGGCAAAGTACTTATCAGTGTTGAAGATACCGGTATTGGCATTTCTGAAGAGAATATTAAAAAATTATTTAACGCTAAAAAGAATTTTACTACTATTGGTACCGAAAATGAAAAAGGTACTGGCTTAGGCTTAACGATCTGTAAAGATTTAGTCGAACTTAACAAAGGTCGTATATGGGTAGAAAGCACTCCAAATATCGGCAGTAAATTCTTTATTGAATTACCTAAAGCTGCTTTAACTAATGTTTAGTAACTAGTTAATTAAGTTTTTGGCAAAAACACTTCAGCCATCATACAACGTGCACTTCCACCTCCACATGTTTCTATAATTTCTAAAGAACTCGATATAATAGAACAGCTTTTTTGAATTTCATTGATCTGAGATGGTGTTAAACTATTGTGGGCAGCTTTACTCATAACTAAATAACGCTTATCATTCTCGCCTCTTAACTGCAACATATTTCCAGCAAATTGATGCATTTGCGCTTCTGTAATAGAGATAATAGTTTTTCCATCTTGCTTTAAATGCTTCACAACATTTTTACGTTCTTTTTTATCATCGATAGAATCTAAGCATATCACTGCAAATGTTTCTGCCAAACACATCATAACATTTGTATGGTATATAGCCAAACGTTTTCCATCTACAGTTTGGTTGGCTGTGAAAATTACAGGCGTATATTCAAAATCTTCACAAAACTCAATAAATAATTCTTCATCCGAACGTGCTGATAATGCACAATACGCTTTACGATTAACACGATCTAAAAGCAAACTTCCTGTACCTTCTAAAAAAACACCTTCAGATTCAGCGTCTGTATAATCTATAATATTCTCTATTTTAAACCCTTCTTCTTCTAATCTTAAAAACACATCTTCCCTACGTTCACGTCTACGACTTTTAGCAAACATCGGATAGATTGCTATATCACCACTACTGTGAAAACTCACCCAATTATTCGGAAAAACAGAATCAGTAGCATTTAATGAAACATCATCGTTCTCTACAATAACATTAATACCAACTGCTCGCAGTTTTTCAACAAAACCATCAAACTCTTTTTGCGCTCTTCTATTTATTTCGGCATCATCTAAATCTAGTTCTTTTTGAAAATAATTATTAATCGCTGTTTCTTTGTTTGTCCTAAAATTTTCTGGACGAATCATTAAAATAGTATTTGTAATCTGTTGCATCTATTCAATTTGTTATTCGCTACAACAAATTTAACTGTTTTAAGTATTAAAAAATCATTAACAATACGCAATTAAGCCATTAGAATGATTAATTTTATAGCACTATAAATAATTAAGTTATGAAAACCACAAAATTCCACCAATTATGTAACGCATATGGTAATGCTCAAAATAATTTTGAAACCTATAAAACGGATTGTCACATTCTATCTATGGAAATAGTAAAAGAATTAAAAAGCTACTATGAAGTACCTGACACACAATTTTCACTATATAAAATTAACGATCAAAATGGTTTTGAATTAGTAACTCCTGCTTTAATTCATGCCATTTCTATAAAACAAGATTATTTTTGGCATTTTGGTATTGGTTTAACAGTATGCAAATCTCCCGAAACACTTCCTGAAGAATTAATTTTGATACATCTTAAATTTAGAAAAGATGAAGAAAACAGAAACTTTATTCAATACGCTTATGCTGATAAAGAATTTGAAATTGTAAAAGGAAATTCAGAATCTTATCATCCGTTTTTTAATTTTCTATTTGATGAAATTATAAATTCATATGATGCGCAATTACAAAAGTTTGTTGGAGAAAAAACAGAACGAAAACTAGGTTACGTATAATAAATTAATTCCGCCAAAACAGCCCTTTTCAATGCGATATTTATATCTATTTTTTGTTTCTATCTCTTTCTTTAGTTGTAATACTTCTAGTCATAATATCGATTTTACTACTGTTTTTGAAAAAAGCAAAGGTTTAGAGACAGCGACCTATCAAGAAACCATTCAATATTATACCGACTTAGCCGAAATATATTCTGAGATTTCAATACAGGCAATTGGTGAAACCGATTCTGGTAAACCTTTACATATTGTAACGCTAAGTCCGACTTTAGATTTCGATTTTAAAACGCTAAGGAAAGATAATCGTATACTTCTTATTAATAATGGTATACATCCTGGAGAATCTGATGGTATTGATGCTACAATGATGCTTTTTAGAGATATTGTTCACGGTAAAATTGAAGCACCAAAGCAAACTGTTTTGGTTACTATCCCTATCTATAATGTTGGCGGAAGTTTAAATCGAAATTCTACAACACGTACCAACCAAAACGGACCTAAGTCTTATGGTTTTAGAGGTAATGCTCGTAATTACGATTTAAACAGAGATTTTATAAAAGCAGACACAAAAAATGCAAGGACTTTTGCTCAGATTTTTCATTTAGTACAACCTGATGTTTTTATTGATAATCACGTAAGTAATGGTGCCGATTATCAATACACGTTAACGCATTTGTTTACACAACACAACAAATTAGGAGGAGAACTTGGCGAATTTCTTCATACAACAATGATGCCTCAACTCGAGCAAAAACTAGAAGAGAAGTCTTGGGATATTACTCCTTATGTTAATGTATTTAATAGTGTACCAGAACGTGGTTTCTCTCAATTTATGGATTCTCCACGTTATTCTACAGGATATACCACTTTGTTCAATACACTCGGTATGATGGTTGAAACGCATATGCTAAAACCATACAAGTTGAGAGTTGAAGGTACTTATGAATTAATGAAAAGTATAATTGAAATCACTGAAGATAAAGGAGATGAAATCACAAAACTAAGACAAGCGCAATTTAATAATTTAGCAGCGCGCAAAACTTACCCATTACAATGGATTGTAGATACAACCTTATCTTCAACATTAAATTTTAAAGGCTTTGAAGGCAATAGAATTCCTAGCGAATTAACAGGTGGCAATCGTCTAAAGTATGATCCTTCAAAACCATTTACTAAACCTGTTAATTATAGAAATTATTTTAAGTCTAGTTTAGAAGTTGAAATTCCTTCTGCATATATTATTCCTCAAGGATTTCATCATGTTATAGAGTTATTAAAACTAAATAATGTAGAATTTACTCAACTTAAAAATGACAGTACGATTACTGTAGAGTCTTATAAGATTTCTAAATATGATACAAGACGCTCTGCATATGAAGGTCACTATTTGCATTATAATACAGAAGTAAGTGCTACATCTGAACCCTTAACATTTAGAACAGGTGATTATATTGTTAGTACAAATCAACGCGCATTACGTTACTTACTTGAAACCTTAGAGCCTCAAGCTCCTGATTCCTTTTTTAATTGGAACTTTTTTGACACCATTTTACAGCAAAAAGAAGGTTTTTCGCCTTATGTATGGGAAGATAAAGCAAAAGCCATTTTAGCTACAAACCCAAAACTTCAAATAGATTTTAATCTTAAAAAAACTTATGACGAAGCGTTCGCTAAAAATTGGTATGCACAACTCGATTGGTTACATAAACAATCAACTCATTACGAAAAAGCACATTTGCAGTATCCTGTTTATAGGATTAAATAAGGTGTATGTATAACTTTTTAAAGCAAATTATTAATAACGTTTTTCCAAAACAGTTCATAGCAAAGCATAAAACTAAACTTAGAAAAGTAGTTGCTGTTTTTTATAAAGGCTCTGAGTATAGTTGTAATATATGCGAGTTTAAAATGCGGAAGTTTATAACATCTAAAAATGGATTAATGATTTGCCCTAAATGCGGAAGTCTATCAAGAACAAGACAACTCTGGGAAGTAATAAACACAGAAATTAAAAATAAAGTCGTTCTACACTTCTCACCAACCTTAGCTTTAAAACACAAATTAGAACAAAGTGATGCTTCTAATTATGTAAGTACTGACTACCAAGGTGAATTTGAAGCAGACAAAACATTAAACATTGAAGCTATTGACGAGCCTGATGCGTCCTTTGATATTGCAATATGTTATCATGTCTTAGAGCATGTTAATAACGATATAAAAGCCATGTCTGAGTTATATCGTATTTTAAAACCTAATGGTATTTGTTACATACAAACTCCTTTTAAAGACGGTGATATTTATGAAGACACCACAATTATAAAACCTGAAGATCGATTACAACATTTTGGTCAAGAAGATCATGTTAGAGTCTATTCCATTAAAGGTTTAAAATCTCGATTAGAATCCGTAGGTTTTACGGTTAAATTAAAAAACACAGGCTATGAAACAGGTAATACATTTGGTTTTTCTGAAGAGGAAACTATAATTATAGCAACAAAACCTTTTAAACTAAAAGCTTAATATTAGCATAACTGTTTTTCATAGCTTTTTTCGTTTTTTTCTTACCTAACCATTTTACCTTAGTTATACCTTCATTAATCTGAGGATATAAATCCCCTTCAAATGTAGATTGCATTTCAAACCAATACGTAATCTTTAATTTATAACGTTCATTTCGTTTAAATATATGATAAGTTGTTGGCAAAGGTTTTATAATAGATAAGCCATTAACTCCTGTTTCTTCTTGAACCTCACGCATTGCGGTCTCTTCTATACTTTCATTAGCTTCGGCCTTACCTTTAGGTAAATCCCACTTGTCATTTCTATAAATAAATAAAATTTTTCCTTCCTTATTAAAAACCTTACCGCCACCTGCAATAACATTAGGTAATTTTTTTAAAAAACGCTTTAATAATTTATTAGGGTTTTTACCAACTAAATAAACAGCTTTAACATCTGTAGTATTTAACAAACGAATAACCTTAGTGAGGTCTACAGATTTTAATAAAAAAACTTTAAAATCTGTTTCTTTATTAACCGAAGTTGTTAAAATTATAGGTTTATCACCTACAAAAATAGTATACATAGTTGTTTACCGTTTTTACTTTTAAGTTTTGTAAATGTATTCTTTTTTCTTGTATTTAATTTTAAATTAATTTAAAATTAAAATAATAAAACTTTTAAAAATCATTAATTTTGCTGCATGATTTTTAATAAAGAAACCGCTAAAAAAACCGCCGAAGTTCTACTTCAAATCAATGCTATTAAATTACAACCAAATGACCCTTTTACTTGGGCTTCTGGTTGGAAATCGCCTATATATTGCGACAATCGTATTGTATTATCATACCCTCTTATTCGTAATTATGTAAGAGAAACTATGGCAAAACATATTGAAAAACACTATGGAAAACCAGATGTTATTGCTGGTGTAGCTACAGGAGCTATTGGTATTGGAGCATTAGTTGCTGAGTATTTAAATCTACCCTTTGTATATGTGCGTCCTGAAGCAAAAAAACATGGTCGTCAAAACCAAATTGAAGGCTATATAGAAAAAGGGCAAACCGTTGTTGTTGTCGAAGATTTAATTAGCACTGGTAAAAGTAGTCTTAATGCGGTAAGAGCATTAAAAGAAGCTGAAGTTAATGTTAAAGGTATGGTTGCTATTTTTTCTTATGGTTTTGATGTAGCTGATAAAAATTTTAAAGATGAAGCTGTAGAATTATATACTTTAGGAAATTATGAAAACCTTTTAGAACAGGCTTTAGATACCAATTACATTACTGCGAAACAACAAGACATTTTAACACTTTGGAATGCCAATCCTAGTGAATGGAACGCTAATTGATATAAAAATTAAAAAATGTTAGTTATATCTTCTTTTTACGATTAAAGAGTAAGAAAGGACATAACTGAAAAATAAGCTCATAAAGACATGAATTTAGAATCTCCTAAAATAACATTAGAAAAATCTGCAACAGAAGCATTTAACTTCTTATCAGATGTGCAAAATTTTAAAAAACTAATGCCTGAAAACATCAGTAAATTTGAAGTATTAGGAGAAGATAAATTTTTATTTGCTTTAAAAGGCATGCCAGAGATTATACTTAAGAAAAAAGAAGTTACACCATATAGCAAAATTGTTTTAGGAGCAGCCGGAGGAAAGTTAGATTTTTCATTAATTGGTAATATTTCAGAGATTGAAACTAACCAAAGCACTGTTCAATTAACTTTTGAAGGAGATTTTAACCCTATGATGTCTATGATGATAAAAGGACCTATTGGTAAATTTATAGAAACTCTCGTCACTAATATGAAGACGGCTATTTAATATTCTAGACTTACTTCTTTTAAATCAAAAGCTTTTATAATATTGTCTTCTAGAAGGATTTGAAGTTTTCCTTCTTCAGAAACTCCTTTGATATAACCAATAAATTGAGTTTCATTTAAAGCTTTAAATGTTGAAGGTTTATTTATTCTAAACATAAGCGACTCATATTCTTCTGAAATATCTTTAAAGCTTAAACTTTCTAATTTTCTAAAATAAAATTCAAGCTGCTTTAAAAGCAGACTCATTACTTCATCTTTATTATATACAACACCTGTTAATAAATGCAATGAAGATGCTTTAGGTAAATTGTTGAAAAATTTCTGATTTATATTTAAGCCAATCCCAACTATTGAACCTTGTAATTTGTTGTTTTTAATAACATTCTCTATTAAAACACCAGATATTTTTTTGTTAGCTGACAAAATGTCGTTAGGCCATTTTATACTTAGTTTAGGTATATTAAGGATTTCTAATGTTTTTATAATTGCTAATGCTACAACTTTACTTATATAAAATTGTTGCTCTACCTTTAAAAAGGAAACCTCTTTAAATAGGCTAAGTGTTAGGTTTTTAGAAGTTTCTGATTGCCAATGCGCTCCCATTTGTCCACGCCCTTTAGTTTGTTCTTCAGCGACAACCACAGTAAAATCTTTAGGCACTTTTTTAACACTAATAGCTTTTAAATAAGCATTAGTAGAATCAATGGCATTAAGTTTGATTATATGCATAATGACAATGTCAATTATTTTATAGATTTCTTATGACAAATAGCGTCTGCAAGAACTAAAAAAATAATAACTTTGCATAAATTTAAATGAATTTAATGACTAAAGGAAATAGCAGTGCTGACCAACTGATTGCTAACATTTTAACAGGCATAGAAGAGGTTAAAGGAAAAGAGATTACTATATTAGATTTAAGAGCGCTAGAAAATACTGTTTGTGACTATTTTATAATATGTGAAGGTACATCTAATACTCAAGTTAATGCTATAGTCAATTCCATACAAAAACAAGTTAGCAAAACCATTAAAGATAAACCTTGGCATATCGAAGGCACCGATAATGCTGAATGGGTACTAATGGATTATGTCAATGTCGTTGTGCATGTTTTTCAAAAACATATTAGAGAGTATTATGATATTGAAAGCCTTTGGGGAGATGCAAAAACGACTGAAATAGAAACAAGTTACTAAACATAAAAAGATTACCGTTTTCGCGGCAACAAGATGGCAAAAGACAATAAAAATTTAAATAAGAAACCAAAAATAAGCCCTTACTGGATTTATGGTATTGTTATCGTTGTATTTCTAGGAATACAATTTTTTGGAGGCAGTGCTTTTCAAAATTCAAAAGAAATTAAAAACTCTGACTTTATCTCTTATTTGGAGAATGGAGATGTTAAAGAGGTTATAATAATTAGTAACACTAAAACAGCTAAAGTATATTTAACCAAGGAAGCTTTAGAGTCTGCTACACATAAAAAAGCTAAACCTACAGGTTTTATAGCTTCGGGTGGTGCACCAAATTACACAGTAAAGTTTGGAGATCTTCAAAACTTTGAAAATAGAATAGACACCATTATTCAAAGTAAAAACCTAGATACAACTCGTGATGCCGATCTAGAAAGTAATGCCTTTGGTGAAATACTAATGTCATTACTTCCTTTTGTTATAATCATAGGAGTTTGGATATTTATAATGCGTCGTATGTCTTCTGGCGGTGGCGGTGGCGGAGCTGGAGGACAGCTTTTTAATATCGGAAAATCTAAAGCTAAGCTCTTTGATGAAAATACAGATACAAAAACGTCTTTTAAAGATGTTGCTGGTTTAGAAGGTGCTAAAGAAGAAGTACAAGAGATTGTAGATTTTTTAAAATTCCCTGAAAAATACACTGCCTTAGGAGGGAAAATTCCTAAAGGAGCACTTTTAGTTGGTCCTCCTGGTACAGGTAAAACTTTATTAGCTAAAGCTGTTGCAGGTGAAGCTAAGGTACCTTTCTTCTCATTATCTGGTTCAGATTTTGTTGAAATGTTTGTTGGTGTTGGTGCTTCTCGTGTACGCGACTTGTTTAAACAAGCTAAAGAAAAATCACCTTCAATTATATTTATTGATGAGATCGATGCTATAGGACGCGCAAGAGGTAAAAATAATTTTTCTGGTTCTAATGATGAACGTGAAAACACGTTAAACCAGTTACTAACTGAAATGGATGGGTTTGGCACAAATACAAATGTTATTGTATTAGCAGCTACAAATAGAGCCGATGTTTTAGATAGTGCATTAATGCGTGCTGGGCGTTTTGATCGTCAAATATATGTTGATCTTCCAGATGTTCGGGAACGTAAAGAAATTTTTGAGGTTCACTTACGTCCACTTAAAAAAGAAGAAACTTTAGATATCGATTTCTTAGCCAAACAAACTCCTGGATTTTCAGGTGCAGATATTGCAAATGTTTGTAATGAAGCTGCATTAATTGCTGCCCGTAATGGTAAGAAAGCTGTTAACAAACAAGATTTCTTAGATGCTGTTGACCGTATTGTTGGAGGTTTAGAGAAAAAGAATAAAATTATTACACCAGACGAAAAACGTGCTGTTGCATTCCATGAAGCTGGCCATGCTACTGTAAGTTGGATGCTTGAACACGCTGCACCACTTGTAAAAGTAACTATTGTACCTAGAGGTCAATCTTTAGGAGCTGCATGGTATTTACCAGAAGAACGTCTTATTGTTAGGCCAGAACAAATGCTTGACGAGATGTGCGCTACTATGGGTGGACGTGCTGCTGAAAAAGTGATTTTTAATAAAATTTCTACAGGTGCATTAAGTGATTTAGAAAAAGTAACCAAACAAGCTCGTGCTATGGTTACAGTTTATGGACTTAGTGATAAAATTGGAAACCTAACTTATTACGATTCTTCTGGGCAATCTAATAATGGTTTTACTAAACCCTATAGTGAAGAAACTGCTGTACTTATAGATAAAGAAATTTCAGATATAATTGAGACTCAATATCAACGAGCTATTAAACTTCTTGAAGAGAATAAAGACAAGCTTACTGAATTAGCAGAAGTTTTATTAGACAAAGAAGTTATTTTTAAAGATAACCTCGAAAAAATCTTTGGAAAGCGCCCTTTTGAGAAACAAACTATAATTTCTGAAGAAGAAGAATAAAGTAGAAGTCAAAATATATTAGTTTATCGAAAAAACTTAAATTAACATGATGTTAATTTAAGTTTTTTTATATTTGATAACATCTTATAATTGATAGAATTAATAGCAACTACTGAATGAGCTTATTTAGAAGAATCTTTGGATCAAAATCAGAAAGTCCCAAAGACCATATTCCTAATCAAGAGCGAGGCAAATATATGCCTGAAATTAAACTGCCTGTAGATGAAAGATTTACTATCAATTTTAAAGCCAATGGTGGTAAGTTTTTGTATTGTGAGAATATAGAAGAGATATATAATTCTTTAGAAAATATACTGATTGAAAACGAATGGCAAGATAAGCAGGTGTTTTTATTAGACGATCGTTTAAATAAATTGTTTGAAGGCTTCCAATTTAAAGCGACAAAAAGCACTACGGAAAGCACTTATTTTTTTACCACTTGCGAGCACCTCATCTCTGATGATGGTTCTTTACTCATCTCATCTCATCAGATAGCAGAAAAAAAACTTAAAGAGCTCCCTGACAACTTTATTGTATATGCAACAACTAGTCAATTGGTTGAAAATATAGGTGAAGGTTTAAAAGGCATAAAAAATAATAATAAATCTAAAATCCCCACAAATATTACTACCATAAAACACTTTAAAACTGCTGCTGACAAAGATTTTTTAAGTTATGGCAGTAGTTCTAAAAACCTATACTTACTTCTATTAGAAGACTTATAAATGAAGGAATTTGCTACCAGAGCCATTTCGGGTATTTTATACATTATCTTACTTATTGCTTCAATGTATTGGCAAAATGCACTATTAGTTTTACTCGCTCTATTTGGTATAATCAGTCTTGCAGAATTTAGTAAACTTATTCATTTAAAATCATTTATTCAGTACATTATTTTTATCTGCTTATATTTTGGCTTTTGGTATTGGTGTATGAAATACAATAGTATTCAAGGTACAAATGAAGCCATTCAAATTTTATTAGTCATTACCGTATTTGTAAATCTATTTTTAATTAAAGATTTATTTGTAGAGACTAAAATTCCATTATTTGAATCTAAACGCTATATCGCAACTACTTTTTATTTGTCTAGTAGCTTTATATTTATGATTCTTATAGCCAATTACCTTAATACGTTTACGCCACTTTTACTTTTAGGTTCATTTATATTGGTATGGGTAAATGATAGTTTTGCTTATTTGGTAGGTAAAAACTTTGGTAATCAGAAGTTATTCTCAAGTATATCTCCAAAAAAAACAGTTGAAGGCTTTCTTGGTGGTTTATTTTTTGCTTGTGTTTCTAGTTACTTTATTGCCGAATATACAGAAACTTTGGGTTTTACAAGTTGGCTAATTTTAGCGATTATAATTAGTGTATTTGGCACCTTAGGAGATTTAATAGAATCTAAATTTAAACGCCAAGCTAAAGTTAAAGATAGTGGTGTAATAATGCCAGGTCATGGAGGTCTTTTAGACCGCTTAGATAGTATTATATTTGCAGCACCATTTATTTATTTATTTTTAAGAATTTTAAGCTATGTTTCATAAAGAAGGTCATAAAATTATACTAATAACTTTATTCATCGTTGTTGGTGCAATCTTTGCTATTGATGAATTTATAGCAATAGAGTGGCTTCGTAAAAGTTTAATGTTATTAATTATAGTATTCTTTATCTTAATCTTACAGTTCTTTAGAAACCCTAAACGGCATACACATGCCAATGAGGAACACGCATTATCTCCTGTAGACGGAAAAGTTGTTGTCATTGAAGAAGTTTTTGAGAAAGAGGTGTTTAATGATAAACGCATACAAGTTTCAGTATTTATGTCACCACTAAATGTGCACGTAACTCGTTACCCAATAAGTGGCAGAGTGAGCTTTAGCAAGTATCATCCTGGAAAATATTTAGTAGCATGGCATCCTAAAGCTAGTGAAGAAAACGAACGCACTACAGTTGTTGTAGAAAATGAAAAATTTGGAAAAGTCTTATATAGACAAATAGCTGGTGCATTAGCTAAACGTATAGTCAACTATGCTAAAGTAAATAGTTCTGCTAAACAAGGTAATGATTCTGGTTTTATAAAATTTGGTTCTAGAGTAGATTTATTTTTACCTTTAGATGCAGATATTAAAGTGTCATTAAACCAAAAGGTAAAAGGCGGAGAATCTGTGATTGCAGAAATGAAATGAACCCAAAAAACGAATTAGACATAGAGTTTGAAGCTGCTGTAAAGCGTGTCAATGATTATATAGAACCTTTTCCAGCTGATTTTTTATTGCGTTTATATGCCTTCTACAAAAAAGCTACTAATGACTATAGTAGACCAAACAGTAAAAAACCTATAATTAATGCATTTAAAACAAATGCTCTCTTTCAGGTTAAAGATATCTCGCAAGATGAAGCCAAACAAGAGTACATTGATTTGGTAAATAACTATTTTTTGTATAGAAAATAATACGTTTTAGTTAATAGTATTAGTTAAAGTTGGAGTAACAGCGTCCAAAACCTCAAAAGCAGTTTCAGCCATTTTATTTCCTTTAAAATCTAGTAGTGGATTTACTTCTACAAATTCTAAACAAACTACTTTTTTAGTTTCTAACAGCTGATTTATTATTGCTATTACTTCATATTGGTCAAAACCTTTTGGCACAGGTGTTCCTGTTCCATAAGAGATAAGGTCGCAATCCATGCTATCTACATCAAACGATATATAAATCATATCACAATTTTTTAAGCGATCAATGGCTTCATTAACTGTGTTTTTAATACCGCGATGACGTACTTCTGCTACACTATAATTTTTAATACCTAGTTTTTCAATCTGTTTATCTTCGGGTTCTTCTGTATCTCTTACTCCAAAAAACACAAGATCATCTGCAATGATTTTTGGTCCAGGTTTTCCTATATTTTTTAAAGCTTCCCAATATTTATCTGTTTCGCCTGTAACTTCATTAATCTTACTTTCTAAATTATCATCATTTAAAGCGGCTGCTAGTGGCATTCCGTGTATGTTTCCTGAAGGAGATGTATATGGTGAATGTAAATCGGCATGTGCATCAATCCAAACTGCTCCAATACGTTTATTAGGAAATGCTGCTTTTATACCACTTAAAGTTCCTAATGCAGAAGAGTGATCTCCTGAAATTACTAATGGAAATTCATTTTCATTCAAAGTTTTTTCTACGACAAGAGCTACTCGTGAGCATTGATAATAGACATGCTCTATTCGTTTAGCAAACGAATTATTTACTTTGTTATATATAGATTCATTTTCTGTTTCAACATCTTCAAAATCAAATCTTGAAAAATAGTTGTTCTTAGAGTTTATAGCTGCAATTTCAATAGCATCTATACCCATATCTGAACCTCGTGTGCCTGCTCCTATATCTGATCTATTTTTAATAATTTTTATCGCCTTACTCATACTTGAAACTATTATAAACTAAAAATGTCATTTAGAATTTGCCAAAAATAAGCATTTTCTAAATGACATTTATTTTATATAAACGGATCCGTTTATCTTTTTTCTACAGACACAAAAGGTCTTAAGTTTTCTCCTGTATATATTTGTCTTGGACGACCAATTGGCTCTTTACGTTCACGCATTTCTCTCCATTGTGCTATCCAACCAGGTAAACGACCTAAAGCAAACATTACTGTAAACATTTCTACAGGTATGCCCATTGCACGGTATATAATACCTGAGTAAAAATCTACATTAGGGTATAATTTACGATCTACAAAATAAGGGTCATTTAATGCTTCTTGTTCTAAGCCTTTAGCTATATCTAAAATTGGATCATCAACACCTAAATTTGCTAATACTTCATCTGCAGCAACTTTTATAATTTTTGCGCGAGGATCGAAATTTTTATAAACACGATGTCCAAAGCCCATTAAACGGAAAGGATCATTTTTATCTTTAGCTTTAGCCATATATTTCTTAGTATCTCCACCATCTTCTTTAATAGCTTCTAACATTTCTAGTACAGCTTGGTTAGCACCACCATGAAGTGGTCCCCATAGTGCTGAAATACCTGATGATAGAGAAGCAAATAATCCTGCATGTGAAGATCCTACAATTCTAACTGTAGATGTAGAACAATTTTGCTCATGATCTGCATGAAGAATTAATAATTTATCTAACGCATTAACAACAATTTCGTTTTGCACATAAGATTCATTAGGCTTACAGAACATCATTTTTAATACATTCTCAACATATCCTAAATTATTATCCCCGTAATCTAATGGTAAACCTTGCTTTTTACGTAATGTCCATGCAACTAACACTGGGAATTTTCCCAATATTTTTATAATAGCATTATACATTTCTTCTTCAGAATCTACATTGACTGAAGACGGATTAAATGCAGTTAATGCACTTGTTAAAGATGATAGCACTCCCATTGGATGTGCCGACTTAGGAAATGCATCTAATATTTTCTTTATATCATCATCTACAACAGATTTTGATTTTATATCTGCATGAAATTTATCAAGCTGATCTTGTGTTGGAAGCTCACCAAATATTAATAAATAAATGACTTCTAAAAAATCTGCTTTTTCGGCTAACTCCTCAATAGAATAACCTCTATATCTTAAAATTCCTTTCTCACCATCTAAAAATGTGATACTACTTAAGCAACTACCTGTATTCTTATATCCAGGATCTATTGTAGTCACACCATTAGTAACATTTCTAAGGGCTTTAATATCTATAGCAATTTCATTCTCAGTTCCTTCAACTAATGGAAACTCATGTTTTTGACCATTGACTTCTAATGTTGCAGTATTTGACATCTTTATTGTGTTTTTTAATTATTAAGGATTGTAAATTTACGAAAATTATAATAACCTCGAAAAGCATTAACAATCACTTTAACATCCTATTATCATTTAAAATTAAAAGCGATTATTCAAAAGAATAATCGCTTTTATAGTCGTTGTAGTATTAAGGCACTTACTTTACTTTAAATGTTTTTTCTTTCGGGAAATATGCGACTTCATCTAATTCTTCTTCTATACGTAACAATTGGTTGTATTTAGCCATACGATCACTACGTGATGCAGAACCGGTTTTTATTTGTCCTGTATTTAGTGCTACTGCTAAATCTGCAATTGTATTATCTTCAGTTTCACCAGAGCGATGAGACATTACAGATGTATAACCTGCATTATGTGCCATATTTACTGCAGAAATAGTTTCTGTTAATGTACCTATTTGGTTTACTTTAATTAAAATAGAATTGGCAATACCATTTGAAATTCCTTTTGATAAACGTTCAACATTAGTTACAAACAAATCGTCTCCTACCAATTGTACTTTGTCTCCTATTTTTTCTGTTAAGTATTTCCATCCGTCCCAATCGTTTTCGTCCATACCATCTTCAATTGAAATAATTGGATAATTAGAAGCCAATTCTGCTAAATAATCGGCTTGTTCTTTGCTGGTTCTTACAACACCTGTATCCCCTTCAAACTTAGAATAATCGTAATTACCATCTACATAGAATTCTGCTGCCGCACAATCTAAAGCTATCATAACATTATCTCCTAATTTGTATCCTGCTTTTTCAACAGCTAAAGCAATTGTATCTAAAGCATCTTCTGTACCATCTAACGTTGGCGCAAAACCACCTTCATCGCCAACAGCTGTACTTAGTCCTCTATCGTGTAATACTTTTTTTAGATTATGAAAAATCTCGGTTCCCATTTGCATAGCATGAGTAAAATTTTCTGCTTTTACTGGCATTATCATAAATTCTTGAAATGCAATAGGCGCATCACTATGCGAACCACCATTAATGATATTCATCATTGGTACTGGTAATGTATTTGCAGAAACACCACCAACATATCTATATAATGGCATTCCTAATTCATTAGCTGCTGCTTTGGCTGCCGCTAAAGACACACCTAAAATAGCATTTGCACCTAATTTAGATTTATTTGGCGTGCCGTCTAAATCAATCATGATTTGATCAATTAAGTTTTGTTCAAAAACAGAAACTCCTAATAATTCTTCAGCAATAATTGCATTAACATTATTTACAGCCTTTAAAACTCCTTTGCCCATATAATTAGAGCCACCATCTCTAAGCTCTACTGCTTCATGTTCTCCTGTAGATGCTCCAGATGGTACTGCTGCACGCCCCATAATTCCGTTCTCCGTAATAACGTCAACTTCTACTGTAGGATTACCTCTTGAATCTAATATTTGTCTAGCATGAATTTTGATAATAATGCTCATAAAGTTTATTTTTTATTGAATTTTTTCAAATTTACTAAAATCTAATACTATAATTTATAGCACTGATTATTATTATGATTAATTGTGACGAAAATGTTTTCGTAATTACAAAATGGCAACGAAACTGCTGTTCTGTTGCCATTCTTTCATTAGTTATTTTTGATATTGTTTATAAACTCGTCAAATAAATATGTTGAGTCATTTGGTCCAGGGCTGGCTTCAGGATGATATTGTACTGAAAAACAATTTTTGCCTTTTATTTTTATACCTGCAACTGTATCATCATTTAGATGTAAATGTGTAATCTCAACATTACTATTAGCTTCTGCTTCTTCTCTATTGATAGCAAATCCATGGTTTTGAGATGTAATCTCTCCTTTACCCGTAATTAAATTTTTTACAGGATGATTTATTCCTCTATGCCCATTGTGCATCTTATATGTAGAAATTCCATTTGCTAAAGCGATAACTTGATGTCCTAAACAGATTCCGAATAAAGGTTTGTTGCGTTCAATAATTTCTTTAGCAACCGTTTGCGCTTCAATTAATGGTTCTGGATCACCAGGTCCATTAGATAAAAAATAGCCATCTGGTTGAAATGCTTCTAAATCTTCGAATTTAGAATTATATGGAAACACTTTTATATATGCATCTCGCTTTGCTAAATTTCTAAGAATATTTTTTTTAATCCCAATGTCTAAAGCTGCTATTTTATGGGTAGCATTTTCATCTCCATAGTAATAAGGTTCTTTTGTTGAAACTTTTGAAGCTAATTCTAAACCTTCCATACCTGGTTGCTCAGCTAATTGTTTTTTCAACCCTTCTATATTATCTACATCTGTTGAAATTACAGCATTCATAGCTCCGTGATCTCTAATATAGCTCACTAAAGCTCTTGTATCTACATCTGCTATTGCAAGTGTATTATGCTTTTCAAAAAAATCTTCTAATGAATTGTCTGCTGCTACCCTTGAATATTCAAAACTAAAATTTTTACAAATTAATCCTGCTATTTTTACAGAATCGGATTCTATCTCTGATTCTTTTGTACCATAGTTGCCTATATGTGCATTTGTAGTTACCATCAATTGCCCATAATAAGAAGGATCTGTAAAAATTTCTTGATAGCCAGTTGTTCCAGTATTAAAACAAACTTCTCCAAAAGCAGAACCTTCTTTTCCAATAGACTTGCCATGGAAGATAGTACCATCTGCTAATAAAATCAATGCTTTTTTTCTTTGTTTGTATTTCATGTGTTCTTTTTAAAAAATCGTCGCAATGCTGCGAACAAGGGTTTTACAAAATTCCAAAAAAAAAGGATAAACTGAAACAGTTTATCCTTGATATTTATTAATGCTTATTAACACTCGATAATCGAGATTTGTTTTTCTGAAAATCATATTTAAATATCCAACAGTATTGCCTTCAATTTTAATACGTTTCTCTATTAGCATATTTATTCTTCTTCGTTAGAAGTGTTAGTGTCAATTGGCGCAACTGCTGCTGGCTTACTTCCACCTCTTCTACTTCTACGTGTTGTTTTCTTAGCTGGTTTACCTGCGTTATATAACTCATTGTAATCCACTAATTCTATCATTGCCATATCAGCATTATCTCCAAGACGATTACCTAACTTTATAATACGCGTATATCCACCTGGTCTATCACCGATTTTTGGTGCTACATCTCTAAACAATTCAGCTACTGCTTCTTTTTGTCTTAGACGTGCCATAACAATACGTCTATTATGTGTTGTATCTTCTTTAGACTTTGTGATCATTGGCTCAACAAATTGCTTTAATGCTTTAGCTTTAGCAACCGTTGTGTTAATACGCTTATGCTCTATTAAAGAACAAGCCATATTTGCTAACATCGCTTTTCTATGCGCTGTTTTTCTACCTAAATGATTGAATTTTTTTCCGTGTCTCATGACATTTTAATTTCATCATCTTGCTACCAAATCTAAACGATACTGTTTAGAGAGCAAAATATGATGTGTTAGTCTTTATCTAATTTATATTTACTTAAATCCATTCCGAAGTTTAATCCTTTAACATTAACTAGTTCCTCTAATTCTGTTAAAGACTTCTTACCGAAGTTTCTGAATTTCATTAAATCATTTTTATTGAATGATACTAAATCTCCTAAAGTATCTACTTCTGCTGCTTTTAAACAGTTTAATGCACGTACAGACAAATCCATATCAACTAATTTAGTTTTTAATAGTTGTCTCATATGAAGTGATTCTTCATCATAAGTTTCTGTTTGCGCAATTTCATCAGCTTCTAATGTAATACGCTCATCAGAGAATAACATGAAGTGATGAATTAATATTTTAGCAGCTTCTGTTAAAGCATTTTTAGGATGAATAGAACCATCAGTAATAATTTCGAATACTAATTTTTCGTAATCCGTTTTTTGCTCAACACGGAAGTTTTCAATACTATATTTTACATTCTTTATTGGAGTGTATATAGAATCTGTAAAGATAGTTCCTATTGGAGCAGATGCTTTTTTGTTTTCTTCTGCAGGAACATAACCTCTACCTTTTTCAATAGTAATCTCCATGTTGATGTTTACTTTAGGATCTAAGTTACAAATCACTAAGTCTTTGTTTAATACTTGAAATCCTGAGATAAACTTTTGAAAATCGCCAGCTGTAATTTGATCTTGACCAGAAATAGAAATTGTAACAGTTTCGTTATCTACTTCATCAATCTGACGCTTAAAGTTAACTTGCTTTAAGTTTAAGATCATTTCTGTAACATCTTCTACTACACCAGAAATTGTAGAAAACTCATGATCTACACCTTCTATTCTAACCGATGTGATTGCAAAACCTTCTAAAGAAGATAATAAAACACGTCTTAATGCATTTCCTACTGTTAATCCGTATCCTGGTTCTAAAGGTCTAAATTCGAATTTACCTTCAAAATCATTTGAATCGATCATTATAACCTTGTCAGGCTTCTGAAAATTTAATATTGCCATTTTTCTTCGTTTTAATTGTTATTTAGTTGCGCGGTGTATTAGTTTGAAGACGTCTAATAAACCCTTTGGCTAAATAACAATATGATTAAATTATTATTTAGAGTATAATTCAACAATAAATTGCTCGTTGATTTGTTCTGGTATTTGAATTCTTGCAGGAACAGAAACATAATTTCCTTCCATTGTATCATTGTTCCAAGTAATCCATTCATAAACATTGCTAGAATTAGCTAATGAGCTTTGAATAGCTTCTAAGGATTTAGATTTTTCTCTAACACCTACAACATCACCAGCTTTTAATTGGTAAGAAGGTATGTTTACCTTTTCTCCATTTACTGTAATGTGTCTGTGAGATACTAATTGTCTTGCTCCGCTACGTGTTGGTGCTATACCCATTCTGTAAACTACGTTATCTAAACGAGACTCACATAATTGTAATAATACTTCACCAGTAATACCTTGTGCAGCAGTTGCTTTTTTAAACATGTTTCTGAATTGCTTTTCTAAAACACCATAAGTGTATTTAGCTTTTTGCTTTTCCATTAATTGGATTGCATATTCAGATTTTTTTCCACGTCTTCTGTTATTACCATGTTGACCTGGAGGATAATTTCTTTTTTCGAAGGCTTTATCATCTCCGAAAATAGCTTGTCCAAATTTACGAGCTATTTTAGTTTTAGGACCAGTATATCTTGCCATTTTAAATTTGTTTTGAGAGTAATTATTAAATTAAGGTCTTAAGCTTATCCTTTAACAACCGTTTGTCTCTCTTTGATTACTTGTTATTAATTATTTATTTTTGAATTAATTTGAAACACACTTCAACTAGCGAAGTGCAGAAATCAAATTATACTCTTCTTCTTTTTGGTGGTCTACAACCATTATGTGGCTGTGGAGTAACATCAATAATTTCTGATACTTCAATACCTGCATTATGTATAGATCTAATAGCAGATTCTCTACCATTACCTGGACCTTTTACATATGCTTTTACTTTCTTTAAACCAGCTTCTTTTGCTACACCTGCAGCATCTTCTGCAGCTAATTGAGCAGCGTAAGGTGTGTTCTTTTTAGAACCTCTAAAACCCATTTTACCTGCTGATGACCAAGAAATAACGTCACCTTTTTTATTTGTTAAAGAGATGATGATGTTATTAAAAGAAGCTGTGATATGTGCTTCTCCAATTGCATCAACAATTACTTTACGCTTTTTTGTACTTGACTTTGCCATATTTTTTAGTTTCTAGTGTTAGCTTTTAGTTTTGAGAATCCTAAACTTTTACATTTCATACAGATTCATCTAACCTAATGACTAATGACTAATGCCTTTTATTATTTAGTTACTTTTTTCTTATTAGCAACAGTTTTACGTCGCCCTTTTCTCGTTCTAGAGTTGTTTTTAGTACGTTGACCTCTTAATGGAAGTCCAGCTCTATGACGAATACCTCTGTAACATCCGATATCCATTAATCGCTTAATGTTTAACTGAGTTTCAGAACGTAATTCACCTTCGATTTTAAAAGTTCCAACTGCTTCACGGATTGCTCCAATTTCAGCATCTGTCCAATCTTGTACTTTAGTACTTTCGTCTACTTTAGCTGATGCTAAAATTTCTTGCGCTCTACTTCTACCTATTCCATAGATATAAGTTAAAGAAATTACTCCTCTTTTTTGTTTTGGTATGTCTACACCTGCAATTCTTGCCATATTCTTTTAGTTTTTAGCTGTTAGCTTTAGTTGTTAGAATCCTAAACATTGCTATTTCAAACAGATTCATCTAACTACTAATGACTAATGACTAGTGTCTTTTTAACCTTGTCTTTGTTTAAACCTAGGGTTCTTTTTGTTAATAACGTAAAGTCTTCCTTTTCTACGTACTAATTTACAATCAGCACTTCTTTTTTTAACTGATGCTCTTACTTTCATCTGTTCTATTTTTTTTCTTTTTAAATACTAATTAGTACCTATAAGTTATACGAGCCTTAGTTAAATCATAAGGACTCATTTCTAATTTTACTTTATCTCCTGGTAACAACTTAATGTAATGCATACGCATTTTACCAGATATATGTGCAGTCACAATATGACCATTTTCTAATTCTACACGGAACATAGCATTTGATAATGCTTCTATAATTGTTCCGTCTTGCTCTATTGCTGCTTGTTTTGCCATTGTATAAATATTATTGTCCTACTGACTTTCTATTTTTACCTGTTTTCATCAAACCATCATAGTGCTTATTCAACAAGTAAGAATTTACTTGTTGCATAGTATCTATTGCAACCCCAACCATAATTAAAAGTGATGTACCACCAAAGAATAATGCCCATCCTTGTTGAACTCCCATTAACTTTTGAACAAATGCTGGAAACACAGCAATCAATGCTAAGAAAATAGAACCTGGTAATGTAATTTGAGACATTATTTTATCTAAATACTCAGAAGTTTCAGAACCTGGTCTAATGCCTGGTATAAATCCTCCGCTTCGCTTTAAATCATCTGCCATCTTATTTGTCGGTACCGTAATTGCAGTATAAAAATATGTGAATATGATAATTAATAATCCAAACACTATATTATACCATAACCCGAAAATATCTGAAAAATTAGTTTGCATCCAAACACCAGCTGTTGTTCCTTCTAACCATGATGAACCACCAATTAGTGAAGGCACAAACATAATGGCTTGCGCAAATATAATTGGCATTACACCCGAAGCATTAAGTTTTAATGGTAAGAACTGACGTGATCCAAATACATTTTTTTCAAAACCACCAGAAGCCGTTCTACGTGCATATTGCACTTGTATTTTACGTACAGCCATTACTAATAATACGGATGCTATAATAATTACGAACCAAATAACGAGTTCTATTAATATCATCATAAAGCTACCGTTACCGGCACCATCTGTTCTTGACGCTACGTTAAGCAAGAAAGATTGAGGTAGAGTAGCAATAATACCTACCATTATTAATAATGATATACCATTACCAATACCTTTATCTGTAATTTTCTCTCCTAACCACATTGCAAAAACACAACCTGTTACTAATATTAATACCGAAGAAAAATAAAACGTACCCGTAGAAAATCCTGGAACTAATATCGCAGATAATGATGCTTGTCCAGATAAACCTGGTAAACTTGCTAAATATCCTGGTGCTTGAACCAAACAAATACCTATTGTTAACCAACGTGTAATCTGATTGATTTTCTTACGTCCACTCTCACCTTCTTTTTGTAGTTTTTGTAAATACGGTATAGCAATACCCATTAACTGAACTACAATAGAAGCAGAGATGTATGGCATAATACCTAATGCAAATACAGAAGCGTTAGAAAAACCACCACCCGTAAATGCATTGATTAATCCTAGAATTCCTTGACTAGTACTATCTTGTAATGCTCCTAATTTTGATGCATCAATACCAGGTAAGGGAGCTTGTGCACCAAAACGATAAACTAACAATATTCCTAAAGTTAGAATAATTCTATCTTTAAGCTCTGTAATTTTCCAGACGTTTTTTAATGTTTCTATTATTTTCATTCTCTAGTTGTCTTATAAAGTCACTGCTTCACCACCAGCAGCTTCAATAGCAGCTTTTGCCGTAGCAGTAAATTTATGAGCAGTTACTGTTAATTTAGATTTTAATTCTCCACGTCCTAAGATTTTAACTAACTCGTTTTTACCAGCTAATCCTAATCCTACTAATGTTTCAAAATCAACAGTACCTTTAATCTTCTTTTCATCAACTAACTTTTGTAATGTATCAATGTTTACACCTTGATATGCTACACGGTTAATATTTGTAAATCCAAACTTAGGTACACGTCTTTGTAATGGCATTTGTCCACCTTCAAATCCTAATTTTTTAGAATATCCTGAACGCGACTTTGCTCCTTTATGACCTCTTGTTGCAGTTCCACCTTTACCAGAACCTTGTCCACGACCAATGCGCTTTCCTTGTTTTTTTACTGAACCTTCTGCAGGTTTTAAATTACTTAAATCCATTTTTAAGTTTTATTTTATTTTGATTCTTCTACAGAAACCAAATGTGAAACTTTTCTAACCATACCAAGGATATTTGGTGTGTCTTCATGCTCAACAACCTGACCGATTCTTTTTAAACCTAAAGCTTCTAATGTTAGCTTTTGTCTTTTAGTACGGTTGATTGCACTTTTTACTTTAGTTACTTTAATCTTTGCCATCTTATCCTATAGATTATCCGTTAAATACTTTTTCAAGTGAAACTCCTCTTTCTTTAGCGATAGTATGTGCGCTTCTCAATTGTAATAAAGCATCAAATGTTGCCTTAACTACGTTATGAGGATTTGAAGATCCTTGAGACTTAGATAATACATCATGTACACCTACGGCTTCAAGAACTGTTCTTACAGCACCACCAGCAATTACACCGGTACCAGGAGCAGCTGGTATAATATTTACTCTAGCTCCACCAAATTTACCTTTTTGCTCATGTGGTAAGGTTCCTTTTATAATAGGAATTCTTACTAAGTTCTTTTTTGCATCTTCAACGGCTTTAGCAATAGCTGTTGCAACATCTTTAGATTTCCCTAAACCATGTCCTACAACTCCTGCTTCATCACCTACTACTACAATAGCAGAAAATCCGAATGCTCTACCACCTTTAGTTACTTTAGTAACACGTTGTACGCCTACTAAACGATCTTTAAGTTCTAAACCTCCCGGTTTTACAAGCTCTGCGTTTTTATATTTTTGATACATAATGTCTTAAAATTTAAGTCCTGCTTCTCTAGCACCTTCTGCTAATGATTTTACTCTTCCGTGATATAAATATCCACCTCTATCAAAAGCGATGGTTTCTACACCAGCACCTTTTGCTTTTTCTCCAATAGCTTTACCTACTAAAGTTGCAATTTCTGACTTGTTGCCATTAGCAGCGCTAATGTCTTTATCTCTTGAAGATGCAGCAGCAATAGTTTTACCAGTTACATCATCCACGATTTGAGCATAAATTTCTTTATTACTTCTAAAAACAGATAACCTTGGTCTAGATTCAGTTCCAGATACAGTTTTTCGAATTCTGTTTTTAATTCTTTGTCTTCTTTCGTTCTTTGTTAATGCCATAACCTAACTATTAAGCTGATTTACCTGCTTTTCTTCTTATTTCTTCTCCTACAAACTTAACACCTTTTCCTTTGTATGGTTCTGGCTTACGGAAACCACGAATTTTCGCTGCTACCTGACCTACCAATTGCTTATCAAATGATGTTAATTTTACGATTGGGTTTTTTCCTTTTTCAGAAATTGTCTCAACTTTTACTTCTGGAGCTACATCCAAAATAATGTTATGAGAAAATCCTAAAGCTAAATCCAATTTTTGTCCTTGGTTAGATGCTCTATAACCTACACCTACCAATTCTAATTCTTTGGTCCATCCTTTTGACACACCTTCTATCATGTTTGCAATTAACGCTCTATATAAACCGTGTTTTGCTCTTTGATCTTTCTTATCTGAAGAACGCTCTAATGTTATTACACCGTCTTCAATTTTAATATCAATTTCTGAGTACTCTTGAGTTAATTCGCCTAATTTACCTTTTGTGGTAATTACGTTATTATTAACTTCTACAGTTACACCTTCAGGAATTGTTATTGGGTTTTTACCTATTCTAGACATATCTTCCTGTTTTTAGTATACGTAACATAATACTTCACCACCAACATTTTCTCTTTGCGCTTGTTTCCCTGTCATCACTCCATGAGATGTAGAAACAATTGCAATACCTAAACCATTTAAGATTCTTGGCATTTCATTGGCGCCAGCATACCTACGTAAACCTGGTGTACTGATTCTTTGAATTTTTTTAATCACTGACTCTTTTGTGTCTTTATTGTACTTTAAAGCAATTTTAATTGTGCCTTGTACAGTAGAGTCATCAAATTTGTAACTTAAAATATATCCTTGGTCGAATAATATTTTAGTCATCTCTTTCTTTAAGTTAGATGCAGGAATTTCAACTACTCTGTGGTTAGCTTTAACTGCATTTCTAACTCTTGTAAGATAATCCGCTATTGGATCTGTATACATAGTTATTAATTTGCGGAATCGGTTTTTGGCATAACGAACGATTCGTTGCCAAACCTGAATCCAATTTATAATTTATTTTACCAGCTGGCTTTTTTAACACCCGGTATTAAACCTTGGTTAGCCATCTCTCTGAATGTAACACGCGAAATACCAAAAGTTCTCATATATCCTTTTGGTCTACCAGTAAGTTTACAACGGTTGTGCATACGAATTGGTGAAGCGTTCTTTGGTAACTTTTGTAATGCTTCGTAATCTCCAGCTTCTTTTAAAGCTTTACGTTTTTCAGCATACTTAGCAACCGTTTTAGCACGCTTAACTTCACGAGCTTTCATTGATTCTTTAGCCATAATTAATTCTTTTTAAAAGGTAATCCTAATTCTGTTAAAAGTGATTTTGCTTCCTTATCTGTGTCTGCCGATGTAACAAAAGTTATATCCATACCAGAAATTTTATTGATTTTATCAATATCAATCTCTGGGAATATAATTTGTTCTGTAACACCTAAGTTATAGTTTCCTCTACCATCAAAACCTGTAGCTTTGATACCATTAAAATCTCTAACTCGTGGTAAAGCAGATGTAATTAAACGATCTAAGAACTCAAACATTTGCTCACCTCTTAAAGTTACTCTAGCTCCAATTGGCATGCCTTTACGTAACTTAAATGATGCAACGTCTTTTTTAGATAAAGTAGCTACAGCTTTTTGACCAGATATTTTTGTTAATTCATCAACAGCATGGTCAATTAATTTTTTATCTGCAACAGCAGCTCCAACACCTTTAGATATTACTATCTTAGTAAGCTTAGGCACTTGCATTACATTTTTATATCCAAATTCTTCTGTAAGAGTAGGAATAACTTTTTCCTTATACTCTTGTTTTAATCTTGCAACGTAAGCCATAACTAAATTACTTCATTAGATTTTTTAGAAAATCTCACTTTATTATCACCATCCATTCTGTAACCTACTCGCGTAGTTTCACCTTTACTTGTTAATAAAGATAAATTTGAAACATGAATTGATGCTTCTTTTTCAACGATACCACCTTGAGGACTCTGTGCACTTGGTTTAGTGTGTTTCTTCACCATATTTACACCTTCCACGATGGCTCTATTCTTATCTTTTAATACTTTAAGTATTTTGCCTTCTGAACCTTTATGGTCACCAGCAATAACTTGCACAGTATCTCCTGTTTTTATTTTAAGCTTTGTCATCTTAAATTAATGTATTAAAGCACCTCAGGTGCTAATGATACAATCTTCATAAACTGTTTGTCACGAAGTTCTCTAGCAACAGGTCCAAAAACACGAGTTCCTCTCATTTCCCCTGTAGGATTTAAAAGTACACATGCATTATCATCGAATCTAATATAAGATCCATCAGGACGTCTTACTTCTTTAGCAGTACGCACAACAACAGCTGTAGATACAGCTCCTTTTTTTATACTTCCGTTTGGTGTTGCAGATTTCACAGAAACTACAATTTTATCACCTACAGATGCATAGCGCCTTTTTGTTCCACCAAGAACACGGATAGTTAATACTTCCTTTGCTCCTGTATTGTCAGCTACTTTTAATCTTGATTCTTGTTGTACCATAATTACTTAGCTCTTTCAATTATTTCTACTAATCTCCAACATTTAGATTTACTTAAAGGTCTTGTTTCCATGATCTTTACAGTATCACCAATGTTGCAGTCGTTTGTCTCATCGTGAGCGACATATTTTTTTGTCTTTAACACGAATTTTCCATACATAGGATGTTTTACTTTTTTTACTTCAGCAACAACAATAGATTTTTGCATTTTGTTACTAGTAACTACTCCTATACGTTCTTTTCTTAAGTTTCTTTTTTCCATCTTTCAGCAGAATACAATTATTGTACTTCTCTATTAGTTAACTCTGTTGCTATACGAGCTACATCTCGTCTTACGTTACGTAACTGTATAGGATTCTCTAAAGGAGATATAGCATGTGCCATTTTTAGGTCTGTATAACTCTTTTTAGTTTCACTAAGTTTCTCTTGTAACTCAGCTGTAGATAGCTCTTTAATTTCTGATTGCTTCATAATACTTTTATATTAAGCTTCGTAATCTCTAGCTATTATAAACTTAGTTTTTACTGGAAGTTTTTGAGCGGCTAAACGAAGTGCTTCTTGAGCTACTTCTAATGGCACACCACTTACTTCAAATAATACACGACCTGGCTTTACAACTGCCACCCAATATTCAACGGCACCTTTACCTTTACCCATACGTACTTCAAGAGGCTTTTTTGTAATAGGTTTGTCTGGAAATATTTTAATCCATAACGCTCCTTCTCTTTTCATGTAACGTGTAGCTGCAATACGTGCTGCTTCTATTTGACGTGCAGTAACAAACGTAGAATCTAAGGCTTTAATACCGAAAGTTCCATTTGATAACAAATGTCCTCTTCCTGCATTTCCTTTCATACGTCCTTTTTGCTGCTTACGAAATTTTGTTCTTTTAGGCTGTAACATTTTTCTTCTTTACTTTAAAAAATTACTTTCTACGACGTTGTTGGTTTCCTCTTTTAGAGTTTCCTCCACGTCCACCTTTTCCTTTTTGTTTAGAAAGACCCACTAATGGAGAAAGTTCTCTTTTTCCATAAACTTCACCTTTCATTATCCAAACTTTTACACCTAATCTTCCATAAGTAGTATGTGACTCTACTAATGCATAATCGATGTCAGCTCTAAAAGTTGATAATGGAATACGTCCTTCTTTATAGTGCTCAGAACGTGCCATTTCAGCACCGTTTAAACGACCACTAATTTGAATCTTGATTCCTTCTGCATTCATACGCATAGCCGCAGCAATAGCCATTTTAATTGCACGTCTGTAAGAAATTCTACTTTCTATTTGACGAGCAATACTAGCTCCTACCAAATACGCATCTAGTTCAGGTCTCTTAATCTCAAAGATGTTCAATTGAACTTCTTTACCAGTAATTTTCTTAAGCTCTTCTTTTAACTTATCTACCTCTTGTCCACCTTTACCGATAATAATACCAGGTCTAGCAGTAGTGATAGTAACGGTTACAAGTTTAAGCGTACGCTCAATAATCACTCTAGACACACTTGCTTTAGATAAACGAGCGTGAACATATTTTCTAATCTTATCGTCTTCAGCAAGTTTATCTCCATAATCATTGCCACCATACCAGTTAGACTCCCATCCTCTGATAATACCTAAACGATTTCCGATTGGATTTGTTTTTTGTCCCATATCTCTATCTTAGCTTTGTGTTTTGTTTATTGAATCTATCACAACTGTTACGTGATTAGATCTTTTTCTAATTCTATGTGCTCTACCTTGAGGTGCAGGACGCAAACGCTTAAGCATTGTACCACTATCTACTCTAATTTCTTTTACAAATAAACCAGCTTCCTCAATATCAGCGTCTTCATTTTTAGCTTGCCAGTTTGCAACGGCAGATAATACTAATTTTTCTAAACGACGTGATGCTTCTTTTTGGCTAAATCTAAGAATCTGCAAAGCTCTCTCTGCCTTTTCACCTCTTACTAAATCTGCAACTAAACGCATTTTACGTGGTGATGTAGGACAGTTATTTAGCTTTGCAAAAGCAACTTGCTTTTTCTCAGCTTTAATGGCATCTGCCATTTGTTTTTTACGACTTCCCATGATTCTTATTTTTTACCTTTATTCTTAGCACCTGCATGACCACGGAATGATCTTGTTGGTGAAAATTCTCCTAACTTATGACCTACCATGTTCTCAGTAACATATACTGGAACAAATTGACGACCATTATGAACAGCTATAGTTTGACCCACAAAGTCTGGAGAGATCATAGATGCTCTTGACCAAGTTTTGATAACTGTTTTTTTATTTGAAGCTACATTCTCTGCAACTTTCTTTTCTAATTTATAATGGATATAAGGTCCTTTTTTTAATGAACGTGCCATACTATCTTAATTATTTCTTTCTACGTTCTACAATATACTTATTACTCGCTTTTGTCTTAGAACGTGTTCTATAACCTTTAGCAGGTATACCGTTTCTAGATCTTGGGTGACCACCAGATGATTTTCCTTCACCACCACCCATTGGATGATCGACTGGATTCATTACTACCGGTCTTACTCTTGGACGTCTTCCTAACCATCTACTTCTACCAGCTTTACCTGATACCAGTAATTGATGATCTGAATTAGAAATAACACCTATAGTTGCCATACAGTTTACAAGAATCATTCTTGTCTCACCAGATGGTAACTTAACGGTAGCAAATTTACCATCTCTTGCCATTAATTGAGCAAATGCACCTGCACTACGAGCCATAACAGCTCCTTGTCCTGGACGCAACTCTATACAAGAGATAATTGTACCTAAAGGTATTTGACTTAATGGCATAGCATTTCCTATTTCAGGAGCTACACCTGTTTCACCAGAAACGATTTTTTGCCCTACTTGTAAACCATTTTGAGCGATAACATAACGCTTTTCGCCATCTTGGTAGTTTAGTAATGCAATAAATGCTGTTCTGTTAGGATCGTATTCAATTGTTTTAACTTCTGCTGGAATACCAGTTTTGTTACGTTTAAAATCAATAATACGATACTTCTTCTTATGACCTCCACCTAAATGGCGCATGGTCATTTTTCCTTGACTGTTTCTACCACCAGATCTTTTTTTCGGAGCAAGCAAGCTTTTCTCCGGCTTATCAGTAGTTATGGCGTCAAATCCATTTACTACTCTAAATCGCTGAGCTGATGTGATCGGTTTTAATTTTCTTACTGACATTAATGTCTAAAATTACATGTTAGTGTATAAATCTATTACTTCACCTTCCGCCAGTTGTACAATTGCTTTTTTAACAGCATTTGTTTTACCATTTTGAACACCTGTTTTTGTGAAACGGGTTTTTCTATCTGGACGGACATTTATTGTACGAACTTTTTCTACAGAAACTCCATAAGCAGCTTCTACTGCTTTTTTAATTTCTACCTTGTTCGCCTTTGTATTCACTTGAAAAGCATATGCATTTAGCGTTTCGCTTTGCATTGTTGCTTTCTCTGTGATTATCGGTTTTATTAAGATACTCATTGGTGTTCTATTTACTTAAATTCGATTCAATTCCTTCTAAAGCACCTTCTAAAAGAACAACTTTATTAGCGTTCATTATTTTATAAGTACTTAATTCTGAGCTATTTATAACTTCAGAGCGTTTTAAATTACGCGACGACAAATATACATTATTATTTGAGCCTCCCAACACAAATAATGTTTTTTTGTTCTCTACCTCTAATGCTTTCAATACATTAACAAAATTCTTAGTCTTAGGAGCATCGAAGTTAAAATCTTCTAATACTACAATTGACTTCTCATTTGCTTTAATACTCAAGGCTGATTTACGAGCTAAGCGCTTAACATTTTTGTTAAGTTTAAACCCATAATTTCTTGGTCTTGGACCAAACATACGTCCACCACCTTTAAAAACACCAGATTTAATAGAACCTGCACGTGCTGTACCTGTTCCTTTTTGTTTTTTAATCTTGCGTGTACTACCAGCAATTTCTCCTCTTTCTTTAGACTTATGCGTTCCTTGTCTTTGATTAGCCAAGTATTGCTTTACATCTAAATAAACAGCATGGTTGTTTGGTTCTATAGCAAACACGTCTTTAGAAAGCTCAGCTTTTCTTCCCGTGTCTTTTCCGTTGATATCTATAACTGCTACTTTCATTATTTTTCAATAATTACATAAGAGTTTTTGTGACCAGGAACACATCCTTTAACTACTAAAAGATTTTTTTCTGGTACCACTTTATATACTCTTAAATTTTGAACTTTAACTGTATCTCCACCCATTCTTCCGGCCATCTTCATTCCTTTGAATACTCTCGCAGGATAAGAAGCTGCACCAATAGAACCTGGAGCTCTTAAACGATTATGTTGACCATGCGTTGCTTGACCTACACCACCGAATCCGTGACGTTTTACTACACCTTGAAAACCTTTACCTTTTGAAGTTCCTGCTACATCAACAAATTCTCCTTCAATAAAGTGTTCTACTGTTATAGCATCACCTAATTTGTACTCCGCATCAAAACCTTTGAATTCAACAACTTTGCGTTTTACAGAAGTACCCGCTTTTTTAGCATGACCAATGTCTGCTTTAGTAGCGCTTTTTTCTGTCGCGTCATCGAAACCTAATTGAAGTGCACTATAACCGTCTACTTCTTCAGTTCTGACTTGGGTAACGATACATGGTCCAGCTTCGATTACTGTACATGGAATATTCTTTCCATTTTCATCAAAGATGCTGGTCATACCGATTTTTTTTCCAATTAACCCAGACATATTATTTATTATTAATTATTACTATTTATTGTTCAAAATTCAAGGCTGAAAATACGTTTCAGCCTTGAATTGTATTTTTACCGTTTTTCCTTCGCTCGCAGCTCAGGACATGTTTTGTTTCAATTACACTTTAATCTCAACTTCAACTCCACTTGGTAATTCAAGCTTCATTAAGGCATCGATTGTCTTAGAAGACGAAGAGTAAATATCTAATAAACGCTTATAAGAGCTTAATTGAAATTGTTCTCTAGACTTCTTGTTTACGTGTGGTGAACGTAATACAGTGAAAATTTTCTTGTGTGTTGGTAATGGAATTGGACCCGTTACAACAGCACCTGTACTTTTTACTGTTTTTACAATCTTATCAGCAGACTTGTCAACTAAATTATGATCGTAAGACTTTAATTTTATTCTAATTTTCTGACTCATTTTCTTTTAGTTTTAAGCTTCTACGCCTTTTGCTGCTTTAATTACTTCTTCTGATATATTTGACGGAGTCTCTGCATAGTGAGAGAATTCCATTGTAGATGTTGCTCTACCTGAAGATAATGTACGTAATGTTGTTACATATCCGAACATTTCAGATAATGGCACTGTAGCTTTTACTGTTTTAGCACCAGCTCTATCACCCATATCACTTACTTGACCACGACGACGGTTTAAGTCACCTACAATATCACCCATATTTTCTTCTGGTGTTATTACCTCAAGTTTCATAATAGGCTCCATAATCACAGCTTTAGCAGCTTTAGCAGCATTTTTAAATCCAAGTTTAGCAGCCAATTCAAATGATAACTGATCAGAATCCACGTCATGGTATGAACCATCTTTAAGTGTCACTTTCATAGCATCAACTTCGTAACCTGCCAATGGACCATTTACCATTGCCATTTTGAATCCTTTTTCTATTGAAGGGATAAATTCTTTAGGAACATTACCACCTTTAATTATAGATTCAAATTGAAGTCCAACTGCTCCTTCTTCTGCTGGCTCTACCGTAAACACAATATCAGCAAACTTACCACGACCACCAGATTGTTTCTTATAAACCTCTCTATGATCTGCAGCTTGTGTTATAGCTTCTTTATACTCTACTTGTGGTTGACCTTGGTTAACCTCAACTTTAAACTCACGCTTTAAACGATCTACAATTACATCTAAGTGAAGCTCACCCATACCAGAAATAATGGTTTGACCAGAGGCTTCGTCTGAACGCACTGTAAATGTTGGATCTTCTTCAGCTAATTTTGCTAAACCAATACCTAGCTTATCTACATCTGCTTTAGTTTTTGGCTCAACCGCGATACCGATTACTGGATCAGGAAAGTCCATAGATTCTAAAACAATAGGATGTTTTTCAGCTGTTAATGTATCTCCTGTTTTAATAGACTTAAATCCAACAGCAGCTCCAATATCACCAGCTTCTATAAAATCAATTGCATTTTGTTTATTGGCGTGCATTTGGTATATACGTGAGATACGTTCTTTTTTACCAGAACGGTTATTTAACACGTAAGAACCTGCATCTAAACGACCAGAATAAGCTCTAAAGAATGCTAAACGACCTACAAAAGGATCTGTTGCAATTTTAAATGCTAAAGCAGCGAATGGCTCCTTTACATCTGGTTTACGAATTTCTTCTTGCTCAGTATCTGGATTTACACCAACAATACCTTCTTTATCTGTTGGAGAAGGTAAATAACGACATACAGCATCTAATAAGAATTGTACCCCTTTATTTTTAAAAGCAGAACCACAAATCATTGGAATGATTGCCATATCCATTACAGCAGCTCTAAGTGCAGCATGCACTTCTTCTTCTGTAATTGAATCTTCATCTTCCATGAACTTTTCTAGTAAGTTCTCATCGTAACTTGCTACTTCTTCAATTAATAAAGCTCTATATTTTTTAGCCTCGTCTTTAAGCTCATCTGGAATTTCAATAACATCAAAAGTTGCCCCTTGAGTTTCATCATGCCATACAATAGCTCTATTTTTTACTAAATCTATAATACCTTTAAAATCTATTTCGTCACCAATGTTTAAAACAATTGGCACCGCGTTAGATTTTAACATATCTTTTACCTGTTGACAAACACCTAAAAAATTAGATCCTTGACGGTCCATTTTATTAACAAAACCAATACGAGGTACTTTATAGTTATCTGCAAGTCTCCAGTTAGTTTCAGATTGTGGCTCAACACCATCTACCGCACTAAATAAGAATACTAAACCATCTAACACACGTAAAGAACGGTTTACTTCAACCGTAAAATCCACGTGACCAGGAGTATCGATAATATTAAAATGGTATCCTTTAGTTTCTGGAGTTGGTTCTCCATTTTCAATAGGGAATTTCCACTCACAAGTCGTAGCAGCAGAAGTAATTGTAATACCTCTTTCTTGCTCTTGCTCCATCCAGTCCATTGTTGCAGCACCATCATGTACTTCACCAATTTTATGTGAAACTCCTGTATAATAAAGAATACGTTCTGTAGTCGTGGTTTTACCAGCGTCAATATGCGCAGCAATACCTATATTTCTTGTAAATTTTAAATCTCTTGCCATTTCTTATTAAAATCTAAAGTGAGAGAATGCTTTATTTGCTTCTGCCATTTTATGAGTATCTACTCTTTTCTTAACGGCTGCACCTTCTTCTTTAGCAGCAGCTAATACTTCTGCAGCTAAACGTTGTGCCATAGATTTTTCGTTTCTTTTACGTGAATAGCCAATTAACCACTTCATCGCAGTAGAAACTTTACGATCTGGACGAATTTGCATTGGTATTTGGAATGTAGCACCACCAACTCTACGACTACGCACTTCTACGTGAGGCATAACGTTAGACAAAGCGTCTTTCCAAATTTCTAATGCTGTTTTTTCGTCATCATTCTTTTTTTCTTCAACGATATCAATCGCATCATAAAATACTTTAAAAGCTACAGACTTTTTACCATCCCACATCATCATATTAACGAAACGTGTTACTAACTGATCGTTAAATTTTGGATCTGGTAAAAGCGGTCTCTTTTTTGCTGCTCTTTTTCTCATGTCTTCTTCTTAAAGTTTTAAATTACTTTTTAGGGCGTTTAGCACCATACTTAGATCTACGCTGTGTTCTTCCAGATACACCTGCTGTATCTAAAGCACCACGAACGATATGATATCTAACTCCTGGTAAATCTTTAACCCTTCCACCTCTAACCAATACTATCGAGTGCTCTTGTAAATTGTGACCTTCACCGCCAATGTATGCATTAACCTCGTTTCCGTTTGTTAAACGAACCCTTGCCACCTTACGCATTGCTGAGTTAGGTTTTTTAGGTGTCGTTGTATAAACACGAGTACATACACCACGTCTCTGAGGACACGAATCTAAAGCAGCCGATTTACTCTTCTTGGTTATTTTGGCTCTTCCTTTTCGTACTAATTGTGAAATTGTTGGCATATATTTCTATATAATTTTTTATTTAACCCTCACTTTTGAGGGCTGCAAAGGTATTAATTTATATCAATAATTCAAATACAACTACATTAATTTTACAAAGAAATTTTATTATTCATTTTAACCTTATACAATTCGCTATATTTTTGCGTTATTGCCTAGTAAGTATTTGCCTATTTTAAATGATTCCTAAGGTTCGTTTTATTTTTGTTTTTCTGTTTCTGATTATTACCAATTGGGTGAATGCGCAATCCTTAGCATTAAATGTTTTTGCTGAATCAGACAAAGCAACAGCAACTATTGATTCTATTGGTTACAACAAAGTTTTTTCAAATTATAAGACATTAGAAACAGAAGTCTATACTTTAAAAGATAAACTTATAAGAACTGGATATATAGATTTTAAAATAGAATCCATTAAAAAAGAAAACGACACCTTATATAATGCATCTATATATATAGGAGTAAAATTAAATGTTATTAAAGTATTTTTTAAACCTGACTTTAATACAGAACTGCTTAAATTAACCAATGCATCTGTTAGTCTTAATTATTTTGAAGTTGATATCAGTCAATTAGAGATTACACTTAACACTTTAAATAAAGCTATAGCAGAAGAAGGAGATCCTTTTTCGACCTTAAGACTCATTAATATTAGAAAAGAAAATCGTAAAACTATTGCCGCAGATTTAACTCTAAAAAACAATCAAAAGCGTTCTATAGATAAAATTATAGTTAAAGGTTATGAAAAATTTCCGAAAGCCTACATTAAACGGTTTTTAAAACTAAAAGAAGGCAAATCTTTTAATCTTGAAGAGATAAGAAGTAAAACACAGCTTTTAGAGGAATTACGTTTTGCTAAAGAAGTAAAAGATCCTGAAGTTTTATTTACAAACGATTCTACAATTCTATATATATATACCGAAAAAACACGAAGCAATAATTTTGATGGCTTTCTCGGTTTTGGAACTAATGAAAACACCAATAGAATAGAGTTTGATGGCTTTCTTGATTTACGCCTTGTTAACAATTTAAACTATGGTGAATCACTTCGTATTTTATATAAGAGTGATGAAATTGACCAACAGACTTTTGATATTAGAGTTAATGCTCCTTATTTATTTGGTTCTCCAATAGGATTAGATTTAGGACTAAATTTATTTAGAAAAGATTCTACATTTTCAACTGACAAACAACAAGTTCGTTTAAACTATCAAATTAACGCCAATCATAGAATTGGTGTAGGCATTAGTGCTACAAATTCTAGTAACTTGTTAGATAATAGCACTTCAATTTTAAATGATTATAACACAAATTACACTGAGGTTAACTACAATTATATTAAGCCTCAATATTACGACCCTTTATTTCCTATTAATTTTTGGTTTGATATTACAGCAGGTTTTGGGAATAGAACTCAAAATGATATCGAGTTGTCTCAGAGCGCTTTTACATTAGAAACTTATAAGGTTTTTAACCTTAACCCTAAAAATAGTGTTTTTGTAAGAGTCACAGGAGCTTCATTAACTTCTGATGATTACTTAGATAATGAACTTTATCGATTTGGTGGTATTAATTCTATTAGAGGTTTTGAAGAGAATAGTTTAGTTGCTAATCTATATGGAGTTTTAAATACAGAATATCGCTACCGCTTAAGTAACACTATATATGTACATTCTGTTTTTGATGCTGCCTATTTTGAAAATGAGATTACAAATAATGAAACCAATCTCTTTGGATTTGGATTTGGCCTTGGGCTTTTAACACAAGCTGGATTATTTAAACTCAACTATTCTAGTGGGAAAACTGAAAATAGATCATTTAGATTATCTGACTCTAAAGTACATGTGAGTTTAACCGCTACTTTTTAGTTATAAATGTCAATTGGTTTTATACCTTTGCGACATGATTAAAGAAACCACCATTTTTGGTATCCGCGCTATTATTGAAGCCATTAAATCTGAAGAAAATATTGATAAAGTATTTCTGCAAAAAGGATTGCATGGTGAGCTTTTTCAAGAATTAGAAACTTTAATACGTAGTAAACGATTAAACGCATCTTATGTCCCTGTAGAAAAACTAAATCGTTTAACCCAAGGGAATCATCAAGGTGCTGTTGCCCAAATTGCTCCAATTGCATTTTATAATATTGAAACCTTGGTTGAAAATGCATTAGAATCAGAAAAAACACCTTTATTCCTTCTACTCGATCAATTAAGTGATGTCCGTAATTTTGGTGCTATTATACGTACTGCTGAATGTACTGGTGTTACCGGAATTATTATTCAGAAAAAAGGTGGAGCTCCAATTAATGGAGATACTATTAAAACAAGCGCTGGTGCTATTTTTAAAATTCCGATTTGCAAAGTCGATCACATAAAAGATGCTGTTTTCCATATGCAAGCTTCAGGAATTAAAGTTGTTGCTGCAACTGAAAAAGCCAAGCATTTAATTTATGATATTGAACTTAATGAACCTTGTGCTATCATTATGGGATCTGAAGGTCGTGGAATTAATCCTTCGGTTTTAAAAGCTGTAGATGAAAAAGCAAAACTTCCTATTTTAGGGGATATAGAATCTTTAAATGTGTCCGTAGCTTGTGGTGCATTTTTGTATGAAGCTGTTAGGCAACGAAGTTGAGTTTGTAGTACTCAGTCTCAGTATTCAGTTGACAGTTCGCAGTAATCCTTTTTCAATCTCCTTTTTTCTTGTAGGTATACTTAATTGTTATTGAAGGTTGTTGTAGTTTATTATCAGCTTCAGTTGTGGTTTCAATTTCTTCTTCTGGTAGAACTTCAATAAAATTTCCATTTTTATCAAAATGTTTCATAAAAGGATCATCCTCTTCATTATAAGTTTCTGTTTCCCAAACGTAACGTTTTGGTTTCGCTATCTGTTTTCTAAAAATAATTGCGAATAGCAGTCCTGAAATTAATCCTCCTAAATGGCCTTCCCACGATACCCCATCTTTTATAGGAAATACATACCAAATCATACTCCCGTATAGAAAGATAACCATGAGTGATAGTGCTATAAGACGGTAATGTTTTGCTAAAATACCTTTAAAAAATATAAAGCTCACCAAAACATATATAACTCCACTTGCTCCAATATGGTTGCCGCTTTTTCCTATAAGCCAAGTTAACAAACCTGATAATAGAACGCCATACAAGAGAACGCGCCAAGCTATTTTATTGTAAAAATAGAATAAAGCCATAGTTAATATAAAAAGCGGAATAGTGTTATGGTACAAGTGTTCTATATCTGCATGAATAAAAGGACTCGTTACAATGCCCAATAAACCTTCTAATTCTTGTGGATGAACTCCAAGTTTACGAATGCTAGAGTCTACTCTTACTTGGTACCAAAACACAGACCAAATGACCATTACAAAAAGTAATGGATACAGAATAACTGAATTAGAATATTTAAATTGTTGTTGACTCATACACAAATTTACATGATAATCGAGATTCTATTAGCTTGAAGCTTATTTTTAATTTACCTATGTTAAACATAATTAAAGCTTTATTTCAAGCAATTCAATAACTTTATCTCAAATTCTTCGCCAAGAGTTTATTTTCTGAAATATTGTCACACTCTTTTTTGTAATTTTAGCTCATGAATATTCCTTTAGCCGAACGCTTACGTCCAAAAACACTTGAAGATTATTTGAGTCAGAATCACCTAGTCGGAAAAGACGGTGCGCTTTATCAACAAATTAAAAATGGTATTATTCCATCATTAATATTATGGGGACCGCCAGGTATTGGCAAAACTACATTAGCCAATATTATTGCTAATGAATCTGAACGTCCTTTTTATAAACTCAGTGCTATAAATTCTGGTGTAAAAGACATTAGAGAAGTTATTGATAAAGCTAAAAAAAGTGGCGGTTTATTTACTGCAAAGAACCCTATATTATTTATAGATGAGATTCATCGTTTTAGCAAATCACAACAAGATTCTCTTTTAGAAGCTGTAGAAAAAGGTTGGGTTACACTTATTGGAGCCACAACCGAAAATCCTAGTTTTGAAGTTATTCCTGCACTTTTATCGCGTTGCCAAGTTTATGTATTAAACTCATTCAGTAAAGCCGATTTAGAATCTCTTTTAGATCGTGCTATAAAAGAAGATGAAGTTCTATCTAAACAAAATATTAAATTAAAAGAAACCGAAGCTATACTACGATTATCAGGAGGTGATGCCCGTAAATTACTTAACATTTTTGAATTAATAGTTGCGTCATTTGAAACTGAAAAAATTGTAATTACAAATGATCTTGTATTAAAACAAGTACAAAGCAATACTGTACGTTATGATAAAACTGGAGAGCAACATTATGATATTATCTCTGCTTTTATAAAATCGATTAGAGGCAGCGACCCTAATGCTGCTGTTTATTATTTAGCACGAATGATTGAAGGTGGTGAAGATGTAAAATTTATTGCACGCCGATTATTGATTTTAGCTAGCGAAGATATAGGAAATGCTAATCCAACCGCATTGGTAATTGCTAATAACACATTCCAAGCTGTATCTGTTATTGGCCACCCTGAATCTCGTATTATTCTTAGTCAATGTACCACATATCTAGCGAGTTCTGAAAAAAGTAATGCCGCATATGAAGCTATAAACAAAGCACAACAATTGGTAAAACAAACCGGAGATTTATCAGTTCCGCTTTCTATAAGAAACGCGCCTACTAAATTAATGAAAGAACTAGGTTATGGAGATGAATACAAATATGCGCACAGCTATGATAATAATTTTGCTGAGCACGAGTTTATGCCTAAAGACATACAAAACACTAAACTTTATAATCCCGGGAATAATGCTAGAGAAAATGCGCAACGCCAATTTTTAAAAGCGCGTTGGAAAGAGAAATATGGGTATTAGACACTTCGGCAAGCTCAGTGCGGGATGTTAGGTGTTAGGGAAATTACAACTTAATTTTTAACACTTTTTCAACTTTAGAACTTCCTGTGTTTTCAGAATACACCCAGTTTCCATCTTGTTTAAAAACAATGGCATCTTTACCTTTAACCGTATAAACATTTGGTGCAGCTGTTTTTAAAAGTGTCATGGCTACTGCGCCATCGCTATCTAATATTCTATATCCACCTACAATAAGCTCCGTCTTAAGTGTTTCATCTCTTTTCATTTCGGGAACTTTAACTGGAGCTGCTTCATTTACAGTTTTAGGTTTTTCATTCTGTAGCTCACTTTCTTTTTGTTTAGCTACAGCTTCTGATTTTCTTAACTCTGCCGCTTTATTAATCTCTACTTCTTTAGCTTTTAAAGCATCTACTTCTTTTTTTAATCGTTCTATTTCTGCCTTATCTTCTGCTTCTTTTTGTGATTTTGCGTTAGTTATATCTTGCGCTAAAGCATTATCGATTTTAGGATCATAGCTATAATCTAAAAACTTAATACTTTCAAAAGCCTCTTTAACTACAATTCTATAACCTTCTTTATACTCTTTAACTTTAGTTGAAGCTTCATCAGAGACAAAGATTAAATTCCCTCTACAATCTTTTAATTCAATCTGTACTTTATTAGACAGAAATGATTTGACTTTTTTAACATTTGCATATATAGCTAAACAACGATTCTTAAATAAATCTTCGGGCAATTCTTGCTCATCAAAATAAACATCAAATCCGTTTTCTTTAAATAAATAGCGTGTCAATGTATTTAAACGATATTGATCTTTCCCCTTTAAAAAATCAAATTGCAATGGTACCACAACATATTTGTATTGATTAATATTTGTATTCGCCTGAGAGAATACATTTGTTGTAATACAACTAACAATTATAAATAGAAGTAATTTCGATTTCATTTTTGTCCAAATATTAAGTTAAGTCCTAATTGCAAAGATATACTATTAGCATTTGCTAAATTCTGATATTCTAACAAATTATCTGCAAAAGCATATAAATTATAGTTACCAATATGTCCAGAGATTCCAAATCCTATATTTTTTGAAGAAAACGTATCTACTGTATATGTTATTTTGGCTCTCAATATATTAAAAAGTCTTCTATAATAAAAAGCTGTCAATGCTACTTGTGGCTGCAAAGGTCTTTTAATACCATAGAGCTGTAAACCAACAGAGTTTAGGTAGGGTTTATATGTATTATGACAATTACAATCTTTTTCGTTTTCTTTTCCAAAATCATAAGTCAGTGAGCTGTTAAACTTAATTGGTCTTAATGTTGTGAATTTTGATTCTGCAGCTTCTAAATCAAATAAATTATTGAAATCTTCAGCAATAGCTTCAACAAAACCTTCAGCGGATGGATTCTCTGTTTGATCACTAAACAATGGGTTAACACCTTCAAATATTATGTTTCCTTTTAATTCATAGTTTTCTATATCTTTAGAATGCCTTATAAAACCAACATCTTGTAAACTAGCACTCATAGACCATTGGTTAGAGAACTGATAAGTAAAGCCTACGTCAAAACCTAACCCTAGGTTTTTACCAAAGAATAGATTTCTTCTAAATTCTTTTATATTATCGTTAGGATCCGAGTTACTACCATTTATCAAAGATTTAAGTCCTGATGTTTGTATTTCTATATCTAAATTAAATTGATGTTGAAAAAAATTATTACCACCAGGTCGTGTTACAAAAGTTCCGCCATTATTTATTGAACTAATAGTTGCCAAACTTGAATATATTTTACCTCTAAAACCATACGTTAGTTTTTTACTCACTCTTTTATTATAACCAAAATGTAGTACGGAAATTAATTCTCCTCTTAAATTTAAATCACTTAAATCGAATACTCTATTAATATTATTTAAATTTCCTTCTAATAAAAGTTCTGCATAATCTTTTGGAAAATATACTATAGCATCAGTTTCTTGATATAATCCAAAAGACAGATAAGTGTCTTTATCATAAGATGGGCCGGTTTTAAATCCTGCCGAAAAGATTTCCAATTGTTGATTAAGCGTAAAGAAATCTGTATCAGATAAATTAGAGACTGCACGCTGAATCTTGTCATTAAAACTTACTTGATTGTCTTCAAAAATATCTCTTAATGTAACACCTGAAGCTCCATAGCTTGTCTGTATATGAGATGCAAATGGAACTCCCAAATGCCACTCGTACTCTACTTTCTCTCCTGGGTTTAGTAATAACGATTGTGGTAATTCTGAAAATCCATATAACCCTTGTTTATTCTGAGAAGTCAAGATTAAACTGATTAGCAAAAATATGAATATTACTATGTTTTTCATTCAGAGATATCTATTCTAAAAAAGAAAGTTCCTCTAGAATTAAATAGTAATCTACCCAATGTATCTTCGTCTATAGGTGGTAGACTTGTATCTTCCATTAACGTTAGAGTAAACACAATCTCAGTTGTCGCTTTTAAACTCTCTAAATCGTTATCTAAAAAAACTTTTGTGAATTCTGTAATGACATCTGCATTATTTTGAGACCTAAGAACATCTACTGTAAAAGTATCTTGCAATTCAAATTCGTCATTAAAAAAATCTACTTGTGCTTGGAAGACTCTGTTAATTGAATTTGTAGTTTCTAAAAAAAACTCAGCTCTAATTAAATTATCTACTACAAATTGATCATTAAAAATATCTACACTTAAGGTATCTGTTATAACATTTGAATCTCCTTGATCTATAATAAACGTACTTGCAGGTTCATCAAAAAAAGCAAGACTAGATACTAAAATAGGTTCTGCCGAGAAATCTTCAGCTTGGTCAAAATCTAAATCTTCAATACAAGAAAAAAGCATGACACCAACACAGATTATAAAGGTATATATGTAGACTATTCTTTTCATTTCTATATGTTAAGCTAATAGTTAACGCTTTTTTCACTTCTGTTATTACTAAAAATACTTTTGTAACTCTGTTAAATGATTAACTCGTTTTATTGTATTTGGCAAATCTTCGTTATGATAATTGAAGCAAATAGCATCCATACCAATGTTTAGTGCTCCTAATACATCTGCTTCGTAATTATCTCCTACCATAACACTTTCTTTTACATTAGCTTTAGCACTATTTAAAGCATAATTAAAAATCTTCGGATTTGGTTTTTTAACTCCTACCATTTCTGAATTGGTTATTGTCTTAAAATAATGCTTAATATTTGAAGCTATCATTTTTTTCTCTTGTGCTTCTTTAAAACCATTAGTAATAATATGAAGTTGGTACCGATCACCTAAATATTCTAAAATTTCGATAGTTCCTTCAAACAAATGATTAAATGTTGTTAAATACCTAATGTAGTCTTCAGATAATGCATCCACGATAGTATCTAAAATCGCAACATTAATTTTATTAAACGCATCTTTTAATCTCCCATAACGTAGATCTTCTTTGCTAACTTTTTCTTCTCTGTATAGTTTCCAATATTGAAAATTAATAGGTTCATAAACTTTTAAAAAAGTATTGAGGTTAACATCAATATTATGAAGCCTAAATATCTTCTCGAAGGTTAAAGCTGAATTTTTATCAAAATCCCAAAGCGTGTGATCTAAGTCAAAAAAAATGTGCTTAATTGTATTAGTCATTTGCTGAATCTAAAATAATATTAAACAACTCTTTAAATCCTTCCCATCGTGTATGATCCGCAAATGAATAATTATGAAATACAGGAACAAACGTTCCGTTTACTGCTTTTATTTCTGAAATGAAACGTTGTAAATGCTCTCTTTTATCAAGTAGAGATTTGTGTTTTAACAAAACATAATCTAAGCAATGATATGGATTAATTTGAAGTGGAGTTTGCACTTCGTAATCTAAATCGTAAAACTGAAATGGTGTACATGTGCCAGCTCTAAAGCCTAACTCATTAACATAACCCATTGTATAATCTTTATGAATTTCTAACTCTACCAAATTCCGGTAGGTTTTTGGCAAATTCAATTTAGAAAATGAATTTCTTACAGCGTCTAAATCTACCTTAGTAATACTTTCTAGCTTTTGCTTTTCTTTCTTTAAAAGCTCTATATCTTCTAATGCAAAATAAGATGCTTTTAATCCGATATTACAATAATCACCAACCGACTTAATTAATGACACAAACTGTTTTTTATTAACACTTATGTTTTTGTCGTAAGTAGAATAATTACCTATTAAAAAAAATACTGTAAACTTATAATTACATGTTTTTTGTCTATTAATAATCCATTTAAATGTATCGTAAGGGTCGCGTTTAAAGCCAGATAAAACAGATGTACGTTGATATAACTGTTTAAATCTTAACCGAAATACGTCAGCAAAAAACCCACCAATAGTTCTTAATAATCCTTTCTGCTTAAAATAAAATGCGCTAGGCACATCTATAACTGGTTGCACGTTATATTTTCGTTTTGGGAACTCAAAATCTGGAAAACGTATTTTTAAAACCTCTTGTAATTTATATGCCCAAATATCTACAATAGGTTGTTGCAAAAAATTGTGTTTTTTCGCTATACTTTCAGAAGATAAAAATCGCCCGTAATCGTCTTTAACATGCGGTAAATATTCTTCGTATCTACTTAATAAATAAAAAGAAGCAGCAAAAATATCAAAGGGTAAATTACTACGGTCTCCGGTTGTAAAAAACCCTTTTGTATCATCCCACTTTTGCACATTAACATCTATATCTGACAAGCCTTGCTCAAACAACAGCTCATGGCTTTTCACAAAAACCTCATTACTTAAAGGTTGCTTTGTATACGACATTTTTAAACTATTATGCGCAATAAAATCTTCAACTTTAGATGTAAAATCAACATCTATATTTAGTATGCGTTTGCAAATATGCTTAAACGTATAGCGTAATCTTGGAGTAATTTTATGAGTATATACTAATAACATTCTGTTATAAATTCCAAAAAATTAAAATTCCAAAACCCAGTTACATGATTATTGGAATTTAGTGATTGATTATTGAGATTTAATCTAATAGATTCTTATCCGCAAAACTAAAATACGCTTTCTCGGTAACAATAAGATGATCTAGTACTTTTATATCTAAACTTTGTGCTGCCGTTTTTAACTTTTGAGTAATGGCTTTATCTGCAGCACTTGGTTTTAAAGTACCTGATGGATGATTATGCGAAAGAATAATGGAGACTGCATTGACTTCTATTGCTTTTTTTAAAACCAAACGCACATCGACTAAAGTTCCTGTAATGCCACCTTTACTAAGCTGATGTTTTTGAATTACTTTATTAGAATTGTTTAGATATAAAATCCAAAATTCTTCATGAGGCAACTCTCCAATTATAGGTTGCATAATATTAAATACAGAACGACTTGACTCAATTTTTTCTTGTTGAAGTGCATCTTCTAACCGTCTACGACGACCTAATTCTAAGGCAGCTGTTATAGTAATAGCCTTAGCTTCACCAATACCTTTAAAATGCATTAATTGCTGCAGTGATAATTTTCCTAGTGCATTTATATTGTTGTCTACACTAGCCAAAATACGTTTACATAAATCTACTGCACTTTCGTCTCTATTACCCGATCCAATTAAAATAGCCACCAATTCTGCATCACTTAAAGTGGCTTTTCCTTTATCTCTTAGTTTTTCTCTTGGTTGATCGTCTTGCGCCCAATTTTTTATAGAAAACGAATTTGATTTTTCTGACATGGTTTAAATATAATTATTGTAAATTTCAGAAGCAAAAACAATCCTATGAATTCTATATTTACAAATGAAGGACATAAAGATATTCTTGAACGTATTAACAAACTTAACGAAACTTCTCATGCCAATTGGGGCAAGATGAATGTAAGTCAAATGTTTAAACATTGTCAAAAAGCACTTGAAATTGCCACTGAGAAACAAGAGCTAAACATGAAAATGGGATTCTTTAAAAAGCTTTTAATGAAAAGTTTTAAGCCTTTGATGTATAATGATAAACCTTGGCGAAAAAATGTACAAACTCCTAAACAGTTTGTTATTACAGATACCTATGAGTTTAATGCCGAAAAGGACAACTTAGTAAACTTAATTAATGAATTTGCTGCTAAAAAGGAACAAACGGAATGGCCAGAGCATCCTGCATTTGGGCATTTTACACCAGAACAGCGTGGCAAAATGCAATACAAACATTTAGATCATCATTTAAGACAATTTGGAGTATAGTTTCGAGAAGCTACCTTTAAAATTAACTGTTTAAGAACCTATGCTTTTCTTAAACATGTTCAGAGTGACAATTATGAATTATCCGCCAAAACATCATCAAGATAGTGACATTAACCACATGGTTGAAGTCATAAAAACTTATCCTTTAGCTACCGTTATTTCTGTAGAAGACAATCAACCTTTTATAACGCATTTGCCATTGGTATATGAAGATGGAAAACTCATTGGGCATATAGACATATACAATCCTCAAGCAGAGCTTTTAAAAAATGACAATGAGGTGACTATCCTTTTTGCAGGACCAGAATGTTATATCTCACCTAGTGTTTATGGCACAACGCAATTACCAACATGGAACTATATTAAAGTGCATTTAAAAGGTACTGTAAAAGCCATTGAAAATAAAACAGCTTTAAAGCAATCGTTGATTACAATGACTGAATTTTTGGAAGCTCCAGATCATAAATACGTTTTAGAACCAGATAATCCACGTTTAGACCGTAATCTCAATTATATAGAACTATTTGAGATTACTATTAACAATTGGGAGGGCAAGTTTAAACTGTCTCAAGATAAAAAGCCAAGTGATATTAAAGCTGCACGTGAAGAATTAATTAGAACCAACCAAGAAAGTATAAAACAATTTTTGGATAAGGTGTTTTAATCTTTATCTATTTTAATAGCTTTGAAAGTGACATGTATAAATACACTCTCATATTTATAATATGCTTAACGTCTACACTAGCCTTTGGGCAATCAAAAGATTCTACTGTGGTTGCTAAACGCGGTGATGGTATTTATTCACTTTTAAAAGCACATAATATTGCATTTTCTTATGCCGATGCTTTTATTGAACTTAATAAAACGAAACTGACTTCCAGTAATGGTTTAATTGCCGGAAAAACCTATACACTACCTATTGTAAAAGTAGATTCTATAACTAAAGCACCTTTAGATTCAAAACTAAAAATTAAAGAACCTTTATTTGGAAAAAAATATAGCGAGGTTACTATAGAAAATGACAAGCTTAAAAACAATGTGTACTATCTAATCTCTGGTCATGGTGGTCCTGATCCGGGTGCCACAACGACATATAATTCTAAATTAATTTCTGAAGATGAATATGCTTATGATGTAACTCTACGTTTAGCCAGAAAATTAATGGAGAATGGAGCAAAAGTGTATATCATTATTAAAGATAAAAACGATGGCATAAGAGACCAACGTGTTTTAGAGGTCGACTATGATGAAGTAGCACATCCAAATAATAAAATCCCAAGAAATCACAGGTTACGATTACAACAACGTACCAAAGCAGTAAACAACCTCTATCAAAAACATAAAGGAGCCTATCAACGCCTTGTAGTAACTCACGTCGATAGCAGAAATACAGGAAAAAATGTTGATGTTTTTTTCTACCACCATAAAAACAGTAAAAGCGGAAAACGCTTAGCAGACAACATACTTAAATCCTTTCGTTTAAAATATGCTAAACATCAACCTAACCGCGAGTACTCAGGCTCTGTGAGTGCTAGAAGTGGTTTATATTTAATTAAAAATACCACTCCCGCAATGGTATATATTGAATTAGGAAATATTAAAAATGCTAAAGACCAAAGACGTATTTTAAATTACGAAAATAGAGAAGCTTTAGCCAATTGGATTCATAACGGACTTTTAATGGATTTTGAAGAGAATCATTAATAGCAATGATTTGACTTTTAAAATAAAAAAGACGAACTTCGTTAGTGTTGGTATAAGTCTTTAAAACGAACCAATATCATTAAAGTTAGGCAAAATATCAAAACCTACTAAAATTGAATCAATTAGCAGATATTAGTTTTGATAAAATCTACTAATTATATTATTATTAGTAGATAAAATTAGGTAAACATGCTAAAAACTACTAAATTTGATATAATTAGTAGATATTTAAAGTATGAAAAAACCTGAATTACCACCAAACTCTGAAATAAGCAAGGATGAAACTGATGATCTTATAGCCTTATTAAGTAACAAAGAATTAATTGAAAAAGTATTTGAGGTTGAAAAGGACTATCCATATTGGGAAAAATTCAAACATAAGACAAAAGGATTTGACAGTAATCCAAAGTTATTATGGAAATTTATAAAACTTCAACGAACTAGAAATATTTCAAAAATTGACCTTTGCGACATAAATGGTTTTAAATTTAAATATAATATATCAGGTAATACACTCAAACGACTACATCAATTTGATTTAAATCTTGGAGGTATACTTGAAGGAGGTTCAATCGTTCCTGAAAGAGAAAAAGAACGCTTTTTAATTAGTTCATTGATGGAAGAAGCAATAGCATCAAGTCAACTAGAAGGTGCTGTAACTACTAGAGAAGTTGCAAAATCAATGTTACGAACAAAGAGAAAGCCAAAAAATCATTCTGAAAAAATGATTCTGAATAATTATCTTACTATAAAAGAGATAATATCTATTCAAAAAGAACAATTAACACCTGAAATTATTAAACGTATTCATAGTTTAATGACTAAAGGTACTCTTGAAGAAAAAAAAAATGAAGGAGAATTTAGAACAAACAACGAAGTAAAAGTAGTTGATGTAAATGGAGAAATATTTTATGATCCGCCATCTCATACTGAACTTACTAAATTAATAGAAGCATTTTGCAAATTTGCAAATTCTAAAAATGACAAAAACTTTATGCATCCAATAGTTAGAGGAATAATACTTCACTTTCTTATTGGTTACATACATCCTTTTGTTGATGGAAATGGAAGAACAGCAAGAGCAATTTTTTATTGGTATTTAATATCACAAGGATATTGGCTTGTTGAATTTTTGTCTATATCAAGAATAATAATAAAATCTCCAAGTCAATATGCAAGAGCATATTTATATACCGAATACGATGAAAATGACTTAACCTATTTTATTGATTTCAATTTAAAATCAATGGAATTAGCTCTAAATAGTTTAAAAGAATATATTGAGAGAAAAATTAATGAAAAAAAGAATTTATATAACATTTTAAAAAATGAAAACATAAATGAGAGACAGGCAGAAACAGTTAAATCTATAATTAACGAACCTGACTTAATCTTAAATATTAATGAAATTCAAGGTAAATTTGGAACATCTTATCAAACAGCGAGAACAGATTTATTAAATTTAGAAGAAATAGGCTACTTAAAGAGTAAATTGATAGGAAAAAAATTAATATTTTTTAAATCAGAACAATTTGATGAAAAGATAAAGAAAATTCACTTTGTCTAACACCGCATATAATTCATTGCTAATATTTGCCTACTTATGAAAGTACTCACCTCCCGATGCTATCGGGATTCTATTCAGTTTGTATTTGCTAATTTAGTTGCTAAAATACGCAACGAAACCAAACACAAAAACGATAACGAAACTCTAAAAAAGTTTCTTTACCTCATCAAAGTCTAGGCCTCCGTAATTCCCTGAACTCATCAATAACAGAGATTTGTTTTCAAAATTTTGAGAGAACAGAAAATCTTTAAAATCATCTGGGTTGGTATAAATGATTAAATCGTCTCGCTGAAAAGCATTGGCTATTTGATCTTTAGTAACTTCTTCTAGTTTTTTAATTTCTACAGCATGCGGCGAATAAAATACAACAGCTACATCTGCAGCATCTAATGCGCCTTTATACTCTTTTAAAAATTCTGCATTTAAACTACTATATGTATGCAACTCTAAACAAGCTACCAAAGTTCTGTCATTATACTGCGTTTTTAAGGCCTTAGTCGTTGCTTCTACTTTACTTGGTGAATGTGCAAAATCTTTATAGGCTATGCTGGTTTTAGATTCTGCAATTTTTTCTAAACGTTTGCTTGCTCCTGTAAAAGTAGAAATGGCTTCGTAAAAATCATCTTCGTCTATGCCCATATGTTGGCAAATCCATTTGGCACCAGCTAAATTATTAAGATTATGCGCACCAAAAACTTCAATTGGCATTGGCCCTTCTGAAGTTTCTAATAGTGTTTCTCCATCTTCTACCGTATAATCTGGTGTCTGGTAAGGTAGCTTTCTAATCTGGTTTTCAGAAGCTTCTACAACACGTTTTACCTCAGCATCTTCTTCGTTATAATTTATGCTTCCGCCTGTAACAATACTATCTACAAAAATGCTAAACTGTTCTACGTAATCTTCATAGGTTGGAAATACGTTGATATGATCCCAAGCAATACCACTTAACAACGCAATATTAGGTTTATACAAATGAAATTTAGGGCGACGATCTATTGGAGAGCTTAAATATTCGTCTCCTTCTAGTACTATAAAATCGTTATCTTCTGTGAGTTTCACCATAACATCAAAACCTTCTAACTGTGCACCAACCATGTAATCGACATCTCTTCCATGGTAATGCATTACATGTAAAATCATAGATGTAATGGTTGTCTTACCATGACTACCACCAATAACAACACGTGTTTTGTGTTTGGCCTGTTCATATAAAAACTCTGGATAACTATAAATTTTTAAATTGAGTTCTTGAGCTTTTAGCAATTCAGGATTGTCTGCTTTAGCATGCATTCCTAAAACAATAGCATCTAAATTTGAAGTGATTTTTTCTGGAAACCAACCAAAAGTTTTTGGTAGTAATCCTTTTGCTTCTAATCTAGATTTAGAAGGGTCAAAAATAGTGTCGTCACTTCCCGTAACTTTGTATCCTTTATTATGAAGCGCTATCGCCAAATTGTGCATCGCAGCACCACCAATAGCTATAAAATGTACATTCATAGTTTGCTTAAATCTGTCCTGTAAAAATACTATTTATAATTCAGGATTTACAGCTAAACTATTAAACAATTTTGCTTTTGTGGTATAGTATTTCTTTTGCAACTCAATAGCTTTTAATTGCCCGTCAATAAGTTTAGACTCTCTAGAATTTACCAAAAACAACGAGCTTTCACCTAACTGAAATTTTCGTTCTTCAGCTCTTAACATTTGCGTATAATCTGTAATCATTTGAGACATTACACCATTTTGAATAACATAAGAATCTAATTCTTTTTGAGTTGCCGTAACTTTATTAGAAATCTTTATTCGCGTAGCGTTAATCTCATAATCTACATCTTTAATTTTAAGCTTCGCTAATTTTAAATCTCCGCGTTCTTTTCTTAAAAACAATGGATAACTAATATTAACTCCTGCTTTATATTCTGATGTACTGAATGATCGAGAGACTCGCGGTGTTTCACTTAAAAAATTGTATTCTAAATCTATTTTAGGCAAAAGTTTATTCGCTTTTAAACGTCGTTCTAAATTAAGGTTTTGTTTTTTATAATCTAACGATAACAACTTAGGGTGTTGATCTACAGAAAATTCATTTTCACGAAGTGCAGATGTATTAAATGTATCATCAATAATACGTTCACTATTAACATTTGGTATAATATTATCTTGTAATTCTAGAGGTGTGTTATCATCTAACCATAAATAGTTAGACAATTTTAATGATGCTTTTATAAGCTTTACTCGTGTTTTTTCAAAATTCAGTTTACGGTCATTCACCGCTATACGTGCTTCAATAGAATCTATCGCTGCGCGCTCACCAACTTCCACGCCACGTTTAACACCAAGAAAACGTTGTTCTGCGTTTACTAAAAAGTTTTCGAATACTTGATTTTCTTTGTACGCTTTTAACCATTCAAAATACACAACTGAAGCTTCAAACAAAATGTTATTAACATAGATATCTCTATCTGCTTTAGCTTGTTCTTTAAACAATTTTGCCTGTTTTAATGCTGCCATTCTTTCATTAATTAACAAGCCTCTTGCTGCGGAAAAACTAAATCCGGCAGAGTACAAACCTCCTTCGGGAACATCGGCTTCAGGATTTAGAAACACTCCTGTATTTTCTTCAAAATTGGCTTTTAATTCAATACCATACCAAGTAGGCACTTTAAATGTAGCGTTTAACTTATCGAAATATTCTAATGATTTAAATTTCTTGCGATCGTAATCTACTTCAATCTTAGGGTCAAAAGCACCACGAGACTTTAATAGTTTTGCTTGACTTTCATCTATAACTAACTCGGCTTGTTTTACAATTGGATGAAACTTTTTTACAAAACCTAAATACTCATCAAAACCTAGCACTTCTTTAATCGAGGTGTTTTGAGCATCTACCGTACTAAAAGCAGACATAAAAATAATTATATATAAATACCTCATTATTTCTTTTTTGCTGTTTTATTTGTCGCCGTTTCTGGTTGGTAGTAATTAGGTGGAAAACCGTTTAATTGTCTCCAAAGTTCAAACCAAATAGGAACATCATCTAATAATGCCATGGTAAATGCTCCCGATCCTGCACGTACATCTTTTGGCCACTTTTGGTCGTCCTCATCTGGCGCTAATAATACTCTAAACTTACCGTTACTTAGTGTAATAAAATTTTCTACTGCTACAACTTTTGCGCCATAGGTACCATAAGACACATTTGGCCAACCTCTAAATACAATAGCCGGCCAACCATCAAACTGAACACGTACTTTTTCACCAACATGTATCAGTGGTAAATCTATTGGTGACACAAAAGTTTCGACAGCTAAATCTACATTAGCAGGCATAATACCGACTAACTTCTCTCCTTCTTTAAATGTTTGACCAATACCTGGCACTAATACTTTATTGATATAGCCATCATAAGGTGCTGTGACAAATAAAAGGCCATTTCTAATTTTATAATTTGAAACTTGATTATCTAATTTAGTCACTTGTGCTTCGGTATCAAACTGACTCGATTGCGCTGAAAATTTATCGCTTTCTGCTTTTGAAATCTTATCTGAAAATTCAACATTTACTCTAGAAATTTCAACCTTAGCATTAATGACTTCGTTTTTACTTGCTAGTAATTTATTGTTTTGAGAAATTAATTTTGCTTGTGTCTCACGTAATTTAACTGTAGCGTCTTCAACATTTTTTAGTGCTGTAAAACCATCTTTAAATAATGAGTCTGCACGATTGTATTTTGTTTCAGCAATTTTTATAGCTGTTTTAGCAGCTTCTAAATCTATACTATCACTTTCTACCTTATACTTAGCTTGAATAAGTTTATTCTCAGCTTGTTCTAGTTTTAATCTTCGCTCACTAATTAATGCCGATATACGTACATCATTAGCCTTAACTTTTCCTTGATAAGACTCAACAGATAATGCTTTTGCATCGCGTTGTTTTGTTGTACGTTCCACAAGTTTAGGGTCAAAATAATCGGTCTTCACTTCTGAGATACGAATAATTGTATCTCCTTTTTTTACAAAAGCACCTTCTCTAACAAACCACTCTTCTATTCTACCAGGAATTTGAGATTGTATCGTTTGCGGACGTTGATCTGGTGTTAACGTAGTTACGTTACCACGACCAGTAATATTTTGCGTCCATGGTAAAAACAAAATAATGAAACCAAGTATAGCTGACCCACCTAAAAAGCGATTAAAATACTTATAATAATTACTGTGAAATACACGCTTCCCTGACTTAGAGTCTGTGATATCTACCGATTTATTAAGTTGATTATGAGATATATTTAACATCGTTTTTTCTTATATAATTTCACCGTTTTCTAATGTAATAACTTGACTACAGCGTTTAGACCAAGTATCATTTGTACTCACCACAATTAAAGCCCAAGGGTTTGATTTACTGGTAAGCATATCTATAATTTCTGAAGCTTCTTCTGCTTCGAAATGCTCTAACGGATCTTCTAGAATTAATAATTTAGGTGCATCTATAATAGCCCTAGCTAATACAATTCTTTTAACTACTGTAAAAGATGTACGCTTGCCTTCTGGGTATAAAATAGTATCCAATCCATTAAGGTTTTCTTTTATAAAATCTGTTAGACCTACTTGCTTTGTTACTTTAAGTAATTGATCATCAGAAATATCTTTACTGCCAAAAGTGATGTTTTCTCTAATAGTACCTTCAAAAAGAGACTCATCAGCAAGAGACAAACCTAAATGCGAGCGGTAATAATTAAGATTAATATTATGAATATTAGATTCATTAATATATATCTGTCCTTTTGTTGGTGCAATAACTCCTGATATTAAACGTAGTAAGGTGGACTTCCCTGAACCACTTGCTCCTTTAATTAAAAGCCTACTTTGTGGCTGAATTTTTAAAGACACCTTATTTAAAATATGTTTCTCTCTATCCGGAACATTATAACTCACTTCATTTAATTCTAGAGTAAACTGTTCTTGAAAATTAGGCTGAAGTCCTTCTTGGTCTTCAAGCTCTTTATCGACAACTTGTCCCATTTTTTCTAATGAGGTTAGTACATCATAAAAAGATTCTAGGCCAAGTATTAATTTCTCTACAGAGTTTATGACCAAAAGAATAATTATTTCGGCAGCTACAAATTGCCCTATGTTCATCTCTTGATTTAAAACAAGTAGTCCTCCTATAATTAATAAACCCGCTGTAACTAAAACTTTAAAACCTATCATTTGTATAAACTGAATGATTAGAATTTTAAAATGGTCTTCTCTAGCTTCCAAATAAGCTTCTACCAGATTGTCATTTTTATCTATTGACAATTTTGTTTTACCTGATAGTTTAAAACTTACTATAGTTCTTGCAACTTCCTGTATCCAATGTGCAACTTTATACTTATGCTTAGACTCTAACAAACTTGTTTCCATACCTCGCTTTGCCGTATATCTAAATACTACATAAATGAGTAGTATTAATAAAACACCAAACGCAATAAAAAACGGGTGATAAAACGACAGTAAGATTAATGCAAAAACAATTTGCAAAATAGCAGCAGGAACATCAACCAAAACTTTAGCTAATCCTTTTTGTATGGTCAGTGTGTCAAAAAAACGATTGGCTAATTCTGGCGGATAATAATGCCTTAGTGCGCTCATTTTTATTTTTGGAAAACGGTAAGTGAACTCAAAAGATGCACGTGTGAATATACGTTGTTGAATAGTTTCAATAATTCGCATTTGCATTAATTGTAAAACACCTACAAAAGAAACACCTACAGTGACCAAAATGACTAGAACAATCCATGAAGTGCTTACTTGAGCTCCTTGAATAAGGTTAATAATGGCTTGTATTCCTAGTGGTAATGTTAACGCTACTAGTCCTGAAAAAATGGCGTAATAAATAACCTGTTTTATTGCTTTTTTTTCAAGTCTTAATAATCCCACAAGGCGTTGCCAAGGAGACATTATCTCTTTAATTAAACTCATAAATTATGATTTGATGGCGTTAAAAACTAAGTCTTTAAAAAAATCTGTTGGTGTTAAATCCTCATTACAATCTGTTATGGATTTAAAATGATCTTTTAAAAAATGTTGATGCAAAGCTCCTTCTACGATAGTACTTGCCAAACTTGAAGCATATTTATAATTAGGGTTAATTTTTAAAATCATATCTCTAATTCTCGATATCAATCGTTTATATATAACAAAATAACCTTCTTTATTTTCGCTATCTACCTCTTTAGTTAAATACGATTTTGAATACTCATTAATAATAATTTGATTTAGTTTCACTTCATTGATATGAGAAAAACTAAAATCTTCTTTAATAGATCTTGTAACAATTTCAATTGTTTTTGAAAGTTGTTTCTCGGTATCAGGCATGTTAAACGTTTCAAAGACTAACTGGTATTCTATCCATGCCCAATACCAAGATGTTAAGTATAATAATAGTTTATGCTTACTCTCAAAATAGCGATATATAGAGCTCTCATTAGAGCTAATAAGTAATCCTAATTTTTTAAAGGTAAAGCTATCAAAGCCTATATCATCAATTAACAATATACTATGCTTTATAATTCGTTTTCCTAAATCAGAGGATTCCGGATCTTTTAAAAATATTTTATCTGGAACAGAAATTTTTAAATTTGATAGTAAACTTTTCATTACAAACTATTTTGATTGCAAATATAATAGTATTACTATTAATATTGCATATTTAACAATTATTTAGCTCCTAAAAAATTAGGATCTAAATAAAAAAACTAAAAAGTAGTATTGATTATTTACTGAGAATTGTAGATTTCTCTCTTAATGCTTGCTTAAAATCCGAACGTATTTCTAAAGCTTTATCAATATACTCGATCGCTTTATTTTTATCGTTTTTATGCTTGTAAATTTGTGCTAATCGGTAGTAAGCCCATTCTTTTGGCACTCCATCTGCAGCAGAGTAGTTTTCTATGTACCTCATTAAGCAACGTTCGCCTTTATCTAACTGTACATTGTAATCTGCACAAACTTTACCTATTTGATAGTGCAATGCATTACGTTTATGCTTTTTTTGTGCTACTTCTATATTAGAAATTGCTTTATCTGGTTGTTGTTGAGATTCGTATAGATTGGTTAATTTTTCAAAACAATTAATAGATCCTCCAACTTCAATCGCTTTTTTATAATACGTTTCAGCTAATTTGGGTTCATCATCATATTCGTATATGTAACCTTTAGCTAAATAACCATCTACTAAAGATAATTGTTCTAACTCATTCGCATATTTTAATGACTTCTTTTTACTTCCACCAACAATTCCTGGTAAAGACATGTATAATTCTACAAGCGCCCATCGTGTATCTATATGCTTAGCATCTAGCTCTGCTGCTTCTAAAAAAGCTTCTTTAACATCTCCAATAATACCTAAAGCTTTAAATTTATTAACATTAAGTGCTTTCATACCTAAAGCTCCTCCATACTTATAATGGTAATTAGCATTAGATGGACTAAGCTCTTTAAGCCGTTTATAATTTTTAATTGCTTCATCCCAGTTTTTCTGATGCCCGTGAGCATCTCCTAAAAGCTCAATAGCTTTTAAATCTTTTGTATTTGAAGTTACATATGGTGCAATGAGTTTTTCTGCCTTTGCAAATTGTTTTTCGCTTATAAGTGATTCAACTGCATCATAAGGCACTTGTGCATAAAGTACAATAGGAAAAAATAGTAGAATTAAAAGGCTTTTCATCGTTATTAGCAAATTGCTAAATGCAAAAATACATTATATGTCTTAAAACTGTTTAGCTTAATATTCTAAAAAAGTCATAAATTAGTTTACGCATTAATTAGTTAACTTCACTCACTATAACAATGCATTAACTCATTATTCTTTTTTTTGGAACGCATTTTGAATGTCATTTGTTGTAAATACATATATAATGAAACATTACTTAACACTTCTTATACTTATCTGTTTTTCACAATTTTCGGATGCTCAAGACGATTATTATGAAAAAGAATGGGCCGCTATTCAAAAGCTAGAAAAAGATGGGCTCACCAAATCCGCATCTCAACGCGTCGATGTCATTTATAAACGTGCTAAAGCTAAAGGTCACAAAACACAAATAATTAAAAGTTTATTGTTTAAAAGTAAATACCTTCAAATCTTAGAAGAAGATGCACAATTAAAAATTGTTAATCATTTTAAATCTGAAATTGAAACCAGCAATATTGTTACCAAACGCATCTTAGAAAATTTGTTGGCTACGATGTATTGGCAATATTTTCAACAAAATCGTTTTATATTTTATAACCGTTCTAAAACCAAAGAAAAAGTAAGTGATGATTTTAGAACTTGGGATTTAGAAACTCTTTTTGCCGAAATTCATAAATACTACCAACGATCTCTAAAAAATGGCCTTTTACTTCAGCAAGAAGATTTAAACGAATACAAAATTCTTTTAAATGAAGTTGAAAATTCTAAAACTTATAGACCTACCTTATACGATTTACTGCATCATAATGCTTTACAATTTTATAAAACGGATGAAAATAGCATTACGCAACCAGCATATCAATTTAAAATTGATAATCCAGATTTTTTAGCTAACAGCGATTTATTTATCAACTTAAAAATTACTTCTAAAGATTCTGTAAATCTTCAACTTAATGCACTTAAAATATATCAAAATTTACTAAAATTCCATCGTAGCAATTCTACATCAAAAGCTTTTGTTAACCTCGATATTGAACGTTTAAATTTCATTAAAGATCATGCTACTTTTGATAACAAACTAGAAAAATTACTAGAAACACTTAAAATTAAAGTTACTGAATTAGTGGATTCTCCATTATCTGGTTTATATCATTTTGAAATGGCTCAGGTTTTAAAAAACCAAAGTTCCGCATATAATCCGCAAGACATAGACCATACCAATCGTTGGAAAGCTAAAGAAGCTCTTGACCTATGCAATACAGTTATTTCAAAATTCCCAGATAGTGATGGCGCAAAGAAATGTGGCGTTTTAAAACAGCAAATTTTAAACCCAGATATTGCCATTAGAACTGAACAGTTTTTACCGATTAACAAACCTTCTCGTGCACTTGTAACCTATAAAAATTTAGACAGCCTTAATTTTAAAATTTATAAGGTTAGAAAAGCACAGCTAGATCGTTTTAATAAACTATATCAAGCTGATGATAAAGCTCAATTTTTATCGCGATTAACCCCTAAAACATCATGGATTGCAAAACTCACTAACGAAAACGATTACCAATTACATAGTACAGAAGTGGTTTTACCAAAGCTTGAAAATGGATTTTATATTATTAAAACAGAAACTTTAAATAAAGACAACGTCTTTGCAGCGACACATATACAAGTTACTGATTTGGTTTTGGTAGAGTCTTCAGAAAAAGAAAAGTATCACTATCAAGTTATTGACAGAAATAATGGCAAACCTATTGTTAATGCTAAAGTAGAACTGACTTATTCTTTAAATAATGGTAGTAACCGTTGGACAAATCAATATACTACAAACAATGATGGCAAATTTATTTTTAATAAAGATCATAGCACCTATCGTGATATAGATATTAAGATTACTCATGCAAACGATGTTGCCAATTTCGATGGTTTTTATATCTATAGAGATTATAATCAACCTAAAAACAACAACACTCAGCATAGCACTTATGTATTTTCTGACCGCAGTATATACAGACCAGGACAAACAGTCTATTTTAAAGGTATTATTACGCAAAAAAACGCTTCTATTACTGAGGTTGCTTCTAATAAAAAAGTAAAAGCCACCTTACATAACGTTAATGGTGAGCAACTATCTGAACTAGAATTTACGACCAATGCATATGGCTCATTTCATGGCGAGTTTGTTTTACCAAGCTCAGGTTTAACGGGGAATTTTAATATTAAAATTCATTCATCAAGCACAGGTCAGAAACGTCATTATTTTTCGGTAGAAGAATATAAACGCCCTAAGTTTAAAACTACATTTCAACCGATTACAGACACTTATAAGGTTAATGATAGTGTCACTGTAAAAGGGAACGCTTTGGCTTTTGCCGGAAGCAATATTACAGATGCTAAAGTAGTTTATCGTGTAAAACGAATTGTACAATTACCACGCTGGTATTATTGGAGACGACCGTCTTATAATTCTGCTCCTCAAGAAATTACATTTGGAGAAAATAAAACCAATGCAAAAGGAGAATTTGAAATTAGCTTTAAAGCTATTCCTGATGCTACTGTAGACAAAGACAATCTTCCTGTTTTTAATTACGAAGTCACAGCAGACGTTACAGATATTAATGGAGAAACACGCAGCGCAACCACTACAGTAAGTGTTGGTTACCATACGTTAATAGCAAACATTATAGCTCCAAGTACTATAGATAAATCTAAAAAAGATATAGGAATTGGCTTAAATACAAGTAATTTAAATGGTGAGTTTGCTCCTGCAAAAGGCATACTAAAAATCTATAAACTTACAAGCCCTAAATCTGTATTGCGTCAACGTTCATGGGATGCTCCCGATTATCAAGCATTAACCGAATCAGAATTTAAAACTCTATTTCCTAATGAACCTTATAAAGATGAACACTTAGTTACCAATTGGAAAAAAGGTAAACTGGTTTTTGAAACCGATTTTAATACTGAGACTTCTAAAACTGTTCAATTAAAACGTATAAAAAATTGGGCTTCGGGTAAGTACATTATTCTTTTAGAAAGCAAAGATAAATACGGTCAATTGGTAAAAGACGAAGTCTACACTACTTTATACAGTGATAATGACACCTCAATTTCTGATCAGCAATTATTCGATATTAAATTATCCAAAACGAGTTATACTATAAATGATACTGCAAAACTCAGTTTTGGCTCAGCTGCAAAGGGTCTCAGTGTGACTTTAGATATTGAAAAAGAAGGCAAAATAACAGATACTCAAATACACCATTTAAACAATTCTAAAACGACAATTACATTACCCATTTCTAAAAACGATTTGGGAGGCTTTGTAGTGCATTATAGCTTTTCTGCATTTAATGATTTTAAAACAGGTGCTGTAAAAATAAATGTGCCTTACCCAAAAACCGATTTAGAAATTATTACTAAAACCTTTAGAGACAAGTTACAACCAGGACAAGACGAAACTTGGAGTTTTACCATTAAAGGCCCTAAAGGAGATAAAGTTACTGCTGAAATTTTAGCAAGCATGTATGATGCTTCTTTAGATGAATTTAAAGCACAAGATTGGTCGTTTAACCCAATACGTAATCCTATTTATGCGGCACGTTCTCATAAAAGTGCTAGACAAAGTTTTGGCATTACTAATTTTAGACGTTATAACAATTTTAAACGCATACCAAATTACACGTATCAAGGCTATGACCAATTGCATTGGTTTGGGTTTTATTTTGGGAGTAGTAGACTTATAAAGTTAAGAGGAGTATCCTCTAAAAAAGTTGATGCTTATTCATTATCAGAATCTGTGGCATTAAATGAAATTACGACCACACCAAATGCAGGTTTTGTACAAACATTATCAGGTCAAGTCCCTGGATTAAATATTACAACTAATGATACTGATCTTAGATCAGACGACTTGGTTCAATTACGTGGCGTTAGTAGTGATACTAAAACTATAGTAGAACCTAAAACTATACAAATCCGAAAAAACCTTCAAGAAACCGCATTTTTCTTTCCGCAATTACAAACAGATGCTAGTGGTAATGTAAGTTTTAATTTTACAGCGCCTGAAGCCTTAACTCAATGGAAATTACAACTATTAGCACATACCAAAACTTTAGAGAGTTCAGTGGCACAATTTGAAACCGTCACCCAAAAAGAACTTATGGTCATCCCAAATGCACCACGTTTTCTTAGAGAAGGAGATGATATTACCATTAGCACTAAAATTGCTAATCTTACAGAAAAAGAACTTTCTGGTAGTGTTAGATTAGAATTAACAGATCCTACAACTGGAAAGTTAATCAATGATGAGTTATCAAATACTAACCATTCTTCAACATTTTCTGTAGATGTTAAAGGCAATACTCAAGTATCTTGGCAATTAAAAATACCAGAAGCTATTCAAGCTGTTGAATACAAAATTATTGCGCAATCAGAAACATTTAGTGACGGCGAACAAAACGCTTTACCTGTATTATCTAATAGAATGTTAGTTACCGAAACACTACCAATGTGGGTGCGTTCTAACCAAACCAAAACATTTACATTAGATAAATTAGCAACATCAACTTCAAACACACTTAAGCATCATAAATTAACTTTAGAGATGACCTCTAATCCGGCTTGGTATGCAGTGCAAGCTTTACCATATCTAATGGAATATCCGTATGAGTGTAATGAGCAAACATTTTCAAGATATTATGCTAATGCTTTAGCTCAACATATTGTAACATCTAACCCAAGAATTGAAGCCGTTTTTAATCAGTGGAAATCCGCAGATACCTTATTAAGTAATCTCGAAAAGAATCAAGAGTTAAAATCCATTCTAATTGAAGAAACTCCTTGGTTACGCGATGCACAATCTGAAACAGAACAAAAGAAGCGTATTGGATTATTATTTGATTTAAACAAAATGAATAATGAATTACAATCTTCAATACGTAAACTTAAAAATAATCAATCTTCAACTGGAGGTTGGCCATGGTTTTATGGAGGAAGAGATAACCGCTATATCACACAACATATTATAGGTGGTTTTGGGCATTTAGATAAGTTAGGCGTGACTCTAAATGATAATGAAGAATCTATGATTAAAAGCGCATTACGCTATTTAGATAATGCTTTTGTAAAAGAATACAAAGACTTAAAAAAATACAATAACAAAATCGACTTAACCAAAGATCACTTATCGTATTCGCAATTACATTATTTGTACGTACGCAGCTTTTATCCAGAAATAAAAGTTTCTAACGAAGTACAAAAAATTACGGATTATTATATCGGTCAGATAAAAACTTATTGGTTAAAACGGTCGTTATATGCTAAAGGGTTAATGACATTAACGCTTCATAGACATAAAGAAACCTCAGCTGCCAATAAAATTCTAAAATCTCTAAAAGAAAACAGTATTACTTCTGAAGAATTAGGTATGTATTGGAAAGCAAACACCAACTCATGGTATTGGTATCAGGCTCCTATTGAAACGCAAGCACTTTTAATTGAAGCATTTTCAGAAGCAGGTCGTAATTTTCAAAATGAAACAAAGAACCTTGACGATATTGATAATATGAAAATTTGGCTTTTAAAAAATAAACAAACCAATCAGTGGAAGACCACAAAAGCAACAACTGAAGCTGTCTATGCATTACTGCTTCAAGGCAGCGATTGGTTAAGCGTAACAGATATGGTAGATGTCACTGTTGGTAATACAACTATAAATCCTTCAATATTAGAAAATGTAACTATTGAAGCTGGTACAGGATATTATAAAACCAGTTGGAATACTACTGAGATTAAACCAGAAATGGCTAAGGTAACTTTAGCAAAAAAAGGAGATGGTATTGCTTGGGGAGGATTATATTGGCAATATTTTGAAGACTTAGACAAAATCACTTCGGCAGAAACTCCTTTAAAGTTAAGCAAAAAACTCTTTTTAAAGACCAATACAGATAAAGGTGAAGAGATTTCAGAAATAACAAAAGACACAAAATTAAACGTTGGTGACTTAGTTAGAATCCGTATAGAATTACGAAGCGATCGTCCTATGGAATTTATACACCTTAAAGATATGCGCGCTGCAGGTTTTGAACCTATTAATGTTATATCTAAATACAAATGGCAAGATGGATTAGGATATTATGAAAGCACTAAGGACGCATCTACCAACTTTTTTATTGATTATTTACCAAAAGGAATTTTTGTTTTTGAATACGATGTCCGTGTTAACAACGCCGGTGATATGAGTAATGGCATTAGCACTATACAAAGTATGTATGCCCCAGAATTTAGCAGTCATAGTGAAGGAGTTAGAATTACAGTAAATTAATGTCTAGGTTTTAGAATACTAATTGGTAGTAAAATCTAACTATTAAAAAAAATATTTTGTACCTTTCAGGCACTAACTGATAAAACATATAATTATGAATTCGAAAATTTTTATGATTCTAAGAATATTGCTTGGACTTTTTGTTTTAGTCTTTGGAGCTAATAAATTCTTAGATTTCTTGCCTCCATTTGAAGGTTTATCTCCTGAAGCAGGCGCTTATTTTGGAGCATTAACATCTTCTAAAACATTAATGCTAGTTGGTATTGTAGAGGTTGTAACTGGCTTAGCATTAATTACTAATAAGTTTGGTGCTCTAATGGCAGTTATATTAATGAGTGTTTCTGTAAATGCTGTATTATTCCATGCTGTTTTAGATCCTGCAAATATTGTTCCTGCGCTAGCATTATTAGTTTTAAATATTGCTGCTCTAATTAGTTATAAAGACAAGTATAAAGATTTACTTAGCTAAAAATATTTATAAAAAAAGAGGCAAATTTGCCTCTTTTTTTATATCATCATATCAAATGATTTTAATTTATCCGTTTAGTAATTAATGCCAATTGTCCCATATGGTTTGCTTGATGCTCCATAACATGAAACCAAGAAAAATGATTTGTCAAGCCACCATTTTCTTTAGTAAACCATTTATCATCTTTAGTCTTCAATAACTCTTTAGTTTTAGCTCTAACTTCATCATAAATATCCATATAATACTGTATCGGCTTATCTTTAAATTCAGCTCTTGCTTTATCTCCTAAACTTAATGCTGTTCCCCATTTCGCTTCTTCTTCCTTATTAAACTGTCGCTTCTCAAATGTATAAACTTGGTAATATGCTTCAGTCGCTGCTAAGTGATAAATAATTGCTCCTGGACTATTAGCATTTTCATCTAAAAGAAAATCTGTTCCTTTTACATCTAAATCTTTCACATTGTTTTCTACTCTAGTTTTAAGATTATCTAACATAGATATCATATTTCCGATATCTTGAGAATATCCTTTTTCTGGTTTAATAGCATATTGGGCATAAGTGTTACATACAAATCCTATAAATAAGATTGTAGCATAAATTATTCGTTTTTTCATATTATGTTAATTTTTGTTTGGTTTTATAGAATAAAAGTGAATACGTTTATTTCTTAGGAGGATACTTTTTAAATATTTTTTCAACCAATGCTATAAATTTTGCTTCGCGTTTTTCGGGTGTTGAATCTGCCCCATAAGTGTCAGCACTAACAGCTTGCCAAATTACTTTTTCATTGTTATTATCATCTACAAATTCTATAACAATTTCTCTATTATGAGCATTTCCTCCTACAGGGATTCCAATAGATACTCCACCTCCAACATTTCGTCCTGTGCCTCCTAATCCTATGCCAACATTGCTATTACTTCTACTTTCAATAACTTTAGATTGTATGTCTATATAAAAAGTAGGATTATCAGATTTTGTAATTCCGATTGACTCTAGCTTTGCATCTAATGCTCTATAAAGTCTTCTGGTATCAAACTCACTTAAACCTGATTTGATATCAGAAAAATAATTATAGGTTGTATATTCTGAAAAATTAGTGTCTTTATCGTAATCGTAATTCACAATAACTCCACATGAACTAAATAGTAAAAGGATAATTGAGAATTTTAAAAATTTATTCTTTTTCATTTTTTCTTTTAAAGATAGTAAAAAATGAAAAAGAATTTTAGATTTTAACTATTTAACATCTTCCAAAGCTTATCTTTAAGCTCTTGAATACCTTGATGCGCCACAGAAGACATAAACATGTAATTAATATCTAGTAATTGTTTATCTAGTTCTGTTTTTAATTCTGTTTTAAGTTCGTCATCTAACATATCGGATTTTGAAACAAGTAGAAAGCGTTCTTTATCTAACATTTCTGGATTGTAACGTCTTAACTCATCTACAAGCACTTCATATTGTTTTGCTATATTTTCAGCATCTGCAGGCACTAAAAATAATAATATAGAATTACGTTCAATATGTCTTAAAAAATAATAGCCTAACCCTTTACCTTCAGCAGCTCCTTCAATAATTCCTGGAATATCTGCCATAACAAACGATTGAAAATCGCGATATTCTACAATCCCTAAATTGGGTTTAAGTGTTGTAAATTCATAATCTGCTATTTTAGGTTTTGCAGAGGTCATTACTGACAATAATGTAGATTTACCTGCATTTGGAAAACCAACTAAGCCAACATCTGCTAAAACTTTTAATTCTAGTGTAATGTCTCTTTCTTCAAGAGGCATTCCTGGTTGAGCGTATCTTGGAGTTTGATTTGTCGAACTCTTAAAATGCCAATTGCCACGACCTCCTTTTCCTCCTTCAGCTATAATGCGCTCCTCACCTATTTCTGTAATTTCAAAAAGTATTGTATTGGTTTCGGTATCTCTAACCACAGTGCCTAATGGCACATCTAAATACACATCTTCGCCATCTGCACCCGTACTTCTGCTCTTACTACCATGTGCTCCATGTCCAGCACGTGCATGACGTTTAAATTTTAAATGTAACAGTGTCCAAAGATTTTCATTAGCTCTAAGAATAACATGACCACCACGACCACCATCTCCTCCATCTGGACCACCTTTAGTGATATATTTTTCTCGATGTAAATGCACAGAGCCTTTTCCTCCGTTTCCAGAAGAGACATGCATTTTTACATAATCAACAAAATTGCCTTCAGTCATGATTGAGTTTAAAGTTCTAAGTTTAAAGTTTAAAGTTTAAACTCCTCTGAATTTATAATGAATCTATTACTTTATTCAAACGCTCAGTAATAGCTTCTATACTACCAACACCATCAACTCCAAAATACCTATTTTGTTCTGAGTAATATTCTTTAAGTATTGCTGTCTTGGTATAATACTCTTTTATTCTATTTCTAATAATATCTTCGTCTGCATCATCAGCTCTTCCACTAGTTTTACCACGCTCTAATAAACGTTCTACCAACACCTCATCGTCTACTTCTAGAGCAATCATAGCATTAATTTGAGAATCTTTAGAATCCATTAAATCCGCTAAAGCTTTAGCTTGCTCATTTGTTCTTGGAAATCCGTCAAAAATAAATCCATTAGCATCTGCATTTTTCTCAACTTCTGCATTAAGCATATCTATAGTTACTTTATCTGGCACCAACTCACCTTTATCCATATAAGATTTAGCAAGCATTCCTAAAGCAGTTTCATTCTTTATATTATATCTAAAGACGTCACCTGTAGAGATATGTACCAAATCGTATTTTTCTTTCAGAAAATTTGCTTGTGTTCCTTTACCTGCACCAGGAGGACCAAATAGCACTATGTTTGTCATGTGTTGTGTTGTTTTTAATTGATATACTTCTGGCAAATCGCGCCCAAGACCATTATAGTCTAAACCGTAACCAACAATAAATTTATTTGGGATTTCTAGACCTACATAATCTAGTTTAAAATCTTTTTTATAAGCTTCAGGTTTGTAGAACAAAGTCGCAATTATAAGTTGCTTTACATTTTCATTTCTAAAAATACGATGTACCTCTTCTAAAGTATTCCCAGAATCGATAATATCTTCTAAAATAACTACTGTTCTACCTGTTAAATCTTGAGTCAATCCTATTAAACGTTGAATGTCTTCTGTAGATTTTAATCCTTCGTAAGATGCTAATTTTATAAAAGTGACTTCACATGGATGCGGATATTTTTTTACAAAATCGCTAACGAACATAAAAGATCCATTTAAAATGCCTATAAAAATTGGCATTTCATCTTTTAAATCTCCTGCAATATCATTAACCATACGCTCTACAACGTCAGTTATTTCTTGTTCAGAAATAAAGGGTTTAAAATGTAAATCGTGAAGCTTAAGCACTAGTTTTTAATTTAAAGATGCAAAGATAATCATTTGATTGGCGATTGACGATTTTTGATTTGCGATTTTAGAAGTTTCTTCTATAATTAGCTTATTTTTGCATTGAAATAAAGTTGAATTTTTAAAAGATTTCCGCTTTTGTGGAAAGTAAATATGAACTACTTCTCTTCTCAATTTAAACTCGGTATTTTAGGTGGTGGACAGTTAGGCAAAATGATGCTTTACAATACACGAAAATTTGATATCTACACTAAAGTTATTGATTCTAGCGCTGACGCTCCATCGCGTTTAGCCTGTGACGAATTTATACAGGGTGATATTTTAGATTATGAAACCGTATTAAATTTTGGACGACAAGTAGACGTACTTACTTTTGAAATTGAAAATGTTAATGTAGATGCCTTAGAGACTCTTGAGCAGGAAGGCATAAAAGTATATCCGTCTTCAAAAACATTACGCACCATTCAAAACAAAGCCACACAAAAATTGTTTTATACTGATAATGGTATTCCAACGGCTCCTTTTTTTCGTTTTGCATATACTTCAGAAATTAAAGAAGCTATAAATCATGGTGGATTAAATTTACCATTTGTATGGAAAAGTGCACGATTTGGTTATGATGGTAATGGTGTAAAAGTGATACGACAAATATCGGATTTAGAGCAACTCCCAAATGTAGAATGTATAGCCGAAGAGCTTATTCCATTTAAAAACGAATTGGCTGTTATCGTTGCTAGAAATGCAGATGGTGAAATAAAAACCTATCCGACGGTAGAAATGGAGTTTCATCCTGAAGCTAACCAAGTAGAATATGTTTTATGTCCTGCTCGTTTGCCTGACGCTATTACTAAAAAAGCTGAAGATTTAGCTTTACAAGTTGCTACAGCTTTTAAACATGTTGGTCTTTTAGCTGTAGAGATGTTTCTTACCAAAGATGATAATGTTCTAGTAAATGAAGTAGCTCCAAGACCTCATAATTCTGGGCATTACAGTATTGAAGGTAGTTACACCTCTCAATTTGAGCAACAATTAAGAGCTATTTTAAACTTACCTTTAGGTAATACAGATAACAAAGTTGCCGGAGTTATGGTAAATTTAGTTGGTGCAGAAAACCATACTGGTAATGTACACTATAAAAATATTGAAACTATTATGGCTATGGATGGCGTAACACCTCATATCTATGGCAAAAAACAAACACGTCCATTTCGTAAAATGGGACATGTAACTATCGTAGACAAAGACATTAATAAAGCCAGAGAAATAGCAGGAAAAGTAAAACAAACAATCGAAGTAATTAGCAAATAAATTATGAGTAAAGTAGGCGTAATAATGGGTAGCAAAAGCGATTTGCCAGTAATGCAAGACGCTATTGACATTTTAAAAGGATTTGATATTGAAGTTGAAGTTGATATTGTTTCAGCACATCGCACACCTGAAAAATTATTTGATTACAGTAAAAATGCGCATACGCGTGGCATTAAAGTTATTGTTGCTGGTGCTGGCGGAGCTGCACATTTACCTGGTATGGTAGCGTCTTTATCTCCATTACCTGTTATTGGTGTTCCTGTAAAAAGTAGCAACTCAATTGATGGCTGGGATTCTATATTATCTATACTACAAATGCCTGGTGGAGTTCCTGTGGCTACAGTAGCTTTAAACGGAGCTAAAAACGCAGGAATTTTAGCTGCTCAAATTATTGGTAGCAGCGATCAATGTGTTTTAGATAAAGTTTTAGTTTATAAAGAAGGTTTGAAAGCTAAAGTTATAGAATCAGCTAAGGATTTAAAATAAAACAAATTATGTTGGTTAATTAAACATAATCAAAGCCTATAAATGAAATTATACTTTATCTATATTATAAAATGAATATTCTAAATTCTAAATTCAACACACCATACAGCACAGCTCCATTTTCTGATATTAAAGATGAAGATTTCCTTCCTGCATTTAAAATTGCTATAGAGAACGCGCGTGCCGAAATTGATGCTATTACTAGCAACTCTGATACACCAACATTTAAGAACACTATTGAAGCCTTAGATTATTCTGGTGAAGAATTAGATAGAATATCTAGTATTTTCTTTAACCTTAACTCAGCTGAAACTAACGATGCTATTCAAAAAATTGCTCAAGACGTTTCTCCATTACTTTCTGAGTTTAGTAATGATATAACGTTAAACGAAGCTTTATTTAAACGCGTTAAGGCCGTTTATGATTCTAAATCAACTTTAGATTTAACAATAGAACAAACTACACTTCTCGATAAAAAATATAAAGGGTTTTCTAGAAATGGAGCTAACCTCAACGACGATAAAAAGGAACAACTTAGAGCTATTGATAAAGAATCTAGTCAATTAAAATTAAAATTTGGTGAGCACATTTTAGCAGAAACTAATGCTTTTGAAATGCATCTAACAGACAAATCTGATTTGTCTGGTTTGCCAGAAGGTGCCAAAGAAGCTGCCAAACAATTAGCAGAAAGCAAAGGAAAAGACGGTTGGTTAGTTACATTAGATTACCCAAGCTATATTCCGTTTATGACTTACGCAGACAATCGTGAGTTACGTAAAAAACTATCTAAAGCCTTTGGCAGTAAAGGTTTTAATAATAATGATCTAGATAATCAAGATATTGTGTTACGCATTGCTAATTTACGATTTCAGCGTGCAAAGCTTTTAGGCTACAAAACACATGCTCATTTTGTACTAGAAGAGCGTATGGCGGAAACACCAGAAAAGGTGAATTCTTTTTTAAACGAACTATTAGAAAAAGCTAAACCAGCAGCAAAAGAAGAATTCAAAAATCTTGAAAACTTTGCTAAAGAATTAGATGGTATTGACCAATTACAAAAATGGGATTCTGCATACTATTCTGAAAAGTTGAAACAAAAACTATTTAGTTTAGATGATGAGCAATTAAAACCATACTTTAAATTAGAAAATGTTATTGATGGAGCATTTACCGTTGCTGAAAAATTATTCGGATTACAATTTGAAGAGATTGACACTATAGACAAATACCATGATGATGTTTTAACATACAAAGTCACAGATGCTACTGGCGAATTGGTTTCTATTTTTTACGCAGACTTCTTCCCAAGAGCTGGCAAACGTAATGGAGCTTGGATGACGTCTTATAAACCACAAATGATTAAAGGTGGACATAATCATCGTCCGCACGTATCTATCGTTTGCAACTTTACTAAACCAACTAAGAGTAAACCTTCTTTACTAACATTTAATGAGGTTACCACATTGTTTCATGAGTTTGGACATGCACTTCATGGTATGCTAGCTAACACAACCTACCCAAGTTTATCTGGTACTAATGTATTTTGGGATTTTGTAGAATTGCCTAGTCAGATTTTAGAAAACTGGTGTTACGAAGAAGATACCTTAAAATTATTTGCTACACATTATAAAACTGATGAAGTGATTCCAATGGAACTCATTGAAAAAATAAAAGCATCTTCTACATTTCATGAAGGTATGCAAACCATGCGTCAGTTAAGTTTTGGATTACTCGATATGGCGTGGCATGGTGTTGATACTTCAAACATTAAAAATGTAAAAACTTATGAAACTAAAGCTTTTGGAGATACTAGTCTTTATCCAGATGTGATAGAAAATTGCATGAGTACTTCTTTTGCACATATATTTCAAGGCGGTTATTCTTCTGGGTATTACAGTTACAAATGGGCAGAAGTTTTAGATGCTGATGCCTTTGAATATTTTAAAGACCAAGGTATTTTTAATAAAACCGTTGCCGATAAATTTAAAGCCTTTGTGTTATCTCAAGGAGGAACGCAAAACCCGATGACTCTGTATAAGAAATTTAGAGGTCAAGAACCAAAACCAGAAGCATTGCTTAGACGTGCTGGATTGATAAAATAAGTGGATCTATAAAAATTAGTTTTATATATTTAATATTCTTTTTTAAAGTATTTTTCAATAATTTTTACATAAAAGCTTCATAACTTCAAAAGTTTTTTATTTACTTCATTATTAAGCGTATATATGGGAAGTTTTAGGTGTTATTAGATTAGCAATGCCTAATACATAATTACCTTCTACCTTAATTAATTATTATAATATTAAATTACTCTTAAAATGTTAAAATCACATCATCTCTTTTTTAACATTTTCAATTTATTTATAGTATTTTTACAACTTGTAACGTTGTAACCTAATCATGGCCGAACACAAATTAGATCCTAATAAATGGATTACCCTATATTCCGATTATCTTTTTAATTACACCATAACTCGTGTTAGTGATAGAGAGATAGCACAAGATCTTGTTCAAGAAACTTTTTTGGCTGGACTAAAATCCATGACCAATTATAAAGGTGAAGCTAGTGAGCGCACTTGGTTGATTTCTATTTTAAAACGAAAAATAATTGATCATTATCGCAAAATTAATTCTAATAAAGGAAAAGCTGAAGTAAGAATGTCTTACAACAGTGATTCTGAAACCGAAGGAGATTGGTTAGAAGAACGCGTTGCGGATCCTTTTGACAAAACTGCTGAAGACAAAATAGAAAACACAGAATTAGGCACTGCTATACACGAATGTTTATCTAAATTGCCAGAAAAGCAAGCTAAAGTTTTTAAAATGAAAACTATTTTAGGTCATGAAACTGAAAACATTTGTAATGAACTAAATATTACTGCGTCTAACCTTTGGGTAATTATACATAGAGCTAGAACCGCAATGGCTAGTTGTATGGAAAAAAATTGGTTTTAAAAAAATTATGAGTAATATAAAATTAGAATGTCACGAAGCAAATCATATCTGTGATAAAAATCAGTATAAAGAAGCTAGCTTTTTAGAAAAAGTGAAGTTAACTATACACCTAATTTATTGCAGAGCTTGTAGACAATACACAAGAAAAAATACTAAATTAACTAAATTGGTAAATAATCCTAAAGTACAAGCATTAGATGCTACCGCTAAAGAGGATTTACAAAACGTTTTTGAAAGAGAATTAGTGAAGCAGCAACAAGATCATTAACCAAAAAACAGGTAAACTTTCTACCCAAAACGCACTATAATACTTAGATTGATTTTTATTAGAAAAAATCAAAAATAATAAGAGAAAAAATACTAATATTAAAGTTGAAACGATAAAGGATATTTGCATCTCATCTTTAAAAAATTCTAGATTAAAAAATATAATTAAGACCAAAGCACCGATAGCTTTGGTTTTTTTTATTCCTATTTTTTGAGGTATTGTTGCTAATTTTAAGCTATCGTATTTAAGATCTCTAATTTCAAACGGTAGCATTAACACTAATACCAATAAAAAACGTTGAATTATACTTATACTTACATCTACAGTTATTTGAGTTTCTAAATGTAGAATTGGTAAAAGAACGGTAACACCAGCCCAAACAAACGCAATAACATATATTTTCAAACCTCCTATTTCTCTTAAATTTTGTTGCTGATCTAATAGAATATGCTTTGGTAACATTGGTATAGCATATAAAAAAGTAATGCCCCCAAATATTGCTATAATTATTATAGTCCTTACTCCTAACGCAAACGCATAATATAACATAAGCAAAAAGCAACCTAAAGAAAATAACTGTATAATCTTAAGCCATTTTGCCAAACTGCGATGATGAAATTTAGCAACTCCAAAATATTTAATAAAATTATAACCAGTTATCGTTGCAAAAAACACAAAATAGAGTAACTCCTTATCGTACTCAAAACCATACTCAATTAAAGTTATCCATGTTAATGCATATACCGCTAAAGCTACATGAATACTACTATTAATATAAAAGTTGAATATGTTTTGCAAGGGCTTCATAATGTAAAAATAATCAAAGTGTTAATAATAGCTTATTTCAGTTAAAAACTTTAGTCTTCCTTAACTAAATAAAATAGGTAATTGCGTATTTTTGCATATCAAAAAATTAGCAATTTTAAAGAATGGACACAACTTCTTTTGCACTTAGACATATTGGCCCAAATTCCGAAGAACAAAAGGCCATGTTAAACACTATCGGTTCTACAAGTATTGACCAATTGGTATCACAAACGGTACCGGCAGACATACGTCTTAAATCAGATTTAGATTTAGACGAAGCCATGAGTGAACAGGATTACCTTTCTCATATTTACGAATTATCTCAACACAACCAAGTTTTTAAATCTTATATCGGTTTAGGATATCATCCTGCAAATTTGCCTTCAGTAATACAACGTAATATTTTAGAAAACCCTGGTTGGTATACAGCTTACACGCCATATCAGGCAGAAATTGCCCAAGGACGTTTAGAAGCATTACTAAACTACCAAACCATGGCAATTGATTTAACGGGTATGGAGATAGCCAATGCATCACTTTTAGATGAAAGTACTGCTGCTGCTGAAGCTATGAGTCTACTTTTTGCGGTAAGAGAAAGAGCGCAAAAAAAAGCTGGTATTAACAAGTTTTTTGTTTCTAATTTAGTTTTACCACAAACCATTTCGCTACTAGAAACAAGAGCTAATCCTATTGGTATAGAACTTGTTATTGGAAATGAATCAGATTTCAATTTTTCTGAAGATTTCTTTGGAGCTTTAGTACAGTATCCTGGAAAGAATGGACAAATTACAGATATAAAGTCGTTTATAGAAAAAGCAAATGCTGTTGCCATAAAAGTTGCCGTTGCTGCTGATATTTTAAGCCTTGTTAAACTAGAAGCTCCAGGTAAATTTGGTGCTGATGTTGTTTTAGGAACCACACAACGTTTTGGTATTCCAATGGGATATGGCGGACCTCATGCGGCATATTTTGCAACTAAAGAAAAATACAAACGTGATGTCCCTGGTCGTATTATAGGTGTTACTAAAGACACTAACGGCAATAGAGCTTTGCGTATGGCACTTCAAACACGTGAGCAACATATTAAACGAGATAAGGCAACTTCTAATATATGTACCGCTCAAGTTTTATTAGCGGTTATGGCTGGTATGTACGCTGTATATCACGGTCCTAAAGGCTTAGAATTTATTGCCAATAAAGTTAATAACAGTGCAGCCACTTTGGCCGCTGCTTTAGAACATTTAGGAGTCGCACAACTAAATTCGCATTATTTTGATACACTTCAAATTAAAACAAATGCAGATTTGGTAAAAGTTGAAGCAGAAAAAAGAGGTGTTAATTTCTTTTATCCTAATTCTGAAACGGTAACTATTTCTATTAATGAAACCACTTCCATTTCAGATTTAAATACTATTCTTTCAATTTTTGAAACAATTACTCAAAAATCAACAGATAAAATAACTGGTATTTCTGATACAAATACGATTCCTGAAGCTCTTCAACGTCAATCCGATTTCTTAACTTTTGATGTGTTTAATAGTTATCATTCTGAAACTGAAATGATGCGTTATATTAAGCGTTTAGAACGAAAAGATTTAGCATTAAATCATTCGATGATATCATTAGGATCTTGTACAATGAAATTAAATGCAGCCTCAGAAATGTTACCATTAAGTTGGGGAAATTGGGGAAATATACATCCTTTTGTTCCTGTTGAGCAAGCAAAAGGTTATACTACAATGCTAAGCACTTTAGAAGATCAGCTTACTGAAATTACAGGATTTGCAGGTACATCATTGCAACCTAATTCTGGAGCACAAGGAGAGTTTGCCGGCTTAATGGTTATTAAAGCTTATCACGAGTCTCGTGGAGATCATCATAGGAACATTTGCTTAATTCCATCGTCTGCTCATGGTACAAATCCAGCTAGTGCGGTTATGGCAGGGATGAAAGTTGTTGTTACTAAAGCTACTGAAGAAGGCAATATTGATGTTTACGATTTAAGAGAAAAAGCCGAATTACATGCCGATAATTTATCTGCATTAATGGTAACCTATCCATCTACACACGGAGTGTACGAATCTGCTATTAGAGAGATTACTCAAATTATTCATGATAATGGTGGTCAAGTATATATGGATGGAGCTAACATGAATGCGCAAGTAGGATTAACCAATCCAGGAAATATTGGTGCAGATGTATGCCACCTTAACTTACATAAAACATTTGCTATACCTCACGGTGGTGGTGGCCCTGGTGTTGGCCCAATATGCGTTGCTGAGCAATTAGTTCCTTTTTTACCAGGTAATCCAATTATAAAAACAGGAGGAGACAATGCTATTACTGCAATATCTGCAGCACCTTTTGGCTCTTCTTTAGCATGTATTATTTCTTACGGTTATATAAAAATGTTAGGTGCTAAAGGTTTAAAACAAGCAACTGAAGTTGCTATCCTTAATGCCAATTATATAAAAGAACGCTTAGAAGGTTATTATCCAACACTATATACTGGAGAAAATGGTAGAGCTGCTCATGAGATGATTATAGATTGTCGTGATTTTAAAGCTAATGGTATAGAAGTTACTGACATTGCTAAACGCTTAATGGATTATGGTTTTCATGCTCCTACAGTATCATTTCCTGTAGCAGGTACTATGATGATAGAACCAACAGAGAGCGAAAGTAAAGTTGAAATGGATCGTTTTTGTGATGCTATGCTTTCAATCCGAAAAGAAATAGAAGGAGCTTCCAAAGATAATCCTAATAATGTATTAAAAAATGCACCACATACTTTGGCAATGCTAACCTCTGACGAATGGTTGTTTCCATACTCAAGACAAGAAGCAGCTTTTCCATTAGACTATGTAGCCAGCAATAAATTTTGGCCTACAGTAAGACGTGTTGACGAAGCTTTTGGAGATAGAAATTTAATCTGTAGTTGTGCTCCAATAGAAACTTATATGGAAGCTTAAAAATTTTGAAATATGAAATTTTGAAAAGCGTCATAAAATGACGCTTTTTTATGATATTCATATAAATATCGATTTATATTACGAATTATTAAAAAATAACTGATTTTAAAGCCAATTAAAGCTTAAACAACATAATATTAATTAGATTCGTCATACAACCATAAAACTTTTAGAATGTCAATCCGAATTACGGGAACAGGAAGTTATTTACCATGCACTATTGAAAAGAATGAAGATTTCTACAATCATGAATTCTTAAATGCTGACGGATCTTCTATAAATAATTGTAATAAAGTTATTATAGAAAAATTTAAAGCCATTACTGGTATAGAAGAAAGACGTTATATTAAAGATGAATTACTAAATTCTGACATCGCATTCTTTGCTGCAGAAAAAGCTATTGAAGATGCTAAAATTAGCAAAGAAGATATAGACTATATCATTGTTGCACATAATTATGGAGATATTAAGCATAATACAGAGCAAAGTGATACTGTTCCTAGCATTGCATCTCGTGTTAAACATTTATTGAAAATTAAAAACCCTAAGTGTGTTGCTTATGATATACTTTTTGGTTGCCCTGGTTGGATAGAAGGAGTTATACAAGCCAATGCATTTATTGTGTCTGGTATTGCTAAACGTTGTTTGGTTGTTGGTTCTGAAACACTATCTCGGGTTATAGATAGACACGATAGAGATTCTATGATTTACAGTGATGGTGCTGGAGCAATTATTATTGAAGAAACTTCTGATGAAGGAGGAATCATTGCTCATGAAACAGCTACATTTACCTTAGATGAGGCACATTTTATATACTTTGGAAAAACTAACCATCCTGAAAGTAAAGATCAACGTAAATACATAAAAATGTATGGGCGTAAAATATATGAGTTTGCACTAACAAATGTACCATTAGCCTTAAAATCGTGTTTAGAAAAAACAGATATTTCCATTAACGATGTTAAAAAAATATTAATCCATCAAGCCAATGAAAAAATGGATGAAGCTATTGTAAAACGTTTTTACAAACTTCATAATATGGAAATGCCAGAAGGTGTTATGCCTATGACTATTGGCTTATTGGGCAATTCGAGTGTTGCAACTGTGCCTACGCTTTATGATATGATATTAAAAGGTCAACTTGAAGACCAGCATATAAATAAAGGTGATATTATTATATTTGCAAGTGTTGGAGCAGGAATGAATATCAACGCTATTATATATAAACATTAATTATAATCTCACTTTCGTGGGAATAAAAATCATTTTCCTTGTACGAAGGCACTTTTCCTAATAAACGCTATAAACTTACTTTAGAATTTTTAAGAACTCATGTTCCTAATTCTGAATCTATACTAGATTTGGGAGTTAAAAATCCATTTTCTGAAATTATGATTTCGGAAGGATATTCGGTTGAGAATACAAATGGAGAAGATTTAGATGAAGATCGTAGTGCTATTGAAAATTCTAATGCAACAGTCATTACAGCATTTGAAATATTTGAACATCTACTTTCTCCATACGAAGTTTTAAAGTCTATTAAAGCGCAAAAATTAGTAATTAGCGTACCATTAAACTTATGGTTTTCTTCCGCATATCGAAGTAAAACAGATCTTAGAGATCGTCATTATCATGAATTTGAAGATTGGCAACTCGATTGGTTATTAGAAAAAACAGGTTGGGAAATTAAAGCCAGAAGTAAATGGACAAATCCTACAAAAAAAATTGGTTTTCGTCCTATTTTACGTCATTTTACTCCTCGATATTATATTGTTTATGCCACAAGAAATTCTTAAGCTTTGAATATTTCTATTATCATTCCGGCGCATAACGAAGCCCATTTTATTGGGTTAACGCTTCAATCATTAGTAGAACAAAACTTATTACCTAAACAGGTTATTGTAGTTAATGATAATTCTACTGATAATACAAAAAAAGTTGTTGAAGGCTTTACTGAAAAACATTCCTGGATTTCTCTTCTAAATATAACATCTTCAAACACACATTTACCTGGATCAAAAATCATTAATGCGTTTAATAAAGGTTTAAACCAATTAAATAATACCTATGACATTATCTGTAAATTTGATGCTGACTTAATCTTTCCAAAAAACTACCTAGAAGTTATCGCTATTCATTTTCAAAAAAATGACAAACTTGGTATGGCTGCTGGCTTCTGTTATATTGAAAAAAATGACCAATGGATCCTAGAAAACTTAACTAACAAAGATCATATCCGCGGTGCGCTTAAAGCCTATAGAAAAGATTGCTTTGAGCAAATAGGAAAATTAAAAGCATCTATGGGTTGGGATACTGTAGATGAACTTTTAGCTAAATACTACAATTGGGAACTCTTAACAGACGAGTCGCTGCATGTTAAACATTTAAAACCCACAGGCCAATCTTACAATAAAGCTTCTAAATTTTTACAAGGAGAAGCTATGTATAAAATGCGTTATGGTTTTACCCTTACATTAATCTCCGCTTTAAAACTGGCTTATAAAAAAAGAAGTTTTAGATTATTTAAAGATTATATGAATGGGTATTTTAAAGCGAAAGCTAAGTCTTTAGAATTTTTAGTAGATGAAGACCAAGGCAAATTTATACGACAACTACGCTGGAAAGGTATAAAAACAAAAGGAAGACTTAAATAGTCTTCCTTTTTTAGGTTAGTAAATGTAAATGATTAATAGCAATAATATTTACTCATCTAAAATATAACATCTCTCATTTACAAAATGTTAGCTAGCTAACATTTCTTTTTATTAATCTTAAGTTGGTTTTTAATCCAAAACAAATCCTAAAGGTTGTCCCGTTGCTGCATTAGGAAATGCAATATTTAAAAGTGCTGAAATGGTTGGTGCTATATCTGTTATTCTTGTTTTTTGAAGTGTTTCTCCTTGCTTTATCCCTTTTCCGAATAATAATAAAGGTACATGTGTATCATAGGTATAACCAGAACCATGTGTTGTTCCTTTTTTAGAATACGATATTACAGATGGGCTTAAAACAACTAAAACATCACCAGATCTTTTTTGGTGATAGCCATTTTGCAATAAATGTTCTATACCATGGTTATATGATGTATTTCGCATTGCCGTTGCCGAATAGGCTTTATCTATAAATTTGTAATCTATAATTTCATTGACAATAGCTTCTTGTACCTCAGCTAAATTTAATTTCAGTGATTTAATCTTAGCTCTATTTAAAAAAATCTGAAAGTCTCCAGCGTATTCTAATAAATCTGAGGCTCCGTAGGTACGTGCTAAGAACACATTTAGTTTTTTTCTAAAATCATTTAAATCGTAATAGCCTGCGGCAATTTTTTGAGACTGTAAAAATGATGGTACATCGGCAGCAGCATGATCGGCCGTTAAAAATACGGTGTAATTGCCTTTACCTACTTTAGTATCTAATACCGTAAATAAACGCTCTAAATCTTTATCTAATCTTAAATAGGTATCTTCTGTTTCTTTAGCATTTACACCAAAATTATGACCCACATAGTCCGTACTAGAATAACTGATAGCTAAAAAATCAGTAACATTATCTTTTCCCAAATCTTCGCCATCAATAGCAGCTATAGCAAAGTCCGTAGTTAAACTGTTTCCGTATGGAGTTGATTTTATAATATCAAAACCGTTATTCTCTTCACTTAAAGCTTTTAAGTCATAAGGAAATGTAGCGGATTCTTTTCCTCTAAATCCATTTTCAAAATTATTTAAGTCTAAACCACTTTCTGTATAAGTGTTAATATCTAATAAGGTATTCCAGGGTTTTAAATAATCTTCAGTAACTTTAGAGTCATTAAATGTTTTAACCCATTGTGGAAGTTCTTCCATGTAATACGAGCTTGTAACCCAATTGCCCTCTCCTTTTCCTTGAAACCAATAAGCTGCATTTGCGGAATGTCCAGCAGGTAATACTGCTCCTCTATCTTTCATGGCTATTCCTATAACTTTAGAACGTTGTTGCGTATGTAAACGCAATTGGTCTGTAACCGTAGTAACAGTCATTCTATTAGGCGAAACTCTACTGTATTTATCTTCTGTACCGACTGGATTAAAACTATCATCATTAACACAGTACACTGATTTTTTTTCAACTTTATCGTACCAATTATTAGAAATTATACCATGGTATTTGGGAGTTGTGCCAGTATAAACGGCTGCATGCCCTGGACCTGTATAAGTTGGAATATAATTAAAGTGATTGTTTTTACAATTAAAACCTTCATTCATCATACGTTTAAAACCGCCATTGCCGTATTTAGCATCGAATCTTGTGAGGTAATCGTATCTCATTTGGTCAACTACAATACCAACTACAAGTTTCGGTTTTTCATTAGATTGTGCTTTAGAAAAAGTGAAACTAAAGCAGATGATTATAAGTAAGAATGCATTTTTCATTCGTAAGAGAAATTAATTCAATATCAAAAATACGGATTTTAAGAGATCTTAATTTAATTTAGCGTTAATTTACCCATAGATTTTCATAATTTAGCGATAGTAAAATTAAAGATGAGTTATCTTCAAAGTATAGGCCTTTATTTTTTAATGATTAAAGATATGTTTCGGAAACCAACAAAATGGTCCGTTATGCGTTCTTTAATCCTTAAAGACATTGATGATCTTGTTATTGGATCTATAGGTATTGTAGCGTTTATATCTTTCTTTGTTGGTGGTGTTGTAACCATTCAGACTGCATTAAATTTAAACAATCCGCTTATCCCTTTACATTTAATTGGTTTTGCAACAAGGCAATCTATAATATTAGAGTTTGCTCCAACATTTATCTCTATAATTATGGCTGGTAAAGTTGGCTCTTTTATAACATCTAGTATTGGTACAATGCGTGTTACCGAACAGATTGATGCTTTAGAAGTTATGGGTGTTAATTCTCTAAACTATCTTATTTTCCCTAAGTTTATTGCACTAATGTTGTACCCTTTTGTAATTGCTATTGCTATGTTTTTAGGAATTTCAGGAGGTCTTATTGCTAGTGTATATGGTGGTTATGCACCTATGGATGTATATATAACAGGTGTACAACTCGATTTTATTCCATTTCATATTGTATATGCATTTCTTAAAACATTAATCTTTGCTTTTCTTTTGGCTACAATCCCATCATTTCATGGTTATTATATGAAAGGTGGAGCTCTAGAGGTTGGTAAAGCAAGTACGACATCGTTTGTTTGGACAAGTGTATTTATTATACTTTTAAATTATATATTAACTCAATTGCTTTTAAGTTAATGATCATAGTAGATAACATATTTAAATCATTTGGAGAGAACCAAATTTTAAAGGGCATTAATACTACTTTTGAAAAAGGAAAAACAAATCTTATTATTGGGCAAAGTGGATCAGGGAAAACAGTATTTTTAAAATGCCTATTAGGATTGTTTGAGTATGAAGATGGTTGCATATCGTATGATGGAAAAAAATATATAGAATTAAACGCTAATCAAAAACGAGATTTAAGAGCTGAAATAGGCATGGTATTTCAAGGTAGTGCTTTATTTGATTCTATGACTATTGCCGAAAACGTAATGTTTCCATTACGTATGTACACCAAACAAAGTAGAAGCGAAATGGAAGATCGTGTTAATGTGGTATTAAACCGTGTTAATCTCAGTGATGCCCATAAAAAGATGCCTAGTGAAGCTTCTGGAGGTATGCAAAAACGTGTTGCTATAGCAAGAGCTATTGTAAATAATCCTAAATATTTATTTTGTGACGAGCCTAACTCTGGTTTAGATCCAAGAACTTCTATTGTTATTGATAATTTAATTCAAGAGATTACGGACGAATTTAATATTACTACGGTAATTAACTCTCACGATATGAATTCTGTAATGGAAATAGGTGAGAAAATTGTGTTTTTAAAAGATGGTTTAAAAGAATGGGAAGGTTCTAATAAAACTATTTTTAAAACAGATAATGAAGCTGTAACTAACTTTGTTTACTCATCTAACTTGTTTAAAAAAGTAAGACGCATGTATTTAGAAGAGAATGCTTAATTTCTTTTAATCACTATAGTATCTGACTTTATTTCTTGCCTTAACCAAGCACTTAGTTCTTTTTCCTTAATTGACATAAGGCTATCGTTAAGTGTATTATTCCATTTTACATTAGCAACGGCTAGTGTATCTATATTTATAAAATCTTTAGATTCTAACATTTCTGCATAGCTAAAATATTGTAAATCGTTAAATCTTATTTTAGCATCTTTAGCCAAATTTGTAAATGATACCGAATTTTCATTAGCACTATTCTGCTCTATCTCTTGATTTAAATTGGTAATTTCAGATTCCAAGTTATCAATCTGACTTTGTAACCCTGAAATAATATTATCCTTTCCATCTATTTGCTGTATCGCTCTATCATAAGCATCAGAAATTTTATCGATACTTCGGTTTTTGTTCCCGTTAATAATCAATTCAAAATCTTTTATTTTATCATAACGCCTTAAACCATTTTTTAGGTAAGCTTCAGTAGCCAGAGTTATTTCATCATTAAAATACAATGTAATCTTCTTCTCTTCGTAATTTAGTATACCTTGTTGAAACCAGAGTTCATGGTTATCTTTTACTTCATATTTTTCATAACGTTCATAATCATTTTCACAACCGCTTAATCTCAAAACATTTACAAATGTTTTAATTGGCCATATCATTACTAAAATTGCTATTAAAGCAGCAAACCTCGCAATTCGTCTTCGTTTTGCTGAATTTGCATAACGTATCATCGGAAAACGCAATACCTTAAGTACAATAAATGTTGCTATAGCAATAAATATGGTGTTAATAGTAAATAGGTTCATTGCCCCTAAGAAATAGTTCCATCCAAGTGAAACATCATCTCCTCCTCTAAAAACTATACCCAAACCATAGCCTGCCGTACATAACGGAGGCATTAAAGCTGTAGCTATTGCTACACCAAAAATTACAGAAGCTATAGTACCTTTTTTAGTTCTAGCAATAATTAATGCCGATCCTCCAAAAAAAGCAATAAGCACATCTCTAATATCTGGTGTTACTCGACCAAAAAGTTCATCTGTTTTAAACTCACCTCCTGGAAATAACCAAAAAAACAAAAATGCCGTTAATAAGCTTAACACAATCATGGTCGTTAAATTAACTAGCGACTTTTTTAAAGTATCTATATCATTAATAGCTAGAGACATACCAATACCAAGTATTGGTCCCATTAGTGGTGATATTAACATAGCTCCAATAACCACAGCTGTAGAATCGGCATTAAGACCAACTGAAGCCACCATAATTGAACAAACTAAAATCCAAGCGGTTGCTCCTTTAAACGGAATGTCTGCTTTTATAGCCTCAATAGTTGCATCTCTATCTGTATCATCTCTAAAGCTTAGAAGTTCAACCATAAAAGTCTTTATGCTTGCAAATAAGCCTTTAGCATCTTCTTTTACTGCCTGTTTTTTTTCTTCAACAGCTTTCTCCTTATCGACGGACTGCTCTTCAGAAAAATTGAATTTGTTTTCTTGCTCTGCCATTTTATAATGGATTAATTAACCGTATTCTTCTCCAAAATTAGCTTTTACATTCTGGAGTACTTTCTTTATATCTTGTTCTTTTGTTTTAGGAAAGATAAGTAAAACTTCATCCTTATCTACCACAATATAATCTTTAAGGCCATCGATAACCACGAGTTTATCTTTGTTAGAACGAATCATATTTCCTGATGCGTCTTCTAAAAGTGTCTTTGCATTAACTACAGCATTATTAGTATCATCTTTATCTAACTTGTCGTATAAACTGCCCCAAGTTCCTAAATCGTTCCAATCAAAAGTAGCAGGAATCACATAGACATTATCACTTTTTTCCATCACCGCATAATCAATAGATATATTTTCGGCCTTAGCATAATTCTCAGTTATAAAAGCACCTTCTTTTTCAGTATTATAGGCTTCATATCCGTTTTTAAAGTGTTGGAATAACTCAGGCTGATTCTTTTTAAATGCTTCTAAAACGCTTTTTACACTCCACATAAAAATACCTGCATTCCATAAAAAATTTCCTTGTTTAATAAACGATTTTGCCGTTTCATAATTTGGTTTTTCTCTGAATTGATTGACTTTTCTAATAGAATCACCTGAAGTATTATCATATTCTATATACCCATAACCTGTATTGGGAAATGTTGGCGTTATACCCAAAGTCATCAAAGCATTGTTTGACCCACAAAAATCAAAAGCTTGTTGCACATTATTAGTAAAAGCTTGTTCATCTTCAATCCAATGATCGCTAGGTGCAACAATCATAACGGCGTCAGGGTTTTCTTTTTGAATCTTTAATGCCGCATACAAAATACAAGGAGCAGTATTTCTCATGGCAGGTTCTAAAACGACTTGCCGTTGTGTTATCTCTGGTAATTGTTCAAATACTAGATCGTTGTAACGTTCATTAGTGAGTATAAATATATTCTCTTTTGGAATCAATTGAGCTAAGCGATGAAACGTCTTTTGTATCAACGTATCTCCTGTACCCAGCATATCGTGAAACTGTTTCGGGAAATCTTGAGTACTAATCGGCCAAAATCGTGAGCCTACTCCTCCAGCCATTAAAATGGCGTAATAATTTTGGTTTTTCATTTTATTATTAGTAACCTTTCGACTGCGCTCAAGGTGACATTTTCTATATTAATTCATATATTTTTATATTCCTTCTCGATAGCTATCGGGATTCACAGGAATGACAATTGTTCTTTATTTATGTGATATTCCCTTCTTCAAGGGAATGGAGTTGTTGTTTTAACAATTCCACCTCAGCATTAGGGTTGAAAAGATACAACTTTCCTGAATTTACCTCTATACATTCAAATCGCTTTCTACGTTTTTGCCCCTTTTTAAATATTCGTCCATTATATAACTTAAATGTTACACCTAAAGGCACTTCAAATACATAAGTTTTATCATTTGGCGCATCAAACTGCTTTAATGCTAGTGCTAATTGTGAATCCGTATCACTAGAAGCTTTTGGGTTTTTAAAATGCTCTGCCAAAAGCGGTAATAATTCATTAGGAAAAATTTCTGGATTTAAAAACGGTAGCATTAAATACTGAAAGGTTTGCTTCCATTCTTTACCATGGGGTTTTATAAATTTTCCGAAACGTTTATACGCTTCTAAATGCGCTATCTCATGAACTAAAGTGATTAAAAAACGGTATTTATTCAAATTAGAATTTACTGTAATCTGATGCTTCCCATTAGGTAACTGTCTATAATCTCCATGACGGGTTTTACGTTCATTTTTTATTTTAACAACAAGATGTTCTTCATCTAATAGACTCGCAACAATATCTAAAGCCGTTTCGGGAATATAATTTTTAATCTGGTTTTGCATCAAGGTGTAGAGTTCGATACTTGTAATAGTTTACCGTTATAATATTTACTTCCTGTTAAAGCAAAATCAGTAATATATTCTGCCATTTCTAAAGCCGTTGTTGGTGCTTGATAGCCTGGAAAAGCTTCTTCTAACATCTCTGTTTGTACAGCTCCTAAGGCTAGCACATTAAAATTTGGTCCGGTTTCTTTATATTCTTCGGCTAGTAATTCAGTTAATGTAATCACTGCTGCTTTGCTAGAACTATAAGCCGCCAATCCTGGGAATTTTAAACTGCCTTGCACACCTCCCATAGAGCTAACAGTTACAACATGTCCTTCTTTTTTCATAAACGGAATAACAACACGTGTTAGTTCTGAAACGCCAAACACATTCGTTTTATAAACGGTTTCAAAATCTGAAATTGTAGTCTCTGCAAACGGCTTGTTAAGTAATGCGCCTGCATTGTTAATTAAAACATCTACCTGTTGCCAATTCTCTTTAATAAAATTAGTGACTTGTTTGTAAACATTAGCTTCACATAAATCACACGAAAAAGTAATTACATTATCTAATTTCAAGTTTTTAATTGGTGTTTCGTTTCTAGATAAAGCTAATACTTGATGACCTTGACTGGCAAATAATTTAACCATTTCAAAGCCTATACCTCGGCTTGTCCCTGTGATTATGATGTTTTTTGACATAATAGAAATTGATTATAAAAAGCCGTCAATTCGAGTATCCTGTCCCGATACAATTTTCTTTTATCTCAACTACGCTCGATATGACAGAAAATCACTCTGATTGACATAAATTTTCAAAATATTACTTAAAGATAAAATCCTACCACTAAGTAGGTAGGATTTATTTTTATAGAGACTCTTCGACTGCGCTCAGAGTGACATTTTTATTATACTAGCATCGTCACTGGATTCTCAATATATCCTTTTAAGGTTTGTAAAAATTGTGATCCCGTTGCGCCATCAACAGTACGATGATCGCAAGCCATTGTTAATTTCATGGTATGCCCTGCTACGACTTCGCCATTTTTAACTACTGGTTTTGCAACAATAGCTCCAACCGATAATATCGCAGAATTTGGCTGATTAATAATTGATGTAAAACTCTCAATACCAAACATTCCTAAATTAGAAATGGTAAACGTACTGCCTTCCATTTCGTCTAAAGTCAATTTTTTATCTCTAGCTCTACCTGCATAATCTTTAACCGCAGCACCTATTTGAGGTAAACTCTGTTCATTTGCAAAACGTACCACTGGCACTACCAATCCGTCAGGTACCGCTACAGCAACACCAATATGTACGTGATTGTTTAATTGCATGCGATCATCAAACCAACGTGAGTTAACTTGAGGATGTTGTTTTAATGCTAAAGCACAAGCTTTAACAATCATATCGTTATACGATATTTTAATATCTGGTATAGAATTATATTGTGCACGGAATGCCATTGCATTTTCCATATCAAACTCTACATTCAAATAATAATGTGGCGCAGTAAACTTAGATTTTACTAAGTTTTTAGCAATTGCTTTACGCATATTTGAATTTTGAACCTCATCAAAATCTTCTTGACCTGTTGGCACAAACTTACCAACAGAAGCTGTTGCTTGAGATGGTGTATAGTTTTCAATATCTCGTTTTACAATACGTCCGTTTTCACCAGAACCATTAACTTGATTTAAGTTAATGCCTTTTTCTTCAGCCATTTTTTTAGCTAATGGCGACACGTACAATCTTCCGTTAGAAGATGAAGTCGTTTGAGACGTCTCGACTGCGCTCGACGTGACAGGTGTAGTTTTCTTCTTAGTTTCTTTTGGTGCTTCAACTTTTTTAGGTGCTTCTGCAGGTTTTGAATCTCCACCAGAAATTTTAAAGTTTTTTGCTACAGCAGTTACATCTGTTCCTGCAGGACCAATAATAGCCAATAATGCATCTACTTTTGCAGATCCACCTTCTTGAATTCCGATATGTAACAATGTACCTTCATTAAAAGATTCAAATTCCATTGTTGCTTTATCTGTTTCAATTTCAGCAAGAATATCTCCTTCTTCTACTACATCTCCTTCTTTTTTTAACCAAGTAGCTACAGTACCTTCTTCCATCGTATCACTTAAACGTGGCATAGTAACTACAATGACTCCTTCTGGCAATTCCGCTTCCTTAGATGCTTCATCAACTACACTTGGAGTGACATCGTCTTGAGACTCCTCGACTGCGCTCGGAGTGACATCTTCTTTTTCTTCAGAAGTGTTACCATTTAGCAATCCAGAAATATCTTCTCCTTCTTCTCCTATAATAGCTAAGAGTTTATCAACTTCGGTGGTTTCGCCTTCTTGTACTCCTATATGAAGTAATGTTCCTTCGTTAAAAGATTCAAACTCCATCGTTGCTTTATCTGTTTCAATCTCAGCAAGAATATCTCCTTCTTCAATTTTATCGCCAACTTGTTTTAACCATGAAGCAACAGTACCTTCTTCCATGGTATCACTTAATCTTGGCATATTTACTACTACTGCCATAACTTATTTAATTTTATGATCAATAAATGGATAATCTTCTTGCTCATATACAGCATCATACATGACATTCTTTTCTGGATACGGAGATTCTTCTGCAAATTTTTCGCATTCTTTCACTAAATCTTTAACCCTTTTGTCAATCGCTGCTATATCATCTTCCGTAGCATATTTCTTTTCTAGAAGAATATTTTTAACCTGAGTAATAGGGTCAATTTTCTTATATTCATTTACCTCTTCCTTAGTTCTATAATGTTGTGCATCTGACATAGAATGTCCTCTATATCTATATGTTTTTACTTCTAAAAATGAAGGACCTCCACCACTTCTTGCCCTAGAAATAGCTTCATCAAAAGCTTCAGCAACTTTAATAGGATTCATACCATCAACTGGACCAGATGGCATTTCATAACCTCTTCCTAATTTCCATACATCTGTGTGGTTTGCTGTACGTTCTACTGAAGTTCCCATAGCATATCCATTATTTTCACATACAAAAACCACTGGCAAATTCCATAACATAGCTAAATTAAAAGTTTCATGTAAAGAACCTTGTCTTGCTGCTCCATCTCCAAAACAACAAATAGTAACAGCATCTTTATCGTGGTACTTGTCACCAAAAGCAATACCTGCTCCTAGAGGAATTTGACCTCCAACAATACCATGACCTCCAAAAAAACGATGTTCTTTAGAAAAAATATGCATCGATCCTCCTAAACCTTGTGATGTTCCTGTTGCTTTTCCATACAATTCTGCCATAACACGTTTTGGATCAACTCCCATACCAATAGGCTGAACGTGATTACGGTATGCCGTAATCATTTTATCTTTGGTTAAATCCATGGCATGTAATGCACCAGCTAAAACCGCTTCTTGACCATTATACAAATGAAGAAAACCTCTTACTTTTTGTTGAATGTATACTGCTGCGAGTTTGTCTTCAAACTTTCTCCAGAAATACATATCTTCATACCACTTTAGGTAAACTTTTTTAGTTATTCTTTTCATCTATTTTAATTATAAATAATGAATCTTATTATTTTGATAACACTCTGAAAACAAAAATAACACTTTAGAGACTAATGAAGAAACAGTATTTGGTAAAAATTAAAATATTGAAGGCTTACAGATAATAAAAGCATTAGAGTACAGAACTTTCAAAAACTAATGGCAATAGGTTAGCCAACGATTTAGATTTTACAACTTTACCTTCAGCTCCCATAAAATAAATTTCTATAGGCAGCGACTGTTTTATCTCATATTCTGCTATTGCTTGTCTGCAAGCACCACATGGTGGTATTGGCTGAGTTGTTAATTGATTTTGAGAAGAAGCACTTATGGCTATTTTTAGCATTTTAGCGTTAGAAAATTTTGCTCCGGCATAATATATTGCTGTACGCTCTGCACATAAACCAGATGGATATGAGGCGTTCTCTTGATTACTGCCAATAATAGTTTCATTATTATCTAACAAAATAGCAGCACCTACATTAAAATTTGAATACGGAGAGTAAGCATTATTACGTGCATTAATAGCGGCTTGCATTAATTTTTGTATATCATCGGGAAGCTCCTGTAGATTACTATAAACTTCTAAAACGGTTTCTATTTTAACTTCCTTCATTCTGAATCTTTTTAAGACAAAAAACTATTGTCGTAAAACAATAGTTTAAATATGGTTAGAAAAAATACAACTTCTAGTATTCTTGATATGTACCGTCACCAAAATTAAATGTTAATGAGAAACGTAATGTATTTTCTAATGGACTTTGAACTCTTGATGCAGAAAACAAATAAGATAAGTCTATATTAATGGTAGTATACTTAAAACCTGCACCTAAAGTAAAAAACTTACGTGCTCCTTTTTCATCCGATTCATTAAAATAGCCAGCTCTTAACGCAAAAGATTCTTGATATAGATATTCTGCACCTAATGCCCAAGTAAATTCTTTTAACTCCTCACTAAACCCTCCTGGTGCATCACCAAACGATTGAAAAACACCCGTTAAAAAACCTACATCATTATCTTCTCCTTCAGTAATTATTGTTGGCTCATCTTGTCCTTGTTCTCCATCTCCATCTGTATCTACAAATCCTAATAATGGCGGAGTAGGCACTAAATATTTTGAAACTTCTGCAGTAATACCTAATGTACTGTTTTGATCAAATATAAAATCGAAACCACCACCTAATCTTAGGTTTGTTGGCTGAAACACATCTTCTCCTCCATCATCATACGTGAATTTAGGTCCTAAATTCTGTATTGCAAAACCAGCTCTCCAACGTCCATTAAAATCATTATATGCTTCTTCTTCACTCTGATAATATCCTGTAATATCTGCACCAAAAGAACTTGCAGGATTTGCATTAGGGTCTACTTCTCCTATTCTAAGTGCTGATCTAAAATATCTTAAACCTACTGCCATAGAAAATTGATCTGTTAATTTTAGTGAATATGCAAAATCTACAGCATATTCATTAGGTCTAACTGAAATACCCGGATCATTAGCATCTTGCGTTAATACTATATCTCCCAAACTAAAATATTTAATACTCCCAGAAATTGCACTAAACTCATTTAATCTATTAAAATAAGTAGCATAACTAATAGATATGTCATTAACTAATCGTGTTAAATAAGGTGTAAAGCTTAACCCAAGTCCAGATTTAGCTTCGGAAAATGCATATTTAGCAGGGTTCCATTGTTGAGAAAAACCATCAACTGAAGTTGCTACTCCCATATCTCCCATACCTGCAGACCTAGAGTCTGGAGCAATAAGTGTAAATGGAATACCTGTAGTAATTACTGTAGATTGATTAGGAAACGTAATCGTTTCTTGAGAAATAGATACTTGCGAAACCGCAAGAACAATTATAAATAGTAAGTAATTTTTCATATTAATTGTAGTAAAAATAGCTATATAGGGTTAACAAATATAAATGATTATTATAGTATTACAAGTTTTTGAATATTCTCGATTTGTTTATTTAAACGTTGAGATTTCACTTTTAGTTTATAAACATATACTCCTTTTCCTATTTTATCCCCAAAATCATCTCTTCCATCCCAAACAATATCTCTAGATAGTGTGCTAGTTGATTTCCCTGATTGGTTGGTTTGTCCATTAATTGTTTTAACTAATTTACCAGAAACTGTAAAGATTTGCACAGATATATCTAAAACATCGCTACTATTATGATTAAACCAAAACTCTGTATAATCTACAAAAGGATTAGGGTAATTAAGAACATTATTAATTACTAATTCTTCATTATTGTCGAATACCAAAAATTGAATTTCGGATTCTGAAGAATTATTATAAACATCCCAAGCTGTTAATGTTATGGTATGCAATCCTGGTTCTAAATCTCTAAATGGAAATGAAACCACTCCATTTGTAAAATCATCAACGTTTGCTTGGTAATAATCATTTAGTATAAACGGGTTTGTTTCATCTCCATCTAAAATTGCAGAAATATCATGACCAATTCCGCTTGCTGTATTTATACCATTAGCATCTTGCAACCTAGCCAATAATGTTGGTGACTCATTAGTAATTCCACCAGAAACAAAGTTTTCATCATTCATAAATAAATTAACCACAGGACCTACATTATCTTCTTCAGCATTTTCATTAATTCCTCCGACTTGAATATCAAAACTATATCCTGTTTGATCTTCTAATCTCGCGTTATTTTTAGCATAAAAGCTCACTTTGCCTTGACCTACAGGAATACCAATATCTCTTGGAACCACAAAATTGAATTCAAAAACACCATTGTTAATTGTAGCTTGGCCATTAAAAATAGTTTCGCCAAGTGTTGTGAAATCTAGCCTTATTAATCCATTACTATCTGTTACTCCATCATTTGCCAAGGTTTGTCGCTGTATTTCTTTATCGTAAACAGTAGCCGTTAAAACTCCGTTATAATCTGATAGCACATTACCATTTTCATCTGTAACTTCACCAGACAATTTAATTCTAGACAATGACTGCAATACATCAGTATCTTGCCCAACTGGGACATCATTTATAGCTGTAAGTCTAATATTAGGTTGTGGTATTGCTAATTTCATAGCCGGATCTCCAATAAAATGTACTAAGCGATTTTGAAAACTTCCTGCAATCTGAGGATCTAATTTTGTAAGCCTTAACGCTTCTGCCATTGTAGGAACTTCATTAGAACCGAATGCAAAAAGATAATCGTCTAGCACTTCGTTATAATCTGTACCAACAGTAACAAAAATTTGACGAGTAGTCGTTATCAATGCCACTGCTCCACCTCTAGTATTCCAATACGTAAACTCACCAGCAGTTGCTCTATTGGGATCGTCATATCTCGTATACTCACACGTAACAGTAACAAAACAATTAAATCGGCAAAAATTATTCACCTCTTGTGCGTCATTGGTAATAAATATACGTTCATCAGCTAGGCCATCTTCTCCTCCATGCCCAAAATAATTAACTACCAAAGCACCCACTTCTATGGCATCTCTAATTGCTGCATTTGCATCGGGATAACGATCACCACCAGAAGATGATTGTTGCTGAAAAGCATCTGAATGTACTTTAATAGTATTAAAAAATGGTTTTTCTATTGCTGCCTCTGTTGCTAGGTCATCTGTAGTTTGTTGAAGAACACGCTCAAAAGGTTCATCCACATCATCAGAAACAACTAATAAATTATTACGCCAGTTACCAAAGGATTCTTCTGCATAATACCTTTCTATTTTATCTACAATATCTTTTGCACGTTGCAAATCATCTGCTAAAAGTCGACCTACCGCTACATCTAATCGATCTGATGTTGCTAATGTGCCTTCGTTAACATCTAAAACACCATAAAAATCATCTGAGATAAACGAACTTGTTAAACTAAAGCTATTGACAGAAAACCAAGATGGTACTATATTGGTATTGTTTCGAATTCTGTCTTTGTAATCGTATGATGCATCTCCAAAAAGCCCTAGATATTTAAGCCTTCTACTATCTTCACTTGCATTATCATACACGTAACGCACAAAATTTCTAATTCCAGCGATATCTTGATTCCCAGAACTGAACTCATTATAAATTTCGTTAAGCATTACTACTTTAACATTAAGATTGTTTTGGTTTCTATTAATCTCAGCCAAACGTTCGGCTTGGCCTAATAAAAATTCTGGAGTAATTATGATGTAATCAATGTCCTCAAACACTCCGTCATCATTTAAAAAAATAGTTCCTTTTAAATTCTGATTAGCTACCTGAGAATTCGATGTTCTTCTAGGTTCAAAAAAATCTGAATTGGAAAACGCAATATAAGTTCGTTCTTCTCCTGCTATAGCTTTAAGATTTATTTCACTATTCTGATCTGAATTTGAAAATGAAGTAACATTGAACCTATCAGTAATATCCCATATTTGAGATACGCTAGAAGTGTTTGTTAAGTTATATTGAGCAATTCCTGAGTTAATAGCTACGTTTCTATTAGTAAATAATAATTGTTCGTCAACATACTCAAGTCTTCGAGTAGCTTCAATATTAATATAGTCTAAATGTGCTATCGTGGTAGGGTTTCCGTTATTTTCATAATCTAAGTTAATTCCAATCTCATCACTAGTAAGATTCACATTACCTACATATTGTCCTCCGCTAGCTATTACTGTTCCTTCAAGATCTACTATAGGAAAACTTATATTAGACACATTATTACCATTTATACTAACAGCCATAGACGTAGATGTTTCTGCAATTGAGCCAAACGTAATGGTAAATCTAGCAGGTTCTGAAGTGTCTATATTAGGAAAGTTAAAGGTATAACTTCGTTGATTTTCAACATTAAAACTATCTCCAAACCATCGTCTTCCTAGTCTGACTAAGTTAAACTCATCAACTTCATAAAACTGATTGGCCTGAAAATTATCTATTATTAATGTAGGTTCACCTTCTGGTTGTATAAGCGGAGCTATTCGTTTACCATTACCAGAACTTACATTAACATAATAAAAAGATTCATCACTGTATAAATTTAAGTTTGTATTACTCTCTTGTGTAAAACCTGTTGGTCCTTGTGCATAAAATAGTATAAAGTCATTACTATCAAAACTTCCGTCTTCTTCACCAACAAACTGAATTGCATTCTCTGTTAAATCTATTGGGTAATCTACCGAATTAGGTAATGGTAACATTCTACCTCCATTACCGAATATTTTTATTGTTCTTGGGTCTACTGCATTTGTATTAACGCCTAACTGATTTAAAAAATTTCTAGTCAATTGAAAAACACCTGTTGTATCTACTGTAAAACGATACCAATCTCCAGACTCTAAAACTGAGTTAAATGGTGTTCTATTTAAAAATGCTGAGTTAGATGAACGGTTATTAGCACCAAAATTATAATTTACAGTAAATGCTGTTACTTTTTTATAAACTCCATTATCGTTAATAATAGGTGTTAATTCAAAATATGCGGATCGCTTATCTCTAGCTTTTGTGTTTTTAAGGGTATATCGTAACTCTGAAGGAATAAGTTCTGGTTTTAAATCTTTTAACTCTGCTATAGTTATTTGAGCATAGCTAACATTTGTTAACCTTACCGAATTTTCATTTATAATGTTATTGTTATCCCATTGTGCAAAATAGGTTAATCCTGTTTCATCATTATAACTAAAATGATTAGAATTAAATGATGGTATTTCAATTTTTGAATAGTCCGATTCTAAAACACGAACACCTTCCCAATTAATAACATATTGCTTTTGTTGAGAAAATGAAAAAAGATAAATTAAAAATAGAGTGAGTGTAAAGCTCTTTTTCATGATTAAATAACGCCTAAGAAAAAGGCTTATTATAAGGTTCTGCTTTTTATTTCAAAAGTACAACAATATTTTATTTTCTTTAGCGTTTTCCTAAGATGAATTACATCGGTAAAAACGCAAAAAATCCGTTGTAATGTTTAAAAAAAAGGATGAAATACACATTTTTTTGCATTTTGACGATAAAAAATGTTGGATGTTTACCTTAAATTACTATATTGCACGTCGAAATAAACGAACTTACTTAAAAGTATGGATATGAAAAATGCCTCAAACCTCAAATATCTAGTAATTGCCGCCCTAGCAATTACTGTTGTTAGTTGCAAACGCTCATCTAGCTCTGGCAGCAATGTCGATAGTGCTACTGGCTGGGCCATTAATGATAAAAAAGGTGGCTTTCAGTACAACACCAATTTTAAAGAACAAGAAACGCCTCCAGGAACATCCTTTGTAGAAGGAGGTACTTTTACAATGGGTAAAGTACAGGATGATCCAATGCATGATTGGAACAACAACCCTAATCAACAGCATGTTCAATCTTTTTATATGGACGAAGCTGAAGTTACTAACCTTAACTACTTAGCGTATTTAGATTATTTAAGACGTGTTTATCCACCTGAAGATCCAGCATATGCTTCTATATATAAAGGAGCTTTACCAGATACTTTAGTATGGAGAAATCGTCTAGGTTATAACGAGATGATGACAGAGAATTATCTACGTCATCCTGCCTATGCAAACTACCCAGTTGTTGGAGTAAGTTGGATACAGGCTGTAGAATATGCAGGTTGGAGAACAGATAGAGTTGCTGAAATGGCTCTGCAAGAAGCAGGTTACCTAAAAAGAGATGCTCAATATACTGACTTAAATTCAGACAGTTCATTTAGCACCGACACATATATTAATGCTCCAACTCAAACTTATGGAGGAAATGAAGATGTTCTTACTGGTGGTAAAAGAAGACCTCAAGTTGATGCAAATGGAGATCCTATCAACATCTATGCAAATAGAGAAACTGGAGTAATTCCGATAAAATATAGATTACCTACAGAAGTAGAATGGGAATATGCTGCTTTAGGCTTAAGTGAATTAAGAAGCTATAACATCTATAGAGGTCGTAAAAAGTATCCATGGGACGGACAATATACACGTTCTGGTAAACGTGCAAAACGCGGAGATCAATTAGCTAACTTTAAACAAAGTAAAGGTGATTTTGGTGGAATAGCTGGATGGTCTGATGATGGTGCAGATATTACACAAGAAGTTAAATTTTATGAGCCTAATGATTTTGGATTATATGATATGGCTGGTAATGTAGCCGAATGGGTTGCAGATGTATACCGACCAATAGTAGATGATGAATTTAATGACTTTAATTACTTTAGAGGTAATGCATATTATAAAAATGCATTAAATGCTGATGGTACTGTTAAAATAGTTGAAGAAACTATTTTTGATACCTTAAGTAACGGTAAGATTATTGCTCGTCAACTTAAAGGAGAAATTGCTCAAGTTCCTGTTGATGATAACGAAACTTATTTAAGAACTAACTTTGACAAGAGCGATCATAGAAACTTTAGAGACGGTGACGTAAAATCTTCTAAATATTACAATGATAATTTTGAAGAAGATAGAGTTGAAAAAGGTGATGTCACTCGTAAAATGTACAATTCACCTAAGCATAAAATTGCTAAAGATTCTTCAGATAATAAATTGATTAAAGAGTTTGATAAGTCTGACAAAAGAACATCTTTAATTAATGATGAAGTAAGAGTTTATAAAGGTGGTTCTTGGAAAGATCGCTCATACTGGATTGATCCAGCACAAAGACGCTATTTCCCACAAGATATGGCTACAGACTATATTGGTTTTAGATGTGCTGTATCTAGAGTTGGATCTAAATCTAGAACAGATAAAAAGAAACGTAATTAATAAACATTTATAATATAATTAGAAAGTCCTAACTTGTTTGTTAGGACTTTTTTATTTTTATAACATGAAGATTGAAGAACTCTACAATATATTTATAAAAAACACGTCTGTTTGTACAGATACCCGAAAGTTAAAAGAAGGCGACCTCTATTTCGCTCTAAAAGGAGAAAATTTTAATGGCAATTTATTTGCAGAAAAAGCTTTATTAAGTGGTGCTTCCTATTGCATTATAGATGACGAAAGTTTAGCTAAAAAATATGATCGATTTATTTTAGTTAAGGATGTTTTACAAACATTACAGGATCTAGCTCAATTTCATAGAAGATCAATAAGTACTACTATAATTGGTTTAACAGGAAGTAATGGTAAAACAACTACTAAAGAGTTAATCTACTCTGTTTTAAATGAATCTTACAAAGTGCAAGCCACTAATGGCAATTTCAATAATCATATTGGCGTGCCTTTAACTTTACTCGCTTTTAATAAAGATACAGAATATGGCATTGTAGAAATGGGTGCAAATCATCAAAAAGAAATTTCGTTTCTGTCTAATATAGCAGAACCTGATTATGGCTTAATTACCAATTTTGGAAAAGCGCATATGGAAGGTTTTGGTGGTATTGAAGGTATTATAAAAGGAAAATCAGAATTATATGATTATCTAAAAACTAATAGCAAAACTATTTTTTGTAATACTGACGATTCAATACAGGTGAAACAAATTGGCAGCTATAATAATGTTATTCGTTTTGGAACATCTAATAACAATGATACTTCTATACAATTTAAATCTGCAGACCCATTTGTTTCTGTCCTATATAATGGTATAGAAATTAGGAGTCAATTGATTGGCAAATATAATTACGGTAATATAGCTTCTGCCGTAGCTATAGGACATCATTTTAATGTCCCTAATGATAAAATAATACTTGGTATAGAAAAATATTGCCCTAAGAATAACCGCTCGCAGATTATTAATCAAAATTCTAACAAGATTATTTTAGATGCATACAACGCCAATCCAACAAGTATGCTAGCTGCATTAGATAATTTTAAACAACTAAAAGACAAAAACAAGATGTTATTTTTAGGAGATATGTTTGAATTAGGAAATGCTTCACCTAAAGAGCATCAAGCTATTGTTGATTATCTAGAAACTAATTTTACCGAAAATATTTACATTATTGGTGAAAATTTCTTTATAACTAGAACCAATTCTTTTATTAAGGCTTATAAAACTTTTGAAGATTTAAAACTTGACTTGAATATAACTTCTATTAAAGATTCTACAATTTTAATAAAAGGTTCTAGAGGCATGGCTTTAGAACGTATATTACGTATTATATAATTGCTGTGGGTCATACTGGATTATCTATGATGATTCAGACTAGAACCGCTACTGCAATTACAAATCCTTTTTGCTATGCAAAAACCATTTTATTCCGTTTACTTACAAAATGAAATTTTGACGTTACAGAATAAAAACCCAATGCTTTGCATTAGGACTTCTGAATGATGTGGGTCATACTGGATTCGAACCAGTGACTTCTACCCTGTCAAGGTAACACTCTAAACCAACTGAGTTAATGACCCTAAATGTATAAAACCAAAAAGTCCACTATAAAGTGGACTTCTGTGGGCGCGAAGGGATTCGAACCCCTGACCCCTTGGGTGTAAACCAAGTGCTCTGAACCAACTGAGCTACGCGCCCTAATTTTTTTATTGTCAGAATTAGAAAACCTGACCCAATTTATGCATAATCTATAGACTCTGAACCTCCCGATAGTTATCGGGATGAGCTACGCGCCCGTTTATTTGGATTGCAAATATAGACTAGTTTTTAAAATCTCAAAAGGTTTTTATAAAAAATATTATATTATTTCAGCCACCACAAATGTACTTCCGCCTACATAAATAAAGTCATTATTAGTGACTCTATTTTTAGCCATATTTAATGCTTCTTTTACTGATGAATATGCATTACCAGTAAATCCTTTTTTGCGAAATATGTCTTGTAATCTCCCTGCATCAAAACCTCTCTCAATCATAGGTTTACAAAAATAATAAGTTGCTTCTTTCGGTAATAGTGGTAAAATTGAATCTAAATCTTTATCATTAACAATACCAAAAACAATATGTAAGTTATTATAAGTTTCAAATGCTAATTGTTTCATGACATAACTTAACCCTTCTTTGTTATGAGCTGTATCACATACAATCTTAGGTACTTCATTTAATATCTGCCATCTTCCTAATAGCCCTGTATTTTTTACAACATTTAATAACCCCTTGGTTATATTACTCTTACTAATCTTAAACTGTTTGTTTTGTAATTTTTTTAAAGTGACTAAAACTGTTTTAATATTATTTTTTTGATAACTCCCTTTTAAATCAGTTTCATAAATTTTTACATTATCTATTTTGTCTGCAAATGTAATCTCTGACTTATTTTCTTTGGCAATTCTATTAAAAATTGATGTTGTTTCAATATGTGTCTCTCCTATTACAATTGGAATATTTTTTTTAATGATTCCTGCTTTCTCTGCAGCTATAAGCGGTAAAGTATCTCCTAAAAATTGTGTGTGATCTAATCCAATATTAGTAATTACAGAAACTTCAGGGTTAATAATATTAGTTGAGTCTAGTCTTCCTCCAAGTCCTACTTCTATAATTGCTATATCTACTTCTTTTTTTGCGAAATAATCAAAAGCTAATCCTACAGTCATTTCAAAAAAAGATAAGGCATTTACTTCAAAGAATATTTTATGTTTTTTTACAAAACCTCTAACAAATTGTTTACTAATTGTCTTGCCATTTATTTTAATCCGTTCTCTGTAATCTTTTAAATGAGGTGATGTATATAGCCCAACTTTATAACCAGCTTCTTGTAAAATAGAGGCTAGAATATGGCATGTTGAACCTTTACCATTGGTACCAGCAACATGAATACTTTTAAATTTATGTTCAGGGTTTTTAAGATGTTTTGCTAAAAGAATAGTATTGCTTAAATCTGTTTTATATGCCGCTTTGCCTTTTGCTTGATACATAGGCAACTGTTGAAACATCCAATCAACGGTCTCTTGATAATTCATTATTGGCTTACCGAAAAGTTGATACTTACAAAACCTACTTGGGTTGTTGGTGCTTTAGAATCTGCTGGCCATTTATGAGATAATGCTATTTTTTTTGCAGGCTCTAATAAACAAGGATGTGTATTGGTGGTACCTCTTGCACCTGGTTCAGCCTTAATGACTTGCCCGCTTTTATTCACTTCAATACGAACAACAACTAAACCGTATTCATTACAGTCTTGTTTATAAATTTGTTTCGTTGGTCGTCCTCTTCCATTAAGTCCGTAACCTACACCTCCTTTACCTGGACCAGACCCACCAAAATAACTTGGTGCATATGGATTTCCATCTAACTGTCCTTTATTTCCTGCTTGATTATCCGGACCTTCACCACCATTATCAGAATCTTGAGAATTCTTTACACCTCCTATAAGATTATCTAGTCTCTTTCTTTTTTCAGCTTCTTCTCTACGTTTTTTCTCTTCAGCTTCTTGCTTTAAACGCTCAATACGTTCTGCTTCTACTTTTGCCTTTGCCTCAGCTTCTTCTCTTTTTTTAATAGCTATGGCTTCAGCATTTTCTTGTGTTAAAACATCTTCAGCCTTACTTTCTGCAACTTTAGGTTCTACTTTTTCTTGTTTAGGTTGGGTTTCCTCTACTTTTTTAGGAATTTCTGCTTTATTTGGCCTACTTAATGGTTTACTACCACTACCAAAATCCGTAGTTCCAAAATTTACTGCGACACCATATTCTTCTGGCGGATCTATATACGGCGGCCCAACTACGAATAACAACAACACTAGAATAACAATTAATAAAGCTGTTATTCTTGCTGAATTACGTTCGTGTTTGGTCTCAAAGTATTTCAAAATATATTTTGTTATTAAAAAAGTAGTACTTAAAAAAACAGTGCCTTTTTAATTAGGCTTTACTGCTAAAATGACTTTAAATTTATTTCTATTAGCAATATCCATAACCTTTACTACATTTTCTACGGGTACAGATTTCTCTGCTCTTAACACTATTGTTGGAGTGTTCTGTTTAGATAAAATAGAAATTAATTGATTCTCTAAAACACTAACTCCTACTCTTTTTTGATCTATATAATAGGTTAGGTCTTTCTTAATGCTTACCGCTACAGATTGTTTGTTCTCTGTTTTTCCACTAGCTTTAGGTAAAATAATATCAATAGCATTAGTCGTTACTAGAGTAGATGCAAGCATAAAAAAGATCAATAATAGAAATACAATATCTGTCATCGATGACATATTGAATTCTGGAGTGACTTTATTTCTTCCTCTAATATTCATTAGATAGGTTCGTTTAAATGATCTAAAAACTCAACAGAGTTAGCTTCCATTTGATGCACCACTTTATTCGTTTTTACTACTAAATGATTATAGGCTACGTAACCAATGATACCAACGATAAGGCCTCCAACAGTAGTTGTCATTGCCGTATATAATCCATCAGCTAAAAGTTTAATATCTATTTGTCCGCCTGAATTGGCTATTTCAAAAATAGAAAGTATCATTCCTATAACCGTACCTAAAAAACCTATCATAGGTGCTGCTCCAGATATAGTAGCTAAAACACTTACATTTTTTTCTAAGCCATAAACTTCTAGTCGTCCTGCATTTTCAATGGCTGTATTAATATCTTCAAGTGGCTTCCCGATTCTGGTAATACCTTTATTAATTAATCTAGAAACTGGAGAGTTTACCTGTGCACATAACATTTGAGCAGAATCTACCTTACCATTACTTACATGATCTTTTATTTGATTCATGAAATTTGAATCTACTTTAGAAGCTGCTTTGATAGCAAATAAACGTTCAAAATAAATATATGTTGCTATTACTAAAAGCACAAAAAGAATTGCAATGATTACCATTCCTGCAGTTCCTCCACTACTTATCAATTCAATAATTGACAATGTTTTTTCTGTAGATTCACCATCAACTAGCGTTTCTGTTGCTTCTTGAATATTACTTTGTAATATCATAGTTTAAGTCTTAAAAATTGATTTCGATTAGTGTAATAACGCTTAGTTTTTAACTTAAGTATATTAGAAAATACTTCTTGTTACCATAAATGCTGCTGCACCAACAATAAAGCCTAATAAAGCTAACCAAGAAATTTTCTTTAAGTACCAGAAAAAATCTATTTTTTCCATTCCCATAGCTACAACACCTGCTGCAGAACCAATAATTAACATACTACCACCTGTACCTGCTGAATATGCGATAAAATGCCACAATTCATTATCTAATGATTCTGTAAACATCCCTAAACTTGCAGCTACTAACGGAACGTTATCTATAACTGCAGATCCTACGCCTAATAATAAGACTACTAAATCTGATACACCATCGCTGTGTAATTCAGTATTTAGCATAGGCATTGTTTCTTGTAATGTATTTGCAAAACCAAATAATATACCTAATGACTCTAAAGCAGCTACAGCCATTAAAATTCCTAAGAAGAATAAAATACTTGGCAACTCAATTCTAGATAACGAATGGTGCACTGGACTATGATTTGAGTCCTCATTATGCTCTTCTGAGCTTATTGCAGATATTGCAAATTTAGAATTGCTGTAAATCTCAGCAAAGATAGCCACAACTCCTAACGATAGCATCATACCCACATATGGAGGCAAATGTGTAATAACTTTAAAAACCGGAACAAAGACAATAGCACCTAAACCTAAAAAAAGCATCGTAGAACTAAACTTGCTTTTAGGTTTATTGTCGTCTTCATTTATTTCTAATTCGCCTTTAAATGGCTTTAAAAAAGAAGCAACAAAGGTTGGCACAACCATACATAATAATGATGGTATAAATAAGTAAATAAATAGTTTTCCTGTAGATACTTTATCACCAATCCACAACATTGTTGTAGTTACATCTCCAATAGGTGACCATGCTCCGCCAGCATTAGCAGCAATAATGATTAAACCTGCGTACCATATTCTAATATCTCTATTTTTTACAATTTTTTGCAATATAGATATTAGCACTATTGTTGCTGTTAAGTTATCTATAATTGCAGAAAGCAAAAATGCTAAAATAGAAAACATCCATAATAGTTTTTTCCTACTTCTAAAGTTAACTGCATTTTTTATAGTAGAGAATCCATCAAAATAATCAATGATTTCTACAATAGTCATTGCCCCTAAAAGAAACACCAAGATCTCAGCTGTTTTACCTAAATGATGCAATAGTGTTTCTTCCATAAGGTGCGTTTTTTCCTCATGAGAAAGCAAACCAAAATTATCCATTAGTGTATGCTTCGCAGAATCAAACCATTGTGGAAAAGCATCAATACCTAAAGAGATAAGTGCCCAACTCACTGCCATCATCACTAATGCAGGAATAAGTTTGTCTATTTTTATACTATGCTCAAGTGTAATTGCTAAGTAGCCAAATACAAATACTAAAATTATAATGGTTTCCATATATTATACTGTTTTAATACAATCTTAAAAGTTATTATCTTAATTGTTGCGGTGAGTTATTGTAAAAATACATTTAGCAACATAAGCTTTATTAGTCATCCTAAAAAATTTATGTCCGTATTTATACAATAAGATTTTAATCAAATTAGTTATTTTTAGTCCTTACAAATATAAAAAACTCTGAAGCGCTATTGTAAATTATATCTTAATTTTAGGAATTAAAATTCTTCCTGAAGAATGATCTCTTGAAGCTCCGGTTACACTAGCAAGGCAGTTAACTTCGCCTCTATGTTTTAATACTCCTAAGAGTCCGAAAATCAGTGCTTCTTTATATTCTATAATAGCTGCTGAAGGAATTATTATTGAAGTTTTTGTATGAGTTTTTATGCGTTTTATCAAAAAACTATTATAAACTCCACCTCCTGTAATTAAGACGGAAGTATAACTTTTTTCTAATTCTTTAGAAATTTGAATTGCTATATGCTCAATAAAAGTTCTTAAAACATCTTTAATTTGAAGATTATAAACATCAATCTTTGATAACATGTTTTTTTGCACCCATTCTAACCCTAAAGATTTTGGAGGCAACTCTTTATAAAATGCTAAACCATTAAGATCTCTTAATAATACGTCATTAATTTTTCCTTTGGAAGCTATTTCTCCTTTATCATCGTATTCAAACCCCAAACGTTTAACATAATGATTTAGAACAATATTAACTGGGCATATATCATAGGCAATTCGTTTCCCTTTAATATCGAATGACACATTAGCAAATCCGCCCAAATTAAGACAATAGTCATAATCTGAAAACAACAACAAATCACCAATAGGAACCAATGGTGCTCCTTGACCTCCTAATTCTACATCTTGTACTCTAAAATCACAAATTACTTTATGATTTAATTTGTTTGCTAACTCTTGACGATTTCCTATTTGATAAGTTAGACACTTTTCTGGTTGATGTAGTGCTGTATGACCATGAGATGATATAAAATCAATAGTCTCAATTGAATTAATTGCTATAAAATTTAAAATTACATCTGCTAAAAACAACGTATAATCTTGATCTATAATTTTTAGCTCGCTTTTCGATTTTTGAGTTAAGTTACTTAAAATTAATTTCCAGTCCTTAGAGTATTCATAAGTTTTGGCATGTTTAATTTTAAAACTCAAATCCTTTTCATAAAAAAAATTAATGTAAACTATATCTATACCATCTAAAGAAGTACCAGACATTAAAGCTATTACATTAAAATCACCTGCTAACATATTCGTAAAAATAATATTATATATTGAAAATAAGACAACAAAAAGTTATCTTTGTATCGCATTTTATTGAATTAATAACAGAATACATTTATGGATTTTAGCTTAACAGAAGAGCATCAAATGATTCGCGAAGCTGCTCGCGATTTTGCTCAAACAGAATTACTTCCTGGAGTAATAGAACGTGATGAAAAACAGTCATTCCCAAATGAACTTGTTCGTAAAATGGGTGACTTAGGTTTTATGGGAATTATGGTAGATCCAAAATATGGAGGAAGTGGTATGAATGCGACTTCTTATGTTCTTATTATGGAAGAGCTTTCTAAAATTGATGCCTCTGCATCAGTTATAGTCTCTGTGAATAATTCATTAGTATGTTATGGTCTCGAAGCTTATGGTAATGAAGATCAAAAACAAAAGTATTTAACAAAATTAGCAACAGGTGAATATGTTGGTGCATTTTGTTTAAGTGAGCCTGAAGCTGGCAGTGATGCTACATCACAAAAAACAACCGCGATAGAGAAAGGAGATCATTATGTTATTAATGGCACTAAAAATTGGATTACTAGTGGAGGAAGAGCAGATGTCTATTTAGTCATTGCTCAAACGGATAGAGAAAAAGGACATCGAGGTATTAATGCTTTTATTGTCGAAAAAGGAACTCCTGGTTTTGACGTTGGACCTAAAGAAGATAAATTAGGCATTCGTGGAAGCGACACACATACATTACAATTTAATGACGTAAAAGTTCCTAAAGAAAATAGAATTGGTGAAGATGGTTTTGGTTTTAAATTTGCGATGAAAACCTTATCCGGCGGACGCATAGGTATTGCTTCTCAAGCTTTAGGTATAGCACAAGGCGCATACGAGCTAGCTTTAAAATATTCTAAAGAACGTAAAGCTTTCGGCACAGAGATTTGTAATCATCAAGCTATTGCTTTTAAGTTAGCTGACATGTATACAGAAATCAATGCTGCTAGACACTTAGTAATGAAAGCCGCTTGGGATAAAGATCAAGGTAATAATTACGATATGTCAAGTGCGATGGCAAAATTATATGCTTCTAAAGTAGCCATGGAACAAACGGTTGAAGCTGTACAAATTCACGGTGGTAATGGTTTCGTTAAAGAGTATCATGTAGAACGTTTAATGCGTGATGCAAAGATTACTCAAATTTATGAAGGTACTTCTGAAATTCAGAAAATTGTAATTTCTAGAGGAGTTATCAAAGGATAAATTTTTAAGTAAGCACAATATTATTTACTTTATAATAAATATTAAGATCAGCATTATTGCTGGTTTTTTTATGGTTTAAATTAGTAATAACTATAAACGAAAAAAAGTCCTAATTACGTTTGTAATTAGGACTTTCAAAAAAGGCGGCGACCTACTCTTCCACAATAGTAGTACCATCGGCGCAAACGGGCTTAACTTCTCTGTTCGGAAAGGT
>NZ_JAIQXX010000011.1 GCF_021887715.1 Winogradskyella immobilis
ACCTTTCCGAACAGAGAAGTTAAGCCCGTTTGCGCCGATGGTACTACTATTGTGGAAGAGTAGGTCGCCGCCTTTTTTGAAAGTCCTAATTACAATCGTGATTAGGACTTTTTTTCGTTTATGGCTTTTTTTGTTTTAGGAAGATTTTCTTTTGCCAAACATACTATCCATAATTGTACGAATACCCTTGAAACCAAAATATACAGCAGCACTACATATTAATATAGATATAATTAATAGAGGAATAAATAAAGGCTTTTCCTTGTTAGATAATGAAATATAAAATAGAGTTGGTCCCGCAAACATTAATAACAGGCAAATACCCATTGTTTGAAGACCTTTATTTAAAATATCCCTATCTGTTTTTTTAGTTTCCATTTTTATAATGTTTTAATGCTTTACGAACATTACCGTACTTGTTTAATAATGTTGATGCTTCTTCTTTAGAGATATTTAATTGATCTACGAGCATCTGTGTACCACGATTTACTAACTTATTATTACTCAATTGCATGTCTACCATTTTATTGCCTTTCACTTTTCCTAATTGAACCATACTAGACGTGGTTATCATATTTAGTATTAGTTTTTGCGCAGTACCAGCTTTCATGCGAGAACTGCCTGTGACGAATTCTGGACCAACAATAGCTTCAATAGGAAATTGGGCTGCGTGACTTAATGGACTATTATTATTACAAGTAATACAACCTGTAATGATATTATTTGTGTTACATAATTTTAATGCATGAACCACATAAGGAGTTGTCCCTGATGCAGCTATACCAATTACAATGTCTTTTTTAGTTATGTTATACGATTTTAAATCTTGCCAGCCTTGAGTTGTTGAATCTTCTGCAAATTCTACAGCTTTTCTAATTGCAGTATCTCCACCAGCTATAAGGCCTATCACTAGACTATGAGAAACACCAAATGTAGGAGGACATTCGGATGCATCTAGGATACCCAAACGACCACTTGTGCCAGCTCCTAAATAAAATAATCGGCCTCCTTGTTTTAATTTTAAGATTACTTGTTGGGTTAGAGCTTCTATTTGTGGTAATGCTTTTTCCACAGCTAAAGGAACGGATTTATCTTCATTATTAATATTGGTTAATAATTCTGATAGCGACATGTTTTCAAGATTATTATAATGAGAATCTTGTTCTGTAGTTTTGATAAAATCCATAAATCAAAAATAGTAAATTTTGTTTGCGTTAGCGATGGAAGTGACATCCTTTTATAATACTAAATTCTTAGTATTGTAAAAGATATAACGGACAGCGCGATCAAGGTTTAAAAACCTTGAAACGCCCAAATTATGTTATTGAATTGTATAAAGGACTTCGTCAGCTTCAGAAAGTCTGAAATACCCAAAAGGGAAATTATCTGGATTGGTTTGATTGATACAATTGCCTCTAATGGTGGCTGGTTGTGTTTCAAAAGGACCACCACTATCGTCACTTCCTTGTAGTAAGAGAATAAACATAAAGTCGAAAAATCGCTGAGAAACCCCATAACTTCTGATGGTTACAAGATCTCCTTGTTCTAAACCTTCTTCTGAGTAAAAACCAAAAATTTCATTGCCATCGTTAAATCTATCATCATAAACCTCTAAAGTTGGCACTTGTGAAATCGGATCGAAAAACTCAAAGAAGTAAAAGTTTTCTATGTTAGCAGGATCTGTATAGAAGGCTTTTAATTCTATATCGTCACCTAGAAATCCTCCATCATCTTTTTGTTCAATACGTTCTATAGGTACTACGGATTTTAAGGTTTCTGTGGCTGTATATATTTCTTCATTATAGATAATGATTAAATTGTAAATGGCTTCTATTACAGGAATAAAATTAGAATTTCTGTAAATACCTGTGGATTCTTCTTCGATAAAATTAAAAGTATTGCCATCGGTATCCGTTATGGTTACTGTAGCTCCATTTGCAGGCGGAACAACGTCATCAAAAAATGGTGCTGTTAATGATAGTTTTATACTTTGCTCATTTCCTGCTGTATTTCTAAACCAATTTATAGAGGCGTCTATTACTAAACGTGGCTCTGCTTCGTTAAGTTCAATTTCTATAACATCTTCGCAGGTTGTGAAAAGTAAAAAAGTTGCTAAAAGTAAGATCCCTTTTTTCATGGTTTAAAACTTAAAATTATATGCTATTGATGGTACAATACCAAAAATAGCAAGTCTATTTGCCTCATTAACTCCTGTAGTTCGGTTTTCTCTAAAAGTAATGGATGTGGCATTTTTACGATTGTATATGTTATATACACTAAATACCCATTCTCCTTTTATCTTTTTATCGGCTTTATATTTTGGAGTATAATTTAAAGAAAAGTCAAGACGATGGTATGCAGGTAGTCGACTAGAATTACGTGCTTCAAAAACAGGAACTGTTAATCCATTAAACTGAAATTGTCCGTTAGGAAATGTAGCTGGTTGACCTGTTTGGAACAAAAAGTTTGACGATAATTTCCACCTATCGGTAAATTCATAGTTTCCTGTTAAACTTATATCGTGTGTTTTATCAAAAGCAGTTCTATACCATTCACCATTATTTATACCAGTTTCTAGAGGTGTTCTTCCTGGTGTACGCTGTTCTGATCTTGATAGCGTATAGGCTAACCAACCTTTAAATTTACCTTCGTTTTTACGTAATAATATTTCTAGTCCGTAGGCTCTAGCTTCTCCATTTAATATGACTTGCTCTATAGCATTATTAGCAATTAAATCTGCGCCGTCTATATAATCTATTCTATTCTGAATTTTTTTATAAAAACTTTCTACCTCTAAAGAGAAAAGGTTGTCTTTAAATGTTTTGAAATAGCCTATAGCAACTTGATCTAACAGTTGTGGTTTTATAAAGCTTCCACTAGGCGACCACACATCTAAAGGTGTTGGCGAACTGGTATTAGATAATAAATGTAAATATTGACTTAGGCGATTATAGCTCGCTTTTACAGAAGATGTCTCGTTTAATTGATACGCTAATGCTAATCTAGGTTCTATATTAGAAAACGATTCTATAACATCACTTCTGCTAAAAGATTCAGTACCTATAGGATCTGCTTTCTCATAGATTTGGAGTTGGTTATTAAATATTACGGGATTATCATCTTCATAAACATTTAATTCGTCTTGCCCTAAACGATGAAATGTACTAAAACGCGTTCCGTAAGAGACAGAAAGACGATCATTTAGCTTATGTTCTGCGTCTATATATATAGCATTTTCAAAAGCAAATTTATCGGTAAGCTTAAAAGGATTAATACCAGATTCTGGAACCGTTGGGTTGATTTCTCCTGGATTGAATTTATAATAGATGCTATTTAAACCATATTCAAGCTTAAAGTTATTATTGATATAGTGTTTTAGATCGTACTTAATATTAAAATTTGTGATGCCAGACGTCCAATCGAATTGCACAAAATTTAGTCTTAAATCATAATCGTAATCCGAATAAATCAATGATAAATTAGAGAAGAGTTTATCTGAAAACAAGTGATTCCATCTAAAATTAAGTACAGAATTACCATATCCGTTTTCAAAGCTATCAGCAATTTCAAAAACATCTCTACCAAAATAACCTGATAAATAAATATTGTTATTTTCATTTAGACGGTAGCTTAATTTGGTGTTTAGATCGTAAAAAAAAGCAATATTATCAATATCGAAAATAGGTAAAAATAAATGCGCATAACTGCTTCGGCCTCCAACAAGAAATGACCCTTTTTCTTTTTTTATTGGACCTTCAAACAAAAGTCTACTTGATACTAAACCAATACCTCCATTAGCATGAAAAGCTTCATTATTTCCTTCTTTTTGATAAATATCTAATACAGAAGATACGCGACCACCATATTTTGCTGGGATTCCGCCTTTATATAATTTAATATCTTTTATAGCATCTGGATTAAATACTGAGAAAAAACCAAATAAATGCGAAGAATTAAAAATGGTAGCTTCGTCTAATAAGATTAAATTCTGATCTGCTGATCCACCGCGTACATTAAAACCTGAAGAACCTTCACCAGCATTTGTAACACCAGGTAAAAGAGTTATAGATTTTATAACATCGACTTCTCCCAAAACCACAGGTAATTGTTTAATAGTTTTAATAGATAAACTATTAATACTCATTTGTGGTCGTTTAATGTTTAATTTTTCTACATCTTCTTTAATTACAACTTCATCTAAACTTTCTGCAGATTCTGTAAGTTTATAGTTTATTGTTTTATTTGAAGTAAGTTCAATAGTCTCTGTAATAGTTTTATAACCGAGATAACTAATTTGAATGGTATATGTACCTTCATCTAAAGTAATTGAGTAGAAACCATACTCATTAGTTACAGTTCCTGTCCCTAAATTAGGAATTATAATATTAACACCAATTAATGTTTCAGTTGTTTTAGCATCAGTAACGCGCCCACTTAGGGTGAATTTATTTTGAGCTAAAACTGAAGTATAGATACATAGAAATGTAATAAAAAATCCGAGTAGATTTTTTTTCATTAACATCTTTTTTTAGTAGAACTCATTTATATTGTTTTTATTTTTATATGAATGAGTTCTTTAAAAAAAAGCTTCATTTTTATATGAAGCTTTTTTTGAACTATGAATTTAATATTGAATTTAATAGATTACTTGGTCGCATGGCTTTAGATACCAAATCTTCATCTGGATAATAATAACCATTGATATTTACTGCAGTAGCTTGAATGTTATTTAGTTCGTTTACTATATTTTCTTCATTAGATGCTAATGCTTCATAAATAGGTTTAAATTCAGCACTTAAATCACTGTTTTTATTTTGATTAGCTAATGCTTCAGACCAGTATAATGCAATATAAAAGTGACTTCCACGGTTATCTATTTCATTAACTCGGCGTGAAGGTCCTTTTTTGTTTTCTAATAATTTTTCAGTAGCATCATCTAGAGTTTCTCCAAGAATTCTTGCTTTTTCATTATTTGTAAAATCTGCATAATGCTCAAGAGAAACAGCTAATGCTAAAAATTCGCCTAAAGAATCCCAACGTAAATGGTTCTCTTCAATAAACTGTTGCACATGCTTTGGTGCCGATCCGCCAGCTCCAGTTTCAAATAAGCCACCGCCATTCATAAGTGGTACTATAGATAACATTTTTGCACTAGTCCCTAATTCTAAAATAGGAAATAAATCCGTCAGATAATCACGTAATACATTTCCTGTTACAGAAATAGTATCGTTTCCATCTTTAATACGCTCTAAAGTAAACGCTGTTGCTTTAATAGGAGATAAAATTCTAATATCTAAACCAGATGTATCATGGTTTGGTAAATATGCATTCACTTTTTTAATAAGTTCAGCATCGTGAGAACGATTTTCATCTAACCAAAATACAGCAGGTGTTTGTGAAGCTCTAGCACGAGTTACGGCTAACTTAACCCAATCTTGAATAGGAGCATCTTTAACTTGGCACATTCTCCAAATATCTCCAGCCTCTACATTATGACTTATCAATACATTTTCTGAAGCATCTACAACTTCTACTGTTCCGTTAGTTGCAATTTCAAATGTTTTGTCGTGAGAACCATATTCTTCAGCTTTTTGAGCCATTAAACCCACATTAGGGACAGTACCCATTGTTGTAGGATCGAAAGCTCCATGTGTTTTACAAAAATCTATAGTTGCGGTATATATACCAGCATAACTACTATCTGGTATTACGGCTTTAGTATCTTGTTGTTTGCCTTCAGCATTCCACATTTGTCCAGAAGTACGAATCATTGCAGGCATAGAAGCATCAATAATAACATCACTTGGCACATGAAGATTTGTTATACCTTTATCTGAATTGACCATGGCTAAATCTGGACCATTCTCTAATGCAGTAGCAATATCTGCTTCAATTTCTTGACGTTTAGATAGTGGTAAATCTTCTAAGCGTTCTAAAAGGTTACCAAAACCATTATTTACATCTACACCGATTTCATCAAATGTAGTGCTATGTTTTTCAAATAAAGATTTAAAGTACGTTTTAACCGCATGACCAAAAATAATTGGATCAGAAACCTTCATCATCGTTGCTTTCATGTGTAAAGATAGGAGTATACCTTGAGCTTTAGCATCTTTAATTTCACGATCTAAAAATGCTAATAGGTGAGATTTACTCATTACAGTAGCATCAATAATTTCACCTTTTAAAAGTGATAGATTATCTTTTAAAACTGTTTTAGAACCATTAGTAGCAGTATGCGTAATTTGTACAGATGTAGCTTCTGTAAGAGTTACCGATTTTTCGTTATGTGCAAAATCACCTTCGCTCATAGTTGCTACATGCGTCTTAGAATGCGAAGACCATGCACCCATACTATGCGGGTTTTTTCTAGCATAATTTTTAACAGCTTTTGGTGCACGACGATCAGAGTTTCCTTCTCTAAGTACAGGATTTACGGCAGAACCTTTAATTTTGTTATAGCGTAATTTTATTGTTTTTTCTTCATCGTTTTCTGGCTCGTCAGGATAATCTGGTATTGCGTAACCTTTAGCTTGTAATTCTTCAATAGCTGTTTTTAATTGAGGTACAGAAGCACTAATATTAGGTAATTTAACAATATTAGCTTCGGGCTTTTTAGCAAGTTCACCTAGTTCTGCTAAAGCATCATTAACTTTTTGGTTGTCGTTTAAAAAATCAGGGAAAGCCGCTAAAATTCTAGCAGCTAAAGAAATGTCTTTAGTTTCTATGTTTATACCTGATGATTTTGTAAATACTTGAACAATAGGTAAGAGCGAACGCGTTGCTAATGCTGGTGCTTCGTCTGTTTTTGTGTAAAATATAGTAGAAGAGTTTGCCATATAATTTGCGATGTTTTTTGAAATAAAAGTGCAGGAATTATGCACCATGCAAATATACAAAAAAGATAAGGTACAAATGAGAATACTAAGTTAGAGAATAAAAATTAAGATATAATTACTATAAGTTTAAGGGTAGTTAGCTTATAAGATTTTCTACTAGAGAATAGACTTATGGTTTTATTGAAAACAAAAAGCCATATCATACAGTAAACTGCATTGACATGGCTTTTTTGAAACAGTGTTACGTGACCTATTTAGCTTCCACTAAAATGGTAGAAAGGAATAAACCTTCATCCTTTTCAGTTCAAGTACTTTCTGTTTCATCGAAACAATTCGTAATTTTCAAAATGTATTGAGCTATTACTACTATGTTTCATAAGATTTTTTCTTGATGTATTTTTATTTATCTTCTCGTTTGCACGTTAAATACGTCTAAAATACATTGCTCTTCTTTTTCGTATTTCCTTTCGGTAGTACTACTTTTTCAGAACTTTCGGTTTAATCTTTTAGTACCTACCTTAGCTTGTACTTTTTCATAAACGTCATGGCGTTTCACTAACACTTGCCTACACAAGCCGATTCACAACCTCAAAAAAATCTCATTATATAAAGAACGTTACTTTATAACAATTTAACATAAATTTAAAATTAAATTTAAAACCAAACGCTGTTTGTTGTTAATTGTTCAGCTAATTTATAATAAGATTGCAAAATTCCAAATATATAGAGTATTTAGATATGCACATTTTATAAACCATGTTTATTAACAATGGTTAATAACGAAAAAAGCCTTGAACAACATAATGTTCAAGGCTTTTAAGTCTATATAGAAGTTTAGATTATTTTCTAACTTCTTTAATTCTTGCTTTTTTACCAGTAAGACCTCTAAAGTAATAGATACGTGCTCTACGTACTTTTCCACGTTTGTTAACTTCAATTTTTTGAAGCGCAGGTAAATTTACAGGGAAGATACGTTCTACACCAATAGTACCTGACATTTTACGAATGGTAAACGTTTCAGTAGTTCCACTACCTTTACGTTGTAATACTACACCTTTAAAAAACTGAGTACGTGTTTTATTTCCTTCTTTAATCTCGTAATATACAGTGATGGTATCACCAGCACTAAATTCAGGAAAATCTTTACTAGTTACAAATTCGTCTTGTACAAATTTTACTAAAGAATTCATTTTCTTTTATTTATAATAGTTCATCTAAACCAACATTCACGATTCTCGCCAGAGGTTAATCTAAAATTGGGTGCAAAGATAGTTAATTTATTCAAAAACCAAATATAAAACCCTAAATTCCAAAATAAAGTAATTCTAACTATTGGAATTTGATTTTTTTGTATTGGAATTTCTTGAAGCTTATTCTTCAAGTAGATCTGGTCGTCTTTCTTTAGTGCGTTTATAGGCTTGTTCTTCTCTCCATTGTTCTATTTTTCCAAAATTACCACTGAATAGTACTTCAGGGACTTTCATACCATCATATTCTCGTGGTCTTGTATATATTGGTGGAGCCAATAAATTATCTTGAAAACTATCCGTTAGGGCAGAAGTCTCATTACCCAAAACACCAGGTATTAATCGTATTACAGCATCACAAAGTACAGCGGCACCTAATTCTCCGCCAGATAACACATAGTCGCCAATAGAAATTTCGCGTGTAATAAATTTATCGCGCACACGCTGATCTACACCTTTATAATGTCCACATAGAATTATAATGTTCTCTTTTAAAGAGATTTGATTGGCAATACTTTGATTGAGACGTTCTCCATCTGGTGTCATATATATAATATCACCATAATGGCGTTCAGCTTGCAGGCCAGTAATACATTTGTCGATAGGCTCTATAAGCATTACCATACCAGCACCTCCACCAAATTGATAATCGTCCACAGATTTATAATTATCTGTAGTGTAATCTCTTAAATTATGAAAATGTACTTCTACCAAATTAGCATCTATAGCACGTTTTAATATAGAAGCTTCAAAAGGGCTTTTTAAGAGTTCTGGTAATACGGTAATAATATCGATACGCATGATGCAAAGATGCAAAAAAATAGTGTAGAATTAAAGGTGACAATTTTAATATAAAAGAGGATTTTTAATAAGATCTATGACGCGTTTAAATATATTAAAACCACTTGTTTATAGCTACTTATGTTTATTTTTTGTATATTTAAAATATGGATATACTTAATGAACATATAGATATCATTCTTTTAATCGCTGCTGTTGCTGTGGGAATGTCTTTAGTTAGCTATTTAACTAAGGATAGTAGGAACTTTAGAAGCCGAAGAAATAAAAAAGCAAGAAAGCAGTTTTAGTTGTCTAAAAGGAACTTTAACTTTTTTTCTCAGCCTTTATATAAAAAACATTTACGCTTTATGCTTATTAATTTCGTCTTGTAATTGTCTACGTACTTTTTGTTCGCGTTCTAATGCGTTACGACGATGGTCTTCAAATTCTGTCTCTACTTCCGCTAATTTATGTTTTGCTTCTTTTGTAGAGCTATTGCTAGTATTAAATCGATAAATGAAAAACAGTAATAAAGCAAAAAGGCCACCGATAATACTCCACATTAATATATTATAATTGGCTTTACTCATTTGTAAACCAAACAATGCCATATTATCCTTTTCTTGGTTAGTTGTTGTTAATGTCTCATTAGTAGTATTAAGATTTGCCTTTAAATCTTTAATTTCTTTAGCTTGTGTTTCTACAATAGATTTTGTGTCTTCTAAGTTTTTATTTATAGATTTTAGACTGTCTAAAGTACTTGCTTTAAGTTCTGTTAGCCAATGGTATTCTACATTTTTGTATACTTTGTTATTGCCTCTATACGTGTAAGATTTACTGATAACATATTCAAACTGATGATCTAAAGAGCCTTCATTACGTTTTAACTGTGGTTGTTGAGTAGTTTCAGTCTGCGCATTTGTATGTTGAAAATTTACAAATAAAAGAAAGGCTAAAAGCGTTTTAACTAAGAATTTCATCTTAAAAATGGTTTAGGTCAATTAGTTATAGTTTTATTTTAAAACTAATTTAGAGTTAGTTTTAGTATATAAATTTTATAAAGGCAAGATACTAATTTAATTAGCACAATGACTTATAATTAAACAAATAGCCTTACAATTTTGTAAGGCTATTGATATACGTTTTATTTTTTATTTTGGATTAGACCAAAGTTTAATAATACGAATAACGTCTTACCTTAGATACGTATTTAGCCAAACGAATCACTTGATGACTGTAACCATACTCATTATCGTACCATATATATAACACTACATTCTTACCATCAGCTCTTACAATAGTTGCTTTACTATCATAAATTGCGGGAGCAGAACTACCAACGATATCGCTAGATACAAGTTCGTCGCTCATTTCGTATTTAATTTGCTCTACAAGGTTACCTTCTAAAGCATATTTTTTCATAATAGTATTAATACTTTCAACCGAAGTCTCTTTATCTAACTCTAAATTTAATATAGCTAAAGATCCATTTGGTACAGGAACTCTAATTGCATTAGAGGTTAACTTTCCTTCTAAAGATGGTAATGCTTTACTTACTGCTTTACCAGCTCCAGTTTCTGTAATAACCATATTTAATGCAGCAGCACGACCACGTCTGTATTTTTTATGAAAATTATCTACTAAATTTTGATCGTTGGTATACGCATGTATCGTTTCTAAATGCCCGGATTTAACCCCAAAAGAATCTTCTATAGCTTTTAATATTGGAGTAATAGCATTAGTTGTACAAGAAGCCGCAGAGAAAATATCGATGTTGTCAGGGTCATTTTCTAAATGATTTACCCCATGTACAATATTTGGAACTCCTTTACCTGGAGCTGTTAACAATACTTTACTTGCACCTTTTGGTACCAAATGTCTACTTAAAGCTTCCTTGTCTCTAAATACACCTGTATTATCTATAATTAAAGCATCATTGATGCCATGAGCGGTATAATCTATATCTTCAGGATTATTTGCCGAAATGATTTTTACAGTCGTTCCGTTAATAATTAAAGCTTCATTTTCTATATCTGTAGTTACTGTACCAGGAAAATCGCCATGTACAGAATCGTTGCGTAAAAGTGAAGCACGTTTTTCTAAAACGGTTTGATCTAGTTTGCCTCGAGTAACAATAGCTCTTAAACGCATTTGGTTGCCCTTGCCAGTTCTAGTCATTAATTCTCTTGCGACTAAACGACCAATACGTCCAAAACCATAAAGCACAACGTCTTTAGGGCTTATCCCATTATTATCTTCGGCATCCATAAGTTTATTAGACACAAAAGCGATAGCATTGCTGTATTTTTGGTCCTCTAAATGATACTCGTAAGTTAATTTTCCGATATCTAATTTTGCAGGAGGTAAATCGAGCTGATTGATTGCTTTAGCAATTTCTACTGAATCGAAAATTGAAATTGGCTTTTGTACAAACTCGCCAGCATATTCATGCAGATTAAGAATTTCACTAACATTTCTATCGATTAATTGATTTCTAAAAATCACTAGCTCAATAGATTTATCGTACCATAAATCGCTTACGATTTTAATAAATTCAACGGTAGCACGTCTACGGTCTGCTTGGAAAGCTAATTCCTTTTCATAAGTTTCATTAAAACTCATTGTGTTGTGTGTTTAAAATTTTGCGCAAAAATAATATATTTCAAACGTTTTCGAGATCGTTTTAACAAAAATAAAAACCCTTCAAGATAATTTATCTTGAAGGGTTTTTAATATAAATTTTTTTAAATGCCTATCTATCGAAGATAACCTCTTTCTTTTCAAGATTACGATTTATAAATTCTATCTTTTTAAGATTTTTAGTAAAATCAGAACCATATTTATTTTTAAGTACAGAAATATCATCGATTGATTTAATCTCCTTGTCATTTATGCCTGTTATTACATACCCGCTTGACATCCCAAGTTTTCTATATAACCATGCATTTTCTGTTTCAGTTACTATAACACCAGATTCTATATTATACTCTTTTTTAATCTCATTAGGGATATTTCTTAATTGCATATCCATGAAATCTATTATAACAACTTCACTTTTTGAAAGCGTAACAGGAATAACTTTGATCTCATCGTCTCTTAATACTTCAACATTAATAACATCATTAGGATTCTTTGTTTTTAGATACCCACTTAAATCAGAAAACTTAGAGATTTTAATATTATCTAAACGCTTGATAATATCACCTGTTAAAATGCCAGCTAAATCCGCTCCAGATTTTTCCTGAACCTCACTAACATAAAAACCTTCTGTAGCAGTAATTTTTAACTGCTCAGCTGCTTCACTATTTAAGGCGCCTCCAACAACTCCTAAAATACCATTTTGCACATCACCAAATTCCATAATGTCTTCCACAATTTTACGCGCAATATTACTCGGAACAGCAAAAGAATAACCAACATATGTACCTGTTCTAGAAGTGATAGCTGTATTAATACCAACGAGTTCGCCATTGGTGTTTACTAAAGCACCACCAGAATTCCCAGGATTTACAGCAGCATCGGTTTGAATAAATGATTGTCCACCAGATAAATCTCTAGCTTTGGCGCTTATAATACCTGCAGTAACCGTAGAAGTTAAATTAAACGGATTACCAACAGCTAAGACCCATTCTCCAATTTGTGTGGTATCAGAATCTCCAAATGTTATAAAAGGTAAATTATCCTCGGCATCTATTTTTAATAAGGCAATATCTGTCTTTTCATCAGTACCAATTAATTCAGCTGTGTAAGCTTTATTGTCATTAAGAGTAATTGAAATTTCAGAAGCTCCTCTAATAACATGGTTATTTGTAATGATATGTCCATCTGGAGAGATAATAACACCAGAACCTGCTCCAACATCTTGTTTTCTCTCAGAAGGACGACCTCTAATTATGTCTTCAAAACTAGTATAACCTCTGCTAGTAGTAGTGTTTTTAACATGCACTACCGCGTCAATTGTTTTATTTGCAGCTTCAACCAAATTTGGGCGTTCTGTATTTGTTAATACTGTATTGGTATATGTTGTAGGAACATAATTTGGTAATTGAGGTTTTGCAATTTCTATTATAGGTTTGTTTTCTTCTTCTATAAAAAGTTTATAACCGCCTAAGGTTAATAAACCACCTAAGGCCGAAACACCTACTAATGTTAAAATCTTCTTCATAATTTTCAGTTTTAAGTTTAATTATTTAACGAATAAATTTAAATATTTATTGAATGTTAAAATGAACTTTAACGATGATTTAACACGTTATATTCAGAGGGATTATCCTTATATTTGCATCGCATATGACACAGACATTTTACAAATATCAAGGCACAGGAAACGACTTCGTTATTATAGATAATCGGTCGCTTAAATTTAATAAAGCTAACATAACACTTATTACTAAATTGTGTGATAGACGTTTTGGAATTGGCGCAGATGGTTTAATACTTTTAGAAAACCACGATACGGCAGATTTTAAGATGGTTTACTTTAATGCAGATGGTAAAGAAAGTAGCATGTGTGGTAACGGAGGTCGTTGTATTACAGCATTCGCAAAGTTTTTAGGAATCGTTTCTAATACCGCTACTTTTGAAGCTATTGACGGAATGCATATTGCTGAGATTGAAGGAGACTTAGTTAAACTTCAAATGAAAGATGTATCAACGATAGAAAATCATCAAACACATTTATTTTTAGATACAGGATCACCCCATCATGTTCAGATGGTTTCAGATCTTGAAGCTTTAGATGTAAAACATAATGGTTCAACAATTAGGCATGGTCATCCATACAATGAAGCCGGATCTAATGTTAATTTTGTAAATAAAATATCGGATACTGAGTTTGGAGTCCGTACTTATGAACGTGGTGTAGAAGACGAAACATTCTCTTGTGGTACAGGTGTTACTGCGGTAGCGTTGGCAATGCATAATAGTGGACAAACCACTGCAGAAACCATTACACTGCAAACTCCTGGCGGTGAGTTAAAAGTCAATTATCTGCCTTCAGAAAATGGCTATACTTCAATTTGGTTAATTGGTCCTGCTAAGCAAGTATTTAAAGGTGATGTTCCATGCTAACACTTAAAGGTGATCATATTTATTTACGTGCTTTAGAACCTGAAGATTTAGATTTTATCTATAAAATTGAGAATGATGAAGAGATTTGGGAATTGAGTCATACACAAACACCATATTCAAAATTTTTAATTAAGCAATATTTAGATAATGCTCAAAAAGACATTTATGAAGCTAAACAATTACGTTTAGTAATTTCTAGTTATAAAAATGAAGCGATAGGCCTTATAGATATTTTTGATTTCGATTTTAAAAACAAACGTGCAGGCATAGGTGTATTGATTCAATCCGATGCTGATAGAGGTAAAGGTTATGGAAAAGACGCTTTATCACTTTTAGTTAACTATTGTTTTTTACAGTTGAACTTACATCAGTTATATTGTAATATAGCAGAGACTAATTCAGTAAGCTTGTCATTATTTGAAAACGAAGGTTTTGAAGTTGTGGGTTTAAAGAAGGAATGGAATTTTGATGGAAAAGACTATACAAATGAATACGTTTTGCAATTGATTAATTCATAATTATGTATATAAAAAAAATACTTTGGGCAATTGCCTTAATAGGATTAGTAATAGCAGGCTTTATTGCTAATTACATATATGGTGCAATGTTTAGCTCAAATACAGCATTTGAAGAAGATTATAAATATATTTTTATTTCTAATGAGGCTAATTATAATGATGTCCGTTTGCAATTAGAACCTTTATTAGAAGATATAAGTGACTTTGATGCTTTAGCAAAACAGAAAAAATATGTATCTAATGTTAGGCCTGGAAAGTATAAGATTACTAAGGGTATGAATAATAATGATATCATTAATAGTATACGAAGTGGTAACGTTCCTGTTAAACTTGCATTTAATAATCAAAACAGTTTAGAGAGTTTAGCCGGTCGAGTTGCTATACAAATAGACGCAGATAGCATAGCATTATTAGAAGCGATGACTGATTCAGAATTTTTATCTAAAAAAGGATTTAATAAAGCTACAGCATTAGGTATGTACTTACCTAATAGTTATGAGTTGTTTTGGAACACAACGCCTAAAGTTTTTGTAGAACGAATGCATAAAGAATACAATCGTTTTTGGAATGCAGGTCGTCTAGCCAAAGCCAAAGCACTTAATTATTCTCCAGATCAAGTAATGGCATTAGCTTCGATTGTATATGAAGAATCTAAACAAAAAACAGAACAACCACGAGTAGCTGGTGTATATATTAATCGCTTAAAACGAAGGATTCCATTACAAGCTGACCCAACGATAAAATTTGCAGCGTATCAATTGCCTCAATACAAAAACACTATAATTCGTCGTGTGTTGAATGTGCATAAGGACATTGATTCTCCATATAACACATATAAAAACGCAGGTTTGCCACCCGGATTAATAACTATGCCAGATCTATCTGCGATAGATGCCGTATTAAATTATGAAAAGCACCAGTATATCTATTTTGCTGCAGACCCTAAACGTATCGGGTTTCACCGTTTTGCAAAAACTTTAAGTCAACATAATATTAATGCTAGAAATTACCATCGCTATTTAGATCAACAAGGTATTAGAAAATAGAATTTGAGAATCATATTTCTTTATATAAGTTTTGGCTTAGTTGTAGCATCTGGCTTACAAGCACAATCCAAACTCAATACATTTTTAACTCCTAGCGATACTTTAAATAAACCAAGACGAAATACTATAGTTATTGCAGAAGCATCTATAGCAGCAGTAACACTAGTTGGTTTAGATCAGTTATGGTATGCTGATTTTGAGCGTTCTAGTTTTCAATTTAATAATGATAATAGCGACTGGTTACAAATTGATAAATATGGGCATGTTTTTTCATCGTACCAATTAGGTCGTTTAGGAGCCAATACACTCAATTGGGCAGGAGTTTCAAAAAAAGATCAACTTTTATATGGTTCTACATTAGGATTAGGGTTTTTAACTGCTGTTGAGGTTTTTGATGGATTTTCTGCAGAATGGGGATTTTCATGGGGAGATATGTTAGCTAACGTATCGGGTACAGCATTATATGTTGGTCAAGAGTTATTATGGGATGAACAACGGATATCATTAAAATATTCATTTAATAGAACTGAATTTGCAAGTCAAAACCCAAGTATACTAGGAGATGGTTTAACTGAAGAATTTTTGAAAGATTATAACGGGCAAACCTATTGGTTAAGTTTTAATGTTAATTCATTTTTTAAAACTGAATTTTTACCAGATTGGTTAAATATAGCAGCAGGATTTGGTGGTGAAGGATTGCTTTCATCAAACAGAGATAATGAAGATTTTCCCAATCAAAACCCGTATCGGCAATATTACTTAAGTTTTGACATAGATTTAACCCGAATAAAAACAAATTCTCACATCTTAAAATCGATATTTAGCGTTTTTAATACGATTAAAGTACCTATGCCGACCTTGGAGTACAACGGTAAAAATGGCTTTAGGCTGCATTATATCTACTTTTAGGCGACTTTTGTCGAAGGGTTGTCAATAACTTTTTTTTTGCCGTATATTTGCAGCGAATTTTGCAAGACCATAAACAGGAACAGAGTTTTGCATAAAAATTAGTAGTTATGAGAACAAAAATCATACATAATTTAGTCGTTCCTTTTGCAATATGTTTTTTAGTTGCATTAGCCCTTTATCCTGATACTACTTTAGACCCTCAAAAGTATTCTACTGAGGGACTAGAACTAGACTTTAATATTTCAAGCGATGTTGCAATGGTAGAACCGGTAGCAGAGCAAAAAGAAGAAGTTGTTTTTACACCTTATTTAGGCAAATCTTTTGAAGGTTTTAAAGAAGCCTTAGCATTTAAAGAATCTCAAGGCAATTATTTTACGGTAAATACTTTTGGGTATTTAGGTAAATATCAATTTGGTAAAGAAACTTTAAAAATGATTGGTGTTTATAATCCAAATCAATTTTTAGCAAACCCAGAGCTTCAAGAGAAAGCATTTATAGCATATTCTCAACGTAATAAATGGATTTTACGAAAAGATATTAGTCGTTTTGTTGGTAAAACCATTGCAGGAATTGAAGTTACTGAGTCTGGTATGCTTGCAGCTGCACATTTAGCAGGAGCAGGAAGCGTTAAAAAGTTTTTAAGAAGCTATGGTGAGAATAACTTTGCTGATGGTTTTGGTACTACAGTAAGTTACTACATGAAACGTTTTTCTGGCTACAATACGTCTTTTATTGAAGCTGATAGAAAAGCAAAAGTGAGCATTTAGTCTTTGTGAATAATAAAAATTGCTGGTCTTTTATGAAAATCTTCAGTGTTAGATTTCCATTCTAAAGCAGTTTTAGTTTTTATATACTCAGTAGGTAACGTTAAATCACATGCTACACACAATCTCGTGTTTTTGTGCAGCGAAGTCACTAAATCTTTTAGCATTTGATTATTCCGATATGGAGTTTCTATAAATAATTGCGATTGGTTTAATTCGTAAGAACGTTTTTCTAAAGCTTTAATACTAGATTTACGTTCGTGTTTGTCAATAGGAAGATATCCATTAAAGGTAAAACTCTGCCCATTCATACCAGAGCTCATAAGTGCTAGTATAATAGAAGAAGGACCAACAATTGGCACAACTTTAATATTATTCTCATGCGCTATACTCACAATATCAGATCCAGGATCTGCAATTGCAGGACAGCCAGCTTCAGATAATAAACCCATAGATAGCCCATTATGGCAAGGTTCTAAAAAAGAATTAAGCTCATTCTCTTGGGTATATTTGTTCAGTGTTTTTAGACGTAATGCAGATTGAGATTTACTTGGAGTGATGCGTTTTATAAAACGACGCGCCGTTTTTTCATTTTCTACAATATAATCATCAAGCTGTTCTATCACCTTTTTAATAGAAATAGGTAAAACCTCTAAAGGAGGATTATCTCCAAGTCGAGTAGGGATGAGGTATAAGATGCCTTTTTTCTCCATAATTCAAAGGTAATTAAAACCGTAATTACAATTTAGCTTTGCAATTCTTTAGCGATTATTTGACAAGTATCTTCAAGCATATTAAAAACATTACTAAAACCTGAATCTCCTCCATAATAAGGATCAGGTACGTTTTTGTTTGATAAAGAGGAATTAACTTCAAGTATAAGTTTTACTTTTCCTATATCAGTATTATTTCTTGCTAAAGCTATAATATTACTATAGTTAGATTGGTCCATAGCATATATAATATCGAAACAATCAAAATCTTCAACTTTAAATTGCCTAGCAGATTGATCACTAATATCTAAACCATGACTATTAGCAATAGTAATAGATCTAGGATCAGGTTGTTCGCCAACATGATATGCTGCTGTACCTGCTGAATCCACATAAAAGTTTTCAAGATTTAATTTAGATTCTAAAATACCATGAGCTAATGGAGAACGACAAATGTTTCCTAAGCAAACCATTAGAATTTTAGTCATGAAATATAAGCGTTATAAAGAGAGTTTTTTAGCTAAATCATCTACATATTTTCTAAATTGCTTATCTGTAGAAGATAAATTGTCTACAGTTTTGCAAGCATGTAATACTGTAGCATGATCGCGCTGTCCTATTTGAGAGCCAATACTTGCTAAAGATGCTTTAGTGTACTTTTTAGCAAAGAACATAGCTAATTGTCTTGCCTGTACAATATGGCGTTTACGTGTTTTAGACTGTAAAGTACCAACATCCATCTGAAAATAATCTGAAACGACTTTCTGAATGTAATCGATAGAAACTTCGCGTTTTGTATTCTTTACAAACTTTTCAACAATATCTTTGGCGAGATTAAGTGTTATCTCTTTTTTGTTAAAAGACGATTGAGCGATTAAAGAAATAATAGCTCCTTCTAATTCTCTAACATTAGATTTTATATGTTTAGCTACATACTCTATAATATCTTCTGGCATTTCAACACCATCTCTATAGAGTTTGTTTTTAAGTATTGAAACACGAGTTTCAAAATCTGGACTTTGTAACTCTGCAGATAATCCCCATTTAAAACGCGATAATAAACGTTGCTCAATATCTTGCATGTCAACAGGAGCTTTATCACTAGTTAAAATAACTTGCTTTCCGTTTTGATGTAAATGATTGAAAATATGGAAAAATACATCTTGTGTTCCTGTTTTACCAGAGAAGAATTGTGCATCATCAATGATTAAAACATCAATAATCTGATAGAAATGAATAAAATCATTTCTGTTATTCTTTTTTACAGAATCGATATACTGTTGCGTAAATTTTTCAGCAGATATATATAAAACTGTTTTCTCAGGGTATTTATCTTTAATATCAACACCAATAGCATGCGCTAAATGTGTTTTACCTAAACCAACACCACCAAATATTAAAAGCGGATTAAAAGAAGTGCCACCAGGTTTATTTGCTACAGCAATACCAGCATTACGAGCCAAACGATTTGAGTCTCCTTCTAAAAAGTTTTCAAACGTATAACTAGGATTAAGTTGAGATTCAATTTTTACATTTCTAATTCCAGGAATGATGAATGGATTTCTTAATTCAGGATTTTTATTATTGAAAGGAACATCAACATTTTGTGACTTTACAGTACTTCTGTTGGCACTAGGTATTTTTTCTGTAAAAGGTTGTTTGTTACCATAGGTGTTCTCCATTTTAATAACGTAAACCAATTTAGCATCTTCACCGAGCTCTTTAGTTAAAGCAACTTTTAAAATTTTAACGTAATGCTCTTCTAGCCATTCATAAAAGAATTTACTAGGCACTTGAATACTTAAAGCATTATTAGAAAACTTAACCGCTACGATGGGTTCAAACCATGTTTTGTAGGCTTGGGGTTGAATATTATCTTTTATAAAAGAGAGACAATTGCTCCAGACCGATTGAGCGGTTACATCCATAGTTAGATTAAAATTTTTAGTTGTTAGTTATTGTAAAAAAAAGGAGACGTTGAAATTCTCCTTGTGATTTTTCTACCAGACAAATATGTGAACAAAATTCTTAAAAAAAAAATGAAAACGATTAGAATTTTAAGAAATTTTTATGCATGTTTAAATCTTCGATGAAATTACAATTTTTTTATCTAATCTGCGAGTAATATATGAATAAAAATGAAACAGAAATACGAGTACGTTATGGTGAGACGGACCAAATGGGTGTTGTTTATCATGCAAATTATGCAAGTTATTTTGAAGTAGGAAGAACTGAGTGGTTAAGACAATACGGAATTACTTACAAATCTATGGAAGAAAGCGGCATCATGTTACCTGTAATTTCATTATCAATTAATTACAAAAACTCTGCATGCTATGATGATGTTTTAAAAGTGAAAACAACTATAAAGAAGCTGCCTAGAGCAACTATAGAATTTGATTACGAATTAGTGCACGAATCTGGAGATATACTCGCTACAGGAAATACAGTTTTAGCTTTTATAGATATGGCTAGGAAAAGGCCTACAAGGTGCCCAAAATACCTTTTAGACAAACTTGAAGATAACTCATTATAATTCTTTAATTGAAATTTGGTGTAGTGCATTAAAAATTTCAAAAATAGAAGAAGCATTACTTTTTCTAACTGAAATTGTAATACCACAACTCAGCTCTAATTCTTGATTAATAATATCAAGTTTTTTTTCTTTAATGATTCGCATTACAGTATTCATGTTTTTATATTCAAAAGCAATTAAAAACTTAGAATTTATAGTGCGCTCTATAATTTTAGATTGTTCTAAAGCCAATTGAGCAGAAGCTCTATAAGCATTGATTAATCCTCCTACTCCTAATTTTACTCCACCGAAATAACGTACTACAACAATTAAAACATTGGTGACTTTAAACGATTGTATTTGTCCATAAATAGGTGCGCCTGCACTATTATTAGGTTCTCCATCATCGTTAGCTCTAAATTTTATGTTTTTATCAGTTCCTAATTGATAGGCATAGCACCAATGACGAGCAGAATGATGATCTTTCTTTAAATCTTCTAGGCGTTGTTTTATATCGTTTTCTTCTTGTATAGGAAATGCATAACCCCAAAACTTACTGTTCTTATCTTTAAATAAAACAGCTTCACTCGGTGATTCAATAGTATTATAAGTATCCTTAATTTCCATTAAAAAAGATGTGCTTTGGTTTTGAAGAGATAAATAACATCTTCTTTGGTTTCATCAATATTCCAAACATTAAAGCCTAATTGTTTTGCAGTATCTGTATTAGGTTTTGTATCATCAATAAATAAACAATCTTTAGCTACTAAATGATTCTCCTTTAAAACAAACTGAAAAATATCAGCATTAGGTTTTCTAAGATGAATGTCTTGTGAGAGATAGAAGGCGTCAAAACACATTTTAAAATCATTATAAAACGGAACATTTTGCTTTATATAATTTATATGAAGGTCATTTGTATTACTTAATAGTATAAGTTGATAGTTTTTTTTTGAAGCTAATTTTTGTATAAATTCTAATCGATACTTCGGAAAATCTTTAATAATATAATTCCACGCATCTATAATGCTGTCTCGATTTAATTCAGGGAATTTATGAGTGTAAAAATCTAGAAACTGTGATGTAGATATTTTTCCGATTTCGTATTGAATATTTGTTTCAATCATATCATCTTCAAAAGTATCCATTTTAAAAAGCTGTAAAGCATTTTTCATTGCTCCACCTTTATCTAAATTGATAAATACATCGCCAAAATCGAAAATTAAAGTTTTAATCATAGCAGGTTTATATAGGTGTCAGTTTGGAAAGGAAATTGGATGTTTTTAGAACCAAAACTTAAGAAGTTAAATGTACAGAACTTTGAGCTAGAACCAAAACTCAAATTGAGTTTATATGGTGTTGTAGAAGATTTTTATTCAATGATTCTATTTATATAACTAATAATTTCTAGTAGTCGTTGCTCTGTTATTTCACAGAATTTTCCAGCTCTAATGTTAGATTGAATAGTTCCACCTCCAGAGTATTTCTCATTACTAATTATAGAGCTTAACTTTCTCTCAGTGTCACGGAATTTAATCCAGTTTCTTTGTGATTCAGCAAGAGTTTTTCCATCTTCAACCGATAATTTACTTTTAAGAATAGAATAATATTTATTCAATAGTTTGTCATAGTTTTTTTCTTCTTCGTAAACAGCGTTAGACATACCTTTAGAAGACCAATTGATTTCAATTTTTCGTTTTCTCAGTTCTTTAACTTTAAATATATCTACCTTTATTTCAATCCCATATTTAGTTGTGAATTCATCTTTATTTATAGTAAGAGAGTCTCTCAATTTTACAGCATCTTTTTCGATTTGAGAATGAATTGTTATTAACTCAGATTCACTAATTTCTCGTTGTCCAAAAGAGAATGATATAATTAATAAAAATAAAGCTAATGGTAAATAGATTTTCATTTGTTGAAGTTTACTATAATGGTTTTCGTAAATAAGCATAAACTTTTCGATTTAGCACTTACTAGTTATGTTTTATCCATGTTATTGCTAGTAGTTTTTTATTTATACTTCAATCCCAACTTGTCAAATCTCCATTTTGAATGTTCGCTTACAAAAGTCAAATGATTTTGATAAATAAAAGTCCTAATCGTTTTTTTTGCTAAATTAATTTTAGTAATAGTTGGTTGTTTTTCGTGATTGTTTTCTAAAAGTACCACTGTTGAATCATTCTGCCAAAATATATTTTCAACCCATTGTGAAGGTCCGCGAAATGCTATTCTATTAATAGTTTTATTTTTAATATCGACAACGTTGATTTCTTGGTCTGGTGAAAACAGTATTTCTTTCTTTTCGTTCAAAACCCAACTATAGCTGTCAAAATCTATGTATTTTTCTTTGTCATTTTTATAAATTAAGAAATCAGAATAGATTTGGTCAAAGTTTGAGTCAAATATGCCAAATATATTTCCTTGTATTATTTGCAAAGTGTCGTTTGATTTAAATTCAAATTTATTCAGAGAAAAATTAGGTTCAGAATTTTGGTAATAATTTACCCAATCGTTTAACGTGGCATTCGATTCTTTTGTCAAATCAAAATACTGCTTATTCAATTTCATTTCAGCAATTTTAGATTCAATTTTTTTCTTTTTATATTGAGAACAAGAAAACAATAAAATCAAAATAGTAAATATGTAGATTAGGTGTTTCATTACATTACTGGCAATTGCTATTATACGAAATGAATTTCAAATTAAGAATTATTCTCATAATGTTTTAAAGTATCGTTTGCAATTCGTTTTTCAGAAATTAAATTCCCTGAAAACTCAGGTGCTTTAATGCCATCATTAAAAGTTAACACTCCTTTAAAAACATAAGCTTCATCCCACAAGTTTTCGTTAATAAAGGTTTGAAGTGTTTGCAAACCACCTTCAATAATTACAGAATTGATATTGTTTTTGTACAATTCAGTACATATGCGTTGTGCTATGTCTTTAGGTTGTGGTAAAATAAAATTATCTAAGGTTATGGTTTTTGATTTATCATTAAAGATATTATGATTTGACGATAATTTTGATTGTCTATCAATAACAATACGTGTTGGATGTTCGCCAGTCCAATCTCTAACGGTTAAACTAGGATTATCTTCTAAAACAGTATTGGTGCCTACTAAAATAGATTGTTCTTCAGCTCTCCATTTATGTGCTAATTGCCTTGAGTACAAATTAGTAATCCAAACGGGTGCTTTTTTTGCTTTTGTTTTAGGCGAGATAAAGCCATTAGAAGTTTCGGCCCATTTTAAAATAACATAAGGACGCTTTCTATTATGAAAAGTAAAAAAACGTTTATGGTGTGCTTTGCATTCAGCTTCTAAAACACCAACAGTAACATTGCATCCGGCAGCTTTAAGTCTTCTAATTCCTTTTCCTGCAACTTCAGGGTTATCATCAACACAGCCAATAACTACATTAGGGATATTATGTTCAATAATTAAATCGCTACATGGAGGTGTTTTTCCGTAATGACTGCAAGGTTCTAGAGTTACATATAATGTTGCTTTAGATAACAGGTGTTTGTTAGTTACGCTTTTTATAGCATTAACTTCAGCATGAGAGCCACCATATGCACTTGTAAAGCCTTCTCCAATAATTTTATCTTTAAAAACAATAATAGCACCAACCATTGGGTTTGGGCGCGTTGTTCCCAATCCGTTCTTGGCAATTTGTATGCAACGTTTTATATAAACTTCATCAATATTCAAGCTATAATTTTAATTTAATGTTCTGTGTCTCATCAACTGCATATGTAGAACTGTAACCAAGGATAGTGTAATTGATTTTTCCTTTATATTGAATCTCTATTTTCTGAGCAATAATACTACTCAGTAAACCATTTAAACTTTTTTTGTCTATAATTTTATTGGTCTCAACTTTTACGGTCAACGGAATAGTAAAACGCTCTTTAGAAGGGACATCAAAAGGTTTAGAATTGATCAGAGCAACTTCAGAATCGTTAACGTAAAGTTTTAAATCTTTAGCTTGGAGTTGACCTCCAACATCATTTGGGTTATTAAAATGCGCATCTGCACTTACGGTAATTGTTTTGTTATCGACACTTAAAACTTTAATATTTTGAAGACCTGTATATTCTGGCGTTTCAGTAAATGTACAGTTAAAAAATAGTGCAAAAACAGTTAAAAATAAAAAAAGTCTTTTTGTCATTAAAATTGAATTATATGTATCTTGATACCGAAAATAAAGCTATAAAAGTAAGATAATAAAATGAGCAAAAATAATATGCTTATTAGAGAAATTCAACAACAAGACAATCCTAAAATTGCAGCAGCAATTAGAGAAGTTTTGTTAGAATTTGGAGTTCCAAAAATTGGAACTACGTATGCAGATGAGGCTTTAGATATAATGACAGAAACGTATTCTGGAGATCGAAAAAAATTCTTTGTAATTGCATCAGGAAACAATATTTATGGTGGTGCTGGTATTTCTCAATTAGATAATTACGATGGCAATGTTTGCGAACTTCAAAAAATGTATTTTAAACCTGAAGCTAGAGGTATTGGTTTAGGAAGTGAAATGATGGAAAAATGCCTTGATTTTGCAAAATCAACAGGTTTTGAAAAATGTTATTTAGAAACCATGCCTTATATGGATAATGCTCGCAAATTGTATAGAAAAGTTGGGTTTACTTCAATAGATGAACCAATGGGAGATACAGGACATTATCAATGTTCAGTTTGGATGATTAAAGATTTATAAATTTCGACTATTGAAACTCAAAGCCATTCAAAATACATTTCATTCTGCCTTAGATACTTTATATAATAAAAATGAAGTAGATCGTTTTTTCTTTATGCTTACCGAGCATTACTTTAATTTTACTCGTATACAACTGGTGTTAGAACCCCATTATAGTATAGACGAAAATCAACAACAGTTACTATTTTTGGCTTTAGAAGATTTAAAGCTTCAAAAACCAATTCAATATATTATAGGAGAAACTGAGTTTTATGAACTAAAATTTAAAGTGAACTCTAATGTTTTAATACCAAGACCAGAAACTGAAGAACTTGTTGATTGGATACTTAAAACAACTAAAACTATAAATCAGCCAATTACTATATTAGATATTGGTACAGGTAGTGGTTGCATTGCTATTAGCTTGGCAAAAAACTTACCTAATTCTAAAGTATATGCTTTAGATGTTAGTGAAGAAGCATTGCAAATCGCTAAAACTAATGCAGATTTAAATGCAGTAAATGTTGAGTTTATTAAAAGTAATATTCTAGAGCAAATACATTTTATATCTGAACAAGCTTTAGCTTTTGATATTATAGTGTCTAACCCGCCATATGTTCGAGAATTAGAGAAATATCAGATAAAACCAAATGTTATAGATAATGAACCACATTTGGCTCTATTTGTAGAAGATAATAATCCACTATTATTTTACGATGCTATTTGTAAACTGGCTGTTAATAAATTGAAACCAAATGGCAAGTTGTTTTTTGAAATTAACCAGTACCTTGGCAAAGAAATGTTAGAATTATTAGCCCATTATAATTTTGATCATATAGAATTGAGGAAAGATATTTACGATAACGATAGAATAATTAAAGGCATTAAAAAACAGAAAATTTGAAAAGTATAGCAGTGTTTTGTGGAAGTAGTGAAGGAAATGATTCTATAATTATTAATGAAGCATCAGTTTTAGGTAAAACATTAGCAGCACGTAATATTGCATTGATTTATGGTGCTGCAAAAATTGGAATTATGGGAGTAGTTTCTAAAGCGGTTAAAGAAAATGGAGGTGAAGTAATAGGAGTAGTACCACATTTTTTAAGCACAAAAGAAATTATTGATACTCAAATAGATGAATTAATTACCACTGAAACTATGCATGATCGTAAAGTGATTATGTACGATAAAAGTGATGGATTCATAATTATTCCAGGTGGTTTTGGTACTATGGATGAGTTGTTTGAAATTGCAACTTGGGGACAATTAGGGCTTCACACTAAACCCATAGGTATTTTAAACATTAATGGTTATTACGATGCGTTAATTGATCAGTGTAAAATGATGGTATCTCGTGGATTTTTAAAGCAAGAAAATTTAGATGCTATTATAGTAGATTATACTATTGATGGTTTGTTAGATAAAATGAATACTTATACACCTTTACCAGCTCCAAAATGGTTGAATAAGGAAAGATTATAAAATAATTTTGTGAATTAGTAGCAGATTCAATGACAACAGAACAAAAAATAAATACGCTACGCGAAGCGCTTCGTGAGCATAATTATAATTATTACATACTCGATAATCCAACAATTAGCGATTACGAGTTTGATATTAAATTAAAAGAACTTCAAGCTTTAGAATCTGAACATCCAGAATTTTATGATTCTAATTCCCCAACATTACGTGTTGGTGGTGCAGTTACAAAAAACTTTAAAACGGTTGTACATGATTATAGAATGTATTCTTTAGATAATTCGTATTCATTAGAAGATTTGCAAGATTGGGAAACTAGAATTAAAAAACTAGTGGACGGAGATGTAAATTATACTTGCGAACTAAAATATGATGGTGCGTCTATTAGCCTAACTTATGAGAAAGGCAACTTGTTAAGAGCAGTAACACGTGGCGACGGTATACAGGGAGACGAAGTGACGACTAATATTAAAACCATTAATACGGTGCCATTACAATTAAAAGGTAATTATCCAGACCGCTTTGATATTAGAGGTGAAATTGTTTTGCCATTTGATGGATTCAATAAAATGAATGAAGAGCGTATTGTTAATGGAGAAGAACCTTATCGTAATCCAAGAAATACAGCTTCTGGGAGTTTAAAACTTCAAGATAGCTCAGAAACGGCTAAACGACCTTTAGAGTGTTTGTTATATAATTTAAAAGCAAATAATTTACCATTTGAAACTCAATTTGAAGGCTTAGAATTTGCGCGACAAATGGGATTTAAAGTGCCAAAAGCAGCTAAGTTATGCCAATCCATTGATGAAGTATTTCAGTTTATACAGCATTGGGATAAAGCACGTCATGATTTACCCTATGAAACCGATGGAGTTGTAGTTAAAGTAAATAATTTATACCAACAAGACGAGTTAGGTTATACAGCTAAAGCTCCGCGTTGGGCTATGGCGTATAAGTTTAAGGCAGAACAAGTCTCTACACGCCTTAATGAAATTACGTATCAAGTTGGTAGGACAGGAGCTATAACTCCAGTAGCAAATTTAGAGCCTGTACAATTGGCTGGTACTACGGTTAAACGCGCATCTTTACATAACGCAGATCAGATTGAAAAATTAGACATCCGTGAAGGTGATGAAGTTTTTGTAGAAAAAGGCGGAGAAATTATCCCCAAAATTATTGCTGTAGATTTTGCAAAACGTCCAATAGATTCAATAAAAACAGATTATATAACCAATTGCCCTGAGTGCGAAACACCTTTACAGCGTATTGAAGGTGAAGCCAAACATTACTGCCCTAATTATAGTGGTTGTAATCCTCAAGTAATAGGAAGAATACAACATTATATATCTCGTAAGGCGATGGATATAGATGGTTTAGGAGGTGAGACCGTAGCTCTTTTAGTTAATGCGGCCTTAATTGTTAATTACGCAGACTTGTATCAGTTAACAAAAGAACAGGTATTGCCATTAGAACGAATGGCTGAGAAAAGTGCTGAGAATTTAATTAAAGGTATTGAAGCGTCTAAACAAATTCCTTTTGAACGTGTTTTATTTGCATTAGGCATTAGATATGTTGGAGAAACCGTAGCTAAAAAACTAGCAAAGCATTACAAAACTATTGATGCTTTAATGTATGCTTCTATATATGATTTAACGGAGGTTGATGAAATCGGTGAACGTATTGCTGAGAGCGTTGTAGAATTTTTTAGTGTAGAACAGAACAGACAAATAGTAGAACGTTTAAAGGATTTTGGGGTTCAATTAGAAATATCGTCAGAAAAACTAGCCAATCAAACCGAAAAACTCAAAGGTGAAATTTATGTTGTTTCTGGTGTTTTTGAAAGTATTTCTCGTAATGAACTTAAAAAACTGATAGAAGATAATGGAGGTAGAGTGGGATCATCTATATCGTCAAAAACTACTTGTTTAGTGGCTGGAGATAAAATGGGCCCAAGTAAACGAACTAAAGCTGAGGATTTAAACATTCCAATTATATCAGAACAAGAGTTTTTATCAAAACTATCTTAATATAGATATAAGAATTCCTTAATAAAACGTTATAGTACTCTTCTTTATAATTTATTTTCAATACTTTTTCTTACAAAAAAAATGCATTTCATCGATTAAATGCATTTTTATTCGTTTAATAGTATTTTTTTTATATGTTTGTTGAGCTAATAATTCAATAACCAATGATAATCAATAGAATAATTAAAATCATTTTAATAGTGTTAGGCATCAGTTTTGTTGCCTTAGAAGCGTTAGAGTATGCAATTGAAGCTTCTGGGGTAAGTGCTTTTATGTTTGTGTTATTAATGGTTTTATATTGTAGAGTTACTAAAATTAAAGAGCGACTGTTCTTTTCTTTTTTGCTTATATTTTCAATTGCACATTTTTATTCGTTTATAAGCTGGTTTTTACCTTATGAAGAAAATACTGTAGACTACGGATACTACCTCACTAATCTATTATATATGCTTTCTTATACCTTTTTAATAGCATTGGTTGTTAAAGAGATGAACTTTAAAAAGATCTTATCACGGTTTACAATAACAATTGTTATATTAATAATACTTAATGTGTTTTGTGTAACTTTAGTAACAGATACTGCTAGTAGTGTTTTAAGCTTGGCTCAGTATATTCTTGAGTTTACTTACAATGCAATAGTAATGTTGTTATTATCTGTTTCATTGATTCATTATATGAATAGAGATGATAATAAGTCAATGTTATTTTTAGTAGGTTCTATTTTTATTTTCTTTTCTGAAATGATTCAACTTGCCTACTATTATATTTCACATACAAATGATTTAGGTGCTATTTATTCGATATTTTTAGTATTAGCATTTACATTCTTTTATTTACAGTCTAAATTAGATCATGTAGGTTCAGTAGAAGATTATTTTAATGAAGGCCTAACTTCCTGAATTTTAATTGAAAACTGTAATTATACGATAATAGTTCTGCTATTTGCAATTTTTTCTTTTCCAGACTCAAAATAAAAGTCGATTCTACCAACATATAAACCATAGCAACCTACTTGGTTAATCAGTACATTTTCATTATTACTATTACGCTCTATAGTTGGTTTTTTTAAAAATGTATGGGTATGACCACCTATAATTAAGTCTATATCTTTTGTTTTTCTTGCCAATACTAAATCGCTAACTTTATTAGGACTGTTTTTATAATTATATCCTAAATGCGAAAGACAAATAATTAAGTCACATTGTTCATCTTCTTTTAGAATTCTAGACATGTCTTGGGCTTTTTCTATAGGATCTAAATAGACTGTCTCTTTATACATTTTTTTATTGACTAAACCTTCTAATTCAATCCCTAAACCAAATATGCCTATTTTAATGCCATCCTTTATAAAAATCTTATAAGGTTTAATATGTGTATCTAAAACGGTATTTGAGAAATCATAATTAGCATTTACAAAATCGAATTTTGCGTTTGGTAATTGCGCATATAATCCATCAATACTATTGTCAAAATCATGGTTGCCTATAGTTGCTAAATCGTATTTTAACATACTCATTAACTTAAATTCTAGTTCGCCCCCATAATAATTGAAGTATGGAGTTCCTTGAAAAATATCACCAGCATCTAATAATAAGGTATTCGAATTTTCTCTTCTTACATTTTCTATAAGAGTAGCACGCCTAGCGACTCCTCCTTTGTTTGCATTACGACCATCATTTGGGCCAAAAGGATCAATATGACTATGAACGTCGTTTGTATGCAGAATTGTTATTTTTTTTGTTTTTGCACTAAATGAAGACAAGGTTAATCCGCCTAGACCAATTAACGTACCGGCAGCTGTTGTTTGTTGTAAAAATGTTCTACGTTTCATATAGATTTATTTCTTTAAACGAGTAAATCGATTATCTATAGTTGGACTAAGCGTGTCAATTTTTTTAAAATGATCTATAAATAAATTTCTAAGTTTATAATCTAAGTTTTCAACACCTTCATTAGGTTTAAAAAAGGTCATTCGATCACCACCTTCATATAAAAAATCACTAGTAGCCACATAATAGGTTTTTGAATCGTCTATAGATTTACCATTGATAGAAGCTTCAGAAATATTGTAGTCTTGATCGAGTGTAAGCTTAAGTTTAGAAATTGGATGCGCCCTTTTTCTTTCAGCTAAAAAGCGAATCAACTCTTTTACCTTAATACCTTTCATTGCTATTATAACTACTTCATTATCAAAAGGCATAATTTCATAAGCAGTTCTTGCAGAGATATTTCCTTTAGAAATAATAGCACGTATACCACCATGGTTTAACAAAACCATATCTATAGAGTTGCCAGTTCGTTTTTTAAAAATAGGATTGCTTTCTAAATAGACAGCATCAGCCATAAAATTACCTATAGCAGTGTTTAGTTCTCCATCAGTTTTAGAATAAGTGTCAGATGCATAGGCAAGAACGTTATCTAAATCTTTAGTAACACGTTCTCTAAAGGGTTTTATAAAAGCTTCTATATCTGTTTTACTTTCAATACTATCACTAATAGAAATGCGTTGCCCTTCTATTTTATTTAAATGTACTTCGTTTTTACACGATAAAATAAAACCTAAGGCAGACCACAAAAGAAGATGTCTTAACTTCATCCAATAAGTTATGATTTGTTAACAATATAGTGCGCGTATTTTGTTAAATTTGCACAAAGGTTAAAGGTAAATGATTTTAAGAGCATTCAAAGAAAAATCAAACCAAAAATACATTAATAATTTATTAGCAACACGTAAAGCTAGTGTTAACGATAATAAAATTATAACTGTTGGAGTATTACTAAATGCTGAAGAATATGAGGACTTAGAAAATTTTAATATTTTTTTTAAATCCATGAATTTGAATTCTCCTAAACATAAAATTTTAATTTATTCAACATTAGATTCTGTAGTGCATAATCAATGGGATTCCTTTTTTGGACCAAAAGATATTGGTTGGAAAGGGAAGATAAAGAATATCGATTTACAATCTTTTATAGATGAAACTTACGATGTGTTAATCTCGTATTATAAAGAAGATATATTAGAGTTAAATCAAGTAGTAGCGATGTCTAAAGCTAATTTTAAAGTAGGCATATCTAATGCAGATGAACGTTTATATGATTTAATTATAGATGTAAAACCAAAACAGTTTCAACTGTTTAAAACCGAATTTGTAAAGTACTTAAACATTTTAAATAAACTATAAATTGCAATGACCAAATTTGTTGGCACTGGTGTAGCATTAATTACACCTTTTAATGAGGACTTATCAATAGATTTTGAAGCCTTATCTAGATTAGTAGAGTATAATATTAATAATGGAACAGATTACTTAGTGATTAGTGGTACTACAGGTGAGAGTGTTACCATTACTAAGGAAGAAAAAAAGAAAATTGTTAGTCATATTGTAACTGTCAACAATGGGAGAGTTCCTTTAGTATTAGGGATTGGTGGTAATAATACTGCTGCAGTTATAGAAGAGATTAATACAACAGATTTATCTCAAATAGATGCTATTCTATCTGTTTCTCCATATTATAGTAAGCCAACTCAAAAAGGTATATATCAACATTTTAAAGCTATATCTGCGATAGCTCCAAAACCAATTATCTTGTATAACGTACCAGGCAGAACGTCTTCTAATATGTTGCCAGAAACAACGCTGCGTTTAGCTAAAGATTTTGAAAATATTATAGCAGTTAAAGAAGCGAAAGGCGATGTTTCTCAATATTTACAATTAATTAAAAATAAACCAGAAGGATTTCATATTATTTCTGGAGATGATGATTTAGCTTTAACTGTTGCTTTGGCAGGAGGATCAGGTGTTATATCAGTTATTGGTCAAGCACTTCCAAAAGAGTTTTCACAAATGATTAGAAATGGTATCGCAGGCAAATCTAAAAAAGCATACGAAACACATTTCTCATTAATGGAAATTACAAGTTTAATCTTCTCTGAAAATAATCCTGCAGGTATTAAATCTGTACTTAATGCATTGAATATTAGTAGTGCATATGTGAGATTGCCTTTGGTTGAAGCGACTTCAGAGTTGGACAAAAAGATTAAAAACGCGTTAAATACTTTAGAAATAAGTTAAACTTATTTTAATTTAAGAATTTAAGTAGAATCTACTGTTATTTTAGCTTATAATATTTGTTTTTAAAATCCGTTAATAATGCATACTTTTGCTCCCTGTTTAAAATTTATGAAAAAAGTAATTTATATACTACTACCATTAATTTTGTTATCGTCTTGTAATGATTTTCAAAAAGCATTTAAGTCAGATGATATTGCATTGAAGTTTGAAAAGGGAACAGAATTGTTTGATGCTGGAGAATGGAAGAAAGCAAATCGATTGTTTGAACAGATTGTACCCAATTATAGAGGTAAGCCACAAGCAGAAAAATTATTGTATATGCATGCAATGAGTTTTTATAAAACAGAGAAGTATTTTATTTCTGGTTATCAGTTTGAGCGCTTTGCAAGCTCATATCCAAATAGTGAAAAACAAGAAGAAGCGGCATTTTTATCTGCAAAAAGTTATTATTATGAATCTCCTATATATTCTAAAGCCCAAGAAGAAACAACAAAAGCTTTAGAAAAGTTGCAGATATTTATTAATTCGTTTCCAAATTCAGAATATCTGACAGAGGCAAATCAACTTATTAAAGAACTCGACTTTAAATTAGAAAAGAAAGCTTTTGAAGTAGCTAAACAATATAATAGAATATACGATTATAAGGCATCAATAAAATCTTTTAATAATTTTCTATTAGATTTTCCAGGGTCAGAATTACATAAAGATGCAATGTATTACAGATTTTTAGCATCATATAATTTAGCTACTAATAGTATTGATGCTCTAAAAGAAGAACGTATTCAAGAAGCAGTAAATTACTATAACATATTTAAAAAAAATTACCCCAATTCAGAATATTTAAAAACGGCTGATGACTTAAAGAAAGATTTAGAAACAACAACATCAGTAACAGTTGCAAATAATACAAAAAGTTAATTATTATACTAATGGATTTAAAAAAGACAGACGCACCAGTATCTAGCGTTACTTACAACAGAAACGAAATAGATGCACAAACAGGAAATATATACGAAGCTATTTCTGTTATTGCAAAACGTGCCGAACAAATTAACACAGATATAAGAAGAGAGCTTGTCGATAAACTTGAAGAGTTTGCTACTTATAATGATAGTTTGGAGGAAATTTTTGAAAACAAAGAACAAATTGAAGTATCTAAGTTTTACGAAAAATTACCTAAACCACATGCTTTAGCAGTTAAAGAGTGGTTAGATGAAAAAATATACCATAGAAATACTGAGGATACAACTCAGGAATAACACTCAATGTCTATTCTAAAAGACAAAAACATTCTTCTAGGCATAACCGCAGGTATTGCTGCATACAAAACAGCAAGTCTAATAAGATTATTTATAAAAGCAGGTGCCAACATTAAAGTAGTGATGACACCTGCTTCTAAGGATTTTATAACCCCTTTAACACTTTCAACACTTTCTAAAAACCCAGTCTATTCTTCCTTTACTAATGAAGAAGATGATAATGCTGTATGGAATAATCATGTAGATTTAGGGTTATGGGCAGACTTATTTGTAATAGCTCCTGCTACAGCAAACACGTTATCCAAAATGGCAAATGGTGTTTGTGATAACCTTTTAATGGCAACTTACCTATCTGCTAAATGTCCTGTATATTTTGCGCCAGCCATGGATTTAGATATGTATAAGCATGAGAGTACTAAAAATTCATTTTTAAAACTAAATGAATTTGGAAATATAATGATACCCGCAACTCGCGGTGAATTAGCAAGTGGTTTAGTTGGTGAAGGTCGTATGGCAGAACCAGAGGATATAATCGATTTTATTGAGAACGATGTTTTAAACAAACTACCACTAAAAGGAAAAAAAATATTAATCACAGCAGGTCCGACGTACGAGGCTATTGACCCTGTTCGTTTTATCGGAAATCACTCTAGCGGCAAAATGGGTTTTGAAATAGCTAATGCAGCAGCTAATCTTGGTGCTGAGGTTGTATTAGTTTCTGGGCCTACGCAACAAACGATTAAGCATAGTTTAATTAATATTAAACCAGTTGTAAGTGCGCAAAGTATGTATGATGAGGTTCATAAATATTATAAAAATATTGATATAGCAATACTTTCCGCGGCTGTTGCCGATTATAAACCTAAACATGTTGCTGAGAATAAAATAAAAAAGAAAACTTCTACGTTTACTGTTGAGTTAGAAAAAACAAAAGATATTTTAAAATCTCTTGGGGAACAAAAAACAAATCAGCTTTTAGTTGGTTTTGCCTTAGAAACTAATAATGAATTAGAAAATGCCAAAGGAAAATTAAATTCTAAAAACTTAGATATAATTGTTTTAAATTCGTTGAAAGATAAAGGTGCTGGTTTTGGAGTATCCACAAATAAAGTTACATTTATAACTAAATCTAACGAAATTATAGAAAACGACCTTAAATCTAAAGCTGAAGTAGCTAATGATTTAATGCAATTAATATTAAAAAAACTAGATGCGTAAACTTACTTTATTATTTGTATTACTATTAACTTCGGTTATATCTGCACAAGAGTTAAATTGTACAGTTACAGTTGTAGCTCAGCAAACAGGTAACGATAATAATGTTGTTTTTAGAACATTAGAACGTCAACTTACGGAGTTTATAAATAATACGCAGTGGACTAATAAAAAGTTTTCACCTCAAGAGCGTATAAACTGTAGTTTTGTTATTAATGTACTCAATCATAGTAACGATGCATTTTCTACAACTTTACAGATACAATCATCTCGCCCAATATTTAATTCATCATACAGTTCAACAACATATGCCTTTAATGACGAAGATTTTGATTTTCAATATTTAGAATTTCAAAATTTAGTATTTAATCCAAATCAATTTGAGTCTAATTTAGTTTCGGTATTAACATTTCATATTTATATGATTTTAGGTTTAGATGCAGATTCTTTTAAGCTTAATGGAGGTGATGAATATTATAGAATAGCACAGACTATCACTAACTATTCTCAACAAGGGAATGTGGCAGGCTGGAGATTAGAAGATGGTCTTCAAAGCCGATTTGCATTGATTGATAATATTTTATCTCCTACATTTAAAGAGTTTAGGACAGCTTTTTATAATTATCATCTTAAAGGATTAGATATTATGAATTCTTCGCCTAAAAAAGGTAAAGAGGAAATAAGTAAGGTGGTTAATGAACTCCAGCCCATGCATAATCGTAGGCCAAACTCGTTTTTAATGCGAGTTTTCTTTGATGCCAAAGCAAATGAAATTGCCGATATTTTTAAAGGTGGACCAAGTATTAATATTACTCAAACAGTTGACCTACTCAATAGAATAGCACCACTGCATTCCTCTAAATGGAGGCAAATAAAATTCTAATTATCCTTTCTATAGATTTGTTTATTTTTATAAACTACAATGCGTAGCTTTGTAATGGTTTTAAAATTTACATAAGGTGTTAACAGGCTTAAGTATTAAAAATTATGCACTGATTGATGAGCTTCAAGTTTCATTCAATAATGGGTTGTCTATTATTACAGGAGAAACCGGAGCTGGTAAATCTATTTTGTTAGGCGGCTTATCTTTAGTTTTAGGAAAACGCGCAGATTTAAGTCAAATAAATGATAAATCTAAAAAGTGTGTTATAGAAGCTGTTTTTGATATTGCCAATTATGACCTTAAACTTATTTTTGAAGAAAAAGATTTTGATTACGAACCGCAAACTATTATTAGAAGAGAAATTTTGCCTTCAGGTAAATCTAGAGCGTTTGTTAATGATACACCAGTTACATTAGAGAACTTAGTTTTTGTTAGTGGTTATCTATTAGATATACATTCCCAGCATCAAACCCGACAATTAATTGGTGATAGTTATCAATTTATGGTTATAGATGCTTTGGCTAATAATAAAACCCTGTTAAAGGAATATTCTACGCTTTTACTTAATTATAAATCTATAGAACGGCGAGTTAAAGATTTAGAGCAATCTATGATTGATGCTAAAAAAGAATATGATTATAATCAATTTCTGTTTAATGAACTTAATGATGCACAGTTAAAATCTGACGAATTAGAAGATTTAGAAACACAATTTGAGCAATTAAATAATGTTGAAATTATAAGCGAAACATTGAGTTTAACAAAATCACTTCTAAATAATGAAGATATAGGTATTGTAGATAAACTAAATGAGGTAAAGCGTGCTTTAAATAGAATAAACGATTTTAATAAAGATTACAAATCTGTTGAAGAACGTATTAATAGTGTTGCTATAGAATTAGATGATATTCTTATAGAATTAGATGTTTTTGAAGAGAACTTATCATCTGACCCTGAAGAACTAGAAAAGGTGAATCAAAAGCTTCAAACCATTAATAATTTATTGCATAAACATTCGGTATTAGAAGTTTCAGATTTAATATTAATTAGAGATGATTTAAATCAAAAAATTTCAATTACTGAAAATCTTGATGATACTATAACAGAAGCAACAGCAGAGCTAGGAATTATTAAAACTCAATTGAAAAATATAAGTTCCAAGATTAGTGTTAATAGACAGGAAGTTATACCAAAGTTCACTAAAAATCTTGAAACAATTCTTTCAGAATTAGGAATGCCTAATGCCAAATTCAATATTGTAATAGAAAAAACAGAAAACTTTAAAGCTAACGGAATGGATGACCTCCAATTCTTGTTTATGGCTAACAAAGGTTCTCAATTTACAGAACTTAAAAAAGCAGCTTCTGGTGGTGAACTATCTCGTATAATGTTAGCCATTAAATCTATTTTGGCAAACTACATTAAATTACCAACACTTATGTTTGATGAAATAGATACCGGAGTTTCTGGTGAAATATCAAATAAAATGGGTGAGATTATGAAGTTAATGAGTAAAAATATGCAAGTATTTACTATTACACATTTACCACAAATAGCATCAAAAGGGGATTGGCATTTTAAAGTCTATAAAACCGATGTAGATGAGGTAACTCATACACAAATGAAAGCACTAAACTATGACGAACGTGTGGTAGAAATAGCACAAATGCTAGGTGGACTTAATGTGTCGGATTCTGCTTTAGCACACGCAAAGCAATTATTGAATTAATGGTATATTTGATGTTTATTCACAATTTAAAATTATGAATCATATAGAAGATTTATTTTTCGAAGCAGATTCATTACTTAGTGATGATAAAGTAATAGAATCTAAAAATTTACTGTTAGAAATCCTTGCAGATAGTCCTGATTATGGTAAAGCTCATAATCATTTGGGATGGATATACCATTACAAATTAGTTGATTTTAATAAAGCTGAAAAGCATTATAAACTTGCTTTAAAGTATAGTAAAGGATATTATGCTAGTTTTTCTAACTATTCATATTTTTTAATTGATAGAAATGACTATGATGAGATGCTTAAATTTGGTTCTGAAGCATTAAAAGTAAAAGAAGCAGATATAGGTTTAATATATAATCAAATGGCTAAATCCTATGAGCTTAAATTTCAATTAATGAATGTATATAATTTTTATAAAAAGGCTAAAATGAGTTGTACAGCAGCTAATTATATTGAAGAAATTAATTCATCAATGCACAGGGTACGTGAAAAAATGAGTTTCTTTGAAAAACTAACAATAATATTTAAATAATATAAAATGTCATATAATTTACTAAAAGGAAAAAAAGGAATCATATTTGGGGCATTAGACTCAAACTCTATCGCATGGAAAACAGCAGAACGTGTGCATGAAGAAGGTGGTGAATTTGTATTAACAAATGCACCAATTGCTATGCGTATGGGGCAAATTAACGAATTGGCTGAAAAAACAGGATCACAGATTATTCCTGCAGATGCAACTTCTGAAGAAGATTTACAAAACCTTGTAGAGCAATCTATGGAAATCTTAGGAGGTAAAATAGATTTTGTTTTACATTCAATAGGTATGTCTGTTAATGTACGTAAAGGAAGACCTTATACAGATCAAAAATACGATTGGACACAAAAAGGAACAGATGTTTCTGCAATGTCATTTCATAAAGTAATGCAAACACTATATAAAGCAGACGCAATGAACGAATGGGGTAGCATTGTTGCATTAACATATATGGCTGCACAGCGTGTTTTTCCAGACTATAATGACATGGCAGATAACAAAGCATATTTAGAAAGTATTGCCCGTAGTTTTGGTTATTTCTTTGGTAAGGATAAAAAAGTGCGTGTTAATACTATATCTCAATCTCCAACGCCAACAACGGCAGGTCAAGGTGTAAAAGGATTTGATGGTTTTATTTCTTATGCAGAAAAAATGTCGCCATTAGGTAATGCAACAGCATTAGACTGTGCAAATTATACAGTGACACTATTTAGTGATTTAACAAAACGCGTAACACTTCAAAATTTATATAATGATGGAGGTTTTAGTAATATGGGAGTAAGTGATGCAGTAATGGATGCTTTTGTAAGCGCTAATGAATAATCTAGATTAACAATAATTATAAAAGCCACCTAGATTTTAATTTGGTGGCTTTTCTTTTTTGGATTAGTTACATTTGTAGAAATGAAAGTATTAGAATATTCTTTTATAATACCAGTTTATAATAGGCCTAATGAGATTAAAGAACTATTAGAAAGTTTTTTAAAACTTAATGGTGATTTTTATTTTGAAATTGTAATTGTAGAAGATGGATCTTCAGAAACCTCTAAGTCAGTAGTAGATGTATTTAGTTCGCAACTAAATATATCTTATTATTTTAAAAATAATTCTGGCCCAGGAGATTCAAGAAATTTTGGAATGACTAATGCAAAAGGTAATTATTTTATTATTCTAGATTCAGATGTTATTCTGCCTGAAAATTATTTAATGAATGTAGATGATTTTTTAAATAACACCTATTATCACTGTTTTGGAGGGCCAGATGCAGCTCACCAATCATTTACCAATTTACAAAAAGCCATAAATTTTTCCATGACTTCTTTTTTAACCACAGGCGGTATTAGAGGAGGTAACGAAGTTATTGAAAATTTTCAGCCAAGAAGTTTTAATATGGGATTGTCTAAAAAAGCATTTGAAGACACTAGAGGTTTTGGTAAAATACATCCTGGTGAAGATCCAGATTTGTCATTACGATTGCATAAATTAGGATATAAAACAACATTAATAAAAAAAGCATCTGTTTTTCATAAACGGAGAATATCTTGGAAAAAATTTTACAATCAAGTTCATAAATTTGGGATGGTTAGACCAATATTAAATCAATGGCATCCTACGTCTAAAAGTGTAGTATATTGGCTACCATCATTTTTTTCATTAGGATTATTAGTAGCGTTATTCCTTTTAATTTTTAATATAGAATTTCTAGTTTATATCTATATCCTTTATTTTGGTTTAGCATTTATAGTATCTGTAGTGTCTAACAAAAGTATTGGTATCGCTTTTCAATCTTTATTAGCTATATGTATACAGTTTTTTGGTTATGGTTATGGGTTTTTTAAATCTACATTTAAAATAATGTTATCTAATAAAACGCCAGAACAACTTTTTCCTAAATTATTTTTTAAATGAAAAAGAAACGAGCTACATATAAGTTTGAGTTTTTTAAAGGAAAAGCGATTAAAAATTTTAGTGTATTCCTTATTGCGGCATTTTCATTTTTATTACTTACTAAGCTTTCAAATAATTATACAGAGAAGCTTGTATTTAAAGTAAACCTTTCAAACTTAAAAGATGAAATTGTTGTTTTAGATGATTCTAGTAATACCATTGAAGTATTTGTTAAGTCTAAAGGATTTAATCTTTTAAAATATACATTTTACAATCCTAAACCAATACTGTTAGATGGTAATAAAGATGTTATAAAAAAGGGTAAGACAATGTCATGGGGAGCGCTTAAAAACCTACATGTAATAAGAGAAAACTTAGGAGAGTCATTTGATATTATATCGATTACTCCAGATACCTTGACTTTTAATTTTGATATATTAGAAACAAAACAAGTACCAATTATTTTTAATAATGAAATTAACTATGCTTTAGGGTATAATGTATTAGGTGAGATAGAACTTTCTAATGATTCGGTAAAATTAATTGGTTCTCAAAGTCATCTTAAAACAATTAGCGAAATTGCAACCAACACATTGCAGTTAAGCGAAGTAAAAGAAAATATAGATCAAACACTTGGATTAAAACTTCCAGAGAACTCCAATATTAAAATAGTACCAGAAGAAGTAAACGTTAAAGGTGTTGTTAAACGTTTTACTGAAGGAAATATATCGGTTCCTATAGAGCTTATTAATGTGCCTATAGGAGTTAAATTAAATTATTTCCCTAAAGAAGTAGAGTTATCATATTATGTAGATTTAGAAGCATATAGTTCTGTAAAAGCATCAGATTTTAAAATTGTATGCGACTACAAGGATCTAAAAGATGAAGAGCAACGCTTTTTAGCAATTGAAATTTCAGAGACTTCTAATTTGGTGAAATCTACTCGTTTAAAACAAAATCGCATCCAATTTATTATATTAAAATAGATGAGTAAAGATTCTAAGACTATTAAGGTTGTAGGTATTACAGGTGGAATAGGAAGTGGTAAAACAACCATTGCTAGAGTATTTAATGCTATAGGCATACCTGTATATTATGCAGATGATGAAGCTAAAGCTTTAATGAATAGATCTAAAGTTATTCGAAGAAAGCTAATAGAATTATTTGGAGATGAAGCTTATGAAAATGAGAAATTAAATAGGGCATATTTGCGCACTCAGATATTTAATAATAGAACTTTATTGAGCAAAATGAATGCTATAGTCCATCCTAAAGTGGGATCACATTTTCAAAGGTGGCTAAAGAGGCAAAAAACGGCATATGTTTTAAAAGAAGCCGCTATTATATTTGAAAATAATTTAGAAAATCAATATGATTATATCATTACTGTTATTGCAGATGAGAATTCTAGAATTGAAAGAGTTATAAATAGAGATGGTATTACAAAACCCGAAGTTAAGGCAATACTAAAAAACCAACTGCCAGATGATAAAAAGGTAAAGCATTCAGATTTTGTTATAATTAATAACGATTTACCTGAAGCTAAAATCCAAGCCTATAAAATTCATCAGCAAATTCTAAAGAAGATACGATAAACTCTAAATTTTAACATTTGTGTTAATGTAAGGTTAAACCTAATTTAAGCTAAATGTTAAAATGTTAAATTTGACCGATGGGCAAGAAGCTATTCGTGTTGTTAGTAGTTTTAATGAGTTTATCACTCATTGGTATAATTTTTGTTCAATCGTATTTCATCAATAAGAGTTTACAAGATGAGCGTGAACAGTTTAAATTAAGTGTAAAACGTTCTTTAAGTTTCACTTCTAATGAAATAGAAGAGATTGAATTCGCAAACTTTATTGAAAAACTTCAACAATATAAAGTTGATAAAGAACCAGATTCTACATTATTGCGCAAGATATTTGTAACGTTAGACGATGAGGCGAATGATCAAACAATTGTGCATAGCAATATAGTAGTAGAAGAACGTTTTAGAAGCCCGTCATTGTTCTTTGAAATTGATGCAGACAGTATAGATTTATCAAGTTTTTCTAATCAACGTGTAACAGAAGTTTATAATAACTCTTCTTTATATGAAGGTTTAAGGTCACCGATAAAAAAGACTAACGAAGTTACTGAGCTACCGGAAGAAACCAAACGGTTAATGCAAAAAAACTCGTTTAAAGACTTAATTAAAGCGTACGATTATCCTATATACAAGAGGATTAATCAAGAAAAATTAGAAGATCTATTGCGTAAAAACTTGAGTAATCAAGGTATAGATATAGATTTTGAGTATGCTATTTATGATGAAGACCTATCAACTAAGATAAAATCAGATAATTTTGAAATCACTAAATCTTCTCGGGGCATAGAAATATTATTAGATGATAATAATGAAAGCCCTTATAGACTTTGGATAGACTTCCCAGGGAGAAATAAGTTCTTGGTATCTTCAATACTATTAATGATTGTACTATCCATAGTATTTACATCTATAATTGTTATCGCTTATTCTAGTGCTATTTATCAGTTAATTAAGCAACGTCAAATATCTCAGATAAAGACGGACTTTATTAATAATATGACGCATGAGTTTAAAACTCCAATAGCAACAATAAATTTAGCTTTAGACGCCATTAAAAACCCTAAAATTATTGGTGATGCTGAGAAAGTTAAACGCTATTTGGGTATGATTAAGGACGAGAACAAACGTATGCATGCGCAAGTAGAAAATGTACTTAGAATTTCTAAGTTAGAAAAGAATGAATTAAATATTAGTAAGGAACGGATAAAGTTACACGACTTAGTTGAAGATGCTATAACCCATGTAGAGTTAATTGTAGAAGATAGAAAAGGTTATGTAAAATTGCATTTAAATGCTGTTAAGTCATCAATATTAGCAAATGAAACCCATTTTACAAATGTGGTTGTTAATATACTAGATAATGCCATTAAATATTCTGATAATACGCCAGAAATAGACGTATATACAGAAAATGTAGGCAACAATATATTGCTTAAAATTGCCGATAAAGGAAACGGTATGTCTAAGCAAGTACAAAAAAAGGTGTTCGAAAAATTTTATAGAGAGCACTCAGGTAATGTACATAATGTAAAAGGCCATGGATTAGGTTTGGCCTATGTAAAAAGAATAATAGATGACCATCAAGGTCATATATCAGTTGAAAGTGAAAAAGGGAAAGGTAGTACCTTTATAGTAAGTCTACCATTAATATCATAAATTATGGAAGAACAAAACAAAAAGATACTTTTAGTAGAAGACGATCCAAATTTTGGAACAGTCCTTAAAGATTATTTGATGATGAATGACTATGATGTTGTTCATGCAAAGAATGGTATGGAAGGTTTTGAAAAATTTAAGAAGGATGATTACGATCTATGTATTTTAGACGTAATGATGCCTTATAAGGATGGATTTACTTTAGCTAAAGAAATTAGAGAAAAGAATACAGATGTTCCTATTGTTTTTCTTACCGCTAAAGCCATGAAGGAAGATGTTCTTAAAGGTTATAAAGTAGGTGCAGACGACTATTTAAATAAACCGTTTGATAGTGAAGTGCTATTAATGAAAATTAAAGCCATTATGCAACGTAAGGCTACAGATACAGTTGCAGATAGTAAGCAATTTGAATTCACTATTGGTAAATTCGATTTAAACTCTAAATTACGTTTCCTAAAGTTCAATGGAGGTGAACCAGAGAAATTATCACCTAAAGAAAACGAATTATTACGTTTGCTTGCATTGCATGAGAATGATTTAATGCCTCGAGAGTTAGCATTAACTAAAATATGGCGTGACGATAATTATTTTACATCTCGTAGTATGGATGTGTATATTGCTAAGTTGAGAAAATATCTAAAGTTAGATCCTAATGTAGAAATCTTAAACATTCATGGAGAAGGTTTCCGTTTGGTTATCAATAAATAATATATAAATACTAGTGTTAATTGAAAAAATCCAGTCTTTTAGGCTGGATTTTTTATGTTTTCAATTTCTATTGTAATATAATCTATAATGTCTTCAACATTAGTTTTATAGTCAAACCATTTTGTGGTATTATCTTTTTTAAACCAAGTTAATTGGCGTTTTGCAAAACGACGTGTATTCTTTTTAATCTCACTAATAGCAAAATCCTTTGTCCAATGTCCTTCAAAAAACTGAAATAACTCTTTGTAACCTACAGTATTTAGTGCATTTAAGTGTTTTTGGTTTAATAAGGATTTAGCTTCTTCCATCAAACCGTTTTCAATCATAATATCCACGCGTTCATTGATGCGATTGTATATGATTTCTCTATCTGCATCTAAGCCAATACTAATAGTTTTAAAGTTTCTTTTTTTATTAGGATTACTTAAGAAACTAGAATAAGGTCTACCAGTACCTATGCATATTTCTAAGGCTCTGATTAAGCGTTGTGGATTATCAATAGCAATTGAAGTATAACTTTTTGGGTCTAATAAATTTAATTGTTTTTGAAGCGGTAAAATACCTTCTAACTCTAATTTATTATTTAATTCTTTTCTGATTGAAGCATCCACCTTAGGGAAATCATCTAGACCATTAATAACAGCATTAGTATAAAGTCCAGAACCACCAACCATTACTGCAACAGAATGTTTTTTATATAATAATTCTAGGGTATTAATAGCATCTTTTTCAAAAGCACCAACATTATAAACCTCATAAATAGATTTATGCTGAATAAAATGATGCCTAACATCTTGTATTTCTTTAATTGAAGGCACTGCTGTTCCTATATTCATCTCTTTAAAAAACTGTCGTGAGTCTGATGATATAATTTCAGAATTAAAATACTTAGCTAAAGCTATGCTTAATGTTGTTTTTCCAATAGCAGTTGGTCCAACAATAGAAATTAAAAAATTATTCATTATAGAGTTGGTATCCGCATTTATGACAGAATTGCGCACCATCTTTGTGCGTATCATCTAAACAATTTCCGCAAGATTGAGAATTTAAAGGAATGTCTTCTTCACTAGAGTTATCATTATTTTTAAGAGAATGTGTGTATTCTGCAGATACAATTCCAGTAGGCACAGCAATAATACCATAACCTAAAACCATAACTAGAGATGCTATAAATTGACCAATCGGGGTTTGTGGTGTAATATCTCCAAAACCAACTGTGGTTAAAGTAACGATACACCAATATACACTTTTGGGTATATTAGTAAAGCCGTTTTCTTCGCCTTCAATTAAATACATTATAGTTCCTAAAATTATTGCGGTTATTATAACTGCAAATAGAAACACAGATATTTTGGCTTTACTCGCTTTTAAAGCATTGACTAAATTTTGAGAAGCTCCTAGATAACGTGCTAGTTTTAAAATTCTAAACACACGTAATAGACGTAAAGCTCTTAGAGCAACTAATGCATGTGTACCCGCAAATATTAACGATAAATACTTTGGTATTGTGGCTAAAAAATCGACAATACCATAAAAACTAAAAATATATTTAAAAGGTTTTTTTACAGTTACGATTCTAGCGATATATTCAAGCGAGAAAAGAATTGTAATAACCCATTCGGAGATGTTTAAAAAATTGTGATACTTGTCGTCAAAGCTTTTTACACTTTCTAGCATTACCAATATAATACTAGCAATAATAGCAATGAGTAAAATAACATCAAAACCTTTGCCTTTAGGCGTATCAGCTTCATATATAATTTCATGAAGCTTAGACCGCCAATTTTTATGTTCAGTATTAGAATTCATGTGCTAAATTTACAAAACTAAAAGTTATTGCTTTTCTAAAACCACAATGGTGTTATTTTGAACCTCTACAACTTTACTCATAAAGTTTTTTAAAGCTTCATAGTATTCTGCTCCGTATATGGGTTTGTCAAACTTAATTTTAAGAAAAACCATAAGTTTATTACCTTCTTGTTTGCATGTAAATAAGAAAGAACCAGACTTATTAGGAATAATAATATTTACTGGCTTAGGTATTTCTATAATTTTAAGATGATCCTTTAAATATATTTCAGCACTAAATTGATATATATCCTTATATCCAAAATCAATAGGGTAATTACGTTCTTTAAGCCTAAAAGGATTTTCTTTGAAAAATTTAAATAAAAAAGGATTAAAATAAATCTTGTTATTTATGAAATCGGGTTCATAAGTAAACTCTATAGTTTCATTAAATTGATCTTCAGATTTATTAACAGTATTAACCTTATGATCTTCAATGTTAATATTTGTGAAAGCATTTTTAAATACATCTAAGTAAATGTCTTCATCTTCAAAATATGCCTTTCTAATATCTTGGGAAGGGAATCCTGTAGTTTTATTTTCTAACTTACCATTAAAGACACCATCATCATTAAATGAGAGTTCAACTCTTTTTTGGTGTAAAGAATATTTAGATATATTTATATCTTCCCAAGTACTTAGGTTTTCAAAATCCATAATCCGTCCATATTGATTGAGACATCTAAAAGGTAATTCTCCAAAAGGTACATATTTATCGGTAGCATCTAAATAATATATTTTATCGTCAATTTTAACACGTACTATCAAATAATTAAAATCGGTGATTACAGGATACAATTTTGTTGGTAATCCATTATCTCGAGTTGAAATAAGCATTGGAGATGCATCTATATCATTTAAATTTAAAACATTATAGAGTAAGCTATTAATCTCATAAACACTCCCTGATTTAGTTTTAGTTAAAGGTTTTAGATTGTCATTAATAGATCTATTATTGTTATTCCAAGTATATGCATTAATCACATATTCATATATTGCTTTTGCTTTTTCATATTGATCCGTTATTTCGGATATATCTTTAGGAATAACACTTTTTAAATAACCTCTTTTCTTCAATAGTTCTCCAGTATTACTTTCTTTTATTTGAGTATCTACTATCTCCCAATTATTAGAAAATTTCTTTATTTTTCCGTCAGGAAGCTTTATAGATTCTAATTCATAGTCTAGTTTAGAAATATAGTTATCTTTTGAGCTAAGGAAACTCTCGCTAATAAATGGAGGGACATCATTTAGTTGAAATAATATATTTTCACATGCACTAACTTTAGAGCTAGTAAAGAAAGATTCACTAACACATTTTGGAGAAGACATTTTGTCCATATGACTCAACGTTAACCCTCCAACTAATTTAGTGTTATAAGTCCAATCTATCGGTATGCTAGATAAATATTCACTGGTTATTTTAGGGATATCGTCTTGAAAATACCAGGGTTTAAATTTGTATATAAAAGGTGATATAACTTCATATTTATAGGTTATTACTGAGCCTTCTTTTAAATTAGGAAGTGTAAACTTTACTATTGTACTTAGACCATCAAAATTTTCTACAAATATTTGATCATCTTTTAGTTTTGTAGCAATTATAGAATCGTTCTCAATATTATATGTTGTAGCTTCAAGATTTCTTATAGTTTCCCCGAGTCCGCCATTTCCAAAAAGTATTATAGAAACGTTACCATTTTCAAAACCATTTTTATTAAATAGTTTAATTTTTCTATTTACTTTTTGAGTTAGATTAAATCTACTCCTATTAATTGAAGTAATACCGTATTCATATATAACTACAGCGTTTGCGGTTGAATCTTTGTCATAAAAATTCATCTCTAAATCTGCTTTAGTTACTTTTAGTTGGTCTTCAAATTTCTGAGAAAACAAATTTATAGATTTAAGGAGTATACATAGTAAGAAAAATATTTTCATATAGAGATAGTTTAATTGTTTTGCTCTATCGTACTTTAGGTGAAATGTAAGAATTGGTCATTAACTATGATGCATGTTACGTAATTATTGCTTTTCTAAAACCACAATGATGTTATTTTGAATCTCAACAACCTTACTCATAAAGTTTTTTAAAGCTTCATAGTATTCTGCTCCGTATATAGGTTTATCAAATTTTATTCTCATAAAAATGGAAAGCTTATTTTCATTAGAGTTGAATGAGAATAATACAGATCCAGTTTTATTGGGTAGAGCAAGAGTCATTTTTTCAGGAAGCTCTATAACTTTTAATTTATTCTTTAAATCAATTTCTAAAACATAAGAATACGATTGTTTATAGCCAAAATCAATTGGATAAGTTCGTTGCTGTAACTTGAATGGATTTTCAGAATAAAACTTTATCAGAAATGGGTTTAAATAGACTTTATTTCCAATAAATTCATCTTCTAAAATGACATTTAATTCTTCATCAAATGATGTGCTATTTTTAGAAAGGCTAGTAATTCTATGTTCTTTTATATTTATTTGAGCATACTGATTTTTAAGACGTTCTAAATACTGACTAGGGTTTTCATAATAAGCTTCTCTTATATCATATGAAACATAACCTGTACTTTTATTTTTAATAACTCCACTCAATAAATTATTATCATTTAATTCTAATTTTGCAGATATTTGATAAGCGGAATAGTTTTTTGGAACTATATCTTCCCAATAGCTAGCATATTTAAAATCAAATAAACGTCCATATTGATTTAAACACCTATAAGGTAGTTCGCCAAAAGCTAAGTAAGGATCTGTAGCATCTATAAAGTATTCTTTTTCATCAATGATGGTTTTTAAAATCATGTAATTAAAATCGGTATTTACAGGGTATACTTTTGTTGCTAAACCATTATCTCGAGTGGATATTAAAATAGGATAGACTTCAAAATCTTGACTGCTTAGAAGATTCTCTAAAAAGATATTAAGCTCATACGCATTACCAGATTTGTCTTCTATTAATCGTTTTGTAGAAGCGTCATAGCGACCATATTTGTTATTCCATCTATAATCATCAAGAACAAATTGATAGATCGCTTTTGCCTTTTCAAGTTGTTCAGGTATATCTGTAATAGTTTTTGGTAAAAGGTCCTTTACAGCATTTTTCCTGTTTAGTAGTCTTCCAAAGTTAGGATCTCCCTTCATATCTTTATCAATATCATCCCAACTTTTGGTTAGCTTTTCAATTTGGCCATCAAAATGTCTTATAACACTTAACTCATATTCTATATGAGATAAATAGTTGTTACGAGTGGTAGTGAAATTTTCATCTTTATAGGCAGGAATGTTTTTCATTATATATTTAGTAACTGCACAATTAGCAGAAGCACCTCTGCCAGCTTCTAAACAATAATAATCTATATCGTTTTCTTGGCTAAATAAAGGAATTGAACCTACGAGTTTAATATTATATTCATAATTACCAGGTATACTCGTGTTATATTCACTATAAAGTACTGGATCTTGACCTTGAAAGTACCAAGGTTCAAATTTATTAATGAAACTTGTTGATTTAGTGTAGCTATAGGTAATGACACTTCCTACTTTAACATTTGGTAAAACCAATCTTACAATAGTCCAATTTTTAGTGCTTTCATCTTTAAATATAGCTTCTGGTGAAATTTTGGAAATAATAACTTCTCCATTTTCTATATTATAGGTCATTGCTTTAATGTCTTTAATAGATTCTTTTGAAGATTTATTACGATATAGAGGTATCTCAATTTCGCCTCGATTTAATCCATCGGTGGTTAAAATTTTAACCTTTTGTTTATATTCTATGTTTAACCAAAAAGTCTCTTTATTAAAAGAAGCGCTCCCATAATCGTAGATGGTTAATGCATTGGCCGTAGAATCTTTTTGGTAAACAGTAGTTTTTAATTCATCTCTTGTTACTTTCATTCCAAAAGTATAATCTTGCGAAAATGTCTGTACAGAACTAAATAATAGATATAGTAGAATTAATATTTTCATGGCTAAAACAGAATAATTTTTAATCTTTTTTTATTGCGCCTAACATAACTTTGTATAATGTGCTGATTGTCTTTGTTATTTTGCATTGGTGTAATTAAAGATAATAAAACATCTTTATTTAAAATTTGATGATTCAAATCAAAAAAACCTAAGCCTCTAAAAATACCATTTTCAATAACAACAACACTTTTTTCTTCAATCTCTCTTCCGCGATCAACAATAAGCATGTTTTTATTTTCATAGCTATAATGCTTTATAAGTGCATCTACTTTTTTATTATAATCTTCTGTAGATTCTTCTTGAATACATGCGCCTAAACACTCTTTTACATCATATTTAAAACAACTTGCATTGGTTTTATAAATGCCTGTTAGTTTTTGGCAGAGTTCAAAATCATCTACAACTTTAAACATAAAATGTTTAGCACTTTGGCGATTACTAAAAGTAGTAATAGGTAATTCTTCTCTGTTTGCTTTATCTACTTTAAGATTTCTATATCCATGATGATCTGTAAACTCATATAATGCATGTGTAAAAAGAGTTTTTCGTAAAGCTCTGTTTAATATGGGTTTATTTTTTTTTATTTCATTACTCTCTTTTAATAATGCAACAAGTTCGCTACCTGTTTTTTCGTAGGTTACGGAAGATACCAAAGCCTGTAATTTTTTAGACTTGGAATTGGTGCCGGTAAAATGCTGAGTAATACGTTTCTTTATGTTTTTGCTTTTTCCTATATATATAATTTCGTCAGCTTCATTATAGATATAATATACACCGGTTTCACTTGGTAAACTCTCAATTATGGTTTTTAAATTTGCAGATAACTTTGATTTTTGTTCAATTTTAATAGCATTTTTTATAATCTGCTTTTCAGTGTCTTTATTGAGCAGCATTTTAAAAAGTTTAATAGTTGCTTGTGCATCACCAGCAGCGCGATGTCTATCACTAACAGCAATACCTAAAGCTCTTGCTAATTTTCCTAAGCTGTACGATTCCATATCAGGAATGAGTTCTTTTGATAACTCTACAGTGCATAAGGTTTTACGTTTAAATGGAAAGCCTAAACGTTGGAATTCGGTTTTTAAAATGCGATAATCAAAAGAAGAATTATGAGCTACTAATATACAATCTTCGGTAATCTCTACAATACGTTTAGCAACCTCATAGAATTTAGGAGCATTTTTAAGCATATTAGAATTTATACCGGTAAGATTAACTACAAAAGGCTGTATTTCTCTTTCAGGATTTATTAAACTAATAAACTGATCTGTAATTTTGTGTCCATCAAACCGATAGATAGCAATTTCAGTAATTCCTTCTTCATTGTACTTGCCTCCGGTAGTTTCTATGTCTAATATTGCGTAAATAGTGAGCTATTATCGATTAAAAATTAATGGTAAAAGTTATGTGTTATTCTATAAGAATCAAAGAACTTTTAGTTATAATTTCTAGCTCCAAAAATACTGCTACCAACACGTACCATTGTACTACCGCAATCAATAGCTAATTGATAATCACCACTCATACCCATTGATATGATTTTGAGGTCTTTATTGTGTGTTTTTAAAATATCAAAAGTAGTTTTAAGGTTAATGAATTCATCTTTTATTTGTTTCATATTCTCAGTAAAAGTTGCCATGCCCATTAAACCAACGACTTTAATATGTTTTAAATCTATAAAATCATCGGATATAAGAACATCTAAAGCATCATTATTTGATAAGCCAAATTTACTATCTTCTTTAGCTATTTTAATTTGAAGTAGACACTTAATAATACGATTGTGTTTTTGTGCTTGTTTATTAATCTCTTTTAATAGTTTTAAACTATCCACACCATGAATTAAATCTACAAACTCGGCCATATATTTAACCTTATTGGTTTGAACATGTCCAATCATATGCCACTGAATATCTTTTGGCATTTGCTCATGCTTATCAACCATTTCTTGGATTTTATTTTCACCAAAAATACGCTGACCAGCATCATAAGCTTCCATTAAATCAGATACAGGTTTTGTTTTAGACACCGCAACTAGAGTAACATGGTTTGGTAGTTGAGATTTTATTTTAAGTAAATTGGTTTTTATACTCATTTTTAAAATTCATAAATGGTAACACCACTTCTTAATTTTGGTTCTATATAAGTGCTTTTTGGAGGCATTTTTAAACCGTCATCAGCTATGGCTTTCATTTGATCTATTGTAGCCGGAATCATACCAAAACCAACTTTAAATTCACCACTATCAACCTTACTTTTTAAATTTACAATATCTCTCTTACCACTTAAATAATCAATTCGATTATTGCTACGTAGATCATCAATACCTAAAATAGGTTTAAGAATTGTTTTATAGAGGAGTTGAGCATCTAGTTTATCTAAAGATGTTTTAAATTTATAATTAGGCTTTCTCAAGTATAAAGAATAAAACTCGCTATCTAAATACATGCTAAAATGATGTTTTTTAGACGGCTTATATGGCATTAACCCTCTATTTTCTATACGATACATAGCATCTAACTGAATTAAAAACTCTTCTTTAGTTAATCCGTTTAAGTCTTTGATAAGACGGTTGAATTCATGAAGTTTTAATTCAGACTCAGGAATAAGAAAACTCATAAAATAATTATAAGTTTCATTTCCAGTAGGTTTAGATGTTTTGGATTTTAAATCATCTTGTAATAATAAAGATGATGATGATCGATGATGGCCATCTGCTATATATAAAGTCTGCATTTGTGCAAAAGCTTGGATTATAGCGTTTAACTCATCTTTAGTATCTATTTTCCATAGATAATGCGTATCTCTATATGTGGTTGTAAATTCAAATTCAGCACGTTCTTTTTGAACGTTATTAATTATTTCTGTAAGACTTTCATTATCAGGATAGGTGAGTAGTACAGGTTCTGCATTAAACCCTACAGTTTTTAGATAATCTTTAAAAATAATTTCACGCGTTTCTATGGTGTCTTCGTGCTTTTTTATAATATCGTTTTTGTAATCCTCTACACTAGCAGCAGCAACAATACCATTAAAAACTTGACGATCTCTATCCACTATTTTGTAGATGTAAAATGAAGCCAAATCATCTTGGATAAAGACATTATCTTCTTTAAATTCAGAATATCTGTTTTTTACCAATTGATAACGCTCCTTGCCAGAAATTTCTTTATCGTATTTATAACCAGGGTTTACAATATGAAGAAATGAATAGGGATTATAATCTAACCTTGCTTCGCGTTCTGCTTGAGTATAACTTTGGTAAGAGCGCGAAGCCACTAAACTCACCTTGTCTCGTGTAGGCCGTACTGCTTTAAAAGGAATTATTTTAGCCATGTAGCTTAGTTTTAAATCCAGTATTCAATCTCTGACAAGAATGATTCTGAAGGTTTTGATTGTTTACTTAGAAAATTGCGAAGCAATTTTTTCGGCTTTTCTACTTTCAGAATAATCATAAAAACCTTCGCCTGATTTTACACCAAGCTTACCTGCATTTACCATATTTACTAATAATGGGCAAGGTGCATATTTAGGATTTTTAAAACCATCATACATTACATTTAAAATAGATAAACAAATGTCAAGACCAATAAAATCTGCTAATTGTAGTGGTCCCATTGGATGTGCCATACCTAATTTCATTACCGTATCAATTTCTTCAACACCAGCGACACCATTATATAAGGTTTCTATAGCTTCGTTAAGCATAGGCATTAAAATACGGTTTGCAACAAACCCAGGATAATCATTTACTTCTGTAGGTATTTTACCTAATGTTCGTGACATATCCATAATGGTATTAGTCACTTCATCACTAGTATTATATCCACGAATAATCTCTACAAGTTTCATAATTGGCACAGGGTTCATAAAATGCATACCAATGACCATTTCTGGTCGCGATGTCACTGCAGCTATTTGAGTTATAGAGATTGAAGATGTATTTGTTGCTAAGATGGTATCATCTGGGCAAGCTTCATCTAATTGCCTAAAAATATTTAGTTTTAAATCTAAATTTTCTGTAGCAGCTTCTACAACTAGGCTTGCATATTCCACACCAGCTGTGATATCTGTAAATGTTGTAATATTCCCTAAAGTTTCTACTTTATCGGCTTCAGTAATACGTTCTTTAGCTACCATTCTGTCTAGATTTCTAGTAATGGTATCGATACCGCGTTTTAATGATGCTTCACTAATATCTATAAGTTGAACTTTAAAACCAGATTGAGCAAAAGTGTGAGCAATACCGTTTCCCATGGTTCCGGCTCCTATAACTGCTACGTTTTTCATTTAAAAATTTATTTTTTATTCCCACGAAAGTGAGAATCTGTTATTATTTACTTTTTTCTTAAGAAAATCCCTTTTTCAAGGGAATTAAAACTGATTGATAATCATATTTGCCACACGCAAAGCTTCTGTACCATCGTGTAGTGTAACAATCGGTTTTGTATTATTATTTATGGCATCAGCAAATGTTTCTAATTCGTCTAAGATGGCATTGTTATTTGCTATTTCAGGGTTATTAAAATAGATTTGTTTTTTTACGCCTTCAGCATTCTGAAGAATCATATCAAAATCTCCAGGCTGTTCAGGTGCATCTTTCATTTTTACAACTTCACATTTCTTTTCTAAAAAGTCTACAGAAATATATGCATCTTTTTGGAAGAACCGTGTTTTACGCATGTTTTTTAATGAAATACGACTTGCTGTTAGATTAGCAACACAACCGTTTTTAAATTCAATACGTGCATTGGCAATATCAGGTGTATCACTAACAACAGAAACGCCACTTGCAGAAACATGTTTTACAGGAGAATTAACAACACTAAGTATTATGTCAATATCATGAATCATCAAATCTAAAACGACAGGAACGTCTGTTCCTCTAGGATTAAATTCAGCCAAACGATGTGTTTCAATAAACATCGGGTTTTCAATCTGATTTTTAACACCTATAAATGCAGGATTAAAACGTTCTACATGGCCTACTTGACCTTTTACATTATTTTCGGCGACTAAAGTCCGTAATATTTCTGCTTCTTCTACAGTATTGGTAATTGGTTTTTCAACAAAAATGTGCTTACCTTTAGAAATGGCCTGCTTTGCACAATCATAATGCGAAAGAGTAGGAGTTACAATATCTACAATATCTACAGCGTCAATTAAACCTTCAATAGTATTAAAATATGTGTAACCAAACTCTTCTACAACGCGTTTTGCATTTTCTACATCGGCATCATAGAAACCAATAAGTTCGTATTTATCAGATTGGTTTAATAATCTAAGATGAATTTTCCCAAGATGACCAGCACCAAGAACACCAGCTTTTAGCATACGTTTAGTTTTTCACAAAAATAGTTGTTTTGATTTAGTTTTTTTATAATGAAAATGTAAAATAATAGAGATATGATCTAGATGTTTAAAAATTAACTAGAATCTTTAAGCTTACACTTTGAACTTGTTTTGCTTTAATTTAATTTAGCTTTAACTAAACGATAGCATTGAAAGATACATTTAAGCATAAAGGTATGCGCCAGAAATTGGTTGACGTACTGATAAAAAAGGGAATTAAAGACGAAAAAGTATTAAGAGCTATTAGCGAAATACCGAGGCATTTATTTATGGATTCTGGCTTTTTAGATCATGCGTATCAAGATAAAGCATTTCCTATAGCGGCAGATCAAACAATCTCACAACCTTATACAGTAGCTTTTCAATCCGAATTATTAAAGATTAATTCTGGAGACAAAATTTTAGAAATTGGCACAGGTAGTGGATACCAAACAGCGGTGTTGTGTTTACTTGGAGCAAAAGTCTTTAGCATTGAACGACAAAAAGAGTTATTTAAAAAGACATCTAAATTTCTTCCTAAGTTAGGCTATAGAGCTAAGAAACTTGTTTTTGGTGATGGTTACAAAGGAATGCCTGAAGAAGCTCCATTTAAAAGTATTATTGTTACAGCCGGCGCTCCATTTGTACCTAATCCATTATTAGCACAGTTGGAGATTGGTGGACGTTTGGTTATACCTGTTGGTGAAGATGTGCAAACTATGACACTATTTATACGAAAAGGGTTGAAAGAATTTGAAAAACACGAACTTGGAGAGTTTCGGTTTGTTCCTTTACTAGAAGACAAAAATTAAATGCCTATGCAATGATTTTTTTCATAATATAATCATCCATAACATAACCATTGCCTATGTCTTGCACTACAGCATCTATAGTTTTGAAACCTGTTTTTTTATAAGCTTTAATGGAATTAGTATTGTATTTGTTTACCGTTAAGTAAATAGAATTACATTTTTGTTTTAAGGCTTGTAATTCAATAAAAGACATGGCAATTTTACCAATACCATGTCCTCTATAATCTTTAGACACATATATTTTACTCAAAAACAAAGTAGACTTTTCTTTTTTTATTGAAATATAACCTACGTTATTTTGGTGATGTATAATCTTAAAATACTGATAATCCTCTTCTTTAATCTGTTGTTGTATTGCTTGTGTAGATTGAAATTTATCTAGCATATATACTACTTGTTCTACACCAATGATAGGTGTATAGTGTTCATGCCAAATCACATTTGCTAATTCTGCAATAGTGTTGTAATCATCTATAGTTTTAGCACTACAAATCTCTGTCATTAATTACTAGTAGCCTTTTTTAATACGGTTTTACCTCCAACTACAGGAAGTGTTAAACTTGTTTTATTGAGTTGAATATTTAATTCGGTTCCAGGTTCTGGATGTAATGTAAATTCTGGATCACTAGAAAAAATCATTAAACCAATTTGTTGTCCTTTTTTAATGATTTGATCGTCGGGTTGTAAATCAAAATTCACAGTATAGAATTGTCCAGGCACCAAATCTTCTTCTTCTGTTAATGATTTATGGTTTTTAGGATCGGCCCAGTTTCTAGTAATTAAATTATCAGTAATTTTTAAATCTTCACCTTCTTGCCAAGGTAATGATACTAACCAAACAGATAAGTTTGCAGCAGATTTACTACTTGATAATGTAATGCTCACTTTTGATACTCCAGAAATATGAACGTCTTCTGTTAATGGGGCTGTTACATATAATAAACGGTTGTTAGAACTTTCCGCTTTAGCTAAAGCTTTTCCGGTATAGTTAACATTATCCGTTAACTTTTCTACTGTACTACTTGCTTTTCCAAGGGTTAGACCACCAACTCCATTTCCGCCTTCGGTTAAATTCAATGTAACATTTGATGCTTCAGGATTCGGATAATCTTTATATGCAGTAGGTTGCTGTCTATCGTCGTACTCTCTAACGATATAAGCTTTATTTTCAGCTTTATCTATACCATTATCAATACCGTGTAAATATTTAGTAAACCATTTGTTCATCATTGATGTTGGTGGAGGTCCACCATGACCATTTTGATGATAATAGATCATACTAGGTAAGCCCATTTCTTGTGCTTTTTTATAAATACGATAGCTGTGTTCTGGCATTACATTCCAGTCGTTAAAACCGTGAGACATGAGTAAAGCGGCTTTCATGTTTTTCATTTTTGGTAAATAATCACGATTGTGCCAAAAATCGTTCATATCTCCAGTTTCTCGATCCATGCCATTTTTTAATTCTGTATCACGAATGGTTTTATTATTGTAAGCGCGTTTGTCTTCATCTCCACTATGAACAAAATCGTAAAGCACATCAATGTCTTCGCCTAAATACCCACCTGGCGAGCGTACCAATCCGTTAGAGCGGTAATAATGATAAGATGAAGTATTTGGTGCAATAGGAATAATAACTTCCAAGCCTTCAACGCCTGTTGTCGCTGCAGCTAAAGGTAAAGTACCGTTGTATGATGTGCCTGTCATGCCTACTTTTCCTGTAGACCAAAAGGCTTTTACTTCTTCAGTTCCGTTACGTTCGGTAAAGCCTTTAGCCTTACCTGTTAGCCATTGTACTACTGCTTTTGGAGCTAATTCTTCGTTTAATCCACCAATGGTAGGTGCACCATCAGATAAGCCTGTTCCTGGAGACGAAGAATGCACAACGATATAACCTCTTGGCACCCATTTTCTGATGTGCGAATTTGAAATAATTGGACGCTTACCTCTACGCTTTACTTCTGGGTGATGACGCTCTTTTGCAGATGCTCCCAATTCTATTTTTACATCCCACATGGTTCCTGGTTCATCACCAGCAACTCCAGCAAAATATGGACTCGTCACATAAATTACAGGCAATTTTAGGTTTTCGGTTTCAGTTTGACTTGGACGTGTTACAGAAACATGCATACGATCTTTTTCGCCATCTCCATCCGTATCAAAATCGGTTTCTACCCATAAGTCATGGCGTAACCAATCTTCTTGATTACTGAATGCTTCTACAATTTGAGCTTCACCGTCTTTAAAAACGGGTTTTACTTTTTCTTGTGCACAACTTAAAATAGAAAATGCTAATGCAATAACTAATAATGAATTAGATTTTAGTAAGAGTTTCATGTGTAAATGGTTTTTATGTGTAAAAAATATCTTGCTAAAATTAATAACTTCTAGCAGATATATAATAGTCTATAACAGATAATTAAGATTAATTTGGTAAATATGCTTTAGGAATAAGATTTTCTTCAGGTTATTGTATCCTTATAATTATCGAAAATTTTTCTTAATCCGATCTAAATCACGTTTGTTATCTCGGTCCTTAATGGTTTCGCGTTTATCAAACAACTTTTTTCCTTTAGCTAACGAGATTTCTAGCTTGGCAAATCCTTTCTCATTTATATAAAGCCTTAGCGGAATTATAGTAAGTCCTTTGGCTTCAATATCGCGCTGTAATTTTTTTAGTTCTTTTTTATTGAGTAATAATTTGCGTTCAGCTTTAGGTTTATGGTTATAGTAATTACCATAAGCATATTCTTCAACAGTCATATTAATTACAAATAACTCGCCACCTTCATTAAACTCACAAAAGCTTTCAGCAATGGACGCTTTACTGGCACGAATAGACTTAATTTCTGTGCCAGAAAGTACAATGCCAGCCGTATATTTATCTAATATTTCGTACTGAAACCTTGCTTTTTTATTGAGTATGTTTACCGTTTTTTGCATGGTCGACAAAGGTATATAATTTATAATTATTTTAGGGTTATAGTGTTATCTATTGACTAGTTTTACGACTCAAATTTTTTAAAATCATACCATGAAACCTATCTATACTTTATTTATACTCGTATTATTTTTTAATTGCAAATCCGAAAAAACAGAAAAGGTATTAACTGCTGATGCAATTGTCAATACATCTATTGATATTTCAGGAGGTAATAAAGTCCCTAATTCTAAAATTAGTTTTGATTTTAGAGGACGCAAATATTTAGCAACCCGAAATAATGGAGCTTTTGTTTTAGGACGTGTAATAACTACAGAAACTAACGATTCTATTTTTGATTTGTTAAGCAATGACAGTTTTGAACGCTTTATTAATGATGAATTAATTACCGTTGCAGATTCTATGATTCCGAGATATTCAGCTTCTGTAAACTCTGTACATTATTTTTCTGTTTTACCTTATGGTTTAAATGATAAAGCAGTACATAAAGAGTTATTAGGAGAAGAATCCATAAAAGAAAAACTGTATTATAAAATAAAAGTAACGTTTTCTAAAGAAGGTGGAGGAGAAGATTATGATGATGAATTTATGTATTGGATTAGTAAAGATGACCACAAGGTTGATTTCGTAGCTTATTCTTATGCAGAAGATGATGGTGTTGGTATTCGTTATAGAGAAGCTTATAATGAACGAATAGTCAATGGAGTTCGTTTTGTAGATTATAACAACTATAAACCAGACGCTTCAGTAAAAAGTCTTTTAAATTTAGGACAATTATTTGAAGACGGAAAATTGCAATTATTGTCTAAAATAGAATTAGAAGCAATTACAGTAGATTTAATCGATAACTAATACCGTTGACGATTTAGTACTACCAGATACCGTTACAATATAAATATTAGAATTATTGTCGTCGGCAATAGGTCTATACTTTTCTTCACCAATTAAAGCATTAGTAAACATTGGAGTGGTATTGCTATGGCCAACAACCAATACGGTTTTGCCTTTAGTTTTAGTCATAAATTCTTCAATTTTTAAATCTCTAGGATCATAAAAACTAACTTCTAAATTATTAGCTACAGCTGTTGGTTTAGCAGTCTCTTTTGTTCTATTATAATTAGTAGAAAACACCATATCAAACTTCACATTTTTTAGCACATTACTCCAGTTTTCGGCACGTTTAACACCTTTTTCTATTAAATGTGGATCTCTATTAGTTTTGTCGTTTCTATCTTTTTCAGCATGACGAATTAAATAATATGTGGATGTATTCTCATTAGATTGATCTTGTTGCGCATTTATATTTAATGCAAAAAGAAGTACAAAAAGAAGAACGGTTAACTTTTTCATAAATTATTCATTTAATTTTCCTCTAAATTAAGGATTTATATAATATAATCATGCCTCTATATTTTTCATGTATACGCTCAAAATTAAGAACACGTGTGTTTTTGATGATGTAATTACATTTTTCATAAAATTTTAAAGCCTGTATTTGAGTATCCATGGCTTCTAACCAAATGCCACTTTGACCATTCTCTTTTGCTTTTTTATCTACCCAATCAAATAATACTTTAGCAACACCTTTGCCATGAGATTCTTCTCCTAAATAAATACGATGAAGATAAGCCGTGTTTTTAGAAAAAGAATGTTCTAAAGTACTATTGTACTTAAAACGGAGTATTCCGTTGAGGTTTTCTTTATAATACACAAAATAATATTCGGATTGTGGTTCGGATAATTCGTTTTGAAGATTAACCATGCTATAGCAAAAGTTCATATACCAATTACAATCTTCATTAACCCATAAATGCCTGTAGAATGGCGGATAAATGCGATGCATTAACTCATGCAATCTAGCCTGATCATCAAGTGTTATAACGCGAAGCTTTACATCTTTAGAAATCGATATCATAAATGTGCTAATTCTAACCCAAATATAATATTACTATACCATTCTAACTCGCTAGAGCTATAGCTACGCCAGCAGAAGTACCAATGCGTTCTACACCAGCATCAATATATTTACTAGCTGTTTCAGCATCACTAATACCTCCAGATGCTTTTATTTTAATGAAATTACGAACGGTCTTTTTTATAATCTTCACAGCAGTTAATGTAGCTCCACTTTTAGAGAAACCTGTAGACGTTTTTACAAAGTCCACTTTAGCATCTAAGCAAATTTCACAAGCTTTAACAATTTCATTTTTAGAAAGTTCACTGATCTCTAAAATAATTTTCAAGGGAACTTTTCCGATTGCAAGTTTTACATTACTGATGTCTTTAAGCAAACCTAAATAATTTCTGCTTTTTATAAGACCAATATTCATTACCATATCGATTTCGTCAGCGCCTTGCTCTATAGCTTTTTTTGCTTCAAATATTTTTGCATCTGTAGACATGGCACCAAGAGGGAAACCAACAACCGTGCATATTTTTATATCGGAGTGAAGTAATGCTTGCCTCGCTATTGGTACATAACTACTATTAATACAAACAGAGTAAAAATCGTGCTTTTTTGCCTCTTCACAAAGTTGAATAATTTGACGCTCAGTGGCATCACTGTTTAAAAGTGTATGATCTATATATTTATTTAATTCCATAACAATTAGATATAGGGTAAAAATTAAAAACTAAAACAATTCTCTAAAAAACAGAGGGATTACCAAGACAAGAATTAATACGTGTCTTTAGCTTTTGTTGGAATTAAATAGCTCGATAAAATTAACAATTTATCCGTTAAAACGCGTAAAAATCCATTTTTTTTACATGCATTTCATCGAAAACTTTGTTTTTAAATCCTAATGATTTGAAAATCAATTACGAAAAAAATCACTTTTTTAACGAAATTTATTTTTTTTTGAACGTTATCAATAAAAAAAGCCTTCTAAATGTTTATTAAAAGACTTTTTTAAGAAAATAAATATATGATTTAATTACTATTTAACAGCAGTTACAGTATAACCTGCTTTTCTAAGTAGGAGAATAACTCCATTCTCCCCAGCTAAATGTCCGGCGCCAACTCCATAAAATGTAGCTTGTTTTTTTGAAAGTTCCGAAATACGAGAAATCCACTTTTTATTTCTATTGACTAGTAATATATCTTGATGATCTGATAACTTAGAAGTGTCATCATCCATCATAACTTCCATTTGAGTAATATTTTCTGTATTGTACAACTCTAGCATAGTAGCAAAAGTTGTTCTATCATACTCTAAATCGTCTTTAGCTGATCTTAATAAATCAGCAACTTGATCTTCGTATGGGATATTATCAAAAACTTGTAATTGATCTTCAATAGTTTCTAAACCTAAAATTTCTTCGTTTTGCGCTTGTGCTACTTTTATGAGTTCTTGTTCAAAAGATTGCATTTGACAATCTAGTAATTTAGGATAGAGCATAGCAGTTAAAAAGAAAGGTTTCATATTCTGTACAATACCTAAAGAGACACCAGCATGTTTGGTTAATAATGTATTTATAGCTTCAAAATCTTCTTTAGAGACTAGGTCTTCTATTTTCTTTTCATCTTTCATATAAATACCACTAATCATTTTAGCCTGCAAGGAAGGATCATCCATATCGATCTCTAATACAACTTGAGAGGTTTCATCTAAAGCTTTTTTTACTTTATCGTTTAAAGTAGCATCACAAGTAATATGTATAGTTCCAAAAAGATAAGAGGGTTTTTCAAGATCATTACCCGAAATCTTCCATAATAAGGAATTTTCTAATTCTTGAGCATTAGTAGAGAAAAAGGACAAAAAGGTGGCAAATAGAAGTGATAATAATGATTTCATAACAATAATGGTTAAATGTTTTTTTTGAATAAGTGTTTAAAAAACATATAATGTTACAATTTGAGGTCGTTTATTTTTGAGATATAAAAATAAAAGCAACACTACTTATAAGCTTGGACGTCTCAAACTATTTCGTGTTGCTTTTAAAGCTTGCCTCTCGGCTAAGCCAACCAATCATTATAAAGACTATTTAGAAGCCATATTGTTACAGATTTAGTTAAAATTCTTCAGTAACAAGGTCACCTTGATTTCTAAAGACCAATTCTTTATCAAAAGCATCTAGTAAAATAATACTATCTGTAGTCACTTTACCAACTAATATTTCTTTGCTTAACTGGTTTAAAACTTCTTTTTGTATCACACGCTTAACAGGTCTAGCACCATATTCTGGATGATACCCTTTTTCAGCTAAATAGCTTATGGCTTCTTCAGTTGCATCAAAGGTTATACCTTGTTTAGCAATCATTTTAGTAATGCTCTTCAGTTGTAGGCCAACAATATCTTTAATATTAGCTTTGCTTAAAGGTGTGAATAAGATTGTGTCATCTATTCTATTTAAAAATTCAGGTCTTACCGTTTGTTTTAATACCCCTAAAACATCAAGTTTTGCTGTTTCCATTGCAGTATCAATATCTTTAATAGCTTCAAAACGCTCTTGTATAATTTGGCTGCCCATATTAGAGGTCATAATTATTATAGTATTTTTAAAATCAGCAATACGACCTTTATTATCTGTTAATCGACCTTCATCTAATACTTGTAACAGAATATTAAAAGTATCTGGATGTGCTTTTTCAATTTCATCTAATAGTACCACCGAGTATGGTTTGCGTCTTACAGCTTCAGTTAACTGACCTCCTTCATCATAACCTACATAACCTGGAGGTGCACCAACCAAACGACTTACAGCATGGCGTTCTTGATATTCACTCATATCTATGCGTGTCATAGCATTCTCGTCATCGAATAAATATTCTGCAAGAGCTTTAGCGAGTTCTGTTTTACCAACGCCTGTTGTGCCTAAAAACAAGAACGAACCTATAGGTTTTTCAGGGTTTTGTAAACCAGCTCTAGAACGGCGTACAGCATCACTAACAGCTTCTATGGCTTCTTCTTGTCCAACAACACGCTTATGCAACTCATCTTCAAGTTTTAATAACTTTTCACGTTCACTTTGTATCATTTTGGTTACAGGTATACCTGTCCATTTTGCAACAACATCAGCAATATCCTCGTATGTAACCTCTTCTTTTATTAATGCAGTTTCTTGTTGTTGAGCTAATTGTTTTTGAAATGTTTCAAGCTGCTTTGTGGCTTCTTTAATTTTTCCATATCTAATTTCAGCAACTTTACCATAATCGCCATTACGCTCGGCGCGTTCAGCATCTAATTTGTAGTTTTCAATATCTTGTTTTACAGTCTGTATATTATCAACAACTTCTTTTTCGCTTTTCCATTTTGCATTTAGGGCATTGCGTTCTTCTTTAAGGTTTGCTAATTCTGAACGTAAAGATTTTAGTTTAGACTCGTCTTTTTCACGTTTAATAGCTTCTACTTCAATTTCTATTTGCATAATTTTACGATCTAAGACATCGAGCTCTTCAGGTTTTGAGTTAATTTCCATTCGCAATTTTGAAGCCGCTTCATCCATTAAATCAATGGCTTTGTCTGGTAAAAAACGATTGGTAATATAACGCGTAGATAATTCTACAGCTCCAATAATGGCTTCATCTTTTATACGAACTTTGTGATGTGTTTCGTATTTTTCTTTAATACCTCTAAGTATAGAAATAGCACTTTCGGTATCAGGTTCATTGACTATAACTTTTTGAAAACGACGTTCTAAGGCTTTGTCTTGCTCAAAATATTTTTGATATTCATCTAATGTAGTAGCGCCTATAGCTCTGAGTTCGCCACGTGCTAAAGCTGGTTTTAAAATATTAGCAGCATCCATAGCTCCTTGTCCACCGCCAGCTCCAACAAGTGTATGAATTTCATCTATGAAAAGTACAATATCACCTTCACTAGTTGTTACTTCTTTGATTACAGCTTTTAAGCGTTCTTCAAACTCACCTTTAAACTTAGCGCCAGCAATTAACGCTCCCATGTCTAAAGCAAATATTTTTTTGTTTTTTAGGTTTTCAGGGATATCGCCATCAATGATACGATGCGCTAAGCCTTCAGCTATGGCTGTTTTACCAGTTCCGGGTTCACCAACCAAAATGGGATTATTCTTAGTACGGCGCGATAATATTTGTAATATTCTACGTATCTCTTCATCTCTACCAATTACAGGGTCTAGCTTCCCATCTTTTGCCAATTGGTTGAGGTTTTTGGCATATTTATTTAGCGAATTGTATGTGTCTTCTTGATTTTGAGAGGTGACGCGATCTCCTTTACGTAACTCTTCTATACTGGCTCTTAGTGTTTTTTCCGTTACAGCTTGATCTTTTAAAACCTGAGCAATTTTGCTTTTAGATTTAAAAATCGCTAAGACAAGATGCTCAATAGCTACAAAATCGTCATTCATTTTCTTTGCTACTATAGACGCTTCATTAACACTTTTTCCAGCTTCTCTTGAAAGCATAATGTCTCCACCAGAAACTTTTGAAAAACGTTTAAGCTCTTTATCTAGAATTTGTTCTAATAAAGCAACATTGATGTTTAGCTTCTTTAGCAAAAATGGTAAAACATTTTCATCAACATTAAGGATGCCTTTAAATAAGTGTTCGTTTTCTATGTGTTGGTGTTGTAAGCTTTGGGCAAGTTGTTGCGCTTGCTGTATAGCTTCTTGCGATTTGATGGTATAATTATTGAAATTCATAATCTGTTATAATTACTTATAATCGTTAAGAGAATTATTCTAATAAGCGATTTGTTTTCTAGCTCTATTTCAAATACCTTACCAACAGGTTTTAAGAGACAAAATGTCTGTTTAAAGCAATAATAACGTGACTTTTAGTCAGTTTGTAAGGATATAAATAAAGAATCGACTATGTTTGAAGTTCAATAATTTAAAGTACAATAACTATGGGAATATTTAGTAAAATGTTTGGAGGTTCTTCAGAGCCAAAAGAAGAGAAATCACTGCCTTGGATTCCGTTGACAAATATTCCTCAATTAGACGCTATTTCAAAAAAATCTAAAACTAAAACCCAAGTTATTTTTAAGCATTCTACACGTTGTGGAATTAGCCGTATGGTGATTAACCAATTTGTTGATTTTTATGGATTAGAAGAGAAGGATTTAGATTTGTATTATTTGGATCTATTGAACTATAGAGATGTATCTACTGAAGTTGGTTATAAGTTTCAGGTGATGCATCAGTCACCACAACTTTTAGTTATTAAAAATGGTGCTACAGTTGCACATGCTTCTCATGGTGCAATAAATGATATTGATTTACCAAAGTTTGTTTAAAAACTTTTTATATGAAATAAAAGTATAAAGGACTTATTATAAATTACGAAAACCTCAGTATGATAAACATATTGAGGTTTTTATTTTTTAATCATTTTAAGACTATTTATCTAAAATCTATAGTACAACTTCTAGATTGACCAAACCATTTTACTCTATTTTTAGATGCCGTTTTGTAGATGAAATCTCTTATTAAACGAGGAATAAAACCTAATAAAGCTGCAACACGTTTCCATTTTGGTATTTTAGAAACAATTCTTAAAAATCCATCAGAGTGTGTTTTTACACCATTATCATCAATAAGTATTACAGTATCTAATCGTTCAGTAGGATAACCATATTTAGTTAATAATTGTTGCCCGTAAGACGATTGAAAAGCTACAAATTGAAATAAATCTTCTGGCGCAAATTTTAATAACCAGCCCACAACACCATTGCAAAGATTACATTCTCCGTCAAAAATTATGATATCCTTTTCCATTATAATTTATGTTAATTAGTTTGATATTATTATAGACGAAAAAAGCTTCATAAGCTTTCAATGTTTAGAAAACTTTATGATTATTGTCAGATAAGTTGACCTTAAGGTTTTGTGTTTTGTAAGAATAAGATTAACAATTAAAAAACAAATAATTTTGACAATAAATTTTCAATCTGTAAATACAGATATCAATGAAGCACTTTCCTTAGTTTAAGGAATTATTACATACCTTTATCTCCTAAAATCTATTTTTTATGATACGTCGATTATTTGTTTTAAGTCTTGTCTTTCTCGTTGTTTTATCTTGTAAAAATGAAACATCAGAAACAGAAGTAAAATCTAACAATGCTGAATTTACTAAACTTTTAGAGGATTATAACCAAGGTGGTTATGAATTAGATCCTATGATAGCTACAAATGCAGGGAATACGGATTATAATACTGCTTTTCCAGATTTTTTATCTGCCGATTATAAGACTAAGAAGAAGACTTATTATGAGTCTTATAAAAACAAATTGTCTCACATAGATTTTGAGTCATTGAATAGTACCGAAAAAATGAGCTACAATGTCTTAAACTGGGATATCGATATTAATCTAGAGGCTATGACCTTTAAAAAAGATTTAATGCCTATAGATCAAATGTGGTCTAAAAATTTAGATTTTAACCAATTGGCTTCAGCAAGTAATGCGCAACCTTTTAAAACAGTAAAGAATTATAACGATTGGATGACGCGTGTCGATAATTATCTGGTTTGGTTAAACTCTACTATAGAAAATATGAGAACTGGCATGTCTGAAGGCTATGTATTACCAAAACCTTTGATAAAGAAAGTGATTCCTCAATTTGAAACATTAGCAACTGGGGAAGTTGTAAATCATTTGTATTACGCACCAATTAAAGTGATCCCAGATAGTTTCACTCAAGATGAGCGTGAAACAATAACAGCGGATTATTCTACGATGATTAAAGATAAGATTATGCCAGCACATCAGAGTATGGTTGATTTTTTAACAAACGAATATTTGCCAAAAGGAAGAATGTCTAGTGGAATAGATGCTACACCACTCGGAGCTGATTATTATAGTCATCAAATAAAACTGTATACCACTACTAATATGACAGCTGATGAAATTCATCAATTAGGATTAAGTGAAGTGTCACGTATTCGTTCTGAAATGGAAGCCATTAAAGAACAGGTAGGTTTTGAAGGAGATTTAAATGATTTTTTTGAACATGTAAGAACAAAAGAGTCTTTGATGCCATTCACAGAACGTTCGCAAGTTATTGCCTTCTATGATAGCATTCATGATGTTATGAAACCACAAATAAATAAGCTATTCGGAAAACAACCTGTCACAGCTTTTGAGGTAAGACGTACACAACCTTTTAGAGAGAAGTCTGCTGCTGCAAATTACAGTTCTGGTTCTTTAGATGGTACACGTCCAGGTATTTTTTATACACCGATACCATACGTTGAAAGTTATAATATATTTGATAAAGAAAGTTTGTTTTTGCATGAGGCGATTCCTGGGCACCATTTTCAGATAGCCTTGCAACAAGAAAACAAAGAATTACCAGATTTTAGAAAAACATTATGGTATAGCGCTTATGGAGAAGGTTGGGCACTTTATACCGAAGCTATGGGCAAAGAGTTGGGGTTATTTAAAGATCCGTATTTATATTTTGGAATGTTAAGTTCTGAGATACATAGAGCAATAAGATTGGTTGTAGATACAGGGCTTCACTCTAAAGGGTGGACAAGAGAACAAGCTATACAATATTCGTTGGAGAATGAAGCAAAGTCTGAAGCTTCGATAACTAGTGAAATTGAGCGTTATATGGCTAATCCTGGGCAAGCCTTGTCTTATAAGATAGGTCAATTAAAACTTATAGAATTAAGAGAAAGAGCAGCTAAGGCACTTGGGGATAAGTTTGATATTAGAGAATACCACAATCAGGTTTTAGAAACAGGTTGTATTCCACTGCAACTTTTGGAAGATAAAATAGATGCTTGGATAGCAGATTCTAAATAAATAGCTGTCTAAGTTTGATTAATCTATTGAAATTTAAGCAGTCGATTTCTAAAGTATAAACTCATTTTTGTATCCTGCAAGGTCTTTTTTGACCTTGTAGGTTTTTAAAAAGTTTAAGGCATACCTTCAGGTGTTTAAAACCTTGTAGGTAAAAATATAATGAATATCAGCTCATTAATAATAAAAATCAGATTAGATATAAAATATTAAAGAGAATGGACTTTATCTATGGTGATAAGGTTCATTTTTTAGTATTGTAAAACCACGATATAATTGTTCTATAAAGAATAATCTTACCATTTGATGAGAGAATGTCATTTTAGATAGGCCTAACTTTCCATTAGCACGTTGATAAACAGGATTAGAGAATCCATAAGGTCCGCCAATAACAAAAATTAGTGTTTTAATACCAGAGTTCATATGCTTTTGGAGATACTTTGAAAATTCAATAGAAGTATACTGTTTTCCATTTTCATCTAGTAGAATAAGAACATCAGCCTTCTGAGTTTTTGCCAAAATAAGCTCTCCTTCTTTTTCTTTTTGTTGAGATTCTGATAGATGTTTTACATTTTTTATGTCTGGTATAATTTCAAATTCAAAACGTGTATAATGGCTAAGGCGTTTTGTATAATCTTCAATTAACCCAATTAAGGCTTTATTATCTGTTTTGCCTATGGCAATGAGTTTGATTGTCATTTAGTATCTAGATGATATAAAGCAATGAGATTGATTAACTGTTACTCTTCGATTTCTTTGAATGTTATTTGTTTTTAAGCGTTTTTCTCTCTCTCTTTCTCTTTCAACCTGTGCTTGACCTATAGCAATTAATCTGTTTTTATTCTCTATTCTAGCTTTTAAAATAAAATTTGTTTCAAAAATTTGAGGATTAGTATCTATTTGATTAAAGTCAGAGATATACTCTCTCCAGTTTTTATTTAACATTTTTTCGACTTGATGTTCGGGTAAATAGCGATAATAGAAATAATGTCCATTAGGTTTCAATATTATTATACCTGAGGATTTATTTTTAAAAAATGTGTTTTTCAAAACTTTATTAATTTTTTGAAAACTATAATGTTTTATATTATAAGTGAAATTCTGATTTACAGAATAAAAATGTATTGCTAAAGAATTATTTCTTTTTAAAAACCGATTACATTTCTTTTGGATTTCATCAGTTGTTTTTCTGTTTTTTAAATACTTTTTATAGGATACATTGCCTGCTTCATCAAGAGATTTTCTGTGTTTCAGGGATTTAGAATACTCTTCGAAGCCCATAATAGTATCCTTATATGTAATAATTAAATTTTTGTTTAAATCAGTTGTATTATAAAATGATTTGAAAACACCTTGAATTTGAGTTAATTCTGTATCATCCAATTTCTTAAAATCATAATCTTTTATAAGGTATTTAATTTTAATTGAGTCTCTTAATACGATTTCTTCATGAAAAATTAAGGATTTTGATTTAACATAAAATTTAGCCATATCTATTTGGCTCATGTTTTCATCCAAATACAGAATAGGTTTATCAGTTTCTTGCGTTAAACTAAGCAAGGGAATAATTAATAATAAAAACAATAATTTAGTTTTCATTTATAGTTGAATAGATTGATAAACTAAATTTACAACTATATTTCAAATATCACCTTTCAATTCCTATTTTTACATCAAATAAGAATTAAATGATTTCAAAAGCAGAGTTTCAAAAAGAGATAGATTTAATTATAGCTAACGCAATTAGAGAAGATGTTGGTGATGGAGATCATAGCTCATTGGCGTGCATACCAGATACAGCTCAAGGAAAAGCGAAACTTTTAGTAAAAGATGATGGTATTATTGCTGGTATTGAATTTGCGAAACAAGTATTTGCTTATGTAGATGCTAACCTAAAAATAGAAACATTAATTGAAGATGGCTCAGAGGTTAAATATGGGGATATTGCATTTTATGTAGAAGGAGCTTCACAATCTATTTTAAAATCAGAACGGTTGGTGCTCAATGCTATGCAGCGTATGAGCGCTATAGCAACAAAAACTAAATCTTTTGTAGATTTACTAGAAGGAACAGGTACTAAAATTTTAGATACCAGAAAAACAACTCCAGGCATTAGAGCACTAGAAAAATGGGCTGTAAAAATTGGAGGAGGAGAGAACCATAGATTTGCATTGTATGATATGATTATGCTTAAAGACAATCATATCGATTTTGCAGGTGGTGTTGCAAAAGCCATAAATTTAACTAAGGCTTATCTTAAAGCTACTATGCGCGATTTAAAAATTATTGTTGAAGCTAGAGATCTTAATGAAATTAAAGAGATATTAGATTGTGGTGGAGTATATCGTATTTTAATAGATAATTTTAATTATGAAGATACACGTAAAGCAGTTAAGTTAATAGGAAACCAATGTTTAACGGAATCTTCTGGAGGTATTAATGAAAATACGATTAGGGATTATGCATTATGTGGAGTAGACTATATATCGTCAGGTGCGTTAACACATTCGGTGTATAATATGGATTTAAGTTTAAAAGCAGTATGATGTAATTCTAAGTTAGAAATCATTTTATGTCAAAATCAATTGAAGATAAATTAGATAAGATTCCGGTAGTAAATCAATCTGTAAAGGTTTGTAAAAAAATCAGGTTGCCAGGTTTTGAGGGTTTGTCTATTTACGATTTATTGGAGCTATATGTTATTGGTATTGTTAAAGGCACATTAACCACAAGAGCAAGTGCTATTGCATTTAGTTTTTTTACTGCAATCTTCCCTTTTTTATTATTCTTAATTATTTTAATCCCTTATATTCCAACTCTTATTCCTAATATGGATTTAGAAGTTTTTCAATATAATTTTAGAAGCTTTTTAAAGACATCCTTGCCTCCACAAACTTCAGATTTTTTTATGGATTCTATTTTCCAAAATTTAGAAGGTAATAATAAACAGGTAGGGTTATTATCTTCAGTATTTGTATTGTCTATGTTTTTAATGACTAATGGTGTTAATGCGGTGTTTTCCGGCTTTGAAAATTCGTACCATAAACAGTTAACACGTAATATTATTCAACAATATATGTACGCATTAGGTATCGCTTTAATACTCGCTATTTTAGTACTGATTACCGTAGCTTTTTTTGGGTATTTTCAAATTTATGTTATTAGTCCTTTGTATGAAAGTATTAATAATGAAGTATTTATGGAAGAATCGTCAAAAGGTTTAGGATGGATTACACCAGTAAAATATTCATTTTTTATTATAATGGTATATTTATCAACTGCGATATTATACTTTTTTGGTACTAAAGAAGGACGGAAAACACGTTTTTTTTCAGTAGGAGCTTTGCTAACAACTTTACTAATTATTTTAACTTCTTATTTATTTGGGATTTATATTGATGATTTTTCAAATTACAACAAGCTGTATGGTTCTATAGGTGGTCTATTAATTCTTTTACTATATCTATGGTTAAATGCTAATATATTACTTTTGGGTTATGAGCTTAATGCGACATTAAGAGGCTTAGAAAAAATCAATCAGTCAAAATGAAAAAGGTATTATTTATAATTTTACTAGTATTAATAGTTTTACCCTTAAATGCTCAATCTATTTTAGGGCAATGGAAAACCATAGATGATGAAACAGGTGAAGCTAAATCTATTGTTGAGATTTTTGAAAAAGAAGGCAAAGTATATGGTAAGATTATAAAAGTTTTAAATACTAAAATAAAAAATCCAGTATGTTCTAAATGCAAGGGAGAAAATAAAAATAAATCAATTATAAATCTACAAATTATAGCTGATTTATCAAAAAACGGGGATGTATATGAAGATGGTACAATACTTAACCCTAGTAATGGAAAAATATATAAATGTCGTATAAAATTAGAAGATAATCCCGATCGATTGCAGGTGAGAGGATACATTGCATTTTTCTATAAAACTCAATATTGGCATCGTGTTAAAAAGTGAAAAGTAAAAAAGCAAAAGTATAAAGTTATCAAGTATAAAGTTATTTTGGTAGTGTCTCTAATCTCTAATCTCTAATCTCTAATTTCTATCGATTTCATTGATGTCATATTACCTATTCCGCTTCAAAAAGCATTTACCTATCATATTACTGAAGCCGAATCTAAGTTTTTAAAACCAGGCATGCGTGTTGCAGTTCCGTTTGGAAAAAGTAAAATTTATACCGCATTAGTTTTTACAATTCACCAAAACCCACCAACAGCTTACGATGCTAAAACCATACATCAAATTTTAGATGATAAACCTGTAGTTACCACGACACAATTAAAACATTGGCAGTGGATTGCTTCTTATTACATGTGTAGTCTAGGAGAAGTAATGCGAGCAGCAATGCCAAATGCATTTATTTTGGAGAGTGAAACGATTATATCAATTAATAACTCGTCATCAGTTGAAGAACACAATTTAAAAGATGATGAGTTTTTAATAGTTGAAGCGTTACAGCATCAGTCTTCATTAAAAATTGGAGATGTGATGTCTATTTTAGATAAAAAACGTGTTTTGCCAGTAATAAAAGATCTCGTAGACAAAAATGTATTACAACTGCAAGAAGAACTCTACGAAAAGTATAAACCTAAATTGGTAAGGTATGTAAAACTACATGCTAATTATAAATCTGAAGAACATCTTCAAAACTTGTTTGAGCAACTAAAACGAGCTCCAAAACAACGCGATGTAGTAATGAACTTGTTTGTTTTAGAAACAGAATCAAATGCATCCATAAAAGTTTCAGAATTATTAAAGCGAAGCGGAGCTACTTCTGCAACTTTAAAAACATTAATAGACAAATCCATTTTAGAAGAATATTTTATACAGACAGATCGTGTTCAGTTTAAAGGAGACAATTCTTCTACAGCTAAAACACTAAATGATGCGCAACAAAAAGCGTTAACCGAAATAGAAGAAATTTTTAAAGAAAAATCAGTTGCATTATTGCATGGTGTAACATCATCTGGTAAAACAGAAATTTATATCAAACTTATAGAAACTGAGTTGAAAGCAGGAAAACAAGTGTTATACCTATTGCCAGAGATAGCTTTAACGACACAACTTGTTAATAGGTTGCAAAGTTATTTTGGTGAAAAAGTAGCTGTATTTCATAGTCGCTATTCGGGTAACGAGCGTGTTGAAGTTTGGCATAACATGCTCGAGAATTCTGAAAAAACACAAGTAATAATAGGTGCGCGCTCTTCGTTGTTATTACCATTTAATAATTTAGGCTTAATTATAGTAGATGAAGAACATGAGCAATCGTATAAGCAATTTGATCCAGCACCACGTTATCATGCTAGAGATGCAGCTATTGTGCTTTCTAATATATTTAGCGCTAAAACACTATTAGGTTCTGCTACACCAAGTTTAGAGAGTTATTATAATGCGTCTAGTGGAAAATATGGTTTAATAGAGCTTAATACACGTTATAATAATGTGTTAATGCCAGACATAGAGTTGATAGATCTTGCGGATAAGTATAAGCGAAAACGTATGAAAGGCCATTTCAGTGATCGCTTAATTGAAGAAATGATCGAGACGCTAGATGAAGGCTTTCAAATTATATTATTTCAAAATCGAAGAGGATTTTCACCAATTATAGAATGTACAACTTGCGGACATTCGCCACAATGCCCAAATTGCGATGTGAGCTTAACCTACCATCAATACAGAGATCAATTACGCTGTCATTATTGTGGATACAACTCAATAATGCCTAAAGCTTGCGAAGCCTGTGGAAATATAACTTTAGATACTAAAGGATTTGGAACAGAACAAATAGAGGAAGAAGTTAAAACCTTATTCCCTGATAAGAAAGTTGCACGTATGGATTTAGATACTACACGTGGAAAATATGGTTTCGAAAAAATAATTACAGCTTTTGAACAGCGCGAAATTGACATTTTAGTAGGAACACAAATGCTAACCAAAGGTTTAGATTTTAGATCTATAAAGCTCGTTGGTATTATGAATGCAGATAACCTGTTAAATTTCCCGGATTTTAGAGCGCATGAGCGTAGTTATCAATTAATGGCTCAAGTCTCAGGTAGAGCAGGACGTACAGATGTAAGAGGTAAGGTTTTAATTCAAACCTATAATCCGCATCATAATATTTTGCAACAAGTGTCTTCTAATTTATACAAAGACATGTATAAAGAGCAATTAGACGAGCGTTATAATTTTAAATATCCACCAATATATCGATTGATTAAAATAACTTTAAAACACAAAGATTACAATCGTGTAAACTTAGCTTCAGATTGGTATGCCAGATCATTAAAACAAGTTTTTAAACAAAACGTTTTAGGACCAGAATTTCCGCCTGTATCAAGAATTAGAAATCTATATCACAAAAATATATTAATAAAGATTCCTCAACCTCAATCTTTACCTAAAACAAAAGAAGCTATTAGTAAAATACACAATAGCTTCTTAAGTATTAAAGATTATAGGGCTGTTAGAGTAGTTTTAAATATCGATAATTATTAAGTTATGTTATTTAAAGCATCCACGAGTTGCGTTTTCTTATTACGACTCAAAGGAATTTCATATGCTCCAACTTCAACATTTTTACTGTTAAAGCGATCAATTTTATCTAAATTCACAATATAGGATTTATGAATTCTTAAAAACTTTCCTTCCGGAAGTTCAAGTTCAAAAGCTTTCATTGTAGATAATACAACTAAGCTGTTCTCTTCTGTTACTACTTTTACATAATCTCCAAGAGCTTCAATCCACTTAATGTCTTTAATATAGACTTTACGTTTTTTAAGATTGCTTTTTACAAAGATATGTTCACCTTCAGTTTCGTTAAAGTCTAATTTTAGCTTATGCTGCTCAATAGCTTTTTCAACGGCAGTATTAAAGCGTTCTTTAGTAATTGGTTTTTGAAGATAATCTGTAGCATCATAATTAAATGCTTTAAAGGCATATTCTGTTTTGCCAGTAACAAAGATAATTTGGGGTTTGTTGTTGAGTACATCTAAGAGTTCAAATCCATTAAGAACAGGCATCTCAATATCAAGGAAGATAAGATCTACCTTGTGTGTATTAAGACCGTTCTTAGTTTCTAACGCACTACTATATTCAGCTATAAGATTAAGAGAAGAATGATTTTCTATTAATTTTACAATAGAGAGGCGCTGGATCGCAGAATCGTCAACAACTACACAGTTTAATGTCATAACATTATCATTTTTAGGTTAAGATATCGACAATAGTACGAAAAATTCGGTTAAAAACCAAAAAACGCCGACAAAGTGTAAAGTTTAACATAATTTAATTTCAAAATTTAGCATTAAAAAATAGGCTTTAAATTGTTGGTGTAGTTATAATTATTGCGTATTTTTGCAGCCGTTTTTAACAATAAAAAATATTTTTTATGAATCATTATGAAACTGTTTTCATCTTAAATCCCGTTTTATCTGAAGATCAGATAAAGGAAACAGTAAAGAAACACGAAGATTTTCTAGTTTCTAAAGGTGCTAAGATGATTGCCAAAGAAAATTGGGGACTAAAAAAGTTAGCCTACCCAATTCAAAACAAAAAAAGTGGTTTTTATCACTTATTTGAGTATACTGTTGCTGGAGAAGTAATAGAGCCTTTAGAAGTAGAGTTTAGACGTGACGAGCGTTTTATGCGTTATTTAACTGTTAAGTTAGATAAGCATGCAATATCTTGGGCAGAAAGAAGAAGAGAAAGAAACAAACAAAACGCTTAATTATGGCATCAATAGATCAACAAGCAAAAGGAAAAAAAGAAGGAGAGATTAGATATCTTACTCCATTAAATATAGAAACCTCTAAACAAAAAAGGTATTGTCGTTTTAAAAAGGCTGGTATTAAGTATATCGATTATAAAGATCCAGATTACTTATTAAAGTTTGTAAATGAGCAAGGTAAATTATTACCAAGACGTTTAACAGGTACTTCTTTAAAATACCAAAGAAAAGTGTCTGTAGCTGTAAAAAGAGCAAGACACTTGGCTTTAATGCCATATGTAGCAGATTTATTAAAATAAATATATCATAACAATGGAACTTATATTAAAACAAGACGTTGAAAATTTAGGATTTAAAGACGATATTGTAACAGTAAAGAACGGTTATGGTAGAAATTTTTTAATTCCTCAAGGGCAAGCTATTTTAGCTACAATATCAGCTAAAAAAGTATTAGCTGAGAATTTAAAGCAAAGAGCTTTTAAAGAAAAGAAAGTTATTGATGATGCTAAAGCTGTAGCTGAAGCATTAGCAGGATTAGAAATAAAAATACCTTCTAAAGTTGGTACAGGCGACAAATTATTTGGATCTGTAAATAATATAGACTTAGCAGCGTCTTTACAAAATGCTGGTCAAGAGATTGATAAAAAATATATCAATGTTATTGGTGGTAATGTAAAACGTTTAGGTAAGTATAATGCTGTAATTCGTTTACATAGAGAAGTCACAGTTGATTTCCCTTTTGAAGTTGTAGCTGAAAAATAATATTAGACTTAAATAACACTTTATATAAAGAGGTAACTAATTAATTAGTTATCTCTTTTTAGTTTTGTCACTTAAAATTATTAGATATCATGAAAACAAACATAATATATGTTCTCTTAATTACTATCACGCTTTTTAATTGTAAAGGCAATATAGAGCCTAAACATAAAGGAGAAGTAGAAGTCGATGGATTTAAAGTTTCAAAACCGATTGCAGATTTTCGTTTTTCAAATAATAATGCTCCAAAAATAAGTGTGCATCGAGGAGGAAAAGGCATTCTAAACTATCCAGAGAATACATTAGAAACACTTCAGTATGTTAATAATAGAATTAATGGTATTTATGAAATAGATGTAGCCAAAACTAAAGATGGTGTTTTGGTATTAATGCACGATAACTCTATTGACAGAACAACTACTGGTAGTGGTTTAATAGCAAATTTAACTTATAAGGAATTGCAAACATATAATGTTGTTGATGATTACGGAAACAAGACGAAATATAAAGTGCCATTGTTTTCTGAAGTTTTAAAATGGTGTAAAGCAAATAATGTTGTACTAACTATAGATATAAAACGAAGCGTTCCTCAAAAGGACGTCATTGAGGCTGTTAAAGCTGTAAATGCAGAAAATGTAAGCATTATAATAACGTATAATTTAGAACAAGCTAAAAGTGCTTATGCGTTAGCGCCAGAATTACTATTATCAGTTTCTGCCCGTAATCAAGAAGAGTTAAATCGTTTATTAAATTCTAATATTCCTACGCAAAACATGTTGGCTTTTACTGGGACACGACTTTCTAATCCATCGCTTTTTAAGCAATTACATGACAAAAACATATTGTGTATGCTTGGCACACTAGGAAATTTAGATAAACAAGCAGAGGCTAGAGGAGATGGTCTGTATCTTAAGTGGATGGATGATGGTATAGATATTATAGCTACAGATCGACCATTTGCTGTAAACAATGCTATAAATAAATAAAATAAGAATCAAAAAGATTTCGTGCTAGATACGGAATGATAAATATATTTTTAATGAAATACGCTAGACTTTCAAAAGAACAGTTTGAAGAGTTGCACCAAGAGTTTATTAATTTTTTAGCAACTCAATCAGTAACAGCAGATGAATGGGTAAATTTAAAAGTAAATAAACCCGAATTAGCAGAGCAAGAATTAGATGTTTTTAGCGATTTAATATGGGAAGGTGTTCTAGGAAAAGTAAAGTATATAGAACACATATCTGCTCAGCAGTTGTATCTTTTTTATTGCGAAGAAAAACGAATACGTTTAATAGCATTAAAATTAAAAAAAGAAGATATTGATTTAACAACACCTAAAGGATTTCAATGGTTAAGAGAAAATTTATTATCTGATGATATAGAATTTTTTAATGCCAATAAAGAATATTCTAAGGATAAGCATCAAGATATCTTTAAGTTAATTCAAGAAGGCGGAAATATAACTAAAGGAGAATTATTTCAGTATTTCGATAAAATAATTAATTAATTAATTAATATTATTCGTATCTTAAAGATTCTATTGGGTCTAATTTTGAAGCCTTAGTTGCAGGATATACACCAGATATTACAGCAACAATAAAAGCAATACTTGTGGCCCATATCATAGCAAACCATGGAGTAGAGAAGTCAAGATCAAAACCTTTTGATATGCCCCAACCAATTAAAATACCTAATAAAATACCTATCACACCTCCAAGTTGCCCTATAATTACAGTTTCCATAAAGAACTGAAATGCAATGGTTTTACGCTTAGCACCTAAAGCTTTACGTACACCTATTTCACGAGTGCGTTCACTTACTGATACTAACATAATATTCATTAGTGCTATTGTAGATCCAAAGATGGTAATAATACTAATAATCCAAGCAGCAACGTAAAGATAGTTAGAAATGCTTCCAATTCTATTAATGAGGTCATCGCTCTTAACAATGGCAAAATCGTTAGTTTCAACAGGGCTAAGACTTCTAATATTTCTAAACGTTAATATAGCATCTTCTTGAGCGCCTTCAAGCATTTCATTTCTATCAACTCTAACGCTTAAATTATAATTAATAAAAGGAGATGTAAAAATAGAACGTGCTTTTTGTATAGGAATAATAACACGTAAATCTTGATTATTACCAAAAGTAGAACCTTTACTTTCTAAAACACCAACAACTTTAAATTTAGAACCTCTTAAACTTATGGTTTTATTTAAAGGGTTTTCATCAGGGAATAATGCTTTCTGTAAGTCACTGCCAATAACACAGATAGCATTACTATTACTAACATCAAAGACATTTAAACCACGCCCAGATTCAAGCTCCAAACCAGAATTAGATAAAAAATACTCATTAGCACCTATTACAGCGACTTCTGGATCTGTTTTTTTATTATTGTATTTTACTTCTGTTGAATTAGAACCAAAAAACCAAAATGCTGTTTGTGTTCCAGGAAAATCATAATTAGTGACAAACTCATTAGCATCTCTAAAACTAATCACCGGATTTATTTTTGTGCGTTCAGTCCTTCTAGAACCATTACCAACTCTAACGGTTAACCCATAACGTCGCATATTAAATGTATTGGCTCCCATAGAAGAGAAGTCACTAGAAATAGTGTTCTCTAGAGCAGATACGCCACTTAAAATGCCGACTAAAGCCATAATACCTATAGCTATAATTAAAACAGTTAAAATGGTTCTCAGTAATTGGCCTTTAATAGAATCTAAGGCTATTCTAATATTTTCTTTAACTAATGAAAACATATTTTCTGGTCTAAAATTTCTGTTGGTTTGCTATAAGACTACTTAAAGTCAATAAAGTTACTATAAAATTGAATTATCTTGACATTGCCTTTAAAAATTATAATATTTTTGTGAAGTATTTGACATAATTGTCACACTGAGCGCAGTCGAAGTGTCTAGATTTAATTTTCTTTTCGCTTTTTATTGCTTAGATATAGTTTTAATTAAAAAGACTCCCGTTTCCGCGAGAGATAAATATGGCACAAAAACCAAAAATACCTAAAGGCACAAGAGATTTTAATGCAGAAGAAGTTGCTAAACGCAACTATATAATGGAGACGATAAAAAAACAGTTTCAAGTTTTTGGATTTCAACCTATAGAAACACCAAGTTTTGAAAACTCTGAGACTTTAATGGGGAAATATGGGGAAGAAGGTGATCGCTTAATCTTTAAAATATTGAATTCAGGTGAGTATTTAAAAAAACTATCTGATGAAGATTACGCAGTAAAATCAGAATCTAAGTTTACATCTAAGATTTCTGAAAAGGCACTACGCTACGACCTCACAGTGCCTTTTGCACGTTACGTCGTGCAACACCAAAATGACATTGCATTTCCGTTTAAGCGCTATCAAATACAACCTGTTTGGCGTGCAGACCGACCACAAAAAGGACGTTTTAGAGAATTTTTTCAGTGTGATGCAGATGTTGTTGGTTCTAAATCCTTATGGCAAGAGGTAGAATTTGTGCAACTTTATGATGCGGTATTTTCAGCATTACAATTAAATGGTGTTACTATAAAAATAAATAATCGTAAAATTTTATCTGGTATTGCTGAGGTTATTGGCGCACAAGACAAATTAATTGACTTTACAGTAGCTTTAGATAAGTTAGATAAAATAGGAGAAGACAAGGTTAAAGAAGAAATGCTTAATAAAGGTATTCCTCAATCTGGGATAGATAAACTTCAACCTTTATTTTCATTAAAAGGAGATTTTATAGCTCAAATAGAAAGCTTAAAAACTATTTTAAGTACGTCTAAAGTAGGTTTAAAAGGAATTGAAGAGTTAGAGTTTGTTAACTCTACTATTGAAGAGTTAGGGCTTAAAACAGCTAAATTACAACTCGATGTAACTTTAGCAAGAGGCTTAAATTACTATACAGGAGCCATTTTTGAAGTTTCTGCACCAGATGGAGTAAAAATGGGTTCTATTGGTGGTGGAGGTCGTTATGATGACTTAACTGGGATTTTTGGATTGAAAGATGTAAGTGGAGTAGGTATTAGCTTTGGGTTAGATCGTATCTACCTAGTTTTAGAAGAACTAGAACTTTTTCCTACTACAATTAAAGAAAGTACAAAAGTGCTCTTTATTAATTTTGGTGATCAAGAAGCTTTAGCATGCTTAAAAGCGATTAAAGGGTTACGCTCTAATGGAATAAAAGCTGAATTATATCCAGATGTTGCCAAAATGAAAAAGCAAATGAATTATGCCAATCGGAGAAATATTCCTTATGTGGTTTTAATTGGTGATGAAGAATTAAAAACAGATACCTTCACGTTAAAACATATGGAATCAGGCGAACAATCTATAGTCTCACTAGACCATCTTATAGATCAATTCTAAAAAAATAAAAAATGCCTCACAAAGTGAGGCATTATAAGTTAAGAAAAGTAAGATTGGTAGAATTAGTTTATTATAATTTTTTTAGATACCGAACCGCTTTCAGTATTTAATTTAATAATATAAGTTCCAGGACTTAAGTTCCTAACGGTATATTCAGAGTAACCGCTCTCTGAAATTTCATTAAAGTGTTGTACAGACTGACCAAGAATATTATAAAGGGTCATATTTTCCATAGTAACACCATGTGGGTTCATTAAAATAATTTTGTTTGTTGAACTAGAATAACGTACATCCAATTGATCTCCTATATTATCAATAGGTAAATCTTCTGCAGTATCTTCTGCTGAGTCTTCATCGGTATTGTCTTCAGTTTCATCATCTTTATCATCTTGTTCAATGGGGTTTGTTTTAAATGTAATTTCAAACCTAGAGTCATAGTACCCTGTATTTAAAAACACTTTATAATCTCCATCTTTTATATTATGAAAATAATCCAATTCTTTATCATGTACAAAGATGTCTAAATTCTCAGGCACATTGATTAATTGATCAATTGTAAATATATTATCTCCATCTTCAGATGTGTAAAGCGCTAAAGGATATGCTATATCATCAGCAACACTGTTTGAAGACTGTATAACATAGAATTGTTGATCTTCAAGTAACCAGAATATATCTTCAGCTTGATATTCATAAGTTATACCATCATAACCCCAATCTACGCCAGGAGTAGTGTTTTCATCTATAGTTAATAATAATTGACGGTGTAAATCTGTAGCAGAATTAAATCCTAATTTTATTTTTATACGTTGATCTTCATTGTCAGAGTCGTTTCTTTGGAAAGCAGTAGTTTTACCTTTTTCATTAGAAGACCTTGCAAATAAACCATTAGTATTATTTTTTGGTTTAAAGACACGCTGTCCATTGTTAAAGTTAATGGTATTAGAACCTGCGCTAGTACCAATAACAAAGAAGCCTTGTCCTACAGGGATATATCTCCCAGGAGTATGTGTTGGTGTACCACCAGAATCAACATCCTCATCACTAATACCAAAGTTTGCAAATGGTGCTGATACTGAGCCTGCTAAATTATAGGTGGCATAACCACCTTGATACTCAGATAGTATATGGCTAAAACCTCCCCAATGCTCCCAGAAATAAAGTGTACCGCTAGTTGTAGCATCGTCTTCACCTGCACCAGTAATTATATAAACAAGGTGTCCATTGGTATCTGTAACTGGGTTTCCACTACTATCTACATGTACAAAATGTGAGTCTCCATTACTGTCTTCATAAATAGGATTCCCGTTACCATCTAAAATAGGATTATTACTTCCATCTAAACTTACATGATATAGATTTCCTTGAGTATCTATATATACTGGACGCCCATTACCATCTAAAATTGGATCACCATTGCTATCTAATGCTACTTCAATTAATCCTTCTTGAAAGAATATAGAAGGTCCATTATCAATTATAAATTGTCTAGCATCAATAGCAGAAGCATAAGGGTTACCAACTAGGTAATCATTTCCTTCATTAACAGTAAGGTTTATATCTGCATTATTAGGTTTTCCTAAAAATGTATAGTTCTGATTTCCAGTTGTATTAGGCCCAGGGCCTTTCATAGTAAAACCTTCTCCTGGTAAAATATTACCAGAACGTCTTATATGCTCCCATGCAGAAAAATCGCCATCGAGATTGTTCGCAAATTTCCATATCCAGTAATCCGCAATTTCTACTGGTGTTGATCCTGTAGAAGGATTACCATCAAATGTATTAGTTAAGAAATTAACATCGAACTGTCTATCTTTCATAATATCTTGTACCGCATACGAATAGGTGTTTACTCCAGAAGGTGTATTAGAACCAATAGGGGAAGACCAATAATTGTATCTAAATCTGTTTGGTTCACCTTGTTGATCTTTTTCTAGAAGGCCATCAGTGCCAACCACTAAATCACTATCTATAGTTTGTATCAATTGAGATTCTCCTTCAAGATCTATTTTACCATCTAGAGCTAAGTAATGTGTAACAGTAATTCCACTTCCAGTACCAGCAGTATTATCTCCCATGACTGTTAATTCATCATCAGGATCTCCATCCCCAATAAACATCCCAAGAACTGTTCGGTTGCCTTCATTGCCTGAAGGTAAACTAGAATTATCTAACGTAACATCATTATTAATACGTACAATATTCCAATCTGTAGTTCTAGAATTATCCAATAAAGATCTAGAACCAGGAATGGTTTGAACACTTCCATTAATCCAAGTAGCACTAGAATCCCAATCTCCATTTTGAATAGAGATATAAGGTAATGGTGCTGTTTGTGGTTGTATTGTGTTTATATTTTTAGGGAAACCACTATTTGTATTTTCTGATAGATCTTGAATTATATCTCCTGTCATAGGATAATATGCGCTTAAGTTAGACCATGATAAACCAGAAACATCTCTAGGAATAACAGAACCTCTTACTGCGCCTCCATTATCTTGGATTTCTTGATTCATCATTTCTCTAATCTGAATTTCTGTTAATGCAGTATCCCAAATACGAACTTCATCTATAAATCCATCAAAATTATTAAAAGAATCATCACAAGGAAAGTTACTATCAAACATAGCACCAATCATAAATTTATTAGTCGTGTCATCAGGTGCGTTTGCGACTGGACCAGAAATAGATTCTATACCATCAATATAAATACGAGCCGTACTTCCGTCATAGGTAGCCGCAATATGATGCCATTTGTTATCATTTATTCGATGAGAATTTGGGGATGTAATATTTAATTGTTCTACACCCGCATTATTGTACCAAGTTAAATTTGGAAGTCCATTATTAATTATGGCTAAATGGTAGCCTTGTAAACTGCTTGAGTTGATGTCTCTTTTAGAAACTATCGTATTGATAGATGCTACTCCGTTACTTTCATCAAAAACCCATGCTTCTAAAGAAAAGTTTCCTGTAATGTCTATGTTGTCTCCAAAATCGATGTAATCATCAACACCGTCAAAGTCAATAGGTAAATTAGAAGCTCTCCAATCACGGTCTGTTAAAGCATCTGCTATTGGGTGCGATGTAGCTTGAAGATTAGAATTAGTTGCACTAATTCCATTTATTGTATTATCAAACCCATCATCTAAACCATCATCATCTGTATCTACTCCTGTAAACAGACCTGTACCCGCATTAGGGGCGTCAGCACCATTTACAGTGCCATCACCATTGGTGTCATGTCCTTCTATTCTATCGTCTTCGAAGTCGTTATCAGAGTTGGTGTCTAAGTAGTCGGGGATACAATCAAAATCAGTATCAATAGGTGTTAATCCATTACCACCAAAAGCACCAGAGTTGTCAAAAATATCGATAATACCATCACCATCACTATCAGCGACCACATAGGTAATAAAACTAGCAGTTGTTTGTGCTTCTACATTATCTGTAATACCATCATCATCAGAATCTATATCTATAAAATCAGGAAATCCGGTAGCATCAAAATTCCCGTTTGGGTAGGTGTCTGGAATTCCGTCTCCATTACCATCAGGGCCTGTAATTAAAATACTACCTGCACCATCATTAATATCGTTATAACCATTACTATCGATATCAGTAAATCCATCAATTATGGCATTGGCATCACTATCTATTCCACCAGCTTCTATAAGATCTACAATACCATCATTATCACTATCTAAATCTAAAAAATTTAAGAAACCATCTTCATCTGTATCTCTATTTCCAAAATTTAATCCGGTATCGTAAATATCAGCAAGCCCATCATTATCAGAATCCGTTAAAACATCTACAATACCATTACCGTCGGTATCATAACCTCCGGCTTCTACTATATCTGGAATGCCATCATTATCACTATCTAAATCTAAATGATTAAGTTGGGTATCTCCATCAGTATTGTTTACAGAAACTGATTCCATAATTTGAAAATTATCTACCAATAATCCTGGAGCTCCTGATGTTGCTCCAGCACGACTTGCAATTAAACGAATAGTATCTACACCAGTCGCTGTGAAATTACGAGAATATGTATTTTTAGTAAAAGCTACAGGACTAGTAAACATAATCTCTTCTATAAAAACACCGTTTATAAACAAATTACCAGCGGCCATGTTAGCATCAGTGTTTCCAGAATAATCAAAAGAAAATTGATAAACTTGTCCAGGTGTAAGTGTAGTAATTGTTTGTTCAATACCATTAGGGAGAAACCCGCCAGCGATATAAGTAGGGTCAGTTACTAAAGGAGCTCCCGCTACTGACACATTATCATTAGGTCCACTTCCTAATATATCTATAAATTGATCTCCTGTTACAAAAGCAGAAACTGCAGGTAGGGCAGCAGGTCCAAAAGCAGCTATATTTGCAATATCTATATCTCCAATAATAGTCCATTCATTAAATACAATTGGTGCAGCTAAAGGTACAACACCTCCTAAGCCAATAATTACATTTGCTCCATTTAAATCAGTATCTGGCATCTCAAAAGAACTATTTACTAATCTATTAACAAATGTAGATTCTATAGTATCTAAAATACCATCATTATCATCGTCAATATCTGTAAAGTCAACGACACCGTCACCATCAAAGTCTAAAGATGAACTTGCTTGTACATCAAAAGTATAAGGATCTTCATCACTGTCATCATTATCAATAGATATCTCTGCTCGTATGTTTGCAGTATTTGCAGTTGGTGCAAATCTTACTACAAAAGTTAAATCAGTTCCGCCGCCAGCAATACTATTAGCAGTAGGTTGTGTTAATATAGAGAAAGCCGCATTACCAGAAATATCAACTAAAGGAGTCCCTCCTGTTAAATTTAAAGTTCCAGCACCAGTATTTTGAATAGTAAATGTGCGATCTAAAGTTGTTCCTGCTATTATTGATCCAAATTCGGTACCATCTCCAACAATAGGCGTTGTACTACCAGATGCAATATCCATTGCATTTCCTTGAATATTTATTTCTGCCCCAGTAGTAGACGTAGTCAAATCAGACAAGTCAACAATTTGTATTTCATGTAACATGGTATTACCGCTCCTGCCTGCAGAATGTGCTGCTTGTGTTGCAGAATTAAAATAATAATTTCTCCAACCTCTAGAATATGCAGTACCTGTACCAGAAGAGCGCGATGAACCAACAATTAATGCTTCGTTTATGTTTGCTGACAATGCCCCGGTTATATCTATGGGTGTTTCTCCTTGGGTATCACTTGTGTTTGAAAAACGAGTTACAGTTAAATTAGGATTAGACAAAACATGAACAAATTGTCTATTTGTACCTGCAGAATCATGATTTGCATGAAAATTCCAATCAACTCTTTGGTTGTTATTGCCTATAGTCATTACAGGCCAGTTATCGGCTATAGCATCATTTGTGCCACTTGCATTTGTGTCTCCTCTATGGTGGCTAAATATTAGTGCATTGTTCCAATTACTTACATTGGTAGCTGTACCACTACCATCTGCATTATTTCTTAATGTGATAGTCCCTGTGTCGTTGTTTACGTTGCCAGAATCTCCATGTAATACAGTCCAATTACTTCCTGTAAATTCTACTAAAGTGATATAAACAGTTACATTGTTTCCATTTGAACCTTTTTGAACTCGCATTGTAGTTGCATTATCTAAAAAAGCTATTGCTGTTCCAGAATCTGCATCATCTCCAGTTGAGTTATTCATTATACCAGTAATGAATGGAATACAACGTTCGGAATTTGTTATACCAGAAATTGCTTGAGTTAAATCATTTGTGCCTCCATTTAAGTTTATGGCAAAACGTCCTCTTACAATCATTTCATTTCCACCTCCAGGAGGTCCAATATATTCCCAAATGGATGTTCTAAAAGAAGCATTTGCATTAGTAGAACCAGATTCTCTGAAAAATGATAGTGTATTGGGCGCAGTAAGTTGTCTTGCACCAGCTAAATCATCACCTTCGGTGTTTGCAGTGCCAGTACCAGTATGAGTTTTACGGTTATTGTTAGCTAAAGCTACAGCATTATTTAATGTTACGGGAGTAATTACGGTAGATCCTCCATTTCTTCCTATATTATTCTGTAGATGTTGGACATTAAAATCGGGTGTTTGAGAAAAGGCACTCACCGATATTAATAAAGTAAATATAAGGGTGCGGAACCTTAATAATAAAGTAAAAGTTTTCATAAACGGTTAATTAGTAGTTTTGGGACTAAAAATTTAAGTTACAAACATAGTATGTTATTCTGTGAAATGCAATAATAATCGATGAAATGCACTTATATTTTTTAATTAATTGATTTTCAGTAGTTAAAAAAACAGTAAGAAATAAACTCTTACTGTTTTTTTATACTTTAATTCTTTTAAGTTCTAAAATTTAATTAATCTTTTATTGAAAATATCTCCATTATTAATATTTAAAATTCTAATTAGGTATAGAGCTTGTTCTAAGTTATTTAATCCATTTAAATTGATAGATCCATTATTTCCAATACTTACTTTGTTATATACTTTTCTACCATTTAGATCATAGATTGTAATATTAAACTCATCTCCAGAGTATTTTCTAGGTAATTTAATAGTTATAGCATCTTTAAATGGATTAGGTGAGATATTGAATAGATCTAATTCTTTATCGTCTGTGCTTAGTGTTGTATCTTCTACAGTTACCGTAGTATTACAAGTTGCTGTATTTCCGCTTTCATCCATTACAGTTAAAGTCACAATCACATCATTCCCTAAATCGGCAATTGTAAAAGTAGTTTGACTTACACTTAGAGTTACTGTTCCACAATTGTCAAATGAACCTCCGTCTATATCTGAAGCTGTAATGTCTATACTGTTACTGCCATTTAAATTAATTATAATAGATTGACATACAGGGGTAGGGTCTGTTGTATCTTGTAAAGTAATGACTTGTACAGAAGAAGCAGTTCTATTAGCCGCATCCGTAGCCGTCCACGTTCTAGTAATTTGATTAGC
>NZ_JAIQXX010000012.1 GCF_021887715.1 Winogradskyella immobilis
CTTATTACTTATCCCTTATTACTTATCCCTTATTACTTATCCCTTATTACTTATCCCTTATTACTTATCCCTTATTACTTATCCCTTATTACTTAGATTCTAATTCACTGTAGTGCCATTTTTAACTTTAACTTCTGGATTTAGTAAAAATACGTCGTTAGCTTGTACAGCTCCCATGACTAAGCATTCGCTCATAAACTTAGCTATTTGCTTTTTAGGAAAATTAACTACAGCTACAATTTGCCGATTTAAAAGTTCTTCTTTTTTATAAAGTGTTGTTATCTGTGCTGAGGATTTTTTTATACCTAAATCGCCAAAATCTATTTTTAATTGATATGCTGGGTTTCGAGCTTCTGGGAAGTCGTTAACTTCAATAATTGTTCCGACACGTAAATCTACTTTTGTAAAGTCTTCAAATGTTATTATCTTTTCCATTTTATGCTGAACTTGTTTCAGTATTTTTTCCGTGAAAACGGAAGCTTTTTTAATTTCAACTAAAATACTAAAAAATAACATGGCCTTAACTGCTTCTAATATGTTACCCTTAGGTACAAAAGCGCCAGATTTTAGCTTAATCGATACTAAAGATGACCAAATAAAATCGTTAATAGGCCATAAAGGTATAACTGGCACTTTGGTTATGTTTATTTGTAATCATTGTCCTTTTGTAATTCATGTCAATGAGCAATTAGTAGCATTGGCAAATGATTATAAAGCCAAAGGCATTAATTGTATTGCAATTTCTAGTAACGACGTTGAACATTATCCACAAGATGGCCCTGAATTGATGCGGCAAAATGCCTTAGTTAATAACTACCCTTTTCCCTATTTATATGATGAAACTCAAAACGTAGCAAAAGCTTACGATGCGGCATGTACACCAGATTTCTTTTTATTTGATGCTGATTTAAGTTTGGTTTATGCAGGTCAATTAGACGATTCCAGACCTAGTAATGATATTCCTGTAACTGGCAAAGATTTAAGAATAGCCATGGATCACTTAGTCAATAACACATCTATTAATCCTAAACAGAAACCTAGTATGGGATGTAATATTAAGTGGAAGAATTGAACCTAGAGAAAAAGAATATAGAGAGAAGAAAAAATGCTCCTTTAACCAATAAAGAGGCTTTATTATTTTTCTTTTTACCTACTAATTTCGCTAGTTTTGATAATTCTAAAAGTACTGATTTTAATGAATCTGAATTAAAGCGCTTTAAAACTCACGGTTTTTACTTAAAATATAAACAGGCCAGAGAATTACAATTTTATGGTAGGATATTCTATGTAGCATTATCTATTATAATTAGTTATTTTATTCTTTTTTAACTCAAAAATTACAAATTATCTAACTGATTATCTGTACCATTCTCGCTAATCGTCCAAAAGAAACCGACAAAGAAAAACTGATCTGCTGCCGGTCGTAAAGCACGTCTATTAAAAACTCCATTAGCATTTGGTGTATTTGCATATTGGTAACCATTAATATTATTAAACCCTAATATGTTATTTACCGAGAAATACAGTATTTTTTGTTGACTTAGTAAATAGGCCCAATTAAAACTTAAATTGTTAAACGCTTTTGTACGTTCTCCTAAAAATTGTGTGGTATTAGGGTTTGTATATGGACGACCAGAAGCAAAAGAATAGGCCAAACCTATTTGGCTTTTCCAATCTTCTATCCAATACTTTGTTACTAAAGACAAGTTGTGTTTGGCTGCAAAACTTGGTTGCGCTGCTATCGGAAAATTGCCATCATTACGTTCCGTATCTAAATACGAGTAACTTGCCCAATAATCTAAATTCTTGACACTTGTATTATCACGCCAAAACACATCTAACCCTTGAGCAAAACCATCACCGTTAGAGGTGAAATTAGTATTAAGACTTTCTAATGGTGTATCGAATTTAACAAGGTTATCGTAATCCTTTCTATATAATTCTGTTCTAAAGATTTTACCATTATTGACATACTGATAATTAAAAATATAATGTGATGTCTGTTGTGCTTGTAAGTCGGTTTCAAATTTCAATACATTAGAATTGGGGTTTTGAAAAAAGTTACCATACGCTAAAGACATTTGGCTATTCTTAGACGTTTTATAGGCCAATGATAATCTAGGCGCAAAATTTGAAGTTTCAAAAATAGAGCTATAGTCTAATCTTACACCTGCTTTAAGTGCTAAGGATTTAGAAAATATAATATCTGCTTCTGTAAAAGCTGCTGTTATATTATTATTAAACCCAATAGTAGCATCTATATTAACATCTTGAAAACGCTCAGAGAAATCAGTAAGAAATTGTTCTACACCAAAATTAAGTTTAAAACGACTACTAAATCGTTTTTTAATTTTCACTTTAGCATGTAATGAATTTTCTCTACCGGTAATATCGCTAGTCTCTATTCCTATATCGGTATCTGCTATAGTATAACTTAAACCCGTAGTTAAGCTCCAATCATTTCCCAAAATACCTTTATAAGATGCATTAGCATAAAAATTATTATTCTTTAATTGAAATTGCAAACCATCGGTCTGGTTAATGTCTTCTTGTGTTAATTTAAAATTAGCTGTATCAAAAGCTGCGTAAAATTTTAATAACCCACTATTGGTTTGTTGACGAAATACGGCTTCTCCTTGTGCTCCTTGATATGGATTTTCCCAATCATTTCTATCATCAAACACTTCTAAATAAGGTGCTAGATTAATGTATGTAGCGTTAATACTTAACGAAGATTTCTCCCACTTCTGAGTGTTTCCTAAACTGCCACCAAGGGTCATAACACCTACATCTGTTTTTTCTTGGTCAGGCTCATCAATAGTATTTAAAAGTAGTACACTAGATAATGCTTGTCCGTATTCTGCTGAATAACCACCTGTAGAAAAGGTAATACCATCAAATAAAAATGGAGAATATCGACCACGCGTTGGTATATTATTTGGAGTTGGCGAAAAAGGAGTAAATACACGAATGCCATCTATAAAAATCTGAGTTTCATCAGCTGAACCTCCCCGAACAAATAGACGACCATCTTCAGCCACATTAGAAGTTCCTGGTAAGGTTTGCAATGCTCCTACAAAATCCCCTAAAGCACTTGCCGTAGTAACCACATCTAAAGAGTTTAAAACAGAAACTTTACTGTTGTCACTAGCCTCAAAAGTACCTGCAGAAATAACTACAGTATCTAAACTACTAACATCATCTCTAAGTTTAATGATAAGCTTATTCATTTTAGATACATCTTCTGTTATAGATTTGGTTTCATAAGATAAAAACGAAATTACCAATACTTGTGTGCCTTTCTCTTCTGTAGTAAAAGAAAATTCGCCCTGTTCATTAGTAGTAGCTCCATCATAAGTGCCTTCTAAATATACATTAACAGATGCTATAGGTAAGTCTTTAGTATCTATAACTTTACCAGATATGGTAGTTTGCGCAAGAATAAAATTATTTAAAATTAAACTTAAAATAAGGATTACATGTTGTTTCATTTTTGATTGATTTACTGTTCGTTTTTTGTTACTGAAACTAATTCAGTGTAAATTGATGGAGCAAACTTCGTGTAGTTAGCAATATTTAGAAATTCTATATGACCGAACTGTAAAATTTTAATGATGAATTGCGCTTAGCTGATTAGATATATAATTAGTTATCATACTTCTAAAAATTATTTTTATAATTCAAAGATTAAACTGTAACATTGTAGGTGTTTTTACTACCAATAGATAATCAATCATCATAAACCGAACGAGCTTCGGTTAAAAATCTAACTAACTATTGACCAAGGAACTTGAACATAGCTTTGTAGAGCAGCTTCAAACGCATCAAAACATTGTGCATAAAGTATGTAGACTTTATACCAACAATCAAGATGCGCATAACGACTTGTTTCAGGAAATCACGATACAATTATGGCGTGCTTTCCCGAAGTTTAGAGGTGACTCAAAGTTTAGTACATGGATGTATCGTGTGGGATTAAACACGGCGATAACTTTGTATAGAAAATCGAAACGTCGCATACAAACTGATGATTTTGATGCTATACAATTTAAAATTAAAGCTGAAGAGTATGACAATACTGAAGAAGAGCAATTAAAACTGTTATACAAAGCGGTACATCAGTTGAATGATATTGAGAAAGCTTTAGTTTTTTTGTATTTAGAAGACAAAGATTATAGAGAAATAAGTGAAACTTTAGGTATATCTGAAGTTAATGCACGTGTGAAAATGAATCGTATAAAAAAGAAATTAAAAACAATATTAAATCCGTAATGCATAATTACTATGGATGAATTAGAATTACTAAAAAAAGACTGGCAGAGCGATAAGCCTATTTACCCTGAGCTCTCTTATGATGACATTTACAAAATGTTGCATGCCAAATCTTCAAGCATTGTAAAGTGGATATTTTACATTAGCATTATAGAGTTAAGTTTAGGGATAGCTTTAACGTTAATAAATCCAAAAATAGAGTCACCAGCTCAATTTCCTAATTGGATTGATACTTTATCCTATTTTTCTATCCCATTTATTTTAGTCTTTATGTATCTTTTTTATAAAAACTACAAAACCATTACCACTACAGATAATGTAAAATCACTTATTAATAGTATTTTAAAAACACGACGCACAGTTAAATATTACGTATTATTTAATTTAATATTAGCAGGTATTTTCTCATCTGTACTCACTTACGTAAGCTATGTAGAAGTTAATGGCGGTCCCGATGTTTTTGAAGCCAGCGCACACTTTAAAGAATACGCTGTTCTTGGTGTTGTTATAGTCGTAGCTACTATAGGTATTACTGCTATAATCTTTGGTATCTATTATTTAATCTATGGAATTCTTTTAAAACGTTTAAATAAAAATTATAACGAATTAAAAAAACTAGAAGTTTGAAATTATAAATTCTGAATCTATGAATACAACATCACTCTTTAAAAGAAACTTAGTTATATTCGGAATACCAGTATTACTTATTATTAGTTTAATATTTCTTACAAAAACTTCGGTTTTTATTGATTATACCAATTCATTATCTAATGCAATTACTATTGATATTCTATTAATAGTCCCTTTTATTTATTATCTACTCATTCGAAAGACTAAAATTCCTAAAACTACAGTCGTTCCATTTATAATTTTGGGTATTGTTATATGTTCGTTTATTCTCCCAAAAGAACATCAAAATTACCTCAACCTCTTTAAAAGCTATATTTTACCAGTTATTGAATTGTCATTAGCTTCATTTATTATTTACAACGTTAGAAAAGCAATTATAAAGTTTAAAGCTGAAAAAGTCCACGCTTACGATTTCTATACTACATTAAAAAACACATGTTACCAAATGCTTCCTAGGGCTATTGTTATTCCTTTTATTACTGAAATTGCAGTGTTTTATTACGGTTTTATCTATTGGAAAAAACGACGATTAAACTCTAATGAGTTTTCTTATCATAAGGATAGTGGCGGAACAGGTTTATATATTGCTATTCTTTTTTTAATTGCTATTGAGACAGTTGCTTTTCATTTATTATTAATGCAATGGAACCATACTGCTGCTTGGATTTTAACGCTTATAAGCATCTATTCTGGCATACAAATTTTTGGGTTTTTGAAATCAATTTACAAACGACCAATAGCTATTGAAAACAATACTATTTATTTGCGCTACGGCATATTAAAAGAAACGAATATTGCTATAGATTCTATTGCTTCAATAGAGTTGTCATCTAAAGAAATAACTACAGAAGATTCTGTTGCTAAACTTTCTATTTTAGGAGATATGGAAAGTCATAATGTAATTATTAGACTTAAAGAAGAAAATACCTTAACTGGCCTTTATGGTAAAAAGCGAGCTTACAAAACGCTTTTGCTTCATGTCGATGAAAAAGTAGAATTTAAGTATAAAATAGATACTTATATTTCTACCAATCTCTAAGCTCTTTATTAAGCTTCTCTTTCTCTAATAATTCTTTTTGAGGAATTACCTTTAAAAAAGATTTATGCTGCTCAATAGCAAATTCAATCTTCTCTACAATTTCAGCTATAGATTCGTTATCGTAATCAATATCTAAAGGTTGTTTTATTTCAAAAGATTGATAAATATTTTTCTTTTTAATTCGAAGTCCTTTTTTATCAAAAGAACGCCTAAACCCATCAATTACAATTGGCACAACAATAGGCTTATATCGTTTTATAATATGAGCCGTTCCTTTTCTAATAGGTTTAAATGGTGTGGTTGTACCTTGAGGAAACGTAATAACCCAACCATCATCTAATGCTTTTCCTATGCTAGAAATATCACTCATTTTAACCTGTCTATTAACACTCTGTCCTTCAGAACGCCATGTACGTTCTATACTTACAGAACCTACATAAGCCAAAATTTTAGGCAACAGCCCAGATTTCATAGTTTCTTTAGCCGCAACATAGTACATGTTTAATTTAGGGTTCCACAAATAACCTACATTTTTAATGTTATCTAAACGTCCACTTAAACTGGCATTAAACACATGAAACATTGCAATTACATCTGCAAAATAAGTTTGGTGATTAGAAATAAACAAGACATTTGTATCAGGTAGATCCTTAATAATTTCAGATCCTTCTATTTTTAATTCATTAAAACCTCTAAAACGACGGTGTGTTAATACACCTAAGATTCTAATCAACCATTTTTTAATAAAAAGTATATGTCCAAAAGGATTCTTTTTGAATAATCCCATAGTTTTCAATCACATTTGCTAGAACACAAATGTAATAAATAAAGGCACTTATAAAAGCGCTTTTAGTAAGACTTTAATTTCACTAAGCATCATTGCTGTTGCTCCCCAAACCACATAATCATTTAATATAAAAGCAGGCACCTCAACTTCAACGTTATAACTAGTAGGTACTTTAGTTTGCTGCACTTTAGTTTCATCTAAAAGATCTTGAAGTGATACTTCAATAATTGCATTGACTTCTCCATCGTCTTTTATAAATTGAAGTGGTTTCTTTGAAATGCCCATAAATGGATGTACTAAGAAATTGCTAGGAGGAATATAAAGCGGTGACATTTCTTTTACAATCTCTATGCTATGCTGCTTTACCCCTATTTCTTCTTCAGTTTCTCGCAGTGCTGTTGCTTTTAAATTAATATCCGAAGCTTCTACTTTTCCACCAGGAAATCCAACTTGTGCAGAATGCACACCTTTATATGTGTTTCTTAAAATTAAAACTAATGTTGTATCATTATTTACATTTGGATAAAACAAAGCCAATACCGCTGCTATTTGCGCTTCTTTTTGTTTTTGTTTCATCTTCTCTGCCATTTTTAAACGATATGAAGGAGACATTTTAGCATGTGCTATTTCGCCTAAAAGGTCTATATGTTCTATATTTACAATCGATTCTAAAAACGTATTAAATTTCATTTATGAGGATTCTATTAATCTTATGTCTTTGTCTTGTATTTAATTGTGAAGATAAACAAACTTCAAAACAAAAATCATCGGTAGTTAAAGATTCATTAGCGTCTGAAAAAAAAGCAAAGCAAGCAAAAACACAAGAACGAAAATATCCTAGATTAACAGATGCTAATGCTATGGAGTTTTTCTTGAAGTTTCGTGAAGAAAATAAAGAAAATAAAGTGCGGATTACTACAGATTTTGGAACTATTGACGTTAAGCTCTATGAAAAAACAAGTTTTCATCGAGCAAATTTTATTTTCTTAATTAAACAAAATTACTTTGATGGTACTCAGTTTTATAGAGTTATTAATAATTTTATCATTCAAGGAGGAGGCAGTGATGATTATAGAGTGGCAAAACACCGTTCTAAAATTGGAAAATACCTTTTGCCACCAGATACTAAAAAAGGATTTAAACATAAACGTGGCGTATTATCTATGCCAAGTAGCGAAATAGAAAACGCATACAAATTGGCAACACCATATCAGTTTTTTATAGTACAAAATAAAGATGGAGCACCTCATTTAGATGGAGCTTATACAGCCTTTGGAGAAGTAACTAAAGGTATGGATGTTGTTGATAAAATTGCTACTGTAGAAACCGATGAAAGAGATTGGCCTGTACATAACGTTTATATTAAAAAGATTGAAATTATAGACTAATTAAGATCTATAATCTTATAGTTTTAATATCTTATATTTATAAAAAATCAATACATGAATCCATCAGCATTTGGCTGGATAAAAAAATTACTTCGTAGTCTTTCTAAAAGCGATTATCTCCAATTAGAAACGCTAGACTTTTACCATAACTTAAAAGAAACAGGTTTTATATATGGCAGTAATATAAGCTGCCTTTGTAGTGCTACAGACGATTTAGATTTTAACGAAGAAGAACGTTGTAAAGTTAACCTTATCTCTGCGTTTTATTACATCTATAAAACCGAAAATAGTTCTGAAAATTTTATAGAAAGTGTTATTGATTTTTATAAAGCTATTGATGAGCATAAACGTTCTTTTTTATCTGAATTATTTGGCGAAAGTAAATCGGATAGTTTATTAGAAAATATTATACATAAACGTATACATATCGATGATAACTTTATTACTAAAAACTTTAATTACTTTTTAATTAATGCACTCTTATTTATTGACGTACTAGGTTACAAACATTATATAAAAGGAAAAGGCAATACCAAAAAATACATTAATACGTTTGAGTCTACATTAGAAACCATTGTCTTTACTGTACTAAACTCTAAAACAACTAAAACAGAATATGACCATAATCTCGTAAGGCTTTTTGAAGCTTCATTACGACATAAAGAAGACGATTGTAATGATTGTTCAGATGTTACAAAAACCATCACGCAACCGCTAGAAAAACTATACATTATAGATTCTGTGTGTATGGCTTCTTGGAGTGATAAACATATAGACAAAGAAGAATATCTATACCTAAATCAGTTGAAGAAAGATTTAGATATAGATACCAAAATCTTAATAAATTCGGTTGATGATATCAATCGTTTTTATGAAAACAACAAAAACAATATTGCTTTTTTAAGTGCTAAAAATTTAGCTCAAAGTTTTTACGATAACAGCAGTAGTATTGTTTCGCGATTAATAAAACGGAATAGTAAACGTTTACTTAAAGAATTATCTCAAAGTAAAGAAGCTATGGTACTGCTTACAAAATCTACAACACGTCATCTTACAGACGAAGAACAAAAAAAGGTTCAGAATCAGCTTTTAGATATATTTAAGTCCATACCTAGCTTGGCCATATTTATGCTTCCTGGCGGCATGTTATTATTACCTTTATTTGTAAAGTTTATACCTAAGTTATTGCCTTCTGCTTTTGATGATAATAGAATTGAAGACGAATAAAACAACCTATAATGCTATGAAATATATAAAGTTAGTTGCCTTTTTATGTATTACATTAATTATGGCTTGTTCTAAAACCAAAAAAACACAAAAGCTCTTTGTAGAAAATGACACACAATGGAAAACTATAGGCGATGCCAATTGGTCTTTTGTTAAAGGCGAGCTTAAAGGCGTGGCAGATAGCTCTATGGGTTTTATTGTAACCAAATCTGTATACAGTAATTTTGAATTAAACCTAGAGTTTAAACCAGATAGTACTGTTAATTCTGGCGTTTTTGTGCGTTGTAATAATGATGCTATTTCTGCTGCAGGTTGTTACGAAATTAATATTTGGGATCTTCACCCTAACCAAGATAACAGAACTGGAGCCATTGTAACACGCCAAAAACCTTTTAAAAAAGTAGAAACTTTAAATCAGTGGAATACTTATAAAATTATATGTAAAGACAATGTCATTAAAGCTTGGGTTAATAATGTACTAACTGCTGAGTTAATAGATGACCAACATATAGAAGGGAAAATTGCATTGCAAGCTTTTGAAACTGGTATTATATGGTTTAGAAATATATCTATAACTCCGTTATAAAATCCGTTACGGTTAAAGTTGTAACAAATTTAGTATAGCAACGTCATATAACAAAACATCATTATATAGCTATGACACTGACAAATTATTAAAAGTTTCGCCACATAGCGATCTAGAAACTATTAAAATAGCCTTTAGAAGAGAAGTGTCTTTGTATCACCCAGACAATAACAAATCTCCAGAAGCTAAACCTATATTTGAAAACCTTATTGAAGCTTTTGATGTATTATCTAACCCAAAGAAGCGAAAGGTTTACGATGACATGTTACTTAATACTGAAGCTAATAATAAGCCCGTCATCATTACAGAACAACAAGAAGAAACTTATAAAAAATGGAAAAAAGAAGCTAAGAAAAAATCAAAAACTTCTTGGGAAAATCCTTTAACCGATTTACTGTTATTAGATTTGTTTTTTGGCGTAGGTTTCTTTGATATATTTGATGATATCGGCGATGGCATTGGTGATGTTCTAGGTGATGTGTTTGATTTGTTTTAATCTTCTACTCCAACCAGTTTTTAAAATCTTTTACACGTTCTCTAGCCACAATAACATCTTGCTCGTTGTAGTGGTTTAACTTTATTTGAAGGCGAGAATTTGTGTAACTCACCATATCTTTAATGGCATTAATATTAACAAAGAATTTACGGCTAACTCTAAAAAATGTATGTGGCTCTAATTCGTCTTCAAGTTGATCTAAAGTATGATCTAGAAGATAATTTCTGCCTTCCTTAGTATAAGCATAAGTGCCTTTATTTTCGCTATAAAAACATTCTATATCTTCAATATTAATCAACTTTAAATGCTGACCTACTTTTACAGAAAATCTTTTTTTATACTCGCGTTCAATAGGGTTGATTAATAACTTTTTAATGTCATTAAAATCTAAAGTTACGGCCTGTTTTTGCGGAGTTAATTCTTTAAACTTTGTTACCGCTTTTTTAAGATCGTCTTGATCTATAGGCTTCAACAAATAATCTATACTATTAAGTTTAAAAGCTTGTAATGCATACTCATCGTAAGCTGTTGTAAAGATTACTGCTGAGTTGATATCTATAGCTTCAAAAATCTCAAATGACAATCCATCACTCAACTGAATATCTAAAAATATTAAATCTGGATGTTCATTATTCTGAAACCATTCAATAGATTCTTCAACAGAATGTAACATGGTGTTGGTTTCAAAATCTAAACTTGTTAGCATTCGTTGTAAGCGTCTTGCTGATGGTTTTTCGTCTTCTATGATTATAATGTTCATTAATAATTTTATTTATAAGGTATAATACTTTGCTATTATTTAAAGATTGTCAACTACTCCCAACGTTTTTCTTCTTTATCCATATACTCCTTTACTTTACGTTCTTCCCAATTTTTTCCGAATAAAAAATCGGGACCAAATACACCCAGAAAGTGAAAGAATAAACCAATACCCCAAAATATAGCTGTTGAAAACGAAGCAAAGCTAAAATAACCTTCGCCTGAATTTGAGCCAATTACAATAATTAAAAAGATGTTGACAATAACATAACTTACTAAATGCCAGTAAAATCCTTTAAGTTTATCAAGTTTCTTTTTAGCTCTAATATAAGCTTCTTCTTTATAATAACGTTTTTCATCTGTATGATCGTTATAGGGTTCTATATTATATTTTTTCATCTGTTTTAGTTGTAATGTTTTAAATTTTCATCTTCTTCATCCATAAATTTACGTAATTGTTCTTCCTCCCAATTCTTGCCTAAAAAATAATCAAACCCGTAAACCGAAAAGGCATGAAATCCTATACCAACTCCCCAAGTTAACCATAGTGCTATCGTTGCAAAATCGAATATGGCTTCGTTTAATGTTTCTCCATTTTCTAGGTTCTTTACTATTTTAATAGCTGTTATAACTGCATTGACACAAACATAAACGATAACGTGTATATAAAAACCTCTTAGTCTATCGACCTTTGTCTTTGCTCTTAAATATTTTTGATCTTCAATATATCTTCCCATAACTATTGCTTTTTAATTCCAGCGTTTTTCTTCTTCTTCCTCTTGCATAAATTTTTCAATTTTACGCTTTTCCCATTCGCTTCCTAATACACCATCATTAACATAGACTTTATAGGCATGAAAACCTAACCCTAATCCCCAACCTAACATTGGAAACCAAAACCATTGAATTGTATGCGGTGTATAACGGTACCATATAAATACAAGAAATGGTATAACTAAACAGTATGAGATTAGACTGTAATAAAATTCTTTTAATTCTTCTACACGTTTACGTGCGCGGACATAACTACTGTCGTATGCTGATTTAGGCTCTATTCTTTTCATAATTGATAATTGTTTTGTGAGCATTGGTATTGCAACTGCAAAGTGCTTTGCTCCTTGATTGATGTTTACTTTTTTATCTGATAATAATTGGTAGCGCTGTTTAATATTATCTAGACCTACTCCACTGCTCTTTTTAACAATTTGCTTAGGTTGTAAATTATTTTCTACAACTAAGCTACCACTGTCTTCGTATATTTTAATATGTAATGGTTTACTACTCGTCACCATATTGTGTTTTACCGCATTCTCTAACAATAATTGCAACGATAAAGGCACTACTTTACTCTCTGGATTAGATGCGTGTTCTGGGATTTCAAAAATAATACTGTCTTCAAATCGCATTTTTAATAATGACATGTACGTCCTAGCAAAATCTAACTCTTCATCCACAGTAATTAAATCTTTATTTTTTTGTTCTAAAACATAGCGATATACTTTAGATAAAGATGTTGTAAACTGTTGCGCATTCTCAGGGTTTTCTTCTATTAAACTCGTTAGTACATTAAGACTATTAAACAAAAAATGCGGATCTAATTGATTCTTTAAAGCATCAAACTTAGCACTTGCTGTACCCGCAATAACTTTCTGTTCTTTGATTTTATTTTTTTGATAACGATTATAGAAATAAATAATATGAAAAACTGAAACAACACTCAACGTCATCCATAATCCAAAAGAATAACCACTCCAACTTTCATTCTTTATAAAATCATCGAATGAGTTATTATGAATAATCATTGATATTCCAGCTCTTAAAATGAAAATACCTATTAATGTAATTATTGTAGATCCGATAATCCCAGACACAACACGTTTAACCGTTTCTCCTTTTTTCCATTGCCGTTTTTCCATATAATTAAAAAACGCCATATTACTATATCCTAATACAAAAGAATAAACTTGGTAAAGAACAAAATCAAATAAAAATTCATTTACACTTTTAAAATTAAATCCACCAAAGATTCCATTACCTATAACAAAAACTAGGCACCCAATAATGAAAGTTAAAATGATATCTTGAGTTGATTTTTTCATAATATTTTTATTTACATGTTTTTAAAACTTGTTCAGCACGTTCTTTTCCCCAATTAGGATGCAACTTACTTTCTGATTTAAAGTTAGTAAAAAGTTCTATGGACCTTTCAATTTCTATGCAATAAGGTGCTGTGTCCTTACCAAAAAACTTTGCACTTCCCATATCCCAATCTACTTTTCCAAAAACAGCTCTAGGGTTTTTAGCATCAATAGCCATAGCTTTAGCATATAATTCTGAAACTTTATTGGCGTACTTCATTCCATATTTCATACCATCAAAAGCAACCCAATTAGTAAACACTTGTGCTTGCATTACTAATAGTTCTGCATTATTTTCGCTTCTGCTAAATGCAATATCTAAGTGCTGTTGTGCTTTGTCTAACTGTGCTTTAAGAACAGCTTCATCTTTCTCATTCCAACTCTTTAAACTATTAATTTGAGCAATGTAATAATTTGGCAACCATGCTTCGGTTTCTGCTTTAGAAATACGCTCAAATAAATTTTGTGCTTCTTCTAACTTATTGGCTTTCCATAATTCAAAGGCTTTTTGCATGCCTTTTTCGTAATTAGATTGTGCTTCAATATTAGGTGTTACTGCTCCTAAGATTATTACGACTAAAATTTTCACTAAACTGTTCATTTTTTTCTTGATTTAATTTGAAGCAAATATCTTTTTAAAGTCAAATTTTAAAAAATAGGAATTACCGAATTGTAGAAAATTATGGACGAATTGTAATTCTTTTGAAAATAGATTGAAAAATTGGTAACTTATTCACGTTTAATAGGACTCATAGTCATTAACAAAAATCAACCAAAAATGAAACGCTTTTTATTACTACTAATCACTCTTTGTTTTGCATCATCTTTTGCGCAAACCGATAAACGTCTTAAAGGTTTAGAGGATGAACTTAATAAAATATTAGAAATTACAAAAACTGCTGGTTTTGCCGTAGCAGTTGTTGAAGGAGATAAAGTAATCTACAATAAAGGTTTTGGTTACAGAGATTACGAAAATAAGATCCCTGTAGATGCTAATACCTTATTTGCTATTGGGTCATCTACCAAAGCATTTACTTCTGCCATATTAGGAAAATTAAGAGCTGACGACAAATTATCTTTTGATGATAGTCCAAGAAAATATATTCCTGAATTAGAGTTTTATAATGATAATTTAAACAACAATATTATCATTAAAGATTTAATGCGTCATAGCACAGGAATTCCAAGGCATGATGGAGCTTGGTATTTCTTTCCTTCGCATAATAAAGACAGCTTAGTACAGCGTATTAAATACCATGAGCCATTTACAGGCTTACGCCAAAGATGGTATTACAATAATTTTATGTTTTTAACCCAAGGAGTTATTGCTGAAAAGATTACAGGTAAATCCTGGGAAGACAACTTAGACGAGATGTTCTTTAAACCATTAAATATGAATAGAACCAACTCCGATATAAAAGCTATGAAGTCTGCCTCTAATGCATCTATAGGTTATGAACTTAAAGACGATAAAATCTCTAAAATGGATTATTACGACATTGCTGGAATGTCTCCTGCAGGTTCTATAAACAGTAGTGTTAATGATATGACTAAATGGATGACACTATGGCTTAATAAAGGAAAACATAATGAAGAAGAGCTGTTACCAGAAAGTTACATACAAGAAGCTACAGGTTCTCAGATGGTAGTGTCTTCTGGTATTCCTAGTAAAGAATTACCAGACATGCATTTTGCTAATTACGGTTATGGATGGTTTACACACTCGTATAAAGGACATTACGTAGCTGAGCACGGAGGTAATATCGACGGATTTTCTACCAATGTTGCTTTATATCCTACAGATAGCCTAGGCATAGTTGTTTTAGCCAACCAAAATGGATCTGCTACACCTAACTTAGTCCGTAATACTGTTGCAGATTATGTTTTAAAACTAAAGAAAACAGGATGGGCTAGTAAACATAAAAAAGATCTTGAAGAAGCTGAAAAAGCACAAGAAGAAGTTGAAGAAAGTAGTGAAAGCGCACAGATACCAAATACAAAACCTTCGCATAGTAATGTTGATTATACAGGTGTATATTCTAACAAAGGTTATGGTGCAGTAACTATTACTACTAAAAACGATTCTTTATTTACCATTTTAAATAAAAAACTTAATTATCTACATCATTTTCATTACGATACTTTTGAACTTATTAGTGTCGTAAAAGGTAAAGTAGACACAACAGATTATGGACAATCGCTTAAAGCAACATTCAGCACTGGTGACTCTGGAGATATCGATGGTTTTAAAGTTGCTATTGAACCTACAATAGATCCTATTTTCTTTAAACGTTCACCAATTGCATTAGATGTAGATTCTAGTGATTTAGAACCCTATACTGGTGATTATGAGATTTCTGGTGCTACTATCAAATTTTATCTCAAAGGAGGAAAAACATTGTTTCTCTTTGTCCCTGGTCAACCAGAATATGAATTATTACCAACAGACAAACATAAATTTACACTTAAAGGTATAGATGGCTTTAAAGTAGAATTTATAGAAAATGATAAAGGAACTATTAAAGAAGCAAAATTATTTCAACCTAATGGTACATTTACTGTAAAACGAAAAGAATAAAGAACATTGTCAAACAATGAAAATATACATGTTAGCGACACAGCATTTGTAACCTGTGCCTTTAGGCGTTTGAATGAATCATTAAGTCAAGATTATTATGCTAAGCTTTGGTATAATGACAAGGCTGAACTTATTCTTAAAGATTACCTCAGTAAAGTGTCAACCGAAGAAGTGCAAACTCATTGCATTCGTAATCGTTATTTTTTAGAACAATTAAAAAGGCTAATTACTGAACATAAAATAGAAGTACTTATTAATTTTGGAGCTGGATTTAGCATGTATCCTTTTCTTTTAGAACAAAACATTACCCATATAGAAATTGATAAACCTGAGGTTGTTGATTATAAAAAACTTCAGGTAGATCAATGGATTTCTGAAAACAAATTACCTCAACGACATATTAATTTTATAGGCGTGGATTTTAGCACTGATTATCGTGATGATTTAATTGTTAAAATCAATGCTTTAAAGGGAAATAAATCGTGTTTTATACTCTTAGAAGGAGTGCTTTTCTTTTTAAATAGGTCTGAATCTGAAAAACTTTTTGAAGTATTCAGTACAATTCAGCAATCAAAAGATTACATCGGCAGTGTATCTTACACCAATGAAGTTCATAAAACTAAAGCTTATAAACGGTTACTTAAATATGCCAATAAAGAGCTCGACGATGCTAGCGATAATGGACTACAAACCGTTGAAAATAGTTTTTATGAAAATCTAGAAAGTTATCAACTAATAGATCATCAAGATTATTTTTCGTGCTCAAAATTATTTCAAAATACACCAGAATGTGAAGCCACACATATTTTGAATGAGCATTTCTATATTTTACAAAAAGATTAATCTGAATACCTTATTTCTATTTAGCTTCATAGATTTCTATAAACTCCTTAGCTCTTTTATTTCTAGAATTTAAGTCATAAGACTTTAGATAATTATTATAAGCATTTAAACTGTCTCCAGTAGCCAAGTAACCATCACCTAAACTATCGTAAACATTAGGACTATTAGGATGCAAAATAGTATTCATTTTAAATATGGCTACTGCATCTTCATGTTTTTTATCTCTTAGAAATCGGTATCCTATGCGATTAAATTTATATTGCTGAATAAATTCACTGGTAGAGTCTTTTTCTTTTATTTTAAGAAAGCCTTCTAATGCTTTTTCATAATTTGCTTCTTTAAGATATGTGCTCGGTGTTTTATAATCATCTGCTACTTTTAGGTAATCATAAGTAATAGAATCTGTATTTTCTTCTTGTATTACAGACAAATATTTTTCTTTAGATGAAGAATTCTCCACAAAATGAAGCTTCTTATACATATCTGCCACAAAAAATTCATTATCGCCAGTAGTTACAGATTTCATCTCTCCTTCTCTCCATTTTAAGTAAAGGTCATTACCTTTATAGTAAACTTCTATAACATCATCCGCATTGTATAAATATTTACCAGATGTTTCTGCTTTAAACTCTTCTGTAAACTCAACAGAGTTGCAACTTAACATGATTAAAGCAAGTAAAAAGCTAGTGAGAAATGATTGGGTTTTCATGATTGAATTTTTGATTGGTTGTAATATGAGCAAAAAAAAGTCTCATTTAGCAATGAGACGATTTTTTTTAAATTTTGTTACGTGCCTTATATAAGTATAAGCAATTTATTCACTTTTGCTAAAATACAAAAGTGATGCTCTGCTTATTTTATATCCATCAACTCAACATCAAAAACTAAAGTTGCTCCTCCAGGAATGACTCCTCCTGCACCAGCACTACCATAACCTAAATCACTAGGAATAACTAAACGTGCTTTATCACCAACATTAAGTAAACAAATACCTTCATCCCAACCAGCAATTACCTGACCAACACCAACCTGAAAATCAAGTGGTTGATTACGTTTATATGAAGAATCAAATACAGTACCATCTGCTAATTGTCCTTTATAGTGTACAGAAACCATATTTCCTTTTTCTGCTTTTTTACCAGAACCTTTTTGAATAACTTGGTAACGTAATCCGCTAGCTGTTTCTTCAAAACCAGAAGCTAATTTATCCAACTCTGCCTTAGCAGCTTCACGTTCTGCTTCAATACGTTTTTCTCTTGCTCCCTCAAAAGTTCTAAAAGCTTCAACTGCATTAAAAGCTTCTGCTTCTGATCCTTGACGAATAATTTCTAGGCTTTCTATAAGATCTCCTTGTGCTACTGCATCAACAACATCTTGTCCTTCTACAACTTTACCAAAAACAGTATGCTTACCATCTAACCAATCTGTAGCTATATGTGTAATAAAAAATTGACTCCCATTAGTTCCTGGACCTGCATTTGCCATTGATAATACTCCTGGGCTATCGTGTTTTAAATCTGGATGAATTTCGTCATCAAATTTATAACCAGGATTACCTGTTCCTGTACCTTGAGGACAACCTCCTTGAATCATAAAATCTGGAATAACTCTATGAAATTTTAAACCATTGTAATATGGTGTTCCTTGAGGCTTTGCTGAATTCTCTAAATTACCTTCTGCTAAAGCTACAAAATTACCAACTGTACCTGGAGTTTTCTCTAACTCTAAGTTTACTAAAATTGCACCTTTACTTGTATTAAACTTTGCGTATAAACCGTCTTGCATTGTTTTATCATTTTATTTAAGGCTGCAAAGATAGGCAATGATTTATGATTTACGAATTTAGATTGAAGATTTGAGAATTAGTTTTTTAAAGTTAGTTTTGCCTAAATTTAAAACGCATGGGATTCTCATTAACTAACATTTTTGGCAAAAAGGACACTAAAACCAAAACAGAAGATAATATTACTGCTATTTTAAATGATATTGAAAGTGAACCTTTTGGAATCTCTGAACATAATGTACTCTTTGCAGGACTTAATGAATTAGGCGGTTACTCCTTTTTTCAGACTGTAATTGTAGGTCAATTTCATATAAAAACAGTAAAAGGTATATCTATAACACTCAAAAGTGAATCTACTGTAATGACATTAAAGTCTGATACTGATGAGTTAGAATCTGACGCTACTTCAATAAAAGGAAGGCATATTACTAAAGTTGATTTTGAAATTGAAAATTCTGATTTAGAACAATTACAAAACGAAAAAACAACTCAAATTATAATCTCCGACAAATCTCAGAATATTGTGTTTACTAGGTATGTTGCTTTGGATGAGGAAGAGTGAAATAAAACTATTTTCTTATAAATATTGATAGACATTCTTATTAAAATAATTAATCATGACTTTATAATTGTTATTCGCATATCAATTCGCCACCTCGCTCATAAATTTAATACGGTAAAGACGTAGTTCTTCCTCTTCATAATCTCCATCAAATTCTTCAATAGCATCTTCTATTTTATCGGTTTCAGATTCCATAAAGTAATCGTGGATTTCTTCTTGTTGATCTTCGTCTAAAATTTCATCAATCCAATAATTGATATTGAGTTTAGTTCCTGAAAATACAATGACCTCCATCTCCTTAATAAAAGCTTGCATATCCATACCTTTTGAAGACGAAATATCTGTAAGTGGTAACTTTCTATCTACGTTTTGTATAATGTATAGTTTTAATGCAGAATTACTCCCAGTAGATTTCACTATCATATCTTCTGGGCGAATAATATCATTGTCTTCTACATAATCTTGAATTAATCCTATAAAGTCTTTTCCATATTTTTTGGCTTTGCTTTCTCCTACACCATGTACATTAGAGAGTTCTTGTATGGTTATAGGGTATTTTAACGCCATATCTTCTAAAGATGGGTCTTGAAAAATAACAAATGGCGGAACACCTAGGTGTTTAGCATTAGATTTTCGTAAATCTTTTAGCATGCCCATTAATTTTTCGTCAGCCGAAGCACCACCAGATTTTGAATTGGTAATAATACCATCGTCAGTACCTTCATCAAAGACATGGTCTTCAGTCATCATAAAAGATTCTGGAGTATCAATAAATGCTCTACCTGCTTCAGACAATCTTAAAACTCCGTAAGTTTCTATATCTTTTCGTAATAATTTAGCCACTAAAACTTGACGAATTAAGGCCATCCAATATCTTGACTCTTTAGCTTTACCTACTCCAAAAAAAGGTTGTAAATCGGTTTTATGTGAGGATATTAATGCGTTAGATTTCCCTATTAAAACTTGTACTAAGTCTTTAGATTTATACTTTTCATTAGTCTTAGCAACAGTATCTAATATAATATGCACATCATCTTTGGCTTCTTTCTTTGGTTTTGGATAGCGTATGTTATCATCCATATCTCCTCCTTCACCCGTTTCATTATCAAACGCTTCACCAAAATAATGCAATATAAATTTTCGTCGAGACACCGAAGTTTCAGAGAAAGCAACCACTTCTTGTAAAAGCGCATGCCCAATCTCTTGTTCAGCCACAGGTTTGCCAGACATAAATTTTTCTAGTTTCTCTATATCTTTATAAGCATAATAAGCCAAACAATGACCTTCACCTCCATCTCTACCAGCTCTACCTGTTTCTTGGTAATAACTTTCTATACTCTTTGGAATATCGTGATGAATTACAAAACGTACATCGGGTTTATCGATTCCCATACCAAACGCAATCGTTGCAACAACGACATCAGTATCTTCCATTAAAAACATGTCTTGGTGTTTCACTCTCGTTTTTGCATCTAAACCTGCATGATAAGGCACAGCTTTAACACCATTAACCTGTAAAACTTGTGCTAATTCTTCAACCCGTTTGCGACTTAAGCAATAGATAATACCAGATTTACCTTCGTTCTGCTTTACAAAACGAATAATATCTGCATCTACATTTTTAGTTTTTGGACGTACTTCGTAATATAAATTAGGTCGATTAAAAGACGCTTTAAACGTTACCGCATTAGGCATACCCAAACTCTTTAATATATCTTCTTGTACTTTAGGTGTTGCTGTTGCGGTTAAACCTACAATTGGAATATTATCTCCAATCCGCTTTATAATATGTTTTAAGTTTCTGTATTCTGGTCTAAAATCGTGTCCCCATTCGCTAATACAATGTGCTTCATCAACCGCTAAAAAAGATATAGTTACCGTACGTAAAAACTCTACATATTCTTCTTTAGTTAAAGACTCTGGTGCAACGTATAACAATTTAGTTATACCATTAGTAATGTCTTCTTTTACCTGCTTAACTTCAGTTTTATTTAATGAAGAGTTGAGTACGTGTGCAACGCCTTCATGCTCAGAAACTCCTCTAATGGCGTCGACCTGATTTTTCATTAAAGCTATCAAAGGAGACACCACAATAGCTGTACCTTCTTTAATTAAAGCTGGTAATTGGTAGCATAAAGATTTTCCGCCACCTGTTGGCATAATAACAAAGGTGTTATTACCAGCAACTACATTTTTAATAACGTCTTCTTGAAGTCCTTTAAATTTTGAAAAACCGAAGTATTTTTTTAATTCAGAATGCAAGTCAATTTCTATAGTACTCATTAATCCCTATTCCTATTTTATATTTACATTTCTTCTGTAAGAAATTAAATTTTATTTTAAAAAAGCACAAAATTTAATTTTACATCAGTAACCATTTTATTAGCTCAAATATTTTTTTTCATTAGGCTTCATAAAATTTTCTAATGAAAAAAATCATGTACTTTTGCAATAAGTTTAAAGATAACAATTTCTTTAAACTAGAAAAAAACAAAAATCAATAAATTTTGAACACAACGCAATCCATTCTTCAGATCGCTAAAAGCACAATAACTCTTGAAAGTGAAGCTATTACAAATTTAGTAAATCTGCTTACTGAAGATTTTGCAAAAACCACCGAGATAATATACAAATCTAAAGGTCGTGTTATTATAACTGGGATAGGTAAAAGTGCCATTATTGCCAATAAAATTGTGGCTACTTTAAACTCTACAGGAACACCTGCTGTATTTATGCATGCCGCTGATGCTATTCATGGAGATTTGGGGCTAATTTTGGAAGATGATGTTGTTATTTGTATTTCTAAAAGTGGAAATACGCCCGAGATAAAAGTACTTGTTCCTTTAATTAAGAATGCTAAAAATACCATGATTGCTATTACCGGAAATACAGATTCTTTTTTAGGGCAACAAGCGGATTATGTTCTTAACACTTTTGTTGAACAAGAAGCTTGTCCTAATAATTTGGCACCTACAACAAGTACTACAGCTCAATTAGTTATGGGAGATGCACTTGCTGTTTGTTTATTAAAATTACGTGGTTTTTCTAGTAATGATTTCGCAAAATATCATCCTGGAGGTGCTTTAGGAAAACGTTTATACCTTAGAGTTAACGATTTATCGTCTATAAATCTAAAACCCGAAGTCTCTTTAAGTGCAGGTTTAAAAGAAGTGATTGTAGAAATTTCTGAGAAAATGCTTGGAGTTACAGCTGTTACTGAAAACAATAAAATTGTAGGCATTATTACTGACGGAGATTTAAGACGTATGCTAAGCAAAAGTGATGATATTTCTGCTTTAACTGCTAAAGATATAATGAGTAGCAATCCTAGAAGAATTAATGAAGATGCTATGGCTGTTGATGCTAAAGCAATTATGGAAGCTCATGGAATCTCTCAATTACTAGTTGAAAAAGACGGTAATTATGCTGGTGTGGTTCATCTTCACGATTTAATAAAAGAAGGAATCATCTAATGGCAAAAAAGAATATCAATGAGATGTCTTTTCTCGATCATCTCGAAGATCTAAGATGGCATCTTATTAGAGCAACACTCGCCATTGTCATTGCTGGTATTGTTGCTTTTATGTTTAAGACGTTTCTTTTTGAAGTTGTCATTTTTGGGCCATCTAATATGGATTTTGCTACGTATAGATGGCTATGTAGTATGGCTAATCTGGTTGGTGTAGAAACTTCTTTTTGTGCTGAAGAGTTACCATTTACTATTCAAAATAGAACAGTAGCTGGGCAGTTTTCTGCACATATTTGGACCTCAATTTATGCTGGCCTTGTTATTGCCTTTCCTTATGTTATTTATCAATTATGGAAATTTATTAGTCCAGGGTTAAAAACTAATGAACGTAAAAACTCAAAAGGATTTATTATTATTTCTTCGCTGTTATTTTTTATTGGGGTACTTTTTGGATATTATGTTATTGTACCCTTATCACTTAATTTTTTAGCTAATTATAGTGTAAGTGATAAAGTCATTAATGAGTTTGATCTCAGTTCTTACATAGCTATTGTACGCTCATCTGTATTGGCTTCTGGTTTAGTATTTGAACTGCCTATTATTATTTACTTTTTAACCAAAGTTGGTTTAGTTACTCCTATTACGCTTCGTAAGTATCGTAAGTTTGCATTGGTTATTGTTTTAATACTCGCGGCGATAATCACTCCACCAGATATTACAAGTCAAGTGATTGTAGCTATTCCTATTTTAATATTATATCAAGTAAGTATATATATTTCTGCAATTGTGGTAAGGAATCAAAAACGGAAACAACAAACAGCATAAAAATTAAAAGACATGTCTGATATTGTAAAAGAATTTAATGCATATCGTACTAAAATGAATGATAAAATTTTAGCCGATAATAATAAAATTATAAAACGCATTTTCAATTTAGATACTAATGCTTACCAAGCTGGCGCATTAGATGTAAAAACTAAAGAATTGTTAGGTTTAGTAGCTTCTGCTGTATTACGTTGTGATGATTGTATACAGTACCATTTAGAAACTGCTTATAACGAAGGTTTATCTAAAGAAGAAGTAAGTGAAGCTTTAGGTATTGCTACTTTAGTTGGTGGCACTATTGTAATACCACATTTAAGACGTGCTTATGAGTTTTGGGAGGCTTTAGAAAATCAAAGTTAAACGTTAAGTCTTTTTAAACCTATAGACTGTTCTGTACTATTTTAGTACTTTTAACGTTTAGTTACAGAAATATAACGCATGAAGTTACACGCCGAAAATTTAATGAAGTCCTATAGCGGACGAAAAGTTGTAAAAGATGTTTCTCTTGAGGTTAACCAAGGAGAAATTGTAGGTTTACTTGGCCCTAATGGAGCCGGAAAAACCACTTCTTTTTATATGATTGTTGGTATCATTAAACCAAATGGTGGAAATATTTTTTTAGACAATACCAATATCACTAAATTTCCTATGTACAAACGTGCACAAAATGGTATTGGATATTTGGCACAAGAAGCTTCTGTATTTAGAAAGTTGAGTATTGAAGATAATATTTTAAGCGTTTTACAACTTACCAAATTATCTAAAAAAGAACAGCTCTATAAAATGGAGTCTCTTATTGAAGAATTTGGATTAGGGCATATAAGAACTAACCGCGGTGACTTACTTTCTGGTGGTGAGCGTCGTAGAACCGAAATTGCACGTGCTTTAGCTACTGACCCTAATTTTATTTTATTAGATGAGCCTTTTGCTGGTGTTGACCCTGTCGCAGTAGAAGATATACAACGTATTATCGCAAAATTGACTAAAAAAAATATTGGTATTTTAATTACCGATCATAACGTACAAGAAACTTTAGCCATTACAGACAGAACCTATTTAATGTTTGAAGGTAGTATTCTTAAAGCTGGTGAACCCGAAGAATTAGCTAATGACGAAATGGTACGTAAAGTATACCTTGGACAAAATTTTGAATTGCGTAAAAAGAAGTTAGAATTTTAAACGCTAAAATATTATTTAATTATTTCTTCTTTTCTATCGTATTATTTTCCGCTATCAATTTCTTTTGATATCGACCTTGAACAACATCTACAATAATTAAAACGACAATCACAAAATAGAAAGTTGTTTTACTCATAGGTACAATTTCATTACCAAAGATTTTTAAATGTGCTAAATGACCACCTTCAGTAACTAACATAATACCAACTATAAATAATATAAACAATCCTAAAACTTCGTACATTCTATTTTTAGCTAAAAAAGCTGATATTTTATCTGCCATAATAAGCATTAACAATCCACTCGCTACTATAGCTATTGCCATAACTATAAAAGCTGTTGTAGAATTTTCGATTTCGTTAGTAAGTCCAATAGCTGCTAAGATAGAATCAAAAGAAAATACCAAATTCATAATAACGATACTTGTAATTACAGCGTTAGATGATTTGGTGTGTTTACTGCCTCCTTCGACATCATGGTTTAAATCTTTAGTAGAAATCATATGCCAAATTTCTTTAATGGCCGTGTAAATAATAAATCCTCCACCTGCTAATACAATTAGACTATGACCGTTAAAAGCAAACTCTAAAACCTCATCAATATGACCTGTTAAAAATGAAAAAGGATCTTGAAAAAAATCGATTATAGATACTAATACAAATAACAATACAATTCTAAGAATAATAGCAATTAATATCCCAACCTTACGAACACGCTTTTGATCGGATTGTGGAGCTTTTTTAGACTCTAAAGAGATATATAGTAAATTATCAAATCCTAAAACAGCTTGTAATAAGACAAGCATTAGTAGTGTAAAAATAATTTGACCCATAGTTTAGTTGATTTGTTTTTGATTAAATAATGATATTAAAACATATAATATAATAATAGCAGGAATTGCTATAAACTTTAATGTAATAAGTAAGACTACACTTAATATTAAAAACAGATAACGCATAGCATTAGATTTAAAACTCCAATCCTTAAATTTTAATGCAAACAACTTAATGTTAGAGTTTAATAAATAGCAACTTACTAGTGTAACACCTATTAAAAACCATGTGTTAGTAAATAAAGCGGCAACTGTTACAGAATATTGATAATACAAAATTAGTGGCATTGATAGTATTAAAAGTGTATTTGCTGGAGTTGGTAAGCCTTTAAAATACATTTGTTGATCTTCATCAATATTAAATTTAGCTAAACGATATGCAGAAGCTAACGTAATTAATAAACCTATAGAAGCAATTAAACTTATTTGGCCACCACCTAAGTTAATAATTTTATTCCAACCTTCTTCTACCACAAAAACACCATTGGCATTTGTTGCTGAGGCAATAAGCTTATACATTATTATTCCAGGCACCAACCCGCTAGTTACCATATCTGCTAAAGAATCTAATTGAAGCCCTAAAGCGCTTTGAACATTAAGTTTACGAGCTAAAAATCCATCAAAAAAATCGAAACATATTCCTATACAAACAAATAATGCTGTGGCAATAAAATGATCATTAACAGCAAAAATAACTGCTATACAACCTGATAGTAAATTTAAAAGCGTTACAAAGTTTGGAACGTGTTGTTTTATACTCATAAATTAGATTTATGTAAAAATATAAAAGTATTTAGTATTATGGCTTCTATAAGGCAATAAGTCTATATTTTTACTGTTTAATAGATAAAAATATTGTGCATCTTTGTAAAAAAATTAGCTATTGAAAAATTACTATATAGTATTTTTAACATTAGTAACATTATCTTCTTTTGGGCAAACTTCTAGAAAATACTCAAATGAATTTTTGAATATTGGCGTAGATGCTGCTGCTTTAGGAATGAGTAATGCTGTGGTGTCAACAACTTCTGACGTTAATTCGGGGTATTGGAATCCTGCTGGTTTAGTTCACCTTGAAGATAATCAACTCGCTTTAATGCACTCGAGCTACTTTGCTAACATAGCTAACTACAATTACATTGCTTTTGCTAAACCACTAGATGACCGAAGTGCTATTGGCATTTCTTTAATTCGGTTTGGAGTTGATGATATTTTAGATACGACGCAACTTATAGACGACCAAGGTGCTATTAACTTTGATCGAATAAGTACTTTTTCTACTGCAGATTATGCGCTTACTGTATCTTATGCTAGAAAATTACCTCTTGATGGATTAAACTATGGTATTAATGCTAAAGTTATAAGACGTGTTATTGGTGATTTTGCATCTGCATGGGGATTTGGTTTAGATGCTGGTATTCAGTTTGAAACCAATAACGATTGGAAATTTGGGTTTATGGCCAGAGATATTACAACAACCTATAATACGTGGACGTTTGATGAAGATAATTTTGAAAAAATTAGTGGAGCTATTGAAGGTCAAAACCAAACTTTACCTGAAAAAACAGAAATTACATTACCTAAACTAGAATTAGGTTTATCTAAATCTTGGTTGTTCCATTACGATTATTCATTATTAGCTGCTTTTAATTTAAATGTTCGTTTTGCTGAAACTAATGATATTATTTCTACAAGTGCTGCTAGTATTGCTCCCGCATTAGGATTTCAATTTGGATATACTGATTTAGTGTTTTTAAGAGCTGGAGTAGGAAATTTTCAAAACGAATTACAAATAGATAATTCTGAAAACTTAACATTTCAGCCTAATTTTGGAGTTGGCTTTAAGTATAAAGGCATTGAGGTTGATTATGCATTTACAGATATCGGAGATCAAAGTGCAGCACTATATTCAAACGTATTCTCATTAAAATTAGATTTTAGTATTTTTAGGTAATTTCAAAAAAAATGAAGAAATACAGTTTATTCGCAATTTTGCTTTTCTTGTGTTTATCAGTTTGGAGTCAGATTCCTATTTCTCCTCAATGTGAAATCTCTGTAATCACCATTGGACCAGGAACATCATTAAACGATGCATTTGGACATAATGCTTTTCGTATTAAAGATGAAACAAGAGGAATTGATACTGTTTATGGTTATGGTGAATACGATTTTGATACTCCAAATTTCTATTTAAAATTTGCTCAAGGGAAACTCAATTATCTGATTAGTAAAGAGGCTTTTTCTAGATTCTATCGTCGTTACACATATTTTGATAGGACTATTGAAGAACAGGTTTTAAACCTTACAATTAAACAAAAACAAGATCTATACAATTATTTAACCACTAATTATAAACCAGAAAATAGAGCTTATTTATACGATTTCTTTTTTGATAATTGTGCTACCAAGATTAGAGACGTTGTACAAACCTCAACAGATGAAACTACTATGTTTCATACTCCAAAAGATTATACATCTAAAACGTTTAGGCAATTAATACATCAACATACTGGGCATAATACTTGGGGAAGTGTTGGTATAGATATCGCTTTAGGCTCAGTGATTGATAGAAAAGCTACTCCTGATGAGTTCATGTTCTTACCTAATTATATTCATAGTTTTTTTAGTGAAGCTAAGATGCTTAATGATGCTCCTTTAGTAAAATCATCTAAAGCTATATATAAAAGTAGTTCTTTAGGTTATAAAACATTTTCTTTTTTTAGTCCTTTTATAGTTTTAAGCATTATAGGATTGTTAATACTATACAGAACCTACTTAGACTATAAAAAAGGTAAACGTACAAAATGGCTAGATACATTGATTTTTTTTATAACTGGTTTTATTGGTATTGGCATACTCTTTTTATGGTTTGGCACAGACCATTCAGCTACAAAATACAATTACAATTTACTCTGGGCTTTTCCTTTAAATATTATTTTAATTTTTAATTTTTCTAAAAAACTAAAAACCAATTGGATTAAAGGATTTCTTAAATTTTTAATTATTCTAATGACATTGATGACGCTTCACTGGATAATTGGTTTGCAAATTTTCGGTATTACATTAATACCACTTCTATTTGCTTTTTTATTACGTTATATATTTCTATTACGCTTAACTAAAGTTGAAAATAATTGAATTTAAATTATTGACCTCTATAGTACAATACTGTACTTAACGTTTTTAGAATAATATTAGCATCTAAAAAAAAACTTCGGTGCTTTATATAGTATAGATCGTATTGTAATTTAGTTAAGCTGTCTTCTACAGAAGCCCCATATCTTGTATTTACTTGTGCCCAACCTGTAAGCCCTGGTTTTATGATATGTCGCGTTTCGTAAAATGGAATTGAACGTGACAACTCAGCTACAAAAAATGGACGCTCAGGTCTTGGTCCAATTATACTCATATGTCCCATTAACACATTAAAGAATTGTGGAATTTCATCAATACGAGAACGTCTTAAAAACTTACCAAATTTAGTAACTCTTGAATCGTTTTTTTGAGCCCATTGTGCTCTATTACTTTCTGCATCTACTACCATTGTCCTAAACTTGTATATGGTAAACAAGGTACTATTTTGCCCAATACGTTCTTGTATATAAAATAAAGGTCCTTTATTAGAAATTAGGTTGCCAATAAAAATTAGAGGCAGAATAGCTAACCCAAATACAATTCCGATTAGAGAAACAATAATATCGAACATACGGTGAAAAAAACGATAAAGTTGGTTTTCATTATTTCTACTAAATGGGAAATACTTGTAAAAATCTTTTCCTACAAATTGAATCGGGACCTTATTAGTAACCTCTTCATAAACCTGTGTATATTCTCTTATTTTAAAACCACGTTCTAACAACAACATCAATTCATGATACAAGTCTGCTGTAATATGCTCTACATTAGTCGTTGCTACTAAAATTTCAGAAATATGTTCTTCTAAAATAATTGTAGCTAAATGTTGTGGCTGATATTCTTTGAGACCTTTATAAGTGATAGAATCTTCAGATGTTAATTCGCTATTAATAAAACCTACAAATTTATAATTAGGATCCGCTGAAGATAATGTATTTACAACCTTTTCTATATTAGATAGTTCACCTACAACGAGTACATTTTTATAAAAACGAGGGGATTCAATTAATGTGTTATATACAACTCGCCAAATAAAAACAAAACCAACCAGTGCTATAAAAAAATATACGATCTGCAAACGTGCTTCTGGTAAAAAAGGGGTTACAAAAGGGGTCAATAAATAGAATAATAATACCGTTGACATGCAGAGCACAATATTTCTAAAACTAATATCTAAGCGACTGGATTGCTGTAAATCATATAGTTCAAAAATAGTCCCAAATATAGAAATGTATATTGCAAGTACTGCTAAAGGTGTGGCGTTAGCCATACTAATTGTAAGATAATCAAATTCAAAATATCGGCATAGAATAAAAATGCCTAAAAAAGTCATCAAAATATCTATAATACGTAATAGGATTTTACGTTCAGATATTTCAAAATGAATTCCGTTTTTTTTTGTCATTACTTCAGATTAATAGCAGGGTAAATATAAGTCTCTTTTAAGACATAGAAAAACATAGAGGTCAGTAGTTGGTTACCTATTCTATATAATAGAACAATCTATATTTACATCTGGTTGAGCGCAGTCGAAACTTCATTTTATGTTGAATAGTTCTCGACTGCGCTCGAACAGCCATATTAACGCAATACGTTATTCCATTGTTGTTTCACAACAGACCAGGCAAAGGTTTCTGCTTTTCTACGTCCATTTGTAATTAAAGTATCTCGCACTGTTTTTTCTTTATAAATCTTAACTATAGCTTCTACCATCGCATCAACATTGCTCTTTTCAACTAATAGCCCTTCTTTTTCATTCTCAATTAAAAATGGCATACCACCAACATTAGTAGATACAATCGGTAATCCAAGTGCCATTGCTTCAATAAGACTTACTGGGGCATTATCGAAATTTGTGGTATTGATAAATATGTTACTGTTCTTAGATTTTTCGACCCATTCTGTCTTTGAAAGCTTTCCTGTAAACTCAACATCTACATTCAACGCTTTAGCCAGTGCTTTTACTTCTTTTAAACTACCATCACTATCAGGACCTATCATACAAAGTTCAGCAGCATATCCCATATCCATCAATTTCCGCTGCACCTTCACCGCCATTTGGGGGTTGTAAATTTTAGAAAACGAACGTACCCAAAGTAAACGTATGGAATTAAAATTTTTTGAGATTACAGGATAATTTTTTAACTCTATGGTGTTTGAGATGTATTTCATATCCAAATAGCCTTGTGCTTCAAACTCCTTTTTTAAATATACCGATGGGCTTATATTTTGAGCGGCATTATTAAAAATAAAACCGCTAAATCTAGGATTATTTTTTAAGCGTTGTGGCAGATTGCCTCCATTTAAAGAGGTGAAATAGGGCAAACGCAGTAGACGACACAGCTGGCTACAAAACAAGGCATAATAAAAATTTTGTGTACTATAAGTATCGATAATCACTATATCGGCCCAGCGCTTAAACCTTATACATGCCAATAACATATCTAGCAACCTCAACACTTTGTTTACGTATTTTGATGCGTAGCGCAACTGATACCCCTCAGATTCTAACAAACGCCCTAAGCTTTGTATGGAAGAGGTGTTATTTTTTTTAGTGCTTAAGTTGTTTCCTATGTATAGGAGGTTTTTCATAGGTGACGTTTAATAAACAAAGTGCATATATAAATGATGGAGCTGCTATTCTTAAACCAGAATGATTAATGGTTGCAAACCAAAAACAAAAAAAGGATAAGAAATAAATGTTTTTTTTATTTTTTAGATAAATAGATAACGGTTTAATTATTAATATCATAAGTATAATTATCCCTAAAAACCCATGTTCGGATAATAAACGACCGATTTCATTATGGGAAGGCAAATGTCCCACGCCGGCTTCAACTCTCCTATCTTTAACACGACTAGCACCTATACCAAGGAATGGGCTACTTAAAAAACCCTCAATTTCTTCTTTGAATAAATCAACTCTGCCTGTTGTTATATCTTTCTTTTCTACACCCCTTGCGTTTTGATTAGCATACCGTTTATCTATTAAACCATTTGTTTCGTTAGAACTTACAGTCCATGTTCCCATTATAATTAATATCATAGATATAAAAGACACCGTCATTTTGATTCTTTTGCGAGATCTAGATCGCATATATAATACGCCTAAAAAAACAGTTACTATTATTATTGATGCAACTACACCTCCTCTACTAAAAGTAACTATAGCCCTATATGACATAGCACCTAAAACAATTAAGTTAATGATTTTTAAAAATAACGTTGGCGAATTTAAAAAAAACCTAACTACAATAATAAATATTCCTAAACCTAGAATAGTAGCGACTTGATTTGGGCCAAAGCCACCTGAGGCGGCAAGATTTGATGCTGTACCAGACAAAGTTGCTTTTATGCTTGGGTTATATAAAAACAAGTAAGTCGTTGTTGAGATTATTGGCAAAACCATATAGGCTAATACCCTATTCAAATCTTTAAATGTCACTTTTCTATCATAGCAAAATAACGCTGCTATGCCTAAACAAACTGGACCGCTTAATACAAAAGCAATATTAGTTCGAAATCTTGCATCAAAAGTTAAGGTCACAGAGGCCACAAGAATTGAAGGTACTAATAAAATTAAGTATATAAAAAAAGGATACCCTTTTCCTGATAGGCCTTTATAGAACATGCCCATTAAAACAAATAAAATCACTAAATATTTTGAAGCTTCATAAGCTATTCCTCCTTTGGTCATACGAAATAATATTTCTGCCCCGGCAAAATAAGCACACCCCAACAATACATTAATAGTTACCTTAGAAGGTGGGGATAATACAATCTTGATCAAGAAATATCCCATTATGATTAAGAAGAATACTTTTGAAAAAGGTTTAAACATAAAAAACAAAATACCCATTCCTATATGCAATAACACAAGTTGGAGGAAAGGATCTGCTTCTCTTATACGTCTTTTAATTGACACTTTTAAGGTTTAGTATTATGTTCATAATCCGGTTATTATAATGTTCATAGCTAAAGGGTTCAACAAATGTAGTTCTTTCTTTCAATAACAATTGATAGTCTACACTTGCTAGCTCAAGTATTTCATTGAGTTGTCTTGTTACACCTTCACTAGTAACAGGAGTCACTATAAATCCATTGAATTTGTGTTTCACATATTGAGAAATCGCAGATACATCTGATACTATTGGAATACATCCAAAATTATAAGCTTCTGCAATCACTTTTGGAAAGCCTTCAGAAGCTGTTGTTGGCATTAGAAAAAAGTGCGATTTTTTATAGATCTCAAAGACTTTATGACGCGATAAAAAACCATGAAATTGAATATCAACTTTTGTTTCCTTTGCCATATTGATAAACGCTTCCTTTTCAGCTCCATCACCAACTAGATGAATGGTTCCTATTCGTTTTTGTACTTCAGAAGATAATCCAATAACTCCTTTAATTATTCGCTCTACTCCTTTTGGACGTTCCAAGCGACCAACATAACAAAAATTGAATTTATCCTTAATTGTCTTAGTTACTATAATACTTGTTCCAGATTTTATATCTGCTTGAGTTAAACAAGGGTTTTCAAAAGTAATACAGTGGTCTGCTTGGTTTGGCCAATTGCCATTTATAGTAACTTTACGTTTTTGCCTATTAAGCATTGTTCTTTGAAGTCGATAACCCAAAGGTGGATTCTCTTGATTCCAATTTCCAGCATATTTATACCAGCCCTTATTTTTTACAAATAGAGTTAAATAAGGTATTAAAAAAACACCTATTCCTGTTGGTGTTCGAAGCTGAAAATAATCTACTTTTCGCAGTGTCTTGTTCACCACAGAAATAACTTTTGGTGCATTCCATACTGTACTTAACTTGGCACCAAATGTTTGCCCACCTAAAGCAGGCAACTCAATAAATTTAATCTTAGAAGACCTATAAGGCAGGGCGCTTGGTGGTGCTTCGCCTTTATGTAACATGGCTACATGGTAAATTTCGTCAAAAACAGAGGTTAAGTGATTAATTTCTCCAACAGTTGGTCCCCAACCTACAATATACCCTTCATGGGTTTTATAATGTTCTGTATGTGAAATTATACAAAGCTTCATGATTCAATAACTTTTATATACTTCACTATAATTTGCTCCCAAGTATGCTTTAAAGCCCATTGCTTGGACATTTCGCTAAACGTCTGTGTATTCTGTCTAATTTCTTTAACTGCAGAAATAAATGCTTCAGAAACTGAATGGTTAACTAAGATTCCGGATTTATAATTATCGATGGCATCTTCAATTCCGCAACCTAATGCACCAATTGTTGGTAACCCAAAATAGTTTGCTTCAATTAAAGCAATTCCGAAGCCTTCTACATCTCCTGTTTTAGTTTCGCTACTTAACATTACAAAAATATCAGACGCCTTATAAAACTGTTCAAGTTCGCCATGTGTTGCTCTACCATGAAACGTAATACTATCCTCAACAGCTAATACAGTGGCAATGGCTAAGAAGTCTTCCTTTTGAGTTGGAAAACCAACACAATGGTAATGCGCATCAGGAAACTGTTTTTTTAATTCGGATAAGTGCTTAATAACATTAAGCTGTCCTTTTCGATCCGTAACATTCCCTACGGTTAGAAGACTCGGATTCCCTTCTAATCTCAGCACTTTATCAAAATTTAAACTCCATTTAGAATTATCAAAACCATTTGGGATAACTGTTATGTTTTTAAGATTAAGATGAGACACTAGCTGCTTCGTATAATGAGATACAGCTATGATTTTATGATATCTTTTTAGTGAGAAATTTATCGATTTATTCAAGACGCTGTCTGTAAAATTAACTTCACTTCCATGAATTATTGCTAGAAATCGCTTTCTAAAAAAAAACGTTGCTATCGCTCCTAACCACAAAGGAAATTTACCAGAAACAATCACTAAATCATTTTTCCTTATAAGATTAAAAAAAAATAAAATACGCTTAAAGTACATTAAAACTCGAAGCTTCTTAAGCTGAACTCTAAATACCTTAAAATTTAAATCGGTGTCAAAGTTTCGTTCTTCTTCAGAAATGTCTCGCTGATCTGCAATAACAGTTACTTCAAAATTATTATTCTGAAGTTGTTTCGCTAAATTATAAGCATGATTACCTATACCTCCTGGTAATGGTGGGAATTCAGACACTAACAAAAGAATGTTTTTAACTTGCTTTATCAATTAATTTAGTCTTTCAATTAATTCACCTTCTCTTAGCTTTATATTTGACATTCGCCAAGATTTTAAAACTTGTACTATAACTATAGGCAATATAAGGATTGATACTAATGCTCCAATTATAAGCATCGCCTTATTTTTTTTAAACTGGTAAGGCATTATAGACAATGGCACTGTTCTCATTAATGCATACTTCGCGGCTTTGTTACCAAAATATTTTCTAAAGAAATAAAGCACACTAGGAATTGGTCTCGGTGCGAACCATTTTTTAGTTCGAAATGCATCCCAACTTCCCATTTCACGTAAACCACCAACGTCTGCCTTTACATCTATACATGAAGCTTCTGGATTAGAAATACTTTTAAACCCATTTAAATAAGCTCTTAAACCAAATTCGCCATCTCCCATTCGTTGTTTTTCAAATTGCCTATCAAATAAACCAATCTCTTTGAATACACTTTTGTAAAGCATTGCATTTCCAGTTGCAAATTGTGAAGCCATCATAAAAAACGAACGTGCTTTTGGTAGATTTTGCCCTTCAGGATAGAATACACCCGCAGAAATATCTGCTTTAAAAAAGTCGATACACTTAAGGTGTTTTGAAATCCAATCACTTTCAATTCTTACATCATCCTCAGATAGCGCTATAAATTTGCCAGATGCATTTCTAATTGCGGTATTTCTAGCTAGCCAAAGTGCTTTTTCCGCCTGCTTAATAACGTTTATGTTTAGTTTAAATTCGTCGTAAAAACCGCTATTAAAAGGTTCGGATTGATCTACTACAATAATTTCAAAATTCGTATAATCTTGCTTTTCAAAGTCCTTTAAAACATCTTTTAAGTAGTGATAACGATTAAGTGTTGGAATAACCACACTTACTTTAGGGCTTTCTGCAATTAACTGCGATTGAAATTGTTCCCAACCATCATGCACAATAGTATCTTCTATATAACGAAAGCGATTAGTAGATCTTGTTATAAACCAATTACGAAATTCTTTAAAAGGTTTTTTAAAACTGAAAATTCTAATTAACAACACATAAAAGACCCAAACCGAACTAAAATTTTTTCTTATAAAAACATATTCATCGTGCAAAGGAATTGGAGAAATAGTTTGAATTGTATTCGCATCAGAAATATAACCTTTATGTATAGCTTGCCATGCTAGATCATAGCTCTTTGCTATTTCACTTTTGTATGTTGCATCTCCTTGAAGATGTTCTAAAACAGATTTCGGAATAGATTCTATTATAGGAAAAACATAGCCTTTACTATTTCTTGATAAGGAAAAATAACTCGTTGGCTGTAAATATTTTAAAAATGTAAACACGTGGCTATTTTAAAGTGTTTTAGGTAATGCCGCTTTCTGTTCTATACCTATTAGGTAGTCTGGATATGGCTTATCTTCTGGTAACAATAACAAGTGACATTTACCACGATCTTTAATTGTTGAAGCCGTTTTTAATTCCGTTCCAGTTTTTAAATACCATGCTCTATATTTCGCCTTATCACACCAATCTAACATAAGTTGACCTGCTTTTTCCATACCAAGACCTTCTACATTATGCATTTCTATAAAAAAAGCACATTCGGTTTTATTAGCTACTGTGTAAGCACCTTCCATTACCAATGTTTCTGCTCCTTCTACATCAATTTTTATAATATCTGGTTTTAAATCATAGAGCTTATATAAATAATCTAGCGTTACTGTACTAACCTCAGTAAAGCTATTTGTAGCAGCAGCAGATTTAGCGTGCGAAGCATACATACTACCTGCCGCACCAGATCCAATAGTGTAAAATTTCATATTACTGTTGTCATTATCGCTAACAAATCCAGAAAAATATTGAGCCTTAAGCCCTAAGTTATTTATAGTAAGGTTAAAATGTGCTTCGTTTAACGCCTGAGGGTTGGGATCTACCAATATGTAGTCTCTTTGAGGGTTTTGAATCATAGCCAATAAAGCTGTATAACCAACATTACAACCAATATCAAAAATAACATCGTTGTGTTTAGCTAAGTAAAAAAACCAAGTATCGTCTTGATCTACCGCTTCTCTAATAGTTCCTGGTGTTGCTTTAATTGAAACGCCACAAATATTGGATACCACAAGTTTTCGCTCCTTGTTTTCGAGCTTATACTTTATTCCTGAAAGAAACTTTTTAATCTTCATTAAAAAATGTATTAAAAAAAGGATACAATTGTAATTGTTCTTCCCATAATTTTCTATTTGCTAAAAATAGATTATTTAAGGATGTATTATCATGCTTTTTATGAAACTTATAAACTTTTTCTGCAACTAAATGTCGCTCATTATACGCGACCCAAACCACATGTTCTTTCCAATTAATTTTGCTTTCTAAAGGTAATAAACAATCTGTATTAACAAATACAGGAATACGCCCCATTGCTAATGTTTCATAAAATCGTGTCGAAAAATTTCCAGCACCTCTCATGCAAATAACATAATCTGAATCTTTAATATTGTTATAAAACTCTATAGAGGTAGAAAGCCTATCTTTTTCTGATGCAACTCCTGCTCTATATGCTTTCCTTAAAATAAAATTACTGATAACTTTATCCGACTTTTGAAGATTGTTTAAAATTTTCCACCTAAAATAAGTTGTTGAAATCAGCTGTTCTGTATCACGTTTAGTATACCCAATGCTAGAAAGCATATTTTTTACTGCTGTTTTTAAAACTTCTTTAATACTATTCTTACCTAATTTAATTGCTTGTCCACAAAATCCAACTGTTGCTTTATTAGATGTCGCTTTTGGAATGGCATCCTGATTAGGGAAATATTTTAATATAGGGTCTTCTATGAAAACTGGAAGGCCTTTATGGTTTGAACTCTGTTTGGATTTCCCCCCATTAGAGCGAAACACATAACCACTAAACGTCTTTGGTACTTTAACTCCAAAATCTCCAAAAACAAATGACACAATTGGGCGGTTATTAGGAAGGTTCTTATAATAATTTAGAACCTCTTGAATATTATTGTGTGTATGATAATAATTCCAAGACATTGGCAATATAACACAATCGGCTTCATCTATATTTTCTGTGATAGATAAATTTTTCGCCCAATTATTCTCTTCCTTCATTAATGACTTTAATAAAGGAAAAATGTGCCATCTTGCAGAATTATCGTAAAGCGATTTTGGGTAATAAAATATCATCTCTTATGTTAATTAACGATTATTCTCATAAAATTCATAAAATTTTTGCTGTTGCTTATTCACATTAAATTCATGTTTTACGCGATCTTTTGCTCTTTGAATGATGCCGTCTTTTTCGGTTTGAGGTAAACTAATTACACTTCTAATTTTTTCTACTAGTAGCTCTGGTTTTCGTAAAGGTACAACCCAACCTGTTTCATTGTGCAACACATTTTCCGATAATCCTTCAGCATCACTAACAACACAAAGTAAACCCATTGCTTGGGCTTCTAAAACAGCATTACAAAAACCTTCTTGCACGCTATATTGCAAATAGATATCTGCTTCGCTCAATGCTTCTTTAATCTTATCGTGCCCTAACTGACCTTTAAACGTCACGCTCGAACTTAAGTTTAATTGATGCGCTAAAAACTTAAAATATTCTTCTTGAGGGCCATTTCCAATTATCGTGTAATGAAATGTAACTCCCTGTTTTTTTAATAAAGCTAATGCTTCTAGCGTATAATCCAACCCCTTTTTCCAGTGTAATCTGGCGACCGTTATAAATTGAATTGAATCATTTTCTTTATTTTGAGTTGTCGTAAAAAAATCGACATCTATTGCTGGTGTAATTTTTACTACTGGAGCTTGATCTTTAAAGTTATTACTATAGAGAAGTGTCTTTATATCATTAGAAATGACATGAATTTTATCTACTTTATTCCAAAGTTTAGCATAACAATTTGGATGTTTTAATGGGTAAATACCAATGTCGAAACCTCTAAAACTCACAGCCAATTTAGCATCAATAGCTTTTGCTAGGTTTTCTCTTCCTATAGATAAGGTTCCAAACCCAAAATGTAACCAATCTAACTTCTCTTTAAAAAATGCTGCGTTTAAGTATACTTTCTTCATTATTTGAAAAACAGACACACCCTCTTTTCGTTCTAGTTTATAATATTTAATAACACAATTAACATGCGGAATTAAACTTAAATAAGCTATTATAAGCTTAAAAAGTAGTGCCCCTTTTCGAATAGAAACAGATGGTAGCTTTCGCACTTCACATAACGAAAAATCTGGATTGCTTTTTTGACAAAACAAAAGCACAGAATGTCCTTTTTCTTTTAAGCCTAAAATTTTAGACTTAAGAAAAGTTTCTGAATAACCCGGCGACGCCGAAAGTATAAGCCCTATTCTCATTGTAAATTTGTATTACAAATTACCCTTAGTTGCATTATCTAAAAGTCTTCTGTTTTTGTAAGTGTACAACTTTCGTTTATTTGGATTATATAAAACCCACTCAAAATGTTGTCTTAAAGCTCGAGAAAAACGTTTTATTTTCTTTCTAATTTTAGATTTATTAATATAGAGACCTTGTCCTAGAGTTGATTCAACATCGATTGCATGAAAATAATTAATTTTAGTTATTCCAATTTTTGCAGTACTTTTCATTATTCTAATAGCAAACTCTGTTTCTCCATAACCTACACTAGTATTTTCTAAATAATATCCATAGGTTTCATAAAAAGTTTTAGTGGTTAAAAATGGATGATCACTATATTGAAATGTATTTATATTAAAATTTGAGAATGAAAACTTTGGAATTCTGAAAATATTATCCGAACACTTTATTAATTTACTAAACACATAATTTGCTCTATATCTTACCATATCTAAGATCCCCTTTTCTAATAATACTAAACCTTCTAAAAATACTTCATTAAATTTTGAGTCAATTAAAAAATCTTCTTGTACATATAATATGTTGGCCCCAATGCAAGCTTTTAATCCTTTATTTATATTTGCTGCTAACCCTTGATTTACTTTTGTGGTAACTAATGTATCTATTTGAAAGTCTTTAAGTTTTTCTATATTTTCAATATTACTTCCATCATCACTAACTACAATTTCATAATTAATATTAAAATTAAAATCACGTAAAGTATTAATACATTTTTTTAATGCCTCTGGTCTATTATAGTGTGTTATTAATATGCTTAACATAAAATTATAACTTCTTTTTTACTAATTATTTAATACTGTTTTGTATAGATTCAACATACCAGAAACCATTTTTTCATGTGAATGATTCTGTTCAATTTTTAACCGTGCCTTTTTTATAATAGTGTTATAATCGCTTTCCGAGAGGTTTTTTACTTCCATAATACAATTTGCCATTGCATTTATATCTCTAGGTGGTACTAAAAATCCATTTTCTTCATTTGTAATAACTTCATTCATTCCTCCACAATTGCTACTAACTACCAAAATTCCTAAAGCCATAGCTTCTAATACAACATTAGCAATACCTTCTTCTATACTAGATAATAACAAAACATCCGCATCTTTAAGTTCTTCTTTTACTTTAGAAAAAGATACCGATTCTTTTAAGGTAACCTCTTTTTTTAATTGTAATTGTGACCGTTGATGTATTAGCTTTTCATCTTCTTCTACTCCAATAATTGTATAATGAAATGCAGTTTTCTTTTCTTTCAATATTGCCATTGCATCTAAAGCAAAACTATAGCCTTTAGAAAAATGTGACCTCCCTACAGAAATAATTTTCAACGGTTTATATATCTGTTTTTTAGATTGAAATTGAAAACTCTCAAGCAGTAAACCACTTTTCACAACGTTGATTTTATCAGGATCTGCGTTATATTTTTCAGCTTCTTTTGAAATAGATTCAGAAACTGCATGAAACGCAGTAACTTTCGGAAACAATTCTAAATACAAATCTTTATAAAACGGATTTGCTTTAGGGCTAATGGTAATATGTGTACCTCTTAGACTAACCACTAGTTTCATTCCAAATTCTTGAACCCACATCCAGTCCTTGATACTTTTTGCCCACTGTAAATGAAAAATGTCAGGTTTGTAATATAAAACAGGGTAATATTTTAAGCGCAACACACGTTTAGGTTCAATAGTATTTGATTTAATAATTTCATCTAGCCTAATTTTGTCTTTAGGTTTAAATAACGATAACAATAAAGTGTACTTACAGAGCCTTATAAGTTTATTTAACTTACTGCCATAACAATGATATTTAATTGATTTTGACTGAAAACATTTGCCATTAGCAACACCAAAAACTAACACATTTACATTTTTTTTTACTAAGCCCTTAATTAAACGCTCAATAAACGTAGTGCTTTTACTAACCCCTGAATATACAGCTACTGTTATTCCTTTCTTCAAAATCAGTTATTAGTGGTTTTTAATTCTTGTGTTGAAAATAAAGATAATGTGAGTAACATACTCACTGAATGCGAATAAAAAACTTGGTCTTTATTCTTAAATAAATCGTAATATTTTTGTGTCACTTCTGCAGAAATCATAGTCGTAAACATTGGATTATTAAAGAGCCTATTCTCTAGTTGTTTTTCATTTTCGCTACCTAAAAATTGTAGTTCCCAATTGCGTTGTATATATTTTTCATTAGAAGTTATATGCCTCAATTTGTTATAAATACGGTATGGTAAATTCCATGGTGAACGATTGTATGTATATGAGTATAAATTAAAAGGGCGTTGTGCTTGCCAAGTTAATTTTGCTAATGTAGGTCTGCGTTTTTTGATATATGCAATCTGAATTTGTCTGCCTGCTAAATACTTTTCTGGTACAGTACAAATAAATTCGCACATTCTGTTATCGTAATAAGGTAAAGTTATTGGTTTTTTGCTCTGAAATATTGATAAATTAATACTCGTCCAGCGTGGTGCCCAATACAAACTTTTAAATGCTCGTATTTGTGCATTTGCACTCTGAGGTATATTAATGGCTGCTAATAAACCTGAAACTCTTTTTCTAAGGTAATCTTTAAATGAGCCTTTAAGTTCCCAATCTTGCCATAAAGACTCTGCTAACTCTAAGCCTCCTTTCTTTACAATTTTATTTGCCAAAAACGATACTTGGCTCTCAAAAGATAAATCATCTTCAACATTCATATCATCAAACAATACGTCTCCCCAATGACCAAGACTAAAAACATCTCCTAATGCTTCATACTGATTTATAAAAGCCATTTGACGTGAGTGCGTAAACTCTGAGTAGCAACTTGTAATGTTTGCTAGTTCATCTACGGAATTCCATAAATAACCTTTAGGCACAGTCATCGCTTGAAAGGGGAAGTCGCAAATTTTGGCTATTTGTTTTCCGTAATACGTTTCATCGTGGCCATTTTGAAACTTATAACTATATGAATTTACAGGAATATTAAGATACTTTAAAGCTACAGCTTGAGTTCTGCTGTCTAAGCCACCAGATAGTGGTAAAATAACCTTGTTATCCGAAATTTGTTCTTTAATGATCGTTTCAAATAGTTCAGCAAACTCATCTACGATTTGTTTAAACGGTCTATCAACTGGTGAATAATGCCACTTAAAATAAGCCTCCTCAGATAAAATTTTTTGAGTAGTCGTATTAATCTCATACTTACACCCTGGCTTTAACACCTTCTGTTCCTTATAATAGGTGTCTTGATCCAAGAAAAAACCTGTAGCCATAAAAATACAAATTGCGCGTTTATCAAGTGTCTGTTTATAACCTACAAATGTTGGCTCAATTGGAATTATTCCTGTTTTAAATTTTGATATGTTATCTATTTCTTGCAAGGTTTGAATATAAGGTTTCGTGAGCGCTGATAAAAGAATTTAAAGAAAAATGTACTTCACTGTAATTACGAAGTTCTTTTCCTATTGTGGTTCTCTCTTCTGAAGACTTGTGGTACATCATTAGAATTTTTTCACTCAGCATATCATCATTTTCAACTTCAAATAATAAGTTTTCAAAATCTTTTAAAATATAATGTATCCCTGGAATGTTAGAACCTAAAACTGGCACTTGCATCGCCATCGCTTCTATCAAAGCCATTGGCATACCTTCCTTTTTACTCGGTATTATATATAAATCTGCTTGTGCTAAAAAAGAACGCACATCATTTTCTTTTCCTAAGAAAGAAATTTGATTCTCTAAACCTAAGCCCTTCACTAGGTTTTTTAAATAATTAGCATACTCATTTTTATCATCGCCAATCACTTTTAAAAAGATATCAGATTTCTGAGTGTTTTTAATCGCTCTAACCAGGGTTTCGATACCCTTTACGGCAACAAGATTAGCAACAGTTATAATCTTAAACACTGAACAGTCATCGTCTTTTAAAAATAAATCTGAATTGTAATATGCTGTATCTAAACCAAACGGAATAAGTTGTTGCTGCTTTTTATAAGGAAAGAACATCTTCATTTCGGTATTTACTGTAATAATAAAATGACTTAAAAAACTTCGCAGTTTCCAATGCATATTTCCCCAACTCATTGCTTTTTTTGTAAACACAAACTTAGCGTTTGCAAACCTCGATGCCAATACTTCACTCCAATCGCTACTCCAATGCCAAGAATGCACAATATCTATAGACTGCTCTTTTAAAAACAACTTAAAAGGTTTTACACGAGATATTAAACTAAAATAAGGTCGTAAAGGCACTGTAGCATCTATAATATGCATTGGTAAACCTAAATCTTCAACTTCCTTAAAGAAAGCACCTTTGTTGTGAGTACAAGCAATAATGACTTCAAACTTAGTTTTATCTAAACCTTTAGCTAGATCGTAAAGTACTTTTCCGCTTCCAGCAGTATCAAAATTTGGGATTGTATATAAAACTCTAGTTTTTTTAGTCATTTTATAAAACTTTAGTTTTAAAATAAAAACGATTACATCTTAAAAAAAATGCATCTGTTAATAACCCACTTTTGTATAACTTTAACAGAGATAACCCTTTAATGTAATCTAAAAAACTAAAATAGTTTTTATCATAAAATATTTTCAATGTTGACTTTACGTATTTTGTATTACTTATATCTCCAGATCGTTCTAGATACTTTACACACATATAATAAAAAGCTTTAACGTAGTTTTTTTGATCTCGTGATAATTGGTAATTATCTAAAACATTTATAACTAAGTAATCTACAGACTCACAAACAGGCTGTACAAACTTTTTTCGTTCTCTTATCGACTGAACATTGTAATAAAAATCAATCGAATTATCTAATACTACATAATCATCAGTGTTAAATAATGCACGAATAGAAAGCTCTACATCCTGCAGTCGTTCTAGTTTAGGATTAAAAGCACCTAATTCTATTAAAAATCTTTTATTCCAAACTATAGCTGTAGTTTGCCAAATAAAATTTGCATTAAAAAAGTGATTTAAATAATTTGATTTTGGCGGTGTTGTCGGTATAGAATTGCCTTTATGATCTACAACCATCATATTTTTATACACTATAAAACTCAATGTTTTAACAGAGCGATTTTCAACAAAATCTTTAGAAATACCATCATCAGAATCTAAAAACACAACCCTATCATGTCTGCTTCGAGTTAATCCTTTATTTCTACATACCGAAGCATTGGTTTTTTTAGAATCTCGAAAAAACACAACTCTAGTGTCTTCAAATTCTTTAAAAAAAGTTTCGATAGTATTTACATGATTTTTATCTGATTTGTCATCTACTATAATCCATTCCCAAGTATTAACCGTTTGATTACACAATATATCATAAAGGTTTTTAATGCCCTCAGAATTATTAAAATGTGGTGTTATAATACTTAAGCTCATCTACTATTAAACTAAATCATTATTAATGGCCCATTTTTGCCAAGCGTATAAATGCCAAAGCCCCCAAGGGTCAATTTTTTTTGTATTGGAATAAAAGTCTTGTAATAAGCTATGTAAAACCTTTTCATCAATATGTTCTCCCCCATAAAAAGAGGAGTCAATAACCGTTTTTATAAAGTTTTCTTTTAAATCGGTCTCTAGCCATTGTTTTATTGGAATTGAAAATCCTTTTTTTTGTTTTTCTACTTTTTCAATGGGTATAAATTGATATAAGGTGTCTTTTAAAATTAATTTTGGTCGGTCATGGTTTATTGTAAACTCTGAAATTATAGAATTACTAAAACCAATCATGTGTTTATCTAAAAAAGGCACTCTTACCTCTAAGCTATTTGCCATACTGGTTAAATCAACCTTTCTAAGCGTACGTTGCATGTGTCCAAAAAATTCATTCCTTTTTAGATATTGAAGTACATTAGATTTAGAAAAAGCATTATCATATTGATAAATATGGTATAATTCTGAAGAGAAATCAACATTTACCATAAGTGCATCAAGCCTAGTAAAATGGATTTGTTTTTCTAATATCCAATCTGAAAATCGTTTAGTTACAGTTAATGCGGCAGATAAACTCTTATCCTTCTTTCTTAAAAACGGAACAATTAACTTTCTTAGCCACAAAGGATACTTAAAATAATGTGCTTGATTTAAAGATTTTCTAAATCTAGGATAACCCCAAAATAGTTCGTCTCCCCCATCTCCAGATAACATTACTGTAGCGTGTTTTTTAGCCTCTTTGGTGATTAAAAATGATGGAACGGAACTATAATCTCCAAAGGGCTCAGACATATTCTTGAAATGAATATCTACGCTATTAAGTAATTCTTTTCTATGAACCTTAGATACCACATGAGAAACCTTCATATGTTCGGCATACACTTTAGCATCTTCAGATTCATCGAGCTCAGAATCATTCAATCCAAACGTGAATGACTTAATATCACTTTTCTGCTTTTTGGAAAAAGCAGTCACCAAAGAACTATCATAACCTGAGCTTAGAAATGTTGCAATTGGAACATCAGATTGCAATTGGTTTTTTATAATCTTATTCATACTTAAAGAAAACATTTCTCTTGTTTCCTTTGCAGAATCTAAATGTTTTGCTTGTACTTGCCAATTGTAATACAGGCGTTTTTCTTTTACTATCTTTTCATTAAAATCCCAAATGACATATTGACCAGGTTCAACCTGAAAAATATTTTGAAAGACTGTATTAGGCGCAGACATATAGCCTAAACCAAAAAATTCTTTCATAATTTCTGGTCGCAATTCCTTTTGCTTAAAAGAAGGATGTTTAAATATTTGATCGAATTGAGATGCAAATACTATTCCTGAATCACTTAAACCATAATACAATGGTTTTATACCTGAAAAATCACGAATTAAACTTAATTGCATATTCTCAGTATCCCAAATAGCAATAGCAAACATGCCATTAAGTTCTTTAGCGAAAACATTGAGTGGTATCTTTTCAATAAGATGCCTTATAATTTCACTATCAGAAGTTGACTTTAAATCACTATCAGAAATTTTATATTTGTGCTGTAATTCTTTGTAATTATAAATTTCGCCATTAAATACAATAACAAATTTATCTGAAGGGCTTATTAGAGGTTGCATTCCATTTTCTGTAACGTCTAAAATTGCTAGTCTATTAAAACCCAATTGACAAACAGAATCTCTATAAGATTTTTGTTGATCAGGGCCACGATGGACACTTAAGTTTAATAATTCTATAAAATTATTTTCACTTAATATACTTGTAGATATTTCCCCTAAAAAACCACACATAAACTAGCTTAAATAATTATGACAAGATAAACTCTTCTGTGGTTTTAGCAATATGTTTCCAATCATATTTTTCTGCCAAGTTTCGTTGTAATTCACTTATGTTTCTAAGGTAATCTTTATTAGATAAGAGTTTAACAACATAATCTATTGTTACCTCTATATCTAAATTATCAAAAACTGGTATTCCACTTTCTCTGGGTATATAATCAGTGACAGCACCTACATCGTTAACAATTAAAGGACAGCCACAAGATAATGCTTCTAATATAGAGTTAGATGCTGTACAATCTTTGAGAGATAATAATAAGCCTTTTGACTCTTGATAATACTTCAATAGTTGTGCATCAGAAATATTGTTCGTAACTATAGTTACATTTTTTATGTTTCTGTAGAGTTCTGAGAAATCTTCAGTTATCACTATAATAAAATGTGTATCTATCACCCTATTAACACCTTCTATAATCTCTATGTTCCTTTTGTGATCGCGATGAGAAACACCAATTAATAATATTTGATTTAATCGTTCTTTATCAACGTTATACTTAAAATAGTCTGTGTTTATTCCATGAGGAATAAATTTAAAATCTGCATCAGTATATTGCTCTAAAAATGAGATCTGATTTGGTCCCATAACAATTATTTTATCTAATGCACTAAGTACTTTTGAGCGATTATATTGCAATCGTTTTTCTAATTCGGAAGGTGGATGATGAAATGTAGCAATTAACTTATTATCTCTTAAATTGAATGGAAATTGTTTTAGGTAATGCAGATAATAGTAATCCATATCACCATACAAAATGTGTATTTTTTTCTTTTTAAAAATTTGAATCAGAATAAGCAACTCTTTTATAACAGTAGTACTCTTATAGTTGATTAATTGAGTTCTTTTTGCAAAACAACTAACGAATCTGTAGGGCAAATTTAGTTTTTTTGCATAAATTATAGGGAAAGACATGTGGTTCATAAGTCGCTCATAACCAGAGTACAGCCCATGTCTTACCCAATCTTTAGTTAAAACTATGAACTTTGTTGTCATAAATTTTTTTTCGTTTTTTATTATCTGAATTTAAAACTCAAACATGAATTGTAAATTTAGAATTTTATTAAACAAGTATTATAATAAAACAATAAATGTTGATTTATTTTTTTTCCTTAGATTAGCATAATCAACCAAATATCTAGGCAACTAAACAAATGCTTTTTAATTCTCTTGACTTTGCTATTTTCCTACCTATAGTGTTCATCCTCTATTGGTTTGTTACAAAAAAAAATCTCAAGCTACAAAACCTACTCATTGTTATATCTAGTTATGTGTTTTATGGATGGTGGGATTGGAGGTTTTTAAGCTTAATCCTTTTTAGTACAATTATTGATTATTGGGTTGGAATTTCTCTTTCAAAACAAAGCAATGAAAAGAAAAGAAAACTGTTACTCTGGACAAGTATATTTGTTAATCTTGGATTTCTTGCCTTTTTTAAATATTACAACTTTTTTATAGATAATTTTATTGGTGCCTTTTCATTTTTTGGAATGGACGTATCCGCAAATTCATTAAATATTATTCTGCCTGTTGGTATTAGTTTTTACACCTTTCAAACTTTAAGCTATACTATTGATGTATATCGAAAAAAATTAAAACCAACTGAAGATCTCATTGCGTTTTCAGCTTTTGTAAGTTTTTTTCCTCAGTTAGTTGCTGGCCCTATAGAAAGAGCAACAAATTTACTTCCACAGTTTTATAAAAAGAGAGTTTTTGAATATAACAAAGCTGTTAATGGTCTTCGCCAAATACTTTGGGGGCTTTTTAAAAAGATCGTAATTGCCGATAATTGTGCGGTCTATGCCAATCAAATATTTAATGATTCTGACAACCTTTCTGGGAGTACGCTTGCCGTTGGTGCTATTTTATTTGCTTTTCAAATTTATGGTGATTTTTCTGGTTACTCAGATATAGCTATAGGAACTTCAAGGCTTTTCGGGTTTAATTTAAAACAAAATTTTGCTACTCCATATTTCTCAAGAGATATTGCAGAATTCTGGAGACGTTGGCATATATCACTATCCACTTGGTTTAGGGATTATTTATACATTCCTATAGGTGGAAGTCGCGCTAGTTTCACTAAAACTATCAGAAACATCTTTATCATTTTTATGGTCAGTGGTTTTTGGCATGGTGCCAATTGGACGTTTATTATTTGGGGTGCTTTGAATGCCCTTTATTTTTTACCCTTATTACTTTCAAAGAAGAATAGAAATCATTTAGATCATGTCGCAAAGGGGAGTTATTTTCCTTCTTTAAAAGAATTTGCAGCAATGCTATCAACTTTTATATTGACGTGCTTTGCTTGGATATTTTTCCGTGCAGAAAATATTGGTCATGCCTGGGCTTATATCTCTAAGATTTTTTCTATGTCTTTGTTTACTATACCTGAAGTTAGACCGAGTGATGTTTCAATCTTAGTTATTATATTTTTAATTATTGAATGGATTGGAAGAGAAAGTCAATATGCTATTGAAAAAATTGGTTTGCAATGGAAAAAGCCGATACGTTATTTATTTTATTATACCATTATCTTTGCCATATTTTGGTTTAGCCGTAGTGAGCAAGAATTTATTTATTTTCAATTTTAAAAGTGAAAAAATTTCTCCTAAATATCATTCTATTTATTATACCTATTGCTATTACTTTATATCCTTTTGATGTATTTATATCGAAATCTTTAGCTAAATCTAATAAATACCCTGGAAACTATACAGCTTGGAACGACATCTATAACGGCAAAGCTAGTTCTGATGTTTTAATTTTTGGATCTTCTAGAGCAACACATCACATAGATCCAGATATTTTAAAAGATTCTTTAAATCTTAAAGTTTACAATTTTGGTGTTAATGGACATGGTTTTTGGTTACAGTATTTAAAATATATCGAATATTTAAAGCACAATAAACCCCCTCAACATATAATTATTGGTGCCGACTGGTTTAGCTTAGAAAAACGACCCGATTTGTATCAATACAATCAGTTTTTACCCTATATGTTATGGAATAGAACAATTAAAGACTATACAAATAGCTACATCGGCTTTAGATACCTTGATTATTATGTTCCTGCTTTAAGGTATTTCGGGAATTCTACTGCTAAAGAACGTACAATAACTTATGCGTTTAAAGATGCTAAAAAAATTAAACCTTATAAAACAAGAGGATATCGTGCTCTGTATGATAGAAAAAAGCAAGGTAATACTGAGAATTTATCTATTAGAGAAAACTATAATGTAAAAATTGATGGTGAAACAGTAGATTTACTCAATTCGTTTTTAACAGATTGTAAAGAAGAAGGTATACAAGTAAGTTTGGTTTACACACCTGAATATTTTGATGAACAACGTTTTATTATAAATAGAAAAGATGCTATTAAAATATATACTGATTTATCCATTAAATACAACATCCCTTTTTTAGATTATTCTAGTGGTGAAATTAGTCGTGATATAAATTATTTTAATAGCACAATGCACTTAAATAGCTCAGGTGCTGAATTATTTTCAATGAAATTAGTTCATGATTTATTGCAAAATAAATAAAGTATGAATAAATTCTTAAAAAAAAGCATCTTATTTATTGCTTATTTTTATAGCTGCCTATTACTACTCATATGTGTAAGCAATTATTGCATTAATAAACATGTAAATTTAAAACTCGATAGAAATATTAAACACATAGTCATAGGTAATTCAAAGCCAGAATGCGCATATAATGATTCATTAATTTCTAATTTTAAAAACCTATCGCGATCTGCTGAATCGTATTTTTATAACTATATAAAGCTAAAGCAAGTTTTAAATCAAAACTCACAAATTGAAACTGTTTTTATTGAGTTTTCAAACGCTAATATATTAATACGTGAAGACCAAAAAATATGGAGAAATCGATTTCTTAATCACAACCTTCCTCAATACTTTCCTTTTTTAGAAATTAATGATCATAAATTATTAGCCTATAAAAATGCTTTAGGTTATCAACAGAACATTCTTAAAAGCCTTTCTTATAATTTTAATAGAATAGTATCAAGTAATTATAACTATATAGATTCCCTTGGAGGGTTTCTAGCTTTAAAACGTCAAAAGGTTAAAACCATATTAGACACTTTATCTTATAACCCTATAAAACAAATTGCACTTAACCCCAAACAAATATCTATTAACGACCTTGGGTATTTAGAAGAAATGATTCAATTATGTCGCAGAAAAAAATTGTAATATATTTAATTCGCAGCCCTTATCATAAAAAATTCAGCGGTAATAGTTATGAAGAAGATTATTTAAAAATTAAACAATTAAAATTCTATCAAGTTCCTTTTATAGATTTTAAAAACTTTCCGTTAGCTAATTCTGATTTTAGCGATTTGCAACATTTAAATTATAAAGGGGCTTCAAAACTCTCGAAGAGTTTTAATCGATTACTCAAAAACGGCTTACTTAAAAGTGCTAATAAGCAAGAGTTAATTAATGCCGAGATATTGTGTTTATCAAAATAATTATCTTTTTTTTGTAATAGATAAAATTAAATAACTAGTAAATTTGGTTATTATGACAAAGAGAACGATAACTCCTAATAAAATTTTAAACTTATTATATACCGAACACCCAAAATTTCATGGTCGTGAAGAAGCTGGATCGCAAAGCTATGCTATAAAACCAGAGGTGCTAAAATGGATGGCAAATAATATTCCTACTGGTAGTAACACATTAGAAACTGGTTGTGGGTATTCTACCGTTTTATTGACCTTATTATCAAAAAAACATATTGTTATATCCCCTTTTCCTCAAGAACATAAATTAATTAGAGAATGGTGTAATAGTGAAGGTGTAAATAATGATCATGTTAAAATGATTGCCGAAACATCTCAAGATGTTGTTCCAAATTTAGAGTGCAATGATTTAGATTTTATATTAATAGATGGGGATCATGCGTTTCCAGCTCCTTTTATAGATTGGTATTATACAGCAGACAAGTTAAAGGTCGGAGGCACCCTTGCAGTCGACGATACTCATATTCCTACTGGTAAAATTCTAAGAGATTTTTTATTAAAAGAACACACGAGATGGAGTTTAATTACTGATATTGGAACTACTGCTTTTTTTAAGCGTATTTCTAAAGAAAATGTTGCACGTGACATTATTTGGGTACAACAAAAGTATTGTGAGCTTCCAAAATCATCTCTGTCTAAGCGAGTTATTAATAAATTGAAAAGGACCCTAAGGTTAAAGTAAATGAAAGTAATTATTAGCTTTACAACAATCCCTTCTAGAATTGGCAAGATACAACCAATGATAGATTCTATCTGTAATCAAACCTTAAAGCCTGATAGTATTATACTATGGTTACCAAAAACCTATAAAAGAATTAAACAACAAATTGTTATTCCAGATTTTATAAAAGACTCCCCAATTACTATTAAAATTTGTCATGATGTAGGCCCCTTTACAAAACTATATTATTCATTAAAACAAGAATGGAACAATAAAGAATGCTTAGTTGTAACTGTCGATGATGATGTGTATTATCCTCCAAAATTTTTAAAAACGTTGGTGAAGTCCGCTAAAAAACATCCTGAAAAAGCCATTGGTTTTAGAGGTCGAGTATTGAAGGATAAATTAAACTATTCTGATAGTGATTTGTTTTTTGGTTCACCTTCTAGAAAACCATTGAATGTTGACATAATTACCGGGACTTGGGGGGCTGTATATCGCGTAAAATTCTTCGATGAAGCTATTTTTAATGATGATATTATAAAAAGTAATTTTATGGTCGACGATATCTGGATTACCGGAAACTTAGCAAAAAACAATGTCGAACGTATTATTATAAAAAATATCGGTATTAAGCTAATAAACGATATTCATGATATTGATCCTCTTTGGGAAATAAATAAAGAAAATGATAGTAATAACAAACTATTAGAATACTTTAAGGATTATATTTAAATCTCTTTAAGCAGTAATTATCATATTATTTTATAAATATAAAAATCTGCCATAGACGTATTATTGGGGTCACTTTCTTGAAATGGATACTTATTTTTAATAACATCGACTAATTTCCATTCTTCAGACTTATTTTTATCTATCCAATCTGTAAATTTTCGAGAGCGAACATGAGCAGCAGATCTTTTATTGTAGTTGCTTGAGAAGACAATAACATAATTAGTAGATGCCATAAATAATTGCTGCATATAGCTTTCGAAGACCGTATCTTCAATTAAGTGATAAATAACATCTAGTGACATTGTAAGGTCTGCTTTTAAGCCCTTATGCTTATCATCAAATGAATTATAAAATGTCTTTGTATCATCATCTCTAAACTTCGCTTTACATATTTCGAGCGCTTTCTCTGAGACATCAAATCCAATATAATATGGATAGTTTGCCAAACTTAATTGATTACCATCTCCACAACCGAGCTCAATAACGGTTTTAATATTATTTTCTTCTACAAATTGATTAAGAACCTCAGCTTTAAAATCTGCTAATCGTCCGTAGCTTCCAGATCCCGAATTTTTATCTGATTGGTATCGTTTTTCCCAATAATATTCAGACCCTTCAAACTCTTTAATCTTTTTCTTCTTTCTAAAAAATGATTTAAGTTTTAAAACTATGATATTTGACTTCATTATTTTCTTTAGCATTTTGGTAACAAACGTTGAGTCTTTTAGCTTAAATCCAAAAGTAAATGTTTTTAGCACTACTTTTAAATAAGAACGATTCTTAATGAGTTCTTCTATATAATTTTGAGCAAAATAGGTGTACTTAATCTTTAAAGCATCAACTTTAAGATTCTGCATATATAATTCTTGATAGCAATTTACTGCTGTTTTTGCTTGTTGTAATTTTGAAAGTGAATTATGTTGGCCTTTATCATGTACTCTATAAACTGCACTAATAAAATTCTGACAAATACCAAGGCCTTTTTTTAAGAGCTCAGTATACAAGTGAACATCTCTAAAATAGTTATACCTATTAAATATTTCAACGTCTATTGCTGCGGTTCTAAACATTAATGTTAGTGTACCACCATACCAGCCTTTGGTAAACATTTCAAAATTGTAAATAACATCTAGATCGTCTTTAAAAAAACGATCGTTTTCATCTTTTAGACTCTTATCTGGTCTAAGTGCTAAAAATCGAGTCATACTAAAAGTATACGCTTTGTTTGCTTCAAGAAAATCGACTTGTTGTTGTAGTTTTAAAGTATCCGCCCAATAATCATCTCCTTCAAGCAGCGCAATGTAATTTGGTTGGTATTGGAAGCATCTTGCATAGGTATTCCTTGCATTTTGCGTAGATCCTAAGTTTTCCTGATTTAAAATTAATTCAATTTTATCTGGAAATTCTGCTTGAAGTTGTTCACAGATGGATTTCGTCTTATCTGTAGAGCAATCTTCGCCAATAAAGAGCTTAAGATTAAAAGTGGTTTGTTGCTGCATTACAGAACGTATTGCTTGTTCTATATAATCTTCGTGGTTATAAGTAACCATCCAAATTGCAACAGTAATAGAAGACATATACTTATTTAAAATTAATCAATCCAATATTTTTTTCACGCCTAGACTCTAAAATTAAAGTGCCTTTGTTAAGTGATCGTTGTCCTTTATGTGAAGCAAAATAAGAGTTCCGACCATGAAGCACTAATTCGTCATGAAAAAACACAACATCATTTTTATTCAATAATACCTCTGTTAAAAGTCCAGATTTTACAACGCGTCGTTCTAAAAATTCATGAAATTCCTCTTGTAGATCTAACACCTCTTGGCTATTGTCTTTACTTACACAATAGTAATTCCAGTTCACTCTATAATCATCCCCATCCTTTATTAAGATTTTTGAGATACGCTCTCGACCACCTTTACTAAAAATTACATCTAAGTTCATTAGTTTTTCCTTAAGCGCGCCTGCATTTGCCAAATCTAATAACTCTACTAATCGTAACGTGTCGATAAACACAGTACTACCACCTAATTCTGCCTGACTTACACAATAAAAAAATTGTACATTATCTCTTATATTAATATATGAAAAGTCTGTATGCAAAGGTTGTGCATACGCAGCAGAACGGTAACGATCTTGTCTTGCAGGATCGTATGTGATGTCGATCCAACGCTTTCCTGTTGGCTTACCAGTAACAATATCTTCATCTATATTATAAATAAAGCCAATACCATCCGAAAACCCATTAAAAAAGGATAAGCTATCTTCAGGTAAGTTATAAGCTCTCAAAACAACAATTTTGTTCTGGTCTAACAACGCTTCCATTCTTTTTGGATCGTATTTAAGAGCATCATATGTTGTTTCTACTAGGTAATTCATAATATCAATCATTTAATTTTGAATAGCATAACCAAATCCTGATTGTCCAAAACCGTTGCCATTATAAAACATATATTTTTTGTTTTTATAGTGGATTACATTTGGGTAAGACATCATAAAATTATCCCAGCCCTCTTTAGATAAATCAATTCCAATTTTATCATCTAAACGTTGCCATGAAATCCCATCATGAGATTCAGCATATCCAATTCTGAACGATTTAGAAACACGATCTCTGTAGCCTTCAATATCGCGGTAAGCATACCACATTTTATAAATATTATCTTCTTTTAAAACGGATGCGCTTGCAATACCGCCTTCTGTTAGTGTTTTGAAATCGATAGCGACTGTTCCTTGTCTTTCCCAATCAATTCCATTTTTTGATTCGGCATATTTAAGGTGATAAAAAGGTTCTGGAATTTCGTTTATAATTTCCCATTTCGTACAAGACAAATACCACATTCTCCATACCCCCTCTTCTTTAATAACATAAGATGTACCTGTAAAATAGGGTTCTAAATAAGTTGAAGGCATAATTGAACCTTCAAACATTCGTGTAAATGTTTTACCATTATCTGTACTTTTTGCTAATCCTATTGAATTATGATAAGGCACATGTTTTTTAACATTCCAACCAATATAATATAAGTACTTGGTAGTACCATCTGTTACAATAGACGATGGCATTAATCCAGATTCATCAAAGGTTCCAAGCTTTCCAAAATCGAACAAATACTCTGAATGCTTATATAAAATGTTTTCTGGGTTTCCTGCTTCAACTTCAATATAGCTTATTTGGCTTTGGCTCTTGGCATTTCTAGTTGCGTAATAAATTCGCCATACCTTGTCATCTACAACATCTACAACTGGACATTGTGCATGCGTTTTATTCCATTCGTGGTTGCCATCAACAGTAAATATCAATCCTTTTTTCTCCCAACTCATAATTCAACGTCTTTACTATGTTTATTTTCTAGACGCTTTGCAGGGTTCCCTATATAAACACCCCAAGCTTCGGTATCTTTAATTATGGTTGCAGACATACCAACAAAAGTACCTTCTGCAATGGTAATACTATCTCTTATGGTTGCATTTACTCCAAAAAACGAATAACGTTCTATCTTACAATGGCCTGAGAGCACAACATGAGACGTAAAATTAACATAGTCTTTTATAACGCTATGATGCCCTATATGATTACCACTCCACATCACGACACAATTACCAATTGTAACAAATGGCTGAATGGTATTATCTTCTAAAATAAAGCAATTTTCCCCTATAGAATCTGTAAGTACTGTCGCTTTTGAGCTTATATAGCTAATAAATTGATAGCCTTTATGCTTCACTTCCAAATATACAGCCTCTCGTAAGGTGTTCATCTTTTTTGGATCCATAGGAACGAAAAAAAGAAATGCGCTAACAGGATAAAGTTCTTCAACAGTTTCAAAGGCAACAATTGGTACGCCTTTAAATGTTTTTTCTTCTGGTAAAAATTCTTGATGCACTGTAAAAGCAACAACGTCGTAATCGCTATCATTAGTCAAATAATAATGTGCGAGTTCTGCAAAATCCTTTAAACCAAAAATTACAACTTTATTCATATTTACTTATATATGTAGACTGTATATTCATACAATCCATAATCATTTCTTATTATAAAATTACGTGATAATTCTTTTGTCATAAAATCTATTAAAAGATCTGTAGGCAAATGAAACAGATCCCAACGCTCCCAGTCTACGGCTTTAGACATGACGTTGAATGCCATTCCTTTTTCAGTTTTATTAAAAATCGCTGTTAACATATTCTTCGTGTAGGCCCACATCTCATCAAAAGATAATTCTCGCTTTTCTGTAAAAATGCCATTACAAATAACATAATCGAAATTGGGAAGCGCATTATTCTCTTCTAAAATATCTAAGCAATAATAAGTGTTTTCCGGAAATTTCTCTTTAGATAAATCTACAAATGCTTTAGAGATATCTAAGCCATTATATTCAACATTTAGTGTAGTTTGCTCTTTAATGAATTGAAATAAATGCGATGCTCCGCAACCAAAATCTAATAGTGAAAAATTGTTTTCATTCTCTTTAAGGTCAAGAAGTTCTAACATCACTTTATAACGCTTAAGGGCATCTTCAATATTTGGCCAATCGACACCCAAATGTGTATCTCCGTGTTCTGCTAAACAGGCTTCATAATGTTCTATTATGGCTTTATAGTTTTTCATACCAACGTATACGAATTTAAGAACTTAAGTATGGTTTCTTTATCGTTAAACATCATGACATCTACAATAGACAACCAAGGTACAAACTTGGTGTTAAATTGTGAATAGTTAATGGCATTACTTTGTAAAAAAAGCAATTCTAAAGACTGCGCATTAAATTGGGCTTTTGTATACAACTCTTGTCCTCCAATAGCATTGATATATGTTTTTGCTTGTGCATCAGAAGACATTGCAATTAAGCGATCTGCCTTTTTTAAGTGTGCTGTATCTGCATAACGTTTTGAACTAATTTCAAACTGGGTTGATAATTCTAAATATCCAGCAACTAATTGTACACTATGCATTGCCATTTGTGCTATAGACGCATAGGCCAGTGCTTCTTTAAAAAAATCGTTTAATACTGGCATTACAGCATCAAAAAACGGTGCCTTTTTGTAATTAACAACTATAGACTCTTCAAGTTTCTTCAATGCATTTGATGACCTATCAATTTCTATTTCGTTTATTTTTTTATTTTGGCTTACCGCTTTACATGGAATAGTAAACCGTTGTTTTTCATTGTTGATTAGTAGATTATTTCTATTAATGAATCCTTTTTTAATAAAGTTTACATCGTCATAAAACACAAAAGTATCGACAGCATTAATGAGTTGAAAATAACCAATATAAGGAAACAGATAAGGCTGCATTATTGCTATTTTCATTGTAATAACTTTATAAATTTGAAAGAATAGTATCGATTATTTTGTCTTGATCTAAGGTACCTAAACCAACATATAAAGGCAAACATAACACTCTTGAAGCTACAGATTCTGAAATTGGGCAAGATTGCTTGCCTACATAATCTAGAGTATTTAATGAAGGATAAAAATAACGTCTTGGATAAATTTCTTCACTGTTTAAAGCCTCTTGCACTCTATCTAGTTGTGCTATATCTTTAAAAATTATTGGATAATAACTATTATTCCAATGTGTTCCTTCTCGTATGGCTAATATTTGAATGTCTAGGTTTTCTAAAACAGCATTGTAACGCTGTACAATAGATTCGCGTTCTTTAAAAATATCATTTATATATGGAAAAACGGCTAAGCCCATTGCTGCTTGCAGTTCGCTCATTTTACCGTTTATACCAATGCCTTGAAATGCTTCATTTCCTTTATGCCCAAAATTATGATGCGAAAACAAGGCATCATATAAGGTTTCATCGTTAGCAACAATTGCACCACCTTCTCCTGTATGAAACAATTTTGTAGCATGAAAACTACAGGTGCTTACATCTCCGTAACTCAAAAGTGATTTTCCTTTATAGGCAACTCCAAAGCAATGCGCAGCATCATAAATTACTTTTAAATTATGTTTTTTTGCAATTACTTCAATAGCTTCAACTGCACAAGGATTACCAAAAACATGTGTCGCTAAAATTGCTTCTGTTTTTAATGTTATTGCTGCTTCAATTTTAGTTTCGTCGATAGTTAAATATTTGGGATCAATATCGACAAAAACTGGTGTACACCCTTCCCAAGAAATACTAGATGTTGTTGCTACATAACTAAAAGGTGTTGTAATAATTTCGCCAGTAATATTTAGCGCTTTAATTGCAATTTGTAATGGCAAAGTACCATTGGCCATCGCTAAGATATTTGGGACCTTTAAATAATTTTTAAGTTTCTCCTCTAACTCTAAAACCAATACTCCTCTATTGGTTAACCATGCTGTTTCCCATACCCGCGTTAGAATATTTTGATACTCTTCTTGTGGTGGTAAAAAAGTTTTGGTTACGTAAATCATGAGCTAAATTTAGGCATCAGCTGTTTTATTTTTCCAAGGAAAGTCTGTTGCGCTAACTGGTTTATTTAAAAATAGACACAATTTAGCATAATCGGAAGCATTAGACACGTTTATAGTTAACAATTTTTCTGGTCGACTTTTAAAATAGGCTTTTACAGCTTGGTTGTGTTCGTTATAAAACTTTAGCATAAGTGCTTTGTTGTATGGATCGTTTTCTGGTGTATTATAGATATATCTATTGGCTCTATAAGTATAACCAGGTGCTCTATAATCCGCTTTCTTTAAATCTTCTATAGTTGGTATGCGTTCTCCATCTGCCCAAAGTTTAGAATGGAATTTCGTGAGTGATTTATACCATTGCTCTGCAGAATCTCTTTCAGTTAAAATAAACTTTGCGTTTTTAAAATTTTCGTCTAGAGCTTGGTATGTACCTGGCAAAGAGAACGGAATATCTTGAAATGCTTCTGCCGTTTTTGAGTACTTAATTATTGGCTTAAAATCTCGAGCATTCCATGCTTCTAAAAGCAACTCAGCTGTTATTTGATTTCCTAAACTATAATCAAACGATTTTAAAACAGTTTTTAACGTTGTTGTACCCGTTTTATTTAGTCCAATACAGAAAAGCTTAGTTTTAGGTTTTTTAAATAACATTACTAATAATTATATTTATTCAAAGGTTTTGGTTTAGCAAATATGGTTTAAACTTATAACCTTGTGTATTAGTCCATAATATAAGATACAAACTTGATTTTATTTTAAAAAATAATAGTGGTTTTACGTGCTTTTTTAAATAACGTAATATTTCTTTAAAAAGCATAGTATCTTTAGCTCTAATAGTCTCAAATAACAATATAATTATTTTTTTATAACAATACTTAATAATTTCCTTGTCTTTGATTATTATTGCTTGATTCCAATTAGTTTGATGCACTAAAAAATGAGCTTTTTTATAACCAGAATTATAAGTGTTGTCTGTAAAAGATTTTGTTTGTTGATGTTGTCTGTAAAGAAATCCAATTTCTGGAATTTGTTTATATTCTGATGTATTCAAATTAAAAAAAACTCGTGAAAAAAACTCTGCTTCTTGACTTCTAAATAATGCTTCATTAAACAAAACCTTTTTGTTTAAAAACTGCCTTTTAAACAAAACAGAAGGCGATAATATTTCAGATAATTTTAATACATACTGCCTATAAAGCGTATCATCATTAAACCACTTCAAATCGCGAATATCATTTTTATATTCATCTACAAGTTTTCCGGATAGCATACATAAGTTAGTAGAAGTGTCTATAACGGACATTCTTGAGCTTAAGTAATTGGGCAACATAATATCATCATCATCAAACCACTGTATATAGTAGCCTTTACTTAATTCAAAACCATAATTTCTAGCTGCATTGCCCCCAGGCAATCTGTCTTTTGGTCTATGAAAATATTGAAAACGAGTATCTTTTACACAATATTTAGCTAATACTTTATCTGTATGATCGGTAGAATCATCATCTACAACTATACACTCCCAATTAGTATAAGTCTGTGCCAAAATACTATCCAAAGTTTCGCCTATTAAATGCGCTCTATTATAGGTAGGAATAATAATGGAAACTAAAGGTTGTTCTTTCACTTTTAATATTTAATAGATTAATATACAATGAAGAATTATAATGTGGAATCTTCTATAGCTACTTCTAAAATATCTTGAAGTACTTGTATATGCCGTTTCATGTTATAACTTGCTAAAATGTGTGCTTTCCCGGCAGTTCCTAATTGTTTTGCATAATCTGCACTATCTAATAGTTTAAGCATATTCATACTCATCATACCTACATCATGTTCCTCACATAATAAACCAGTCTCTCCATGAACAATTACATCTGGAATACCAGCATGTTTGGTTGCTATTACAGGCAATCCTGAAATACTAGCTTCTAAAACAGCCACAGGTGTGCCTTCCATATCACCATTTGCAGCAGTAATGGAATGCTGTATAAAGGCTAACGATTCTGATAATATTTCACGATACCGCTCTGGTGTAATAACACCCAAAAACTGCACCTGCTTTTCAAGTCCATAGTGTTTAACCAAATTCTGACACATATTTAACAAAATACCATCTCCAGCCAATAACAAGGTCGCGTCTGGATGTTTAGAAACCACATCTTTAAAAGCCATAATAGTATAATAAGGTGCTTTCTTATCTGTAAAACGGCCAATACCTATAAACTGTTTTTTTGAAAAATTGACTTGTACTTTTTCAAATTCTGGCTGTGGTCCATACACGTTATAGATAAGCTTTTCACTTGGACATCCAAGCTCTAACAACATCTGCTTCATTTTTCTTGAAACAGCAATCACCTTTGTTGCTAAACTAAAAACTTCTTTGTATTGATTACATTGTTCTATAACTAACTCTACACTAGCATCATATCCATGAAAATGAACTACCACTGGCAAACCGCTAGCCTTTAAGAGGCTTAATAAGTTATAAGCGTGCGAACCATACTCTACTAAAACAACATCGATGTCATTCTTTTTTAAAGACGTTAATACCGATTGTTCTTTTATATAAGAAAATGGATACTTGTTGAGTTTACGAATAAAACGAAAACGCCATAGCTTAGATTTAGACACTAAACGATTAGAACCCTCCAATTGTAAGCGTCCCTTCGCGCCATAATAATAAAAAACCTCTCCTTTCAAATAGTTCTTATGTGCCTGAATAAAAGTTTCAGAATACGGGTTTTTATTTGGTGAAAAAATTGCTGTGTTCATTATTTTATTTTTTCTTAACACGTTTCAATAACGATTTAAGAGTAGTGGTTTTCTTTTTTCTTTTAACCTGTTCCACTTTAATCCCCAACTTTGAATTCACCCTATCCGCTCTTTCTTTTCTTTGCTCTATATCTATGGGTTGATGTTTTAATCCATTAACATTATTACCATAAAGAGGATTCAATTCAATTACGGCATATAAATAGTCGTAATTATTCCATATATTTTGATATTCAAAGTAAATTACTTCACCACTAATTTGCTTTGCAATCATTTGTATCGTACCAAAATCTACATCTTCATCAACAGGTTGCAAACCTGTCGGATTATTATTTTTTAAATGATCTTGATGATATTTAGAAGGGCAAGCCAAAATGAAACGACCATTTTTAGCTAAAACACTTTTTATAGATTTATGAAATTTAGCTCTATCGGCAATCGGGATGTGCTCATAGACATCTATCATCACAATTGCATCATACATATCTACAGGTAATCCTTGAGTTAAATCATAAGATTTAAAAGTTAGGTTTTCTTGAGTATCAAAAAGCTTAGAAGCAGTATTAATCAGCACTGGACTTAAATCTACAGCTAATACTTGCGAATTCGGAAAAGCTTTTGCGAATTCATGACTACTCCAGCCCAAGCCAGAGCCAATATCCAATATATTATTTGAGTTTTCCGGAATGAATGACCCTAAATTCTCAATGGCATTAATTATACGTTTATTCCCTAAAACATAATCATTAATAAGCTTTTTGTCAAATTGGTTATAATATTCTAAAGATTCTTTCATTTAGATTTTAATATTTAATTCTGGATAATATGAAATCAAATATTTGATTTTGTTTAATTGATTTGTTGTAAACTCATAGTCTATTTTTGAAACGACACTGTTAAAACGTAATGCTTCTTTTTTACTATAAGATATATCTAAAGCAGATTCTATATTCTTTTTATAATTATCTAACTCGTAGAAAGTTAAAATCTTATTTATGGTTTCTGCATTGCTATTTTTAAAATCATCAAAATCAATTTCTAAAATATCTAATTCCTTTTTTTTTACTTCAATTTTCCAAGATGTTAAAAAATTAATATACCACGGAATTATTAAATCAATTAAGAAATCAAATTGCTTCTCAATTTCCCATTCCCTAAATTCTTTAGCTACAGTAAACATAAACCATTTATCATTTTCAGTAATTATATGATTATAAAATGATTTTAAAGAAGATCTTATATCTCTATATAGAAAAATGATTTTTATATTATATCGCTCCATATAATATTTATTAGACTCATTTGGCTTACTATGTAATTGTGTGATAGTATTTTTATTTAAACTTTCATAAAAAACACTTGGATCTATATTATGATCATTTGTCCCTCTTATAGGTTGAAACTGGACAAACTCAAACCCAGTAATATTGACTAGCACATTTGCTAAAAATGTACTTCCAGATTTAGGAAGACAAGCAATAAAAATATGAATCTCATCACCTTTAACTCTAGAGATTAAATGATTATTAAACGATTTTAAAGAAGTGCATTTTAATAATATATCTTTTATTGTATTTTTTATTTTTGAAACAACCATTAAAATTAATTTATTTTTGCAGGTATTATAGCCAAAGGATAAGTTCTGTTTAACTTACCTGAATCGTAAAAATCACCTTGAAGTACATTAATATCAAAAGCCATTTCTATTCTATCAATATGATTCAAAGAAGCAGTTGAATACCCTGATAGTAAAACAGTTGCATTATAAACACCTCCTCTCATTAAAAAACTATTAAAATCAACAATTATATATCCTCTCGAAATTAAACTATTAATATCAATATTCATTTCATCGGAAACTATCATAGATTTTATTATATCATTATTATCCTTAATAGAAATTGCAAAAATTAAATTATCTTCAATTTTATCATTAATTGAAAAATGCAATTTTATTCTTAAAAATTCACCTGATATAACAGATTCTACAACTTCATTTTTTGAATTTAAAATTTCAACATTTGATAAAAGTGCTTTTCCATTTCCGCTTCTATCCTTTCTATTCTTCAATAATATTAATTCTTTGACTTTATTACTTTGCAAATAAAAATCAACTGCTTCATCAGTATCCCCTTCAAAAACATTGCTACCGTGCTCTAGTACAATAGCACGTGTACACAAACTCTTTACTGCTGCCATGCTATGGCTCACAAACAAAACAGTTCTCCCTTCACCTCTGCTAATGTCTTGCATCTTACCAATAGCCTTTTTCTGAAACTCAGCATCACCAACAGCTAAGACCTCATCTACCACCAAAATATCAGGCTCCAAATGGGCTGCTACTGCAAAAGCCAAGCGTACTCGCATTCCACTGCTATACCTTTTAACAGGAGTATCTATATACATTTCGCAACCTGAGAATTCTATAATTTCATCTATTTTGGCACTAATCTCAGCTTTGGTCATTCCTAAAATAGCGCCATTTAAATAAATATTTTCTTTACCCGTAAGCTCGGGATGAAAACCGGTACCAACCTCTAATAACGAAGCAATTCGTCCTTTGGTTTTAATACTCCCTGTAGTAGGGCTTGTTACCCTTGATAATATTTTTAATAAAGTAGATTTACCTGCACCATTTTTACCAATAATACCTAATACCTCTCCTTTTTGTACTTCAAAATTTATGTCTTGTAATGCCCATACATAATCCTCTTTTGCTTTAGCACTGCGTTTATTAACAGCACCAACTTTTAAATAAGGATCTTCCTTTCCACGAACTCGATGCCAAAATCGGTTTAAATCATGAGATAAGGTACCAGTACCCACCAATCCTAATCGGTATTGTTTACTAATATTCTCTATTTTTAAAATCGTTTCTTTCATCTGTTTATATCTACTGCTTTTCAAAAATTATATGTAACATCCATATAATCATTGCCGTTGTGTATCAGGCTCTTATTTATAGGTGTTTCATTAAACGGTGTCTATAAATGTTTTTTCGGTTTTATTAAAAATAATTAGGCCAAACAAAAATGCAATAATCGTAAATACTAATGCATAGATAAATCCTAGCCATGTAAATACCCCAGCATCTAAAATCATAAATCGAAACCCTTCTATGATTTGAGCTACAGGATTGTACTCTAACAACCAAGCATATTGAGGTTGTTTTTCTTGTATTTCACTCATCGGAAATGGAACCGCAGACACATACATTAATAAGGATACTGCAAAGGATACTAACATTGTTAAATCTCTATACTTTGTAGTTAATGCGGAAATTATCATACCAATTCCCAGTCCTAAAAAAGCCATCATTAGTATATACACTGGAAACATTAAAATATGGCTGTTGGGCGATATTGAAAACCCTTGGGATAAATAATACACATAAAAAACAAGTAGAATCAACAGCTGTATCCCGAATTTAACCAAATTAGAAATTACTACTGACAGTGGCATAATAACTCTTGGAAAATAAACTTTGCCAAAGACACCTGCATTTCCCCTAAAAGTATTTGAGGTACCTGTAAGACACACTTTAAAATAGTTCCAAGCTGTAATCCCTGTTAAATTAAATAGAAAAGGTGGAATCTCTCCTGTACTAATACTTGCAATGTTATTAAAAACCAAGGTAAATATTACGGATGTAAATAAAGGCTGAATAAAAAACCATAATGGCCCTAAAACCGTTTGTTTGTATACTGTTGTAATATCCCTTTTTACAAATAAAACTAACAAATCCCGATACCTCCAAATTTCCTTAAAATTAAAATCAATTAACTTACGCTTAGAAGATATTGTATATAACCATTCTGAGTCTTTTGACGCTTTCAAATTGTTATTTTGGTTTCAGCTAATATAATAAATGCTAGTTGATCTTCATCTGGTTTTACAAAATGCTGCTAAAAAGTTATTAACGGATTGTTAGTTAATTATATGACTTTAGAGCTTGAAAATTACAATATATTTTCGCTTCATGATACAATCTATTCGCTCCTGATAAATCACTCAAAATGACACTATCTGGTGTTTATAGGTTGTAATGAAATGTATTAAAATATACAAAAGGCTTCTCGATACTATTCCTCATACTTCGTAATCACTCGAAGTGACGTTGGTTATATTTTAGAATTAAACCAATCCCAGGTTAGCTGCAAGCCTTCCTTAACTTTAACTTCTGGTATGTATCCTAGTAAACGTTCGGCTTTTGAGATATCTGCTAAGGAGTCACGGACATCTCCTTGCCGTGTTGGAACATACGTTGGATTTAGGTCACTTTGTGCTGCTGTTTTTAAGCCCTCACACAAAGTATTAATTGAAATACGCTCCCCACAAGCCACATTATAGACTTGGTTCGATGCCTTTGTATCTGCGAAAAATGCTTTGATATTTGCTTGGACGGCATTGGCCACATAGGTAAAATCACGTGTCTGCTCTCCATCTCCATGAATCTTCGGGGATACTCCATCCTTAAGCGCTTGCATAAATAAGGGAATCACTGCTGCATAGGCACCATTAGGGCTTTGGTAGGGGCCATAGACATTAAAATACCGTAGGCCGATGAGGTCCGTATTATAGGTACTCCCAAAGACATTGGCGTACAATTCATTTACATATTTAGTAACCGCATAAGGTGATAAGGGATTGCCTATTTGTGCCTCCACTTTTGGTAAAGCCTTGCTATCCCCGTAGGTAGAACTTGAGGCGGCATAGACCATACGTTTCACTTCAGGAGTCTCCTTAACAGCAGTAAGCATATTTAAAAACCCAGAAACATTAACGGCATTGGTGGTTAAGGGATCTGTGATAGAGCGTGGCACAGAGCCTAATGCCGCTTGATGACTGACATAATCCATCCCCGAAACGGCGCTTTTACAGGTATCAAAATCTCGAATGTCTCCTTCTATGAATTCAAAATTAGGATGCTTTAAAAAGCGTTCGATATTAGCGCGGTGCCCATTCGAAAAATTATCCAATACGCGCACCAAAACAGCACCATGATCTAATAAATAAGCGACTAGGTTAGATCCTATAAAACCTGCTCCTCCGGTGACTAAAAAGCGATGGCTTTTAATTTTAGTTGCAATCATTGTGGCTTTTAATATTATGTATTCGTGTTTTGAGACTCTGTTTCTTTTTACAAACGGGCGTCCACTTTATGTTGAGGCAATACGGCCTTGACATCAAAGACAACCGTATTTGCTGTCTTATACTTCTCGAGATTGAGCGCTAAGAATTCATTATGTGCCACCGCAATAATAATGGCATCGTAGGACTTATTTATATCCAAGGTATTTTGAATTAAATCTAAGCCATACTCCTTCTTTACATCAACCTGTGAGGCCCAAGGGTCGCAGACATCGATGTTTACATTATAGGTTTTTAATTCTTTAATAATATCAATGACTCTGGAGTTCCGTATATCTGGACAGTTTTCTTTAAAGGCAATGCCTAAGACGAGGACTTGTGCTCCCTTAATTTGGGTGCCTCTATTGATCATCAGTTTCACGGTTTCTTGTGCGACATAGCTCCCCATACTATCGTTCATTTTACGCCCTGCCAAAATAATTTCTGGGTTATACCCAGATTCAATGGCTTTTTGCGCCAAATAATAGGGGTCCACACCAATACAATGTCCACCAACTAAGCCTGGTGTGAAATTAATAAAGTTCCATTTCGTACTAGCCGCCTTAAGTACTTCTTTAGTATCAATATCTAAAATTCTGAATATCTTAGACAATTCATTTACAAATGCAATATTGATATCGCGTTGCGAATTTTCAATAACCTTAGCTGCCTCTGCGACTTTTATAGATGGTGCCAAATAAGTGCCTGCAGTGATGATTGTTTTATACAATTCATCTATATATTTTGCCGATTCTGGGGTTGACCCTGAGGTTACCTTTAGTATTTTAGTAATGGTACGGGTTTTATCTCCTGGATTGATACGTTCTGGAGAATAGCCTGCAAAAAAATCTTGATTATACTTTAGTCCAGAAGTTTTTTCTAATATCGGTACACATAAATCTTCTGTGACTCCCGGATACACCGTAGATTCATAGATTACAATGTCTCCCTTGGTTAAAACCTTGCCAACAGTTCTGCTGCTGTTAATCAGCGGAGTCAGTACTGGCTTATTTAAGTCATCCGTTGGGGTGGGTACGGTGACAATAAAAACAGACGCCGTTTTCATAGTTTCGGGATCTGATGTTATTTGTAAGCCTGTTTGTGTGTGTTTGGACAGTACGGAAATAAGTTTATTGGTATCGACTTCCAAGGTTTTATCAATGCCTTGTTGGAGTTCTTTAACGCGGTCTATATTAATATCATAGCCTATCACTTTATATTTAGTGGCAAATTCTACAGCCAAAGGTAAACCGACGTATCCTAATCCTATGATGGCTATGGTAGTGTCTTCCTTGATCATATATTACTATTTTGCTAGATACGTTTTAAAAACCGTTTAATTTTACTAATAATCCCTGACCCTTTGTCGTTTTCGTGATAGGCATTGCCATAACTACCATAGCCATAACCATAACCGTAGCCGTAGCCGTAGCCATAACCGTAATTATGATTGTTTTTATGCTTGTAAAAATTGAGTAAAAAATTAACATTTTTTAGTTCTCCTTTTTTGTGTTTTGAATTCACTAAAGCGAGCATCCCTTTCTTCGTATAATCCAAGCGGACCATAAAAATAGTGGAGTCTGCATATTGGGTTAACTCTAAAGCATCCGTTACCAAACCTAATGGTGGAGTATCGAGCACAATCATATCATAATCTTCCCGTAGTTTATCCATAAGTTCGGTCATGCGATCACTCATTAATAATTCGGAAGGGTTTGGAGGCACAGGCCCTGAAGGCATCACATCTAAATTAGGAATGTGTGTTTTGGTTACAATGGCTTCTAATTGATTATCTCCAATCAAATAATTAACGACTCCTAAATCATTAGAAATATTAAAATCTCCGAAAATTTTTGGTTTCCGTAAATCCAATCCTAAAATAATCGTTTTCTTACCAGACAGTGCATATACCGAAGCGATGTTAATAGAACAGAACGTTTTCCCTTCTCCACTCACCGAGGATGTAACCATCAAGGTTTTCCCTTTTTTTGTATCTTCCTGATTCTTATAGAGAAACTGTAAACTAGAACGCACTGCTCTAAAGGATTCTGAAACCGCCGATTTTGGCTTTTCAAAAGCGACTAAGTTATTTTTATAGCTATATTTCCCGACCAAACCGATGATTGGAATACGCGATAAACGCTCTACTTCATCTGAACCATGAATGGTATTGTCTAATAAAAAGCGCACAAAAATAATGAACATGGGTATAAAGAAGCCTACCATGAGTGCCATCATATAGTTTAAAGAGCGGTTTGGTCCAATAGGCCCATAGCCTATATCTTTAGCAGCATCAATCATCGTAATATCTGAGACGTTGGCGGCCTTCACAATAGCGGCCTCTGAGCGTTTTGCCAAATACACATTATAAGAGTCTTGGTTGAGATCTAACTTGCGCTGAATTTTAAGAAACTCTTGTTGCTCTTCTGGCAAGCCTGAAAGCTGTGCTTCAAATTGCCCAATCCGACTATTAATTCCATTCAATTGCAAATTAATGGATCTGCGCGTCGCACTAATCAGCTCGAAAGCGACGCTTTTTTCGGCATCAATTTGACCATCTAATTGCCGTAACAAAATAGAGCCTTCACGGGTCGTTTTTTCTAGGTTTTGCCGCTGTATAGCTAAGCCATTTATGGTATTAATACTATTTAATAGGCCTCCTTCTTCAATACCTACAGACGTTGGCGCTGCAATCTTGGTATAATCTGATTTTCTCTGTAAATAACTCTCAAGATTTTTGAGATAACTTATTTTATTTTGCTCTCCCTCTTTCTGAATTTCGAACTCTTTTAAACGACTCGAAATATTTGAGATTTTTTCGCTAACATCAAATATCTTATTAGATTTTCTAAAAGCGTTCATCTCCTGATTAACATCTTTCAAATTTGTATTAACCGCATTAAGGCTGCTATCTATAAATGCAATGGTATTGGTGGCATATAAATTTTTACTACGTAATTCTGTCTCAGCTAAAATAGCTGTCGTCGCATTTAAATAAGCTACAATCTTCGCTTTATTTTGCCCCGATTGCACCAATGTTAATACGGTAGAACTCCCTCTAAAAAAATTAACAGCCACACTGTTTTGATAACTTTGCACAACATTATCAAAGTTAGAAAAGCGGATAAAATATTGCTCCTCTGCATTAAAACCTTTAAATGTGCTTTTCTCAATAATACCGTTAAAAAAGGGCTGCTCTATCGATTCCCCATACTTAAAAATTTGCCTGAATTCCCCAACTGGCATTTGCGAGCTATGCTTCGATTTGTCACCATATACTTGACACGTAAATCCAGGGCTTTCAAAATTATGAATGAGTTCAAAACTCGTGTCATCTACACCTTTAACTTCTATTAACTTCCCCAAGGCTTGTCCTTTGGTTTTATCAATAGTTACTAAAAACGGGGTTGCCCCATAAATGTCTATTAAACGGTATTTTCCTTGTTTATAATACTGCATGTAAAACTTTAAGGAGTCCACAACCAGTTCATTATGACTTCGAGTAGCTATGGTTGTCATCACTTTTCCTAGCTTCGTAGAAACTCCTCCCCAATTAAATGAAATACTGGTATTTGCTGTAAAAAATGGATTTTGCTCGGATTCTACTGATACCAAAGCATTTAATCTGTAAATGTTGGGCTTACGGATGTTAATAAAATAGGCCACGACCATGGCTGCACCTATACATAAGATAATCAATTTCCAATAGTGCAACACTTTAAATAAAAAGCCTTGAAAATCGAAACTTAATCGGCCTCCCCCTCCTTCTTCAAACTCTAAATCCTCGTCCAATCCTGCCATACGTCTACCTATTAATTAATAATATGGTACTTGTAATTACAGTAACAACACCTAATAAGGTTGTGAAGGTTTGAAACGCGTTAGACCCTAAACCTAAAGTTTTCTGTTTCAGCGGTTTTACATAAATCATATCGTTTGGTAAAATGTAGTAATACTTAGATTGAAATACATTAATGTTTGTTAAATCGATATGATGAATCTCCTGACCGTGTGGATACTGCCTAATAATCAATACATCTTTTCGATCTCCAAATTCTGTAATATCTCCAGCATTAGCTATGGCCTCGAAAATTGTAGCGCGTTCTGTAAATAAGGTTTGCTGCCCTGTACCAATTTCTCCAATAGTAGTATAGCGTAAGCCTGCCAATCTTACGGTGACAACCGTACTGGCAAATTCATTAAATTGTTCCTTGAGTAAGCGTTCTTTTATCAATTCTTCAATCTCTTTAGTCGTTAAAGACAACACCTTAAAATCGCCCAATTGAGGAATCGTTATATTCCCTTGAAGGCTTACTGTAAAGCCATTGAAATACGCATTCTCTTGAGTAGATTCTCCTAACACTCCATCACCAATAGGGTTAAAAATACTTACATTATCCTGGTCTAATACTTTGATGCGAATGTTTAGAATGTCATTGATTTGGATGCGATATGGTTTTTGTTGCTCTATCAATTGCGGAATAGAATCTTTGACAGTTTCATTGTCCTGAAAATATAAAACATCCTTATGTGAAATACATGAGGTACAAAATAAAAGGGCCAATCCAAAGAAAACCAGAAGGTACTTTGCCATAAAAATATTAAGGTTTAAAACAAATATAATCTAACGCAAGGAATAACAAAACTATTGCCTTGTATTTTTGATAGTTTTACGTTCTTTGTAAAAAAAATTGTGAATTATCTCAACGTAGAAAATATTTCAAAATCTTATAGCGAACTTCCTCTATTTAGTGATGTCTCTTTTAGTATCCATAAAGATCAAAAAATAGCCTTTGTTGCTAAAAATGGGAGTGGAAAAACGTCGATATTAAATATACTCTCAGGCAAGGATAGCCCTGATTCTGGTCAGGTTGTTATTCGTAAAGGTTTACGTTTGGCTTTTTTAGATCAAGAACCGAATCTCGACCCTAAGCTTACTATTGAGGAAACCATCTTTTCTACGGATTTATCTATTTTAAAAATCATTGAAGCTTATGAAGCTGCATTAAAAAATCCTGAGGATGCAGATAATTATCAGATGGCATTTGAAGCCATGGATATCCATGACGCTTGGGATTTTGAGTCTCAATACAAACAGATTCTATCTCAGCTTAAACTCGATGACTTAAATATAAAAGTGGGCACTTTATCTGGCGGTCAAAAAAAGCGATTGGCTTTAGCACAGGCTTTAATTAGTAAACCCGATATTCTTATTTTAGATGAACCTACCAATCATCTCGATTTAGAAATGATTGAATGGCTTGAGGCCTACTTCGCTAAAGCACAGCTCACTTTATTTATGGTGACGCATGATCGCTATTTTTTAGAACGTGTCTGTACTGAAATTATAGAATTAGATCATGGAAAAATGTATGCCTATAAAGGGAATTATTCCTACTATCTTGAGAAAAAAGAAGCGCGTATTGCTAATGAAGTCACCGAAGTTGGTAAAGCCAAACAGCTCTTTAAAAAAGAGCTTGATTGGATGCGTCGCCAACCCAAAGCACGAACCACAAAATCTAAGAGCAGAATCGATGATTTCTTCGAAATAAAATCGAAAGCAAGTCAACGCCGTCAAGATCATGAGGTACAGCTAGAAATTAGTATGGAACGCCTGGGGAGCAAAATCGTTGAATTTCATAAAGTATCTAAAGCTTTTAAAGATAAACTTATACTTAAAGATTTTGAATATGTGTTTAAAAAAGGAGAACGTATTGGTATTATTGGAAAAAACGGCACAGGAAAATCTACTTTTTTAAATATTTTAACGCAAAGCATGCCCCCTGATTCTGGTAAAGTAATTATTGGAGATACTGTAAAGTTTGGCTACTATACACAAGGAGGTATTAAAGCCAAACCTAACCAAAAAGTTATTGATGTTATTAAAGAGTATGGCGATTATATTCCATTAGCTAAAGGAAAGCAAATTAGTGCTGGTCAGCTTTTAGAACGCTTTTTATTCGATCGTAAAAAACAATACGACTTTGTTGAAAAGTTGAGCGGAGGAGAACAAAAACGTTTATATCTATGTACGGTATTAATACAAAATCCAAATGTTTTAATTTTAGATGAACCTACTAATGATCTAGATATTGTAACCTTAAATGTCCTTGAAAGTTTTTTACTCGACTTCCCTGGTTGTTTATTAGTTGTTTCTCACGATCGTTATTTTATGGATAAAATTGTAGACCATCTCTTTGTATTTAAAGGCGAAGGTATTGTTGATGATTTCCCTGGAAATTATTCAGATTATCGCGTTTATGAAAGTAGTCGGCCTAAAGAAATTTCTAAAATAGATAAAACTGAAAACACTCAAGTTGTAAAACAAAATGAAGCCAAGAAACTCTCTTATAACGAACAAAAAGAATATAAGAATTTAGAATCAAAAATTCGTTCATTAGAACTTGATAAAAAAGCTTTAGAGGCTAAATTTTTAAATCCAGAATTATCTCAAGATGAAATTACAGCACTTTCAGATGAGCTTCAAATTATAATCAATACACTTGAAGACAAAGAATTGCGCTGGTTTGAATTGGCAGAAAAGCTAGGAGTTTAGCTGCTGATTGTTGATTGTTGATTGTTGATTGTTAGTTGAAATTATATTTTTTTGATTATTAATGTATTGTTTTTAAATTTTAAGATTCAAAATATTGAACACTGAACACTGAACACTGAATACTGAATACTGAATACTGAACAATAATGTATCAAATCATTTCATATATAAAATTTCTTTTTACTTCTACCAATCAACACGGCATTCATTCTCCTTTTGTATATGATTTAATAACCAAATGTTTTTATGACAAGTCTAAAAAAGAAAGCTACTCTAAGCTAAAAGATTATAAAAATTCATTATTAAAATCTAATCATACTATAGATGTTACTGATTTAGGTGAAGGCTCTAAAACGTTTAACACAAATTCTAGGGTTATAAAAAATATTGCCAAGACTTCTGCAAGTTTAAATAAATCCATGAACCTAATGTATCGTTTAATAGCCTATTTTAAACCTAAGCAAGTTCTAGAACTAGGCACTTCATTAGGTGTTGCTACTTATGCTATGGCATTAGGTAATGATAATAGTAAAATAACTACTGTTGAAGGTTGCCCAAACACATCCAACTTTACAAATAATCAATTAGAAAACAGAGCAAATAATATCACCTATAAAAATGGGCATTTTAAAACAGTAATTCCTAAGTTACCTCAAAATGAATTTGATTTTATTTTCTTTGATGGCCATCATAACAAGAAAGCCACTTTAGAATATTTTAAAATGCTTTTACCAAAAGCAAATAATGATTCCATCTTTATATTTGATGATATTTATTGGTCTAAAGATATGACCGAAGCATGGAACGAAATTAAAGCACATCCAAAAGTTACTGTGACTATAGATACCTTTTTTTGGGGATTTGTGTTTTTTAGAAAAGAGCAACAAAAAGAACATTTTAAAATTAGGGTGTAACAACATTATAATTTTAACGTCTTATTGAGAATAACAGGTTTTTAATTCTTTTATCTTGCAAAGAATTTAAGCAATCAACTGCAATTATTATGAGTGACAATGTCATTGAAATAAGAAATATTATTAGAGATTTTAAACTAGGACAAGAGATTGTACATGTTCTAAAAGGTATTGATTTAGATATAAAACGTGGCGAGTATGTTGCCATTATGGGACCTTCTGGTTCAGGTAAATCAACTTTAATGAATCTTTTGGGTTGTTTAGACACACCAACTGCTGGTTCATATAACCTCAATGGAAAAGACGTCAGTAAAATGACAGATGATGAACTTGCAGATATAAGAAATACAGAAATCGGTTTTGTATTTCAAACTTTTAATTTATTACCTAGAACTACAGCCTTAGATAATGTTGCATTACCAATGATATATGCCGGAGCTTCTAAAAAAGCACGTGCAGATCGTGCTACCGAGGTATTATCTGATGTTGGTCTTGCCGATCGTATGGATCATAAGCCCAATCAACTCTCTGGTGGTCAACGTCAACGTGTAGCAGTAGGGCGTGCTTTAGTTAATAAACCTTCCATAATTTTAGCAGATGAGCCAACAGGAAATTTAGATTCTAAAACTGGTACTGAGATTATGGCATTATTTGATGAAATTCATAAAGCAGGAAACACTGTAATTATGGTTACGCACGAAGAAGAAATTGCAGCTCATGCACATCGAGTAATCCGATTACGTGATGGTGTTATTGAAAGCGACACACTTAATAATTAGTTTTCAGTTTTTAGTCTCAGTTTTCAGTTAAATTATATTAATAATAAGAATTAATAGTGCTCTTAACTAATAGCTTATTCCTAATTTCGACAAAGTCGAAAACATCAAAATTCAGAAATAATGAGTGAAAGAATGTAGCTGCGAAGCGTAGCTTCAAGCACGGAATTCTGGAAGCGAAAGGTGCTTTAGCAATTTCCTATATTTTGATAGTGATTTTTTGGCTTGGTTTATCCTGAGCGCAGTCGAAGGGTTTTGTATCAAGACAAAATGAACAAAACAAAAAACTAACAGATCTTTAAGCTTTACTCGCAAAGACATTTCAATTCTAATTTTTTAACTCGTAACTTTGCTATATGAAAATCTATACAAAAACAGGCGATAAAGGCACTACTGCTCTATTTGGAGGTACACGCGTACCTAAACACCATATACGTATTGAAAGTTATGGCACTATAGATGAACTTAACTCTCATATAGGATTAATTAGGGATCAAGCTATAGATCCAATCCATAAAACAACTTTAATGGAAATTCAAGATCGTTTATTTACCATAGGAGCAATTTTGGCTACAGATCCTGAAAAAGCAACATTAAAAAACGGTAAAGCCCGTTTAAATATTCCTAAAATATCAGATTCAGATATCAAACGTTTAGAAGACAGTATGGATAGTATGAATGCTTCACTTCCTGAGATGACACATTTTGTGTTACCTGGTGGTCATCAAACGGTGTCATTCTGTCATATAGCACGCTGTGTCTGCCGTAGAGCCGAACGATTAGCATCTCATCTTAATGACATAGAGCCATTTCAACCTGAAACTTTAATGTATATTAATAGACTATCTGACTACCTTTTTGTATTGGCACGAAAGTTGTCTGATGAACTACAAGCAGAAGAAATTAAATGGATCCCTAAAAAAGATTCTTAATTTTTATAGCTAAAGATTGGGTAATGCAAAATACCAATCTAAGAAGTTACAAGATTACACGTTCTTTTTATTGATGAAGTAAATAATTTAATTTTTTCTTGCCTTTTTAAACTAAAAATTTATTTTTGCAAAAAGTTAAACACAATAATAAATGTATTGGACATTAGAATTAGCATCTTATTTAAGTGATGCACCTTGGCCAGCAACTAAAGATGAATTAATCGATTATGCGATTAGAACTGGAGCACCTTTAGAGGTTGTTGAAAATTTACAAGCTATAGAAGACGAAGGTGATTCTTACGACTCTATTGAAGAAATATGGCCAGATTATCCAACAGACGAAGATTACCTCTGGAATGAGGATGAATATTAAAATCTGAAAAATAACATCATAAAAAGTCTCTTTAGTCATTTCGATATTGAGACTTTTTTTATTTATAAAGGTTTTTAAAACCTAATACAAACTGTATATTTGAAAGCCTTTATAGGCTACTGAATTAAAACTAATATTAAAGCACTTAAAACAGCTTTATATAAACATATTAAACATGAGTTTACTCAATTCTGTACTTAAAGTTTTTGTTGGAGATAAATCCAAACAAGACGTAAAATCTATTAATCCTATTGTTGAAAAAGTAAAAACTTTTGAAAACGCTTTAGAAGCATTATCTCATGACGAGTTAAGAGCAAAAACAGTAGAATTTAAATCTAAAATTGCTGAGGCACGTCAACCTTATAACGAACGTATTGATGAACTTAATACTAAAGCAGAAGCTACTGAAGATATTGACGAGCGTGAAGACATCTACCAAGAAATTGATAAAATTAAAGATGATATCTACACCACAACTGAAGAAGTTTTAAATAATATTCTTCCTGAAGCCTTTGCCGTTGTAAAAGAAACAGCTAAACGTTTTGTAAACAATACAGAAATTTCCGTAACAGCTAATGCTTTTGATCGAGAGATTTCTGGTAACAATGACTATGTTACTTTAGATGGAGATCAAGCCAAATGGGCAAATTCTTGGGATGCTGCAGGTAAGGCTATTACTTGGGATATGATTCATTACGATGTTCAACTTATTGGTGGTGTTGCCATGCACCAAGGTAAAATTGCAGAAATGCAGACTGGTGAAGGTAAAACTTTAGTTGCAACACTTCCTGTATATCTTAATGCTTTAGCTGGTAATGGAGTGCATTTAGTAACCGTAAATGATTACTTGGCAAAACGTGATAGTGCTTGGATGGCGCCAATATTTCAATTTCATGGTTTAAGTGTTGATTGTATAGACTATCATAGACCTAACTCACCTGAACGTATTAAAGCTTATAATGCAGATATTACTTATGGTACAAATAACGAATTTGGTTTCGATTATCTACGTGATAACATGTCGCATTCTCCTGAAGATCTAGTACAACGTCCGCACCATTATGCTATTGTTGATGAGGTCGATTCTGTATTAATTGATGATGCGCGTACACCATTAATTATTTCTGGACCAATACCAAAAGGTGACGTTCATGAGTTTAATGAATTAAAGCCAAAAGTAGCTAGTCTTGCAGAAGTACAACGCAAATACTTAGTTGGGGTTTTAGCTGAAGCAAAAAAATTAATTGCAGACGGAGATACTAAAGAAGGAGGTTTTCAATTACTACGTGTATATCGTGGTATTCCTAAAAACAAAGCTTTAATTAAGTTTTTAAGTGAAGAAGGTATTAAACAACTCCTGCAAAAAACCGAAAATTTCTACATGCAAGATAATAATAGAGAAATGCCTAAAGTGGATTCAGAACTCTATTATGTTATTGATGAAAAAAATAATCAAGTTGAGTTATCTGATAAAGGTGTAGATTATTTATCTGGTACAGATGACCCTAACTTCTTTGTTATGCCAGAAATGGGTACAGAAATCGCTGCTATTGAAAATAAAGGCCTTTCTGCTGAACAAGAAGCTTCAGAAAAAGAAGTATTATTTAGAGATTTCTCAGTAAAGTCTGAACGTATCCATACACTTAGTCAATTATTAAAAGCTTACGCGCTTTTCGAAAAAGATACGCAGTATGTGGTAATGGACAATAAAGTAATGATTGTCGATGAGCAAACGGGTCGTATTATGGATGGACGTCGTTATAGTGATGGTTTACACCAAGCGATTGAAGCTAAAGAAAATGTGAAAATTGAAGATGCAACGCAAACCTTTGCTACGGTAACACTTCAAAATTATTTCAGAATGTATCGTAAACTGTCTGGTATGACAGGTACTGCGGTTACAGAAGCTGGTGAACTTTGGGAAATCTACAAATTAGATGTGGTAGAAATACCAACCAACAGACCTATTGCACGTGACGATAGAAACGATTTAGTTTACAAAACGAAGCGCGAAAAGTACAATGCTGTTGTCGATGAGGTTACTGCTTTATCTCAAGCGGGTCGTCCTGTTTTAATTGGTACAACGTCTGTAGATATTTCAGAATTATTAGGGAAAATATTATTGCAACGAAAAATACCGCATAATGTACTTAATGCTAAACAACATAAGCGTGAGGCTGATATTGTTGCTGAAGCGGGTAATGCTGGCCAAGTAACCATCGCTACCAATATGGCTGGTCGTGGTACCGATATTAAATTAAGTGACGAAGTAAAAACAGCTGGTGGTTTAGCCATCGTTGGTACAGAGCGCCACGATTCTCGTCGTGTAGACAGGCAGTTACGTGGTAGAGCTGGCCGTCAAGGAGATCCGGGAAGTTCGCAATTTTATGTGTCTTTAGAAGACAATTTAATGCGTCTGTTTGGTAGTGAGCGTATTGCCAAGATGATGGATAAAATGGGCTTAAAAGAAGGCGAGGTTATACAACATGGTATGATTTCTAAATCTATTGAACGTGCACAAAAGAAAGTTGAAGAAAATCAATTTGGTGTTCGTAAGCGTTTGTTAGAATATGATGATGTGATGAATGCCCAACGTGAAGTAGTATACAAACGTCGCCGCCATGCCTTACATGGTGAGCGTTTACGTGTAGATTTGGCAAACATGATTTTTGACACCTCTGAAGGTATCGCTGAAACAAATAAAGAAGCTAACGACTATAAGAATTTTGAGTTTGAATTGATTCGTTATTTCTCTATGGCATCTCCAATTTCTGAAGAGGAGTTTGGAAAATTAAGCGCACAAGACATTGCAGGAACAATCTACAAAGCTGCTTTTGAACATTATAAAGATAAAATGCAACGTAATGCAGATTTAGCTTATCCTGTTATAGAAAACGTATATAATACACAGCGTAATCAGTATAAGCGTATTGTAGTTCCATTTACAGATGGTGTTAAAAACCTTCAGGTCGTTACAGATTTAGAAAAAGCTTATGAGTCTAAAGGAAAGCAATTGGTTAGAGATTTTGAAAAAAATATTACACTTGCCATTGTTGATGATGCTTGGAAAACGCATTTACGTAAAATGGACGAATTAAAACAATCGGTTCAATTAGCTGTGCATGAGCAAAAAGACCCTTTATTAATCTATAAGTTTGAAGCGTTTGAACTCTTTAAATCTATGATTGATCAGGTTAATAAAGATGTAATTTCATTTTTATTTAAAGGAGAAATCCCAAGAGAAACAGCAAATACTATTCAAGAAGCTCGAACTCGTAAACAAGAAAAAACACAAGAGCAAAAAGAAGAAATACAAAACTTAGATGAACGCTCTTCACAAAGTAGAGCCGCAGGAGCAGGAGCTTCGCGTCAGCAACAAGTTGTAGAAACCATCGTAAGAGAACAACCTAAAATTGGACGTAATGATCGTGTCACCATTAAACACGTTATGAGCGGAGAATCTAAAGTGGTTAAATACAAACAGGCCATTCCACTTATCGATAAAGGAGAATGGGTCTTAGTAGAAGATTAATCTTTTTCTAAATACAATCTTAAAGCCTAATGTTAACGCATTAGGTTTTTTTTATGTGTTTGAATTTCTCAAATAAAAAGTCGAACTTGGTCTTCAGTTTACATAAATCATTGCGAAAATTTATATACTAACAATAACTACAATTTAATATCAGTGCGAAACCAACAAAAATGACTTTCTACGAAACAGAAATAAAACGTATAAAAGATAGCTGTTTCTCAAATGATAGTCAGATAGAAACTGTAATAGCAACACGTAATTTTATTGACACTAATTTTGACAAAGATCTAAAATTAGATTTTTTAGCGCGTTTACGGTTTACATCAAAATATCACTTATTAAGACTTTTTAAAAAGTATTATGGATTAACTCCAAGACAATACTTGATGGATAAGCGCATTGAGAATTCTAAAAAAAACTTAATTAATGGAATGACGGTAACCGAAACTTGTTTTGCCGTTGGGTTTGAAAGTTTAGGTTCGTTTAGCAAATTGTTTAAGACTAAAACAGGAAAGTCACCAAGTGCTTATCAAAAAGAGCAATTTTCGAGAAGTAAATTAGATTTAGAATTCTGAACTTTGTAAAATAAATCATTCAAAGATGAAAGTAACACTCATTAGTATTCCGGTTAGAGATCAAGAAAAAGCTTTAAAGTTTTATACAGAAAAATTAGGTTTCCTAAAAAAGAAAGACCAACCATTAGAAGGAGGTAATCGATGGATAACCTTAGTTTCTCCAGAATGGCAAGATGGACCAGAATTATTATTAGAACCTGCGCCAAACCATTTCGAACCCTGTAAGGTGTTTCAAGATGCATTAATGGAAGCAGGATTTCCTTACACTCAATTTGATGTTGATGATGTTGAAGCCGAATATGAAAAACTCATAAAACTTGACGTCGATTTTAGTGTAAAACCAACTAAAATGGGAACCGTAAAATTTGCAGTATTCAATGATACCTGCGGAAATAACATCCAAATTGTTGAAATGCTTTAAACTAAAACCTTAGAAGGCGAAAATAATTATTGACACATTGAGTTTTTTTGTATTAGAAAACAAAACACTTAAATACAAACAAGCTGAACCTTTAATCACTAAAGGCGAATGGGTATTGGTTGGGGATTAACCTTTTTTTAAATACAATTAGAAGTCTTGATGAATAAACATCAAGACTTTCTTTATACTTAAGTTTTTAACTATCTAAAAATCAATTATCAAAATCTAATGTCGTGCAAATGTCGTGTGAAAAAGCTTATTGATTTTTGGAGTATATTACCTTTGCAAATAGTTTTACTCATTATTTCAATTTTTGAATGAAGAACATAGATTTTGGAAAGCGACTTGTAGAAGTCAGAACATCTAAAGGCCTAACGCAAGAAGATGTTTCTGAACTATGCAATGTTACAGCTAGGACAATTCAACGTATAGAATCTGGCGCAGTAACCCCAAGAATGTCTACAGTTAAAATTATTGCTGAAGCTTTAGATATTGATCTTTTTGAAAACGTTAATAAACATTCAGAATTGAAAAAACATACCTTTTTTTGGTATTTAAAAGATCTGTTTAATTTAAAAACGCACACAATGAGAAAACTATCTGTCTTATCTGGTTTCATTTTATTTTTTGTTTTTGCCATTTCTAGTAGTATTAATACAAAGGCGCAATCTCAAGTAAAAGAAATTCAACAAAATATTACTTCTAATAAAAAAATCACAACAGTAAAAAATACTAATTATAATCCAGATGATGATGAATTAGTCTTAACTAAAGAAGGTTCTAAATTAGGCATGTCTACTAAAAGTGGAAAGGTTATTCTACAAAATGAATACGATCATATAGAAGCTGAAAATGGTTATATATTTACTAAAAAAGGCAATAAATATGGATTGGTTTATCAAGACGGGAGAATCATTGCCCGCACCATATATGATGATCTTCAAGTTGAAGATAATTTTGTTTTTCTCAAAAGAAATAACAAATCTAGCTTAAGAACATTTGAAGGAAAAATAATTATACCTGACAATGAATATGATGCTTTTGAGTTTACAGGAGGAAATTACATTCGTACCATTAAAAATAATAGGCTAGGTTTGATAAACCTAAAAGGTAAAGTAATTGTCCCAAACGAATTTGATAATTTTGAAATCGCTCAAAACTATGTGCTTACGCTTAAGAATAATAAACAAGGGTTAATGAATTTAGATGGAGAAACTATTATTCCTTGCGAGTATGATATTCTAGAGTTTGGACACAATACTATAGCTACTTATAAAAATAATAGACCTGGAATTATAGACTTAGATGGAAAAGTTATTATACCTAACGAGTATGACAGCTTTGAAATGTTAGGTAATTATCATTATTTAACTAAAAAAGGCAATAAATATGGGCTTATAAATCTAAAAGGGGAAATTATACTTTCAAGTGAATATGATGAAATTGAAATAGAAGATGGAAACATTTTAACTACTAAAAATGATAAAACTAAAATCATAGACCTTAATTAGATCATAATATTTATCTTATAAATAGAAAATTCAATGTTAACGCATTAGGTTTTTTTATGTGTTTGAATTTCTCATATAAAAAGTCGAACTTCGTTTTTAGTTATATTAGGTCGTTAAAATAGGTTTGTATCCTTATATAAAAGTATAATGCAAGACAATTTTATAATTCACCAACAAGCATATAAATATCAATGGACTGGAGATTGTTTTTTGTCTATAAAATCTTTTTATGGAGGAAAAGCAGATTACAAGGTAAAACAACGCGAATATAGAGTTGACAAAACCAACTTTCTTATTCTTAATGAATGTACAAAGTATCGCCTAACTATCGATACTACTGATAAGACGGAATCATTTTGCGTGTTTTTCTCACCAAATTTTGTTTCAAAAGTTTATTCAGAATTAAACGCCAGTGATAAACAATTACTCGATTTCAATTTTAAAAGACAAAATGGAATTAAACTGTTAGAAATGAATTATCCGAATAGCGGAATAGTTTCAGAACTTTTAAAAATAGGAAGAAATAAATCTAATTCTAAGTTAGAAGCACTAAAAAAAGATGAATTTTATCACCAACTATTAAATGCAGTATTTTATCAAAATAACGGAAAACTTATCGATACAGAACGTTTAGATTCAAAAAAGAAATCTACCCGTGAAGAACTGTATCAAAGAGTTGTGTTTGTGAAAGATTTTTTAGATTGTAATTATCATAAAGAATTAAGATTAAGAAAATTAGCAGAAATAGGCTTGTTATCAGAAAATCATTTATTGCGAAGTTTCAATCAAATTTTTGGTATGTCACCATTCCAATATATTTCGCAAAAAAGAATTAAAGAAGCAAAGCGCCAAATATTAGAAAGCAATAAATCTATAAAAAATATAGCTTTAGATGTTGGCTATTCCAGTCCTAGCAACTTCAGTAGTTATTTTAAAACAATTGTTGGCAAATCCCCTAGCGCAATGCGAAAAAGTGATATATAGTAATTCATTTTGTGTCTTTCTCATTTCTTTTGTAGAAAAATAATACTATGAAACCTATAACAATAATACTTTTCTACACACTAATTAATTTAATGACAAATCCAAATGACATGATTGATAAACTTAAATCTCACATTCAAAATAAAGACGCAGAAAAAACCATTTTATTTATAAAACAAAATCCAGAAGTCCTAAATTTAGAAGATAAAAATGGAACGTCAGGTCTAATGTTATTAGCCTACAGTGGGTTTGAAGAAGCTTTTGAAGAGGCCATTGAGTTAAAAAGAACATTTTCATTCCATGAAGCAATTGTATGTGGTAAAATTGATACTGTAAAAGGTTATCTAATTGCAGACAATTTAAAACTCATAAACACATACTCTAAAGATGGTTTTACACCTGTATCTTTAGCTACATTTTTCAACCAAACAGAAATTGCAAAATTTCTCATTACAAAAGGCGCAGATCCAAAATTGCATGCAAAAAACCCTTCTAAAATAAACGCGCTTCACGCTGCAATAGCAAAAGAAAATTTTGAGCTTTGTAAGCTATTTATCGAAAAAGGAGTCGATGTAAATGCTATACAAACCCAAAAAGTAACGGCTCTCCATTCTGCAGTACATAGAGGCAATTTAGAATTAACCAAACTCCTTGTTGAAAATGGCGCGTCAATAGATTTAAAAATGGATAATGGTGATACAGCTCTATTAATAGCTCAACGCGAAGGGCATAAGAATATTGAAAAATATCTCCTAACTAAAAGAAATTAGAAAATGATAATTTTATAATAATTCCTAAAATATTCCCAGGTGATTTCGATAACCCACAATCAACAACAATGCTTTTACATACAGTTGGAAGCTTTGGGAGCTATACTTTCTTTTTGATTGGTG
>NZ_JAIQXX010000013.1 GCF_021887715.1 Winogradskyella immobilis
GCTTTTGCAATAGCAAAAAGTGGATTGCCTTATGATGAAAATTTTGTTTCAAAATTAGCTCAATAATGCTTGTTTTTTAACTCAGTTCTTTGTTGCCAACTGGTTTTATTTACATTATTTCAGTCAAATACACGATTCCGAAAATCCAACTAATGTAGATTAGAGTATAAGTCAGCGAATAAACTGCTGAAATTCCAATATCACCTTTCGTATCTTTTGATTTACTAAACACAAATTTTAATGCTCTAAAGAAAATCCAATATAGCATTGCTAAAATTATAAAAAGTGAAAACCAAAAGACTGCTTCCAAAACAATTAGCAATACAACGAATAAGATTGACATTCCAATCCATAATAGAATGGATAAAATTAACCCTGCTATTCCGTCTCCAATTTCAACACTCGGAATATCCATAGTTGGTGAAGTACTACCTGTTAGATCACCAGTTTTAAAATTTCTAAATTTTGGAAAATCGTCAATCAGTCCAATTCCTTTATAGAGTCCGTAAGTCATAAATAGAAAGAGAGCAGTAGCAATAATTCCCAGAGAAAAATATAGGTTTGAAGTCAGACTTCTATTGTAGTTAATTCCAGTCAGATAAACAGTCAGAATTGTAATTCCGATTACGAGTAATGAAATTATGAAAATGGATTTTCCTTTTAAATAATTCTGTTTAATTTTCAATTTAGAGGTTTTTGATCAGCTTGTGTATAACTTCTTTTATTCAATATCTAAAGTTAAACTTTTGTAGCGTTTGTATAGATATATATCTTTATTAGCATTGATTATTTTTAACTGCGATTCGTTAGCCATCAATACTGTTTCTTTCCATTCAGCATAAGGTGTTTTGTAATATAAATTTAGGCTATCATTCTCTATCTTAACAGTAATGCCTTCTGCATCTTTAGAGGTTATATATTTAGAATTAAACCCTGGGTTTAATTTTTTCCGAAACCCTTTTAAACTATCATTTACATTAATATAATCAATAGTTTCATTGTATTTATAGCCTTTCTTTTCACCAGTCTTTAATGTAACTTCTTCAATTTCCCAATAGCCATTAAGGTACTTTAAATGTATTTCAGGATTTTTAGAACAAGAAAGAACAGTTAAAAAGCATATAACAAGTACTATTCTCTTCATAATTTAAAAATTTTATAAGATTGATGAATTTGTTTTACCACATTTTCTGTACGTTCGGGATGTGTGTCACTAATAAACAACTGTCCAAAATTTTCATCATCTACCATTTCAATAATTTGAGCCACACGATGCTCATCGAGTTTATCAAAAATATCATCTAACAGTAAAATAGGAGGAACACCACTTTGCTGTTTTATAAAATCGAATTGTGCTAATTTTAGTGCTATTAAAAATGATTTCTGCTGGCCTTGACTACCAAACTTTTTAATAGGATAATCTTCAATCATAAAATTAAGATCATCTTTATGTATGCCAACACTAGTGTATTGTATCGCTCTATCTTTAGTTAAACTATTTTTTAAAAGTGTTTCTAAATGATCTGAAAATAAATCACTTTTATAATTGAGATTTACCTCTTCTTTGCTATTACTAATTGAGGCATATCTGGCTTTAAAAATGGGAGTAAACACTTTTAAAAAGGCATCACGTTTTTCAAAAATAGTTTGCCCATAAGTATTTAACTGTGCATTATATACTTCTAAAGTATCCGAGTTAAATGTATGGTTTACAGCAAAATATTTTAAAAGCGCATTACGCTGCGCTAATATTTTATTGTAATTAATAAGATCTGAAAGGTATGCTTTATCACTCTGAGAAATAACACTATCAATAAATTTACGCCTTACATCACTGCCTTCACTAATTAAGTCTCTGTCTGAAGGAGAAATAATAACTAAAGGAATAAAACCAATATGCTCGCTAAATTTATCGTAGGCTTTACCGTTTCGTTTTATAACTTTCTTTTGACCCTTTTTTAGAGATACAATTATTTTTTCGTTACGTTCATTTTTATTGAAACCACCATCTACAACAAAAAAATCTTCACCATGTTTTATATTTTGAGTCGCTACAGGATTAAAATAACTTTTACCAAAAGCAAGATGATAAATAGCATCTAAAGCATTTGTTTTTCCGATGCCATTTTCACCAACAAAACAATTGATTTTTGCGTCGAAATTAAACACTTGACTTTCAAAATTTTTGTAATTAACTAAAGAGAGTGTATTAAGAATCATAAAAATATTCGTACAAGCTTTGTTTTTATTGGATTGTGTACTCTAGATTAACCTGTGCAAATTATTGAAAAATAACAAATAAATAGGCTTTAAATTACCAATAAAAATTTTATTTTTGCCCTCGCACAAATTACTAGTTATGGCAACATATAAGAAAAGAGGATACAAGCCGAAAACCAAAAAAGAAAGGGTTGAAGCTATTGAAGATAACTCAACAACAGCTGAGGTATTTAATACCTTAGATGAATCTGCGTCTAAAACTGAAGAGTGGATTGTTAAAAACCAGAATATTATTTTTGGTATTGTAGGTTTTGTTGCATTAGTTGTTTTAGGTTACATGGGCTATAATAAGTTTATAGCAGAGCCAAATGCAAAAGAAGCAATGAACGAAATGGCAAGAGCGCAGAGCTTTTTTGATGACGCAGCAACTGCAGCAGATCCAGATGATTTATATAGATTAGTGCTAGAAGGCGGTCAAGGAAAGTACGGAATGCTAGACATTATCAGTGAATACGGAGGTACACCAGCAGGAAACTTAGCTAACTATTATGCAGGAGTATCTTACTTAAACCTTAAAGATTACCAAAACGCTATAAAGTATTTAAATGATTTTTCTAGCGATGATATTATGTTATCAGCTGTAGCTAAAGGAGCTATTGGTGATGCTTTTGTGCAACTAGACCAAGATCAAGAAGGTTTAGAGTATTACGAAAAAGCAATTGCAACCAACGCTAATGAGTTTACAACACCAATATATTTGCTAAAGGCAGCAAGAACTGCAATGGATTTAGGAAATAATAGTAAAGCTTTAGATTATTTAAATAGAATTAAAACTGAATTTTCATCATCTACAGAGGCAACTCAAGTCGATGTGTTAATCGGAAAAGCAACAGCAAGCTTATAGATATGGCTACTGCAAATCATAATTTATCGAACTACGATAAAGCTACAATCCCAAATGCGAAAGACTTTCGATTTGGGATTGTTGTTTCAGAATGGAATACAAGCATTACTGAAGGTTTGTGGCAAGGTGCTTTTAATGCCCTTATAGATTGTGGTGCGTTAAAAGAAAATATTGTGCGTTGGAATGTGCCTGGTACTTTTGAGCTTACTTATGGCGCAGCAAGAATGTCTAAAAGTATCTACGCAGACTCCGGAATGTTAGATGCCATTATTGTAATAGGTTGTGTTATTCAGGGAGAAACAAAACATTTCGATTTTGTTTGCGATGGTGTTACGCAAGGCATTAAAGATTTGAATCTAAAAGGAGACATTCCTGTTATTTTTTGTGTATTGACCGATAACAATATGCAGCAATCTATTGATCGTTCTGGTGGTAAACATGGTAATAAAGGTACTGAAGCTGCCATTGCAGCTATAAAAATGGCGCATCTTAGATTATTTTAATCTACAATTGTCTACATACCAAGATTTATAATATTTCAGTTTATTTTGTCAGTTATAGAAATTTGGCGTGTTTTTTGTTAACAATTTTTAGGAATAACAAAGTGTGACTTCATAGTATTTTAAGTACTTTTGATAGGTGACACATTTAATTCTAATCATAGAGTTTGTTTAATCAACGAAAAAATAAACGTTTTAATTATAAGTCTCGCTTAAATGATTCAAATGAAACGAGATCTGATGATGATTTGGAAGCGAAATGGAATGAAATGAGAGGCAATACGAAGCGTCGCGGAAGTATATTAACTTCATTGCCAGTATTAATAATATTTCTAGCATCGCTTTTTATTTTAATTTATATCCTCAATGGGTATATAAAATGAAGATAATATGGGACCAATAAAATTCACTTTATTTAAAGGACTACCTAGAAATAAAAGATTTAACTATACACCTAGATATTATAAAGGCAAGGAAGAAGTAGATAAATCACAGTATTCAACAAAGTTTGATGCTTATGCTGAAGCCTATAATAAGAATGATTTTTCAGGGCAATGGCATGAAAGTAGAATAAATAATAGAAATAGAAACAATTCTGGTTTTAATAGAACTATTTTAATTTTAGTTGCTGTTTTTGTTTTAATCTTTCTGTATATAATAGATTTTGACCTCTCGATTTTTTCAGCTAGTAGCTAATGACTGATATCATTCAATTATTACCAGACCATGTTGCCAACCAAATTGCAGCAGGTGAAGTAGTTCAGCGTCCTGCATCTGTAGTTAAAGAACTTTTAGAAAATGCAATCGATGCTAATAGCTCAGAAATTAAACTCATTTTAAAAGAAGCTGGTAAAACCTTAGTACAAGTTATCGATAATGGTAAAGGAATGAGTACTACCGATGCTCGTTTAAGTTTTGAGCGTCATGCTACATCTAAGATTCGTTCTGCTGAAGATTTATTTCAATTAAACACAAAAGGATTCCGTGGTGAAGCTTTAGCAAGTATAGCAGCTATTGCTCATGTAGAATTAAAAACAAAACAAGAAAACCAAGAATTAGGTTCGCAGATTATTATAGAAGGAAGCAATGTTAAATCTCAAGATGTCGCTGTAACACCAAAAGGCACATCAGTAGCGGTAAAGAATCTGTTTTTTAATATTCCGGCGCGTCGAAATTTTTTAAAATCAAATACAGTAGAACTTAGACATGTTGTAGATGAATTTCATAGAGTTGCTTTAGCACATCCAGGTATAGCATTTTCAATGTACCATAATGGAAGTGAGCTGTTTAATTTACCTCTTAGTAATTATCGTCAACGTGTGGTTAATATTTTTGGCTCTAAAACCAATGAAAAATTAGTGCCAGTAGAAGAAGAAACAGAAGTGCTAAAGGTATCTGGTTTTGTTGGAAAGCCAGAATATTCAAAAAAGACAAAGTCTGAACAATTCTTTTTTGTGAATAACCGATTTATTAAAAGCCCGTATTTAAATCATGCGATTAATGCAGCTTTTGAAGGTTTATTACGCGATGGTTATCATCCTACATATTTTTTAAATTTAACAGTAGACCCAAAAACGATAGATATTAATATCCATCCAACAAAAACAGAAATTAAGTTTGATGATGAGCATACTTTATATGCTATTTTACGTTCTGCGGTAAAGCATAGTTTAGGACAGTTTAATGTGGCTCCAATTTTAGATTTTGAAAGCAATACCAATTTAAACACACCTTATAATTTTAAAGATAAAGAAGGAGCAACACCAGTTATAGAGATAGATAGGTCGTTTAACCCATTTGCAGATGAAGTTGGTCAAAAACAACCACAACAGCGTAGCTATACAAAACCTCCAACTCAAGATTGGGAGAGTTTGTATGTAGGTTTAGAGTCTAAAAGCACTAAGTCTCAAGGTGATTTTAAAGAAATGACTTTTGAGAGTGAATCTAAAGATCAATCGATTTTTAAATCTGAAGATATTGCCTTAGAGAAAACAACGTATCAATTGCGACAAAAATTTATTGTTAGCACTATAAAATCTGGAATGCTAATTATAGACCAAAATAGAGCACACCAACGTATCTTATATGAGAACTTGTTGAAGCAACTAACTTCAAAAGAAGCAATAACTCAACAATTGTTATTTCCATTGCAATTAAATTTCTCTAATACAGATGTAGAGATGTTGTCACAAATGCAAAATGATTTAGAACATGCAGGTTTTGTGTTTTCAGAGTTTAGCGCTGATGAAATTACTGTAACCGGAGTGCCAGTTGGTGTTCCAGAAAGTGAAGTGACCATTGTTTTAGAACAATTAATTAGCGATGTTGAAAACGATGTGCCAGATCAAAATTTTAGTGCTTCAGATTTATTAGCAAAATCTATGGCCAAAAGTTTAGCTATAAAAACAGGACAATCTTTAAATGTGGAAGAGCAAGAGCATCTATTAAATAGCTTGTTTGCTTGTAAAGAACCAGCAGTGTCACCAAGCCATAAAACAACGTTTATTACGTTAGGAGTAGAAGACATTGAGAAAAAATTTATGTAATTAATTATGAGACAAGGAATAACAGAAGGAGTTAAACATTTGTTGATTATCAATGTTGTAATGTTCATTGGGATGATGGTCATTGGTAATGGAGAATTATTTAACCAATGGTTTGCTTTATATTTTCCGAAGAACGAATTGTTTCAGCCTTGGCAAATTATTACGCATATGTTTATGCATAGTAATTTGCAGTTTACACATATTTTATTTAACATGTTTGCGTTATGGATGTTTGGAACAGCAGTTGAACAAGTGTTTGGTTTAAAGAAGTTTTTAACCTTTTATATTCTTTCGGGTTTAGGTGCTGCATGTATACAAATTACATTTTTATATTATCAATTTAATAGTGGATTAGAAGATTTGTTAGTAGCAGGTTATGATCAAACTCAGATTTTAGGATTGATGGCTGAAGGTAAATGGAATCCAAATTGGGAATCAGTTTTAGGTAATAATACTCAAAATTTCCTTTCAGCATTTTTAGCACCAATGGTTGGTGCTTCAGGAGCAATTATGGGAGTTTTAGTTGCTTTTGGTATGTTATTTCCCGACTCTAAATTGATGCTAATTTTTTTACCAGTTCCAATAAAAGCTAAGTATTTTATTCCAGCAATAATTGGCTTAGATTTATTTTCGGCAATTACAGGGGCATCGATATTTAGTCCAGGAAATACAGCGTATGCAGCGCACGTAGGAGGAGCACTGACAGGGTTTCTTTTAATGTGGTTTTGGAAGAAAAATGAAAAAGATAAATACCGTTGGAATTAAAAAATGAGTACACCGCAAAGCCTTAAATACAAGTATGCAAATCTCAATGCTTTTGGTAAAATTATAGTTATAACAGCTATCGTTTTCCTTATAGATTTTGTGATGACACATATCGCAGGATTAGGTAATCTAACTAAGTATTTAAAATTACCGGCTGATATCTCAGATTTTATACTTCAGCCTTGGACTTTAATTACTTATGGTTTTATGCACGGAGATATTATACATATTTTCTTCAATATGTTTATACTTTATGCAGTAACTCAAATTTTATTAAATCTTTTCAGGTCAAAAATGATCTTGAATATTTATTTTTTAGGTATCATTTTTGGTGGATTGATTTTTCTTGCATTTTATAATTTAGCGCCATCAAGTATTATTAAAAACGTCTCATTTTTAGTGGGAGCTTCTGCTGGTGTTAGAGCACTTATTATTTTTATAAGTGTTTATATGGCAAATTCAGACGTACGTATTTTTAAATGGAATGTTAAATGGAAATACATCGGAATGTTTATAGTAGGTATAGATATTATAGGGTTTTTAAGTGGCGTTAATCAAGGAGGCCACATTGCACATTTAGGTGGTGAGTTTTTAGGATATTTATATGCTGTACAATTACAAAAAGGAAAAGATATAGGATTAGGTTTTGAAAAGCTTGCAGATGGCTTTATGAGCTTGTTTAAACCTAAATCACATTTAAAGACTGTACATCGTAAAACGACCAAATCTAAAATGGCAGGTAAGACTAAAGATGAATTTAAGTCGTTTAATAAACAGAAACAAATAGATATTATTCTAGATAAAATTAGTAAAAGCGGTTATGAAAGCTTAACTGCCGAAGAAAAAGAATTTTTATTTAGAGCAGGTAAATAAAACAGATAGATTCCCGTTTCTATGGGAAATGCATATGAAAGGATTAAAACGCTTTGATAAAATTATTTTTTTTGTCAATACTTTGGCAGCGTTTCTATTGCTTTTATCTTACATTCTTCCTTATATACCTCCTAAAAGTTTTTCCTTTTTATCAGTACTAAGTTTAGGTGTTCCTTTGCTTATTATTATTAATGTACTCTTCTTTTTGTATTGGCTTTTTAAAGTAAAGAAGCAGTTGTTGTTATCATTAGTCGCATTGCTTTTAGGGTTTACTTATGTGACATCTTTATATAAATTTACGGGTTCTAAAGCTATTGAAGATGCTTCAAATTTTTCAGTGATGAACTATAACGTGCGCCTCTTTAATTTATTTGATTGGCTACCAAGCTCAACTGTTGAAACAGATATTTTAAATTTTATTAAGCAAGAAAACCCAAGTGTTTTAAGTCTGCAGGAATACCATAGAAGTGATACGTTTAAGCTTGAAGGTTATTATAAATACGAAAATGTTTCAGACGGAAAAGTAAAAAGTGGCCAGGCTATTTTTTCAAAATATCCAATTGTTAACTCTGGTTCTATTGAGTTTAATAATACATCTAATAATGCCATTTTTATTGATGTGGTAAAAGGAGCAGATACCATTAGAATTTATAATTTGCATTTGCAATCTTCTAAAATAAATACGGAAGTTAGCGAACTCAAAAAAGAAACTTCAGAGAAACTAGCTCAACAGGTTGGAGATACATTTAAGATGCAACAAGATCAAGCAGAATTGTTTTTACTACATAGAGATAGAAGTCCATATAAATCGATAATTAGCGGCGATTTTAATAATACAGCCTATTCTTATATATACAATAAAATTAAAGGAAAATCTCAAGATGCTTTTGATGTTGCAGGTAATGGTTTTGGGCGTACCTATGATTTTAAATTCTTTCCTATACGTATAGATTTTATTTTTGCGGATTTAGACTTTACAGTTAATGGTTTTAAAACTTACGACGTAAAACTCTCAGACCATTATCCTATAAAAGCCACTCTAAAGTTACATTAAAGCGCAATCTACTGAATCTGCAAAAATGTGAATGATTAAACCTAAGCCTATTAATCGTGTTTTTTTTATCACGGATAATAGAAGGTAGATACCTATAGCGTAGTAACGGTGTAATAGATGAAAATTAATACTACAACGATTTGCATCAAATACAGGGTTTGCTAAAAGATGATCTAAGTCTATAAGTATACCTAAGAACATTATAAGATAAGCTTTTTTCCAATTTTTTTTAAAAAATAATAAAGCAATAATTAGAGGGAAACCAAAATGAATACCGTAATGTATAATGGATTGAAACATTATAAGTTTAGTGTTTGTGCTTCTAAATAGTTAATGGTATTTGGGCCTTCATTAAATAATAAATCGAGTATACTTAAATTTGAGATATAACCATGCTTTTGAGTGAATACTTGAGTGTAATTTTCAAAATTAAAAACGAGTTTATTTTTAGGATTAACCAATACTCTATAGTCATGCTCTAAATCTATGATTTTTTCATAAGAAGACGATAATTGATAGTTAGAGTCTATCTGAAGGCATTCACATAAAATCTCAAAACATTTGAGATTAAAATCTAAGATAAAGTTGGTTTCTGTTTCAAATAAAGGCATTAAATCATCTTCATAAAACTCATAAAATGGGGACATTCTATAAGCCGACTGAATAGATTTTAAATGTTGTAGTTGCCATTTATCTTCGTTGTAGATACGAACATCTTTGTAGAGTTGCCGTTGCTTTTGTGTATATGAAACAGGTACAGTTAATGCTAACTTGCCATTGGCTCCATATATTTCAGCACGATTTCTATACGTTTGTTTTTGGTAGTTGTCATGACTTTCAAAACAAAGCAAATTAGTATTAACAATAGCGACAAAATGCGCAATATTAGGAAAGTATGTTGGGTGAATTAAGCACATGCTTATTGCAATTAAACAGCTTTCTTCTTTTTCTTTCTCCAACGACTAAACATCGTCCAACCAAATACAATAACAATAAACGGAATAAAATAAGAAATGCGTTTACCAGAACCATTGACCATAGTAAATACACGATCCCAGCGAATACTCCAATTAGAAAAACCGTCATTAATACCATCGATACTCATCCAAATAAAAACAGGTTTACCAATAACGTGGTCAAAAGGGACATAACCCCAAGCACGACTATCAATAGAATTGTGTCGATTATCTCCCATCATCCAGTAATAGTCTTTTTCAAACGTATAAGAATCGACCAATTCTCCATCTAAGAAAATTTGATTGCCTTTAGCCACAACTTTATGTCCTTCATATTCTTGAATAAGACGATCATATATTGGTAAATTCTCTACAGTAAGTGGAGTAGTAGTACCTGCTTTAGGAATATAAATTGGCCCGAAGAAATCTGTATTCCATGAATAATTAGGATCTCTTGGGAATGTTGCACCATATATTTCTTTTTCCTGTTTATAAACTTCTAACTTGCTTACTTCAGGATGATTTTTTAACTGTGCAGCAGCTTTATCAGATACAGCATATATTATATATACATTGGAATTGCCGTCTATAGGTCTAGATCCATCATTAATGTCAAAACGTTTTAAGAAAGCGTTTACATTAGCTTGAGATAAAGGTCTTTTTAAATACATAATGTAAGAAAACTGTAACTCAGCTCTATCCGGTAATACATTTTGTTTTCCGTTAATATAAACATAACCATTTCTAACCTCAAGTGTATCTCCAGGAATACCAACGCAGCGCTTAACAAGGTTGGTTTTTTTGTCAATAGGTTTATAATAATTACGATCTGGAGTAAATTTATTCATGTCTAACAACGTATCTGCTGGCTGTCCAAATACGACATAGTCATTATTTTCTATTTTTTCAAATGCAGGAAATCTAAAATACGGTAATTGTAATTTATTTTGCCAAGCCGTTTTGCGCTGCTCATAACGATCACTGAACACATATGATTTTTTCTTTAATATAGGAATAGTATCATGTACCATCGGTGCTGCAACAGTAGTCATAGGAGTACGTGCACCGTAATGAAATTTGCTTACAATTAAAAAATCACCAACGAGTAAAGATTTCTCTAACGATGAGGATGGAATAACAAAAGGCTGAAAGAAATAAGTGTGTACAATAGTAGCAGCGACTATAGCAAATAATATAGAACTTACCCATTCACCAGCACTTGTTCTTGGCTTTAAATCTCGGTCTACAATATATTTTACATCAGCGACATAATTGAGATAGTAGTTGTAAAACCCTAAAGTGATAATTGCGAGGAAACCATCAATATTAGAATTTTTACCAAAACTTCTAGCAGTTTCTACCCATACGGCAGGAATCATAATAAGATTTACAATAGGCAAAAGCATTAATAGCGCCCAATACCAAGGACGATTGATAATCTTTGTTAATATAACAGCATTATATAATGGTATAAAAGCTTCCCATGCTTGTCGACCTGCTTTAATATATAGTTTCCAAGTGCCAAGCCCATGAATAACTTGTATAACCAAAAAGAAAATTAACCATTCTGTCCCGTTCATAATATTATCTTTAATGATAAATGTCTAATGTAAAATGACAAATATCCTTTTTTTATATTCTAATGTTTTATATTCTAATGTTTTATATTCAAATTTGCAGTTTTTCTAGATGAAATAAAAATCCTAGTCAATTCATCAGCTTCTTTTAACAAAGATTTACACATATCTGGTGAAAGTAGATTTTCCTCTTGTATAAATTCAATCCAGAACAAACTTTCATCAATTTCTTCTATTACAATGCTAATTTTTGATATAAAAGCTTTTTTTGATTGCGCAACACATGTAGCTCTATAATTAGCAGCAACAGAAGTTGAACTTCTGATGAGTTGTTTTTTTATATGATTGGCTAAATAATCATTAGGAAGTTTAGAAATTAATTTAATGCAATTATGAGCAAAAATTTTAGTTCTATTTTTTAAATCCTTTGTCATTATTAATCAATCATCATTAGCAATTAAGCATTAATATTTAGCACATCTTTCATACTAAACACTCCTTTTTTGTTTTTTATCCATTCTGCGGCTATAACGGCTCCGAGTGCAAAACCAGATCTATTGTGTGCTGTATGTTTTATTTCAATCGAGTCAACATCAGAATTGTAATTAATGCTATGTGTTCCAGGAACATTTTCAATGCGTTTAGCAGTGATTTTAATTTCATTAGCTTTTGGTTGCTCCATTGTCCAATTTTTATAATCAGACTCATTTATAATTCCTTCAGCTAAAGTTATAGCAGTACCACTTGGCGCATCTAACTTTTGTGTATGATGAATTTCTTCTATATGTGTATTGTAATCTGGGTAATTGGCAATTAAAGATCCGAGGATACGGTTGACTTCGAAAAATATATTAACACCTAAGCTAAAATTTGAAGCATAAAGAAACGCTCCGTTGTTAGAATTACAATGCTCAGTAATTTTATCGTAATCTGCTAACCATCCGGTAGTACCAGAAATTACAGGTACATTTGCATTAATTGCTTGTGTAATATTATAAACAGCAGTTGATGGTAAACTAAAATCTATAGCTACATCTGTATTAGAAAAATCGAAATGCTTTGTTTTACTATCTGCTTTAAAAGAAATAGAATGTCCGCGATTAATTGCAATACGTTCTATAATTTTCCCCATTTTACCATAACCGAGTAAAGCTATATTCATATTAAAATGTATAATTAAAGGTTAATCCTAAGTCGGAAGAGTGTTCCATGCGATTGTACTGAAAATGTGGTTTAAACGATAAGTTTTCGTCCACATTAAATTGTAGTAAATGTGCATCAATGTTAGCATCAATAATATTCAGTGCGTAGATACCAATGGTAACAAAAAGAGATATTTCTTTGTTTCGTCTAAATTGACGTTGTGCTCTAATTAAACCATCGTCAGAGATGTTTTGAAATTCATCATCATTAAATCCGGCTCTACGTCTTTTAAATGCATCTCTAAATCGATCTAATTCATTATCATTAGTAATGTAGAAATAAACGCCAGTTCCGAGAGCAGCGTAAACGATTGGTATTTTCCAGTATTTTTTATTGTATGCTTGACCAAGACCAGGTAAAACCGCCGAGTAAAATGCAGCTTTGGCAGGCGAAAGCGGGTCAATGGGTTTTCTAGTAACAGATAGATTAGAAATTTTGAGATCTTCATTAGTTACAACGGTACTATCTTTTCTTTCTTGTGAAAAGGAAATAACACAGAGTAAACAGCAAACTATAGTAATGAAATAATGCTTATTTAGCACGTTGCACAAGTTTTTTTATACGATTGAAATCTTCTTCAGAATGAAAAGGGATTGTAATCTTACCACTACCATTCTTTGTTACTTTAACGTCTATTTTATGGCCAAAGTATTCTGAAAATTCTTTAATACCTTTTTTAATATGTTTAGGTGGTTCTTGTACTGTTTTTTCAGTATAATCTTCAGTAGGGTTATTTAAATTTTTAACTAAAGCTTCGGTAGCTCTTACAGATAATTTATTACTGATTATTTTTTCATAAACCTCAAGCTGATCAATTTGATTTTCAATATTAATCATCGCTCTACCATGTCCCATAGATATAAAACCATCTCGCATACCAGTTTGAATAATAGGATCTAATTTTAACAATCGTAAATAATTGGCTATAGTTGAACGTTTTTTACCAACACGCTCACTCATTTGTTCTTGAGTGAGTTTTATTTCGTCTATTAAACGCTGATATGACAATGCAATTTCTATAGGATCTAAGTCTTGACGTTGAATATTTTCAACCAAAGCCATCTCTAATGATTCTTGATCATTAGCAATCCTAATGTAAGCAGGAATTGTAGTATTACCTATTAATTTTGAAGCTCTAAAACGACGTTCTCCAGAGACTAATTGGTATTTATTAAACGCTAATTTGCGAACGGTGATCGGTTGTATAACTCCTAACTCTCTAATGGAAGAAGCTAATTCTTTTAATGTTTCATCATTAAAATTAGTTCGAGGTTGAAATGGATTAATTTCAATATCTGAAATGTCTAATTCTACAATATTACCAACAACTTTATCTGCGTTTTTATCTTCAGCAGATTTTATATCGTTTACAGGATCTTTCAATAAAGCAGAAAGCCCACGTCCTAAAGCTTGTTTTTTAGTTGCTTTTGCCATTGGTATTATTTTTTTTGATAATCTCTTTTGCTAAACTTAGATAATTAGCAGCGCCTTTACTACTTACATCATAGTTAATAATACTTTCACCATAACTAGGTGCTTCACCTAAACGAACATTACGTTGAATAATTGTTTCAAAAACCATATCACTAAAATGCTTTTGCACTTCTTCTACAACTTGATTTGATAATCGAAGACGAGAATCGAACATCGTTAATAACAAACCTTCAATATCTAAGGCTTCATTATGAATCTTTTGCACACTTTTTATAGTATTCAATAGTTTTCCTAAACCTTCTAATGCAAAATATTCGCATTGTATTGGAATAATTACTGCGTCAGCTGCTGTTAAAGCATTTAAAGTTAATAACCCTAATGATGGAGCACAATCTATAATGATATAATCGTAATCATTTTTAATATCATCTATTGATTTCTTTAACATGTATTCTCTAGCCTCCTTATCAACAAGTTCTATTTCTATGGCTACTAAATCGATATGCGCTGGTATTATGTCTACATGTGGTGCATTTGAAGGTACAACAGCCTCTTTTGCAGAAATGGTATGCTCTAAAACTTGATAAGATCCTTTTTCAACATTATCAACATCTATACCTAAACCAGAACTGGCATTTGCTTGTGGGTCAGCATCAATAAGTAGGATTTTTTTTTCTAAGACACCTAAAGACGCAGCTAAATTAACTGAAGTTGTTGTTTTACCAACACCGCCTTTTTGGTTGGCTATTGCAATGATTTTACCCATTAAATGATTTGGTTTAAATAGGGTTTAAAAATACGATTATTTATGGGTTTTGAAAACCGAAGTTGTTAACAGGAGTTAAATAAAAAAAGAGCGACAACCAGCCGCTCTTTCAATGTTTATTTTAATTATATCGATTAATCTTCAGGCATCAGCATAGCTCTTAAATACCCATCGGTAAGGTATTTTTTTGCAACATCGTGTATGTCCTTTACAGTTAATGCATTAACATTATCTTCAAAATTAAGAACATCATTGATATCACCTTTGTTATAGTCCGTGTTTCTGATGGTAGATAGCCAAAAACGATTTTGCTCTAATTGATCTTTACGGCTCAGTAGCTGTGCTTTTTTAACTTTGTCTAAATCTCCAGCTTCTGGACCATTATCTATAATTTTTTGAAGCTCACCAATAGCAGCATCAGCTAGTTTCTCTGCATTTTCTGGGGCACAAGGAAATGAGATGCTAAAATTAAAACTACCGTAAGGAATTTTAGTTATAGAACCTCTAGCACCAGCACCATACACACCACCTTCTTCTTCTCTTAACTTTTCTATAAGTTTTATGCTTAGAATCTCTCCTAAAGCTCGCATGGCTCTAGCTTCTTTGGCATTATATTCTGTTTCACCTCGGTATGTAAGATTAACATTGCTTTTTGGTTCGGTTCCTTTTTTAATGATCAACTCATGAGCACCAGATTTTGGTCTAAACGTAGGAACTTTATATGTTTCTCTTTGATCATTTCCTGGTAAAGAAGCGATATACGTTTGCGCATATTCAGCAAGTTTAGTATCGTCTATATTTCCAACAAAATAAAAGTTGAAATCACCAGCATTAGCAAAACGTTCTTTATATTTTTTGTAGGCTAAATCGTAATTGGCTTTATCTAGATCTTCAGGTGATGGAAAACCAACATATCTAGGGTTTCCTTCATTAAGGTATTTACCTAAAGCTATTGAGAAATATGTATTTGGATTAGATTGTAGATTTCCTAAAAATGCTTTTTGTTTACTGATGAATGAAGCAAAGGCTTTTTCGTCTTTATCTAGTTTTGTAAAATAGAGATGAATCATTTGAAACATTGATTCTAAATCTTTAGGAGAAGCAGAACCTCTTAAACCTTCATTATAGGTGCCAATGTATGGTCTTACAGAAGCAATTTTGCCAGACATTATTTTTGTAATGTCATTTCTGGTTAACCCATCAATACCAGCTTCTGTTAATCCGCCATTAGCATTTGCAACTTGTAAAAACTCTTCATCTGTATATAAAGACGTTCCTCCATAACTGAAGGCATCTAATAAAATTTCATCATTTTTAAAATCAGTTTTCTTATAAATGATTTTTGCACCATTACTCAAGGTAATTACAGCAGTTTCATTAAGTTTTTCATGATTTTTAATATCAATTTTAGCAATACCACCTTTTTTAGGCTTAGTAGTCATGAGTTCAGAACGTACAAGTTCATCTTCATAATTTTTAATATCCGATTTTTTAACGGCATCTAATAATGCAACAACTTCTTCTTCGGTTACGGTTTTAAGTCCTTCTTTTTTAGGACCTGTTAATACTACCAATCTATTATCGTCATGTAAAAAATCAGCAATTAAACCATTAACCTCTTCTAATTTAATGTTAGGTAGTTCAGAGTTTGCATAACCATTAATCCATTCTATTCCAGGAATAGGATTATCGTTAAGGAAATTTTGAATATAACCACCAACAATTCTGTTAGACTCTAATTTATCTCTGTTCTTATAAGCACGATCTAATCTGGCTAAATAGCCTTTTTTAGCACGTTCAAATTCCGAAGCATTAAAACCAAAACGCTTTACACGTTCATTTTCTTCTAAAAGTGTTTTTAAAGCTTCTAATTGTCCGGTTTCTTTAGTCTGCGCAATAGATTGATAAGCTTCTTTATTGCCTATAATTCCACCATGAAATGAAAATCCGAAAACAAATGGTGGATTAGGTTTGTTGCTATACTCTCTAAGTCTGTTATTAATCATTTCTGTAAATAAACCTTCAACCATGTTGTCCCTGTAATCTTTTACAGTTTTAGTTACTTTAGGTTCTCCTTTATCTTTATAATAAATTTGAACTTGGCTAGCAGAAGCTTCTTCATCAGTTTCTATAGCTATAAATGTACCTTCATGATTTTCAGAACCATATTCTTCACGGAGTTTAGGGTTATTAGGATTTGAAAGCTTACCGAAATGTGTTTTTATCTTTTTCTCTAGTGTTTCAACATCTAAATCACCAACAGCAATTACTGCCATTAAATCTGGACGATACCAATCTTTTTGGAAGTTTCTTAAACTCTCATATTTAAAAGTTTCTAAATTTTCTTTAGTTCCAATAGGTAAACGATCTGCATATCTAGATTTATAAGCAATCTTGTCTAAATATTTTTGTTGCATACGCGTTGCAGCTCCTAAACGTGTTCTGTATTCTTCAATAACAACTCCACGTTCTTCATCAATATCCTTATCAGTAAGTAAAGCGCCTCCAGCCCAATCTTGAAGAATTTCGAAGCCTTTTTCTAGCTTTTCTGGATCATCACTAGGAATAGGTAAAATATATACAGTCTCATCAAAACTTGTATACGCATTTAAATCGGCACCGAACTCTACACCAATACTTTGCAAATAATCAATCAATTCATTCTTCTGAAAATTATTAGTTCCATTAAAGTTCATGTGCTCCATAAAGTGCGCTAAACCTAATTGATCATCGGTTTCTAAGATTGAACCCGCCTTTATAGCCAAGCGCAATTCTACTTTGTCTTCTGGTTTTCCATTATTTTGAATGTAATACGTGAGACCATTAGATAGTTTGCCAATTTTTACATCGTCTGTAATTGGTAAATTGTCAGAAGGAACTGAACCCGTAGTTTGATTCTCAGGGTTTGTTTTTGTCTGCGCAAATGTTGAGAAAGTTAAGGTGGCGCAGAGCATAATTATGGCACATTTTGCCATAGAAATACATCGTTTCATAATAAAGATGGTTTAATGATTAATGAATTTTATTCCTAAATTTAAGTATAGGAAATTTCTTTAAAAATAGAGCATAAATTATTAATATCAAAGCGTTAAAGAGAATTTAACGCTCTGTTTTAATACATAAGTACTGATGATAAAGTTAAGTTTAGAGTATTTTACTAACTCTAAGTGTCATCATTTATATATATTCAAAAATTAAAATTTATACCCTAATTTAAAAGATAAATTCTGGAAATCTGAACGTATAATATTATCTTCATCTATGACGATATCATTTTTATAATCTGGATAATAAGCTAAGGTAAATTCGAAATCAGATAAAAATTCTGCGCCAATTTCAAAACCATAAATAAATTTAGTTCTAGAACTATCAATAGTATCAAATGTAACTTGTGTAATATCTGTTATTTCATAATCTAAGATTACAGCTCCTAAACCAGCACCAATAAATGGATTTAATTTAGATTCAGGTTTGTTAAAATAATATTTAGGTGTTATTGTAATTTGTAATGAAGATAGATCTTGTTCAACATTTGTAAATTCAAATGAAGTATTAAAATTATACTGTAATGTGAAATCGTAAAATAATCTACCGGTTAAACTCCCTAGGTGAGCTGGAGAAATGTTTAAACTAGCAAAAAGGCTTAAACTACCATCATCTTCACTTTGTTCACCCTGATTATTAATCCTAATATCAGTAGTTTGGTTGTGATAACCTATACCGAAATCATAATTTAAAACACTTTTTTGATTAGCATAAGTTTGATCGATTTTTTGACGTTCTGATAATTCAAAACTGTCAGTATATTCAGAACAATTATTATAATCATTTATAAGTTGAATAACTCTAGCTTCAGTCATATCACTTTTTGAAGCTTTAGTTCTAATGCTAACACAATCATTAAAAATGACAATTAACTTTCCTCTATTTTTATTTACAGTATGAGGCTCACCTAATTTTTTGAGTTCAACAATCCCTGTTTGGAGTTTTGTATTTTCAATATAATGTGTATTAGTACTAGCTGTTTTATAAAAATTAATAGTACCAGAAGATAAAACTTTAACAGAAGTTTGATTGCCTGAAATATTGATATTCTGCTCTTGGGCAAAACTTAAAGCAGATATAAATACTACTACTAATAGTATTAAATTTGTTGTTTTCTTTTTCATAATGAGTAATTTAATAGATGTAGCAAACCTTTTTTACGTAAAGTTAACTAATAAAAGGTTTGATAATTGTTAAAATTTATCAATAAATGTACCATAAGCAGTAGAAATGATACTTTTAAAATAAGTGAGCTTATTTTGGCGTATAATTGACTTTTTTAGAAGTTGTCAATCAATTAAAATCTCTAAAATTTGAATTGCAGCAGTACTAATTTTTGTGCCTGGTCCAAAAACAGCGACTGCACCAGCATCGAATAAATATTGATAATCTTGTTTTGGGATGACACCACCAACAATCACCATAATGTCTTCTCGTCCATAGCGTTTTAACTCCTCAATCACTTGTGGTACTAAAGTTTTATGACCAGCTGCTAATGAAGACACACCTAAAATATGAACATCATTTTCTACAGCTTGTTTGGCAGCTTCAGCTGGTGTTTGAAATAATGGACCTATATCTACATCAAAGCCCACATCGGCATAACCAGTAGCTACAACTTTGGCACCACGGTCATGACCATCTTGCCCCATTTTTGCAATCATAATACGTGGTCTACGCCCATCTTGTTCTGCAAAAACATCGGCTAATTTTCTAGCTTTATTAAATGAATTGTCGTCTTTTATTTCTTTACTATACACGCCGCTAAATGATCTTATTTGTGCTTTATAACGTCCAAACTCTGCTTCAAGGGCATCACTAATTTCACCTAGTGTGGCACGTTCTCGAGCTGCTTCAACGGCTAAAGTTAAAAGATTTTTGTTACCTAAACGGGCAGCTTCAGTTAATTTTGACAGCGCCTTCTTAACATTTTCAGTGTTTCGTTCAGCTTTGATTGTATTTAATCGCTCTATTTGCGCATTACGTACCGTTTGATTGTCTACTTCTAAAATGTGTAAGGGGTCTTCTTGTTCTAATCGGTATTTATTGACACCTACAATAATGTCTTGCCCAGAATCTATTCGTGCTTGTTTACGAGCAGCAGCTTCTTCAATACGTAGCTTCGGTATTCCAGCTTCGATGGCTTTTGTCATGCCTCCAAGTTCTTCAACTTCTTCAATTAGTTCCCATGCTTTTTGAGCGATATCATGGGTTAGTTTTTCAACGTAATAACTTCCAGCCCAAGGGTCAACCGTTTTTGTAATTTTAGTTTCTTCCTGTAAAAAGATTTGTGTGTTTCTTGCAATACGGGCAGAAAAATCAGTTGGTAGTGCAATGGCTTCATCCAACGCATTAGTATGTAAACTTTGTGTGCCACCAAAGGCAGCAGCAGCAGCTTCAATTGTTGTACGCGCCACATTATTAAACGGATCTTGCTCTGTTAAACTCCACCCTGAGGTTTGACAATGCGTTCTTAAAGCCAGTGATTTTTCATTTTTAGGATTAAATTGTTTAACCAATTTAGCCCAAAGCATACGTGCCGCTCGCATTTTGGCAATTTCCATAAAGTGATTCATACCTATAGCCCAGAAAAAAGATAAGCGAGGCGCAAACGTATCGATATCCATACCAGCTGCTAAGCCTTTACGAATGTACTCTAAACCATCAGCAAGTGTATAAGCCAATTCAATATCACAAGTAGCGCCAGCTTCTTGCATATGGTATCCAGAAATACTAATGCTATTAAATTTTGGCATGTATTTACTGGTGTATTCAAAAATATCAGAAATAATTTTCATTGAAGGCGTAGGCGGATAGATGTAGGTATTACGTACCATAAACTCCTTTAAAATATCATTCTGAATTGTACCAGCTAATTGTTCTGGTTTTACTCCTTGTTCTTCTGCAGCAACAATATAAAATGCAAGAATGGGAAGTACAGCACCATTCATAGTCATGGAAACAGACATTTTATCTAACGGAATTTGATCGAAGAGTATTTTCATGTCTTCAACCGAGTCGATAGCTACACCAGCTTTACCAACATCACCTACTACGCGTTCATGGTCTGAATCATAACCACGATGTGTTGCCAAATCAAAAGCTACAGAAAGCCCTTTTTGGCCAGCGGCTAGATTACGTCTGTAAAAAGCATTACTTTCTTCTGCTGTTGAAAACCCTGCATATTGGCGGATGGTCCAGGGACGACGAACATACATTGTACTATAAGGCCCACGTAAGTTGGGCGCTAAACCAGCAACAAAATTGATGTGTTCTAAATTTTTTGTATCATCACTTGAATATGTTGACTTAACCTCAATATCTTCAGCAGTTTTAAATACGCTTTTATCTAAAAGAGGAGATTTCTTAGAATTTGATTTTAGCGATATATGTTGAAGCTCTTTCCTTGCCATTAAAAAATCATTTTTTCTATATAGGGATCAAAATCAATATCAATAGGAGTTGTAATATTAATTAGTATTGATTTTTGGTTAGAATTAATAAAATATGCTTGTTGAAAAAAAGATTTATCTCCTTTTTTTTTATCTACTCTAAAAATGGCTTTAAAAATTTGTGCACTTGGCAAAGCTCTAAATTTTGCAGTAATTCTTGTAAACTCTACATTTGTGTCTTTAGCAATACTGCTTTGATTTTGTTGGATAATGCCTAATAATTTTTGCGCATCTTGCTTGGCTATTGGTGCATATGGAATGGTGTTAGCCAAAAACGTAGTACCTAAATTTGAAGCATAGTAGATGTAATTATTACCATCTAGTTTTCTTATGTTTTTTAAACGTTCTCGTTCTAATTCAAATTCTTTTTTGTTTACTAGAGAATCTAAAAGGCGTTCATACTTTGAAGCAGAATAACGTTCAAATTCTACGGGAAGAAATAACTGAATGCCATCATTTTCTAATAAATGACGTTTGGTTTCTATATCGTCACTATTAAATGTGTTTTGCGTTTTTGTTTCATTTTTACAAGACTGTAAAGTAAAACTTATAGCTATTAAAACAGGAATTATAAATTTTCTCAATGTCATTAGTTTATTCGTCATTTAATCTTTTAATTTCCAATGTTTCAGATAGTCTTTTCTCTATTATTGGCTCTATTAATGTTTTTCTTTTTTCAATTTTTAAAAATGGAGATTTCTCAAGATCATCTTTCATTCTATCCTTTGTATTTGGATGCTTATTTGTTCCTAATAGAGTAATCTCACCATTATCAAAACTTATTTGTTCTTTAGCGGCACTTTCTTTAATTTTTCTTTGAATTGTGCCTTCTTTTAATTGTAATAAAAATCCACCATTGGCTTCAATACCTTTAAAAAGATCTAGCGCTTTTTCTGCTAATTGTTGTGTTAAGTTTTCTATATAATAAGCTCCGTCAGATGGATTATTTACAGCATTGAAATAACTTTCTTTTTTAAGTATTAAGAGTTGATTTCTAGAAATACGTTCTCCAAATTCATTTGACTCATGATACAAATCATCATACGCTACATTAAAAACGGTATTGGCGCCACCTAAAATAGCACTCATACATTCTGTTGTTGTACGTAACATGTTTACATTGTAGTCGTAAATGGTTTTATTACGCTTACTTGGAGCTGCAATAATATAACATTCTGTATTGCAGTTATACTCAGAAGCTAAAGTATTCCATAATTGACGTAGTGCTTTTAGCTTGGCAATTTCGAAGAAATAATTAGAACCAACAACAACATTAAAAATGATTTTAAGCGATTGCAATGTGCTTTCATTACTGCTATTAAGATGATTTAAATATTCATTCGTTTGTGCTAAACCATAAGCTAGTTGTTGAACTGCTGTTGCGCCAGCATTTTGATATAAGCTTATGTCTATATAAAGTTGGTTGGTTGTTTTTGTTATGGTTTTAAACTGTGTATGATCTTCTTTTAGATTAATGTACCAGTTTCCGGTTTTAGCTAGGTTGCCAATAATATCTGTATTAAAATAGATGTTAGATGTATCTTCTATTATATTATAAGCGTTTTGAATAAAAGAAGCCGATAAAAAAGATGTTTTAAAATAAATAGGAATTTCTGAAACATCAATATTCTGAACAAGGTTTGAAACAGAAACAGATTCAGAATTTATAATAAACCGAATGCTTTCTGCACCACGTTCTATAGCATCAATAGCTTTTAAATTGGCAGATGCCACATCTGAAACCTCGATAGTTTGACCAATTGACCAAGCTGTTGTTTTAGTATCAGAAACTTCAGGAAATGTATTATACTCATCAGCATGATAAAAAGGTTTTACATCGATTCCTTCATCTGTTTTCCATATTAAAGTGTCATTATAATCTGCACCTTTTAAATCGAATTGTATTTTTTGTTTCCATGCTTTAGAAGACACCGAATCGAAATCTTTAAATAATGGTTTACTCATTTTTCTTTTTCTTAGGAATACTATCTTCGTATTCAATGATATAAATTTCCTCGTTTGGCTTTTTCATAAAATACGTTTCTCTAGCTGTTTTTTCAACGCCTTCTTCAGTACTTAGTTCTTTTATAGCTTTATTATCTTTAAGCATTTCAGTTTTATAATATGCTTTTTCGTTTTCTAGAGCTTCAATATCTTCATTTAAATCGCGGTGTAATAACCATGAGTGCGCGTCAAAGAAAATCATCCATACAGCAAAAACCACTATAACCAAAAGGTAAATGTTTTTAAATGGTTTTAGATATTTTCTTTTAGAAGATTTCATTATAAACGTTCGTTAATTATTGTCTTTACAATATCAACTGCAACTGTATTGTATTTATTATTTGGTATTATAATATCGGCATATTCTTTCATGGGTTCAATGAATTGTTCATGCATAGGTTTTAGTGTGGTTTGGTAACGAGATAATACTTCATCTATGTCTCTACCACGTTCACTAATATCGCGTTTTAAGCGTCGTATTAAACGCTCATCACTATCTGCGTGTACAAATATTTTAATATCAAAAAGATCTCTTATTTCTGGGTTTGTTAAAATTAAAATACCTTCTACAATGACAACTTTTCTAGGTTGTGTCTGAATCGTATCTCCAGTTCTATTATGTTTAACAAACGAATAAACGGGTTGCGATATGGTATTGCCTGCTTTTAATTTATTAAGGTGTGAAACAAGTAATTCAAAATCAATAGAACGTGGATGATCAAAATTAATTTTTACGCGTTCTTCATAACTTAAATGCGATGTGTCTTTATAATAAGAATCTTGCGAAATAACAACAACTTCTCCTTCAGGGAGTTCGTTGAGTATAGTGTTAACTACTGTGGTTTTACCACAGCCAGTGCCACCAGCAATTCCAATTATAAGCATGAAATATTCTTTTAATTAACGTAGCAAAGTTAATTAAATAGCTTCACTTATTTTTTGATTTTTGCAACTTCTTCTTCAGTTACAATTTCTCCGTATGTATTACCCCAACTATGGTTGATATAGTTCATAACATCAGCTATTTCATCATTGCCAAGCCCTTGTGGAGCCATATAGCTATTATATACTTTTCCGTTTACAGTAATTTTACCTTTTAATCCGTATTTAAGGCCTTTAATACTAGACTCTCTGTTAGTTTTAAGATAATCTGAATTTGCTAAAGGCGGAAAAGTATTTTTCACTCCTTCTCCAGAATCTAAATGACAAGTAATACAGAAATCTGCATAGACATCATTACCACGCTTTATACTTTCTTGCAATACTTTATCCTGAACAGTGTTGTAATTAGTAACATCTGTTTGATTTACTATTATTAAAATAAAGCCAACTGTAATTATTGTAATATAACTGAGTAATTTCATATTTTATGTTACTATTTATTAGGAACAATTTTCACAATGCCAACTCCTTCTAGTGCAGCATAAATATATCCATCTGGTCCTTGACGAACATTTCTAACACGCCCCATACCTTCTAGTAATTTTTCACGTTTCACTACCTTATTGTCTTTAAGAACTAGACGTTCTACATATTCAAATTTTAATGAACCTGCGAGTAAATTCCCTTTCCAATCAGGATATATATCAGAGGTGATAAAAGTCATTCCACTCGGAGCTATAGATGGTACCCAATAAAATAAAGGTTGTTGCATTCCTTTTTTCTCAGTAATTTCTGTGAATATAGTACCACTGTAATTAATTCCATAACTAATTACTGGCCAACCAAAATTCTTTCCTTTTTGTATAATATTAATTTCATCTCCACCTCTAGGTCCATGTTCATGCACCCATATTTTACCAGTTTCAGGATGTTTTACCATGCCTTGAGGATTTCTATGGCCATAACTATATATAGCTGTTTTAGCATTTGGTGTATCTACAAATGGGTTGTCTTTTGGTATACTACCATCATCGTTAAGGCGATAAATTTTTCCGCAGTCTTTAGTAATGTCTTGTGGGTTTACATCTCTACTACCACGATCTCCTACAGAGAAATATAGATAGCCATCATCATCAAACTCTATACGAGATCCAAAATGTTGACCTCTTCTAGAATTTGGTCCTGCTTTATATAAACGTTCTACATCAGTTAATGTGTTGCCATTTAATTTAGCTCTTATTATTGCTGTATTTCCGCCATCACCTTCACCATCTGCAGAAGCATGAGACATGTATATCCAACCATTGTTAGCATAATCAGGATGCAATTCTATATCTAAAAGTCCACCTTGTCCACGTAAATATATTTCTGGTAAACCTTGTATCTCTGTTTTTTTACCATCTTTAAAATGAATAAGTTCGCCAGTTTTCTCTGTAATTAACATAGAACCATCAGGCATAAAAACCATACCCCAAGGGATATTAAGTTCAGAAACTACAACTTCAGTGGTGTAATTAATGGTTGTCGGGGCTTCAGCTTTAACACTAGATTCTTTTTGTTGGACTTGTGCACATGCTAGAGTAGTTATAAAGCACATGGCAAGAATAAGTTTGTACTGTTTCATTTTGAAAGGTTTTAAAGCATAAAGTTATGCATATTTGTTTAAAAAGTATAGTTAATGTTAAATCCACCATAATAGTTTATAGGATTGCCTGGGTAAAAAAAGCGAGGCGCATTGCCACCAAAACTACTTGCGTTGATTAAAATTTGAGATGCAAACACTTCATCTAACACATTATCTATACCAAAAAACGCATTAAATGTTATGCGTTTTGTTAGCTCTTTTTTATAACCAACTTTTATGTTTGTTAAATTGTAACTATCGCTAAATAAACTATTACTGTCCGTTATAGGCTGGCTGCCGACATGTTGGAAATTAATATTGCCATAAATACCAAATTTAGAACTGATATCTATACCTGCATTAAATACCTCTGACGGAACACCTGTTAAATCGTTTCCGGAAAAATCGTTATCCTCATCGATAAACTCTTCAAATGTAAAGTCATTAAGGGTATAGTTTAAAAACGTACCTAATTTAAACTTTTCTGTATCAATCCATTGGTAATTTACAGCTAGTTCTAGACCATCGTGTTGTGTTTTTCCAGCATTTACACCAATAAATTGATCTTCAGCAACACGTCTAGCTACTAAAAGGTTTCTTACATCTAATCTGTAGATGGCAAGATTAAATAATAACTTATTGTTGAAGGCAGAACCTCTTGTTCCGATTTCGTAATTCCAACCGGTTTCAGGCTCTAAATCTGTATTGATTTGCCCATCAGGTAATAAAGTATCTTCTAAAGAAAGCGGAGAAAAACCTTGACTGACACTTCCATATAAGCTAATGTCATTAGAAATTAAATGGGAAAGTCCAATTTTTGGAGATAAAATTCCATCAAAATTAAATTCGCCCGATTGATCTGGGTTTCCATCTGAAACAGGAAAACGATCTTCTAAGTCATATGATGTTTGGTTATAGTTTAGTCCAATAACAATAGATGTATTTTTTAAAACTTCGTAATTGGTTTCAAAAAAGAGATTAAAATAACTTCTGTTTTCTTTAAAGTCTGATAGACGATCGCCTTCAACACTACCAGTACCTTCAGGAAAATCTTCAAATAAGTTTTCAAATGTGCCAGAGGTATAACGATCTCTAAAATATTCTCCACCAAAGGTGTAGTTAAGTGGTTTGTTAAACAATGTAGCTTTACCTAATAATCGACTTCGTAAACCTAATGCAAAAGTGTTTTCTTCTAAAATATTAAATGGTCTTGGCTCGTAAGCATCTCTAAAAGAACCAAAAACACTAGTAACCTGTTTTAATTTTTCTTGATATTGATGATTCCAGGTAACACCTAAAATTCCACGTTTAGAGTATTCAAAACCTTGCGCTTGAGCCCATGTAAATGCCGCTGCTGTTGGATTGTTGATAAAGGTATCTTCATTTAATGAACTCGGTATAAATGCTTTTAAATCTACATAACTTGCTAACACAGAGATTTCGTTATTATTATTAATATAATGGTTGGTGCTAAATGTAAAAGTCTGTCTATCGTATTCGTTATTATCTCTATAACCGTCAGAGTGCGTATTGCTATAAACACCTCTGTAGCTGTTTTTTGTGTTACCGTGATTAAAGTTTACAGTGCCTTTTACTAATCCAAAAGATCCAACGGTTAATTGACTATTAACTGAAGTTTCATTTAAATAAGCATTTTGCGGTGTAAGATGAATTGTGCCACCTAATCCAGCACCATAAATGCTAGATGTAGCACCTTTTATAACTTCGATGCGAGAAATAGATCCAAGTTCAAAATCTTCGATTGTTGTTTCTCCACTACCATTAGTTAATGGAATATCTTTAAAATATGCTCTAATTTTTGATGTTCCAAAAAGATTACGAGATCCTATACCACGTATTGTAAATCGATTGGTGTTTAATGCACCACTTTGTACAAAAACTCCAGGTGTTCTGTTTAGTACTTGAGAGATATTAATATCGTTACTGCGATCAATATCCTTTTTTGAAAGAATTTCAATAGTCGCAACCGATTTTTTAAGCGCTTTAGGAATTTGGTTTGCGTTAATAATTATCTCATTTAATTCTGAAGGATTTATAACTAATTCAATTATAAGATATTTTGAATCTTTTACTGTTATAGTTTTAGTTTTATAACCACTCTTTATAATTTGATATTGCCCTTCAGAAATTTCAAACTCACCATTTGATGTACTTGTAGTAATGTTATTGTCTTGAATGTTTATAATAGAAACATTTTCTAAAGGTATTCTTTGATCACTATCAATAACTTTTCCTTTTATTGTTTGAGAGAAACCTAAAACAGGAAGTATTAATAATATAAAGGAGATTATTTTTATAGACGTAGAGCTGATATGAAATGATATTTTGTTAATTAAGAGTGCGTAAATCTAAATCTAAAAAAATGATTTAATGCGCTAATCACCCTAAATTAAATGTTAATTTTTAAAAGGTTTTGATATAATTTTAAAGATAGAATTAATTATAAATCTCAACAACCAATTCAATTTCAACAGCTTGTCCTCTAGGAAGTGAAGCGACACCAATAGCAGCACGGGCGTGTTTTCCTCGATGACCAAAAACCTCTACCATTAAATCTGAAAATCCGTTGATTACTTTAGGTTGCTCTACAAAAGCAGAATCCGAATTTACCAGCCCTAAAACTTTTACAATACGCTTTACTCTTTTTAAATCACCTAACATTGCTTTTAATACTGCCAATTGATTTATTGCAGTTAAACGTGCGCCTTCATATCCTTTTTCAATAGAAATGTCTTGACCTAATTTTCCTGTGATTTCTGTTCCATCTGCATATTTTGGCCCTTTTCCAGCTAGGAAAATAAGATTACCAGTTTGGACACCATTAACATAATTTGCTACTGGTTGAGGTGGTTTAGGCAATGTAATTCCTAAGGCTTCTAATTTTGCTTCAGGATCATAATCGGCTTCAATGTTATGTGTCGACTGTTTTTGACAATTTGAGCTGATTAAAATTACACATATAATTAGTGCTTTTTGATAAATGATTTTCATTATTTTTTAGAGTTAGTGTTTTTTTGATTTGGAAGAAAATCTACCGCTTTCCATAGCGGATTACTTTCATAATAATGTCCATTGGTTATTACAGCAGACACGGTACGAATATTTGAAATATCATCTAACGGATTTTTTTCTAAAATAGCAATATCGGCTTGTTTTCCTATGGTAATGCTTCCTGTTTGAGAATCCATATTCATTATTTTAGCAGGAATAATGGTTGCTGTTTGTAAAGCTTCAAAAGGGGATAAGCCACCTAATTTTTGATAATTTTCAATTTCTAAATACAAACTAAAAACAGGAACCGCATTATCTGTCCCTGCTACGATGGGCACGCCTGCTTTAAAAAAAGCACCTATAATTTCTTCTATTTTTGCATGCTTTTCTTGAAGACTTTTTGAACGTTTAGGCAATACGCCTTTTCTAAGTCTTTTTCCTTCCCAAAGTTCAGGTGCAATTCTATAAGCAAAAGGTTCTATAACCTCTAAAGTATCTTCTTGTGACATACTTGTTATAAACCTTAAATTCATAGTTGGGTCTAAAGCGATTTTATGTTGCAATAGATAATCAATAGCTGCATCAATTCTATCTTGAGAGACATTTAAACTATCTCTAAATTTGGTTGCCAACTCTTGTCGTGTATATTCTGGAAACAATACCGAATAGATGGCGCGATCGTGACTAAACATATCCATTCCTAAATTGACTGCTGTAACAATTTTTCCTATTGGTTGAGGAATATGCCCTGTTACTGTCATCCCTCTTTTATGCGCTTCTTCAGCTAAAACTTTTAGTACTTCAGGTTCTATAGAATTGTAGATTTTTATTTGCTTGTACCCATTATCAAAGTACATTTCTACTACCTGTTTAGCTTCTTCTACATTAGTAGCACGAATAATACCATTACCTTTAATTCCAGGACCATCTGTCATGCCTGCTAAAAGGATATCTGGACCTATCATTCCCTTTTTAGCAATGGCATCTCTAAAAGTAGTAGCAAACTCAACCTCATTGCCATTATCTCGAATCGTTGTTACACCACCAGCTAAATAAGCTGGTGCCCATTGTACTTGATTAGAGTGTGCATGCATATCCCATAACCCAGGAATGAGTGTTTTGCCACTTAGATCTATAATTTGTGCAGAGTCAGGGATTTTAATTTTAGACTGTTTGCCAATGTGGGTTATTTTTCCATTTTCTATAAGCAAACTCATATTGCGTTGAGTACTATTGTTTATACCATCTACAATATCTGCTCCAATGAGCGCTATTATATTTGATTGTTGTTCTTTGTAATTCTTAGTGTATTCACTAAGCGTATTCATCTGCTCGGTGACATTACCAGCAATAAAAACAGGCATTGCTTCTTCATAACCTTTACGAATGACTTCTCTTATCTGTGTATTTGCTTTTACAATGGCTACCAGGTTTTTATCTTGATCTAACCATACCGTTCGTCCACCCCAATTAATACCTTCTATTACATATCTATCTAATAGAATATCTTTTCCTTTTATTTGAACTAAATCCTCTCCTTTATGAGTCATTAAAATTTCACCTCTCGGAAATGTTTTTAGTAGTCTAGATGGATTGTTTTTTAGAATAGATTGGTACAACATAATCTCAATAGCTGCTGGAATATTACTATGCAAAGGAAAAAATGTAGTTGGCTTTTTAAATTTACGTAGCTCGAAGTGTTTTTCCCAAATAGAGAGACTATCCTTTTTTTGACTCATCCTAAAGACATTGATAGTGTCATTATTTGTAATGCGTCTGTTATTATAAGACATTGGATTTAAATCTATATCAAGTTTTAACTCAGCTAAAGTGCCTGTAATTCTACCGCGTTCGTTTTCGCCTTGAAGTGATTTTACGGTAATGAAATTTTTATCTGAAGTGATGGAAAAGGTTTCTTCTCCAATTAAAGACTGTCTTCTGTATATTAAAAAACTACCTTCTTCATCTAGATCTTGCCAAGTGTTTGTATTCGTGTCACATCCTAACATTAATGTTAAAATGCATAGGAAGATAATTGAATTAAAAAGTTGAGTATAATTGCTTTTTATGATATAATACATCCTTAATTTTTGTTTTGATTTATCCGATTGCGATAATATAAGTTTAACTCATCTGAATTACTTTCAATAATATCTAATCGTCCATCTCCAGTTAGATCTGAAACCAGAATATCATAAGTGCTAAATTCCTTTTTACTTAAAGGAATGGTTTCCCACTCAAATCCATTATTTTTATTGATAAAAATAGTATTGGGTTGCCTATTATTGCCAATGATGATGTCTTCTAACCCATCTAAGTTTAGATCACCAGTACTAACCGCAAAAGAATTAGAATCACTGTCATCAAATACAATACTATTTGAAAATGTATAGTCTTTATCTCCAAAGTAGATTTTATTCGCTTCTCCGATATTGGCAGTGATAATATCTAAAAAACCATCTCTATTAATGTCTATAACAGCAACAGATCGGGTGTTATCTGTTCCTGTTCCGTATGGGATTTTTTTATTAAAGTTGAGTTGGCCGTCATTAAGATAGATGTAATTTTGTTGTTGGTCACGATTGGCTAAAATAAGATCGTTATGTCCATCGTTATTCATATCAGCAACTTCGACATCTATTGTAGAATCATCTTTAGTTCCAAAACCAATACTGTTACTAAAATTTCCTTTGCCATCATTGAGGCATATTTCATTTTCTTGTCCTCTGTTAGTAATTAAAATATCGGTATCACCATCTTTATCAATATCTGTAACTACAATATTTCTAGTACTAGAATATAGCCTTCCAAAGTCACCTGTTTTTGCAAAATTTCCTTGTCCGTCATTTATAAATATAGCGTTAGGTGCCATATCATTGCCTACAACTATATCTAAATCGCCATCATTATCTAGGTCAGCCAACTCTGTTGAATAACTGGTTGTTTTTTCTTCCCCTAATTTTTTAGAAACAGTAAATCGTCCTGAACCATTATTTATGAAAATTCGATTTTGCCCTGGCCAATGCCTTCCATTAGCAACGATAACATCAATATCTCCGTCATTATCAATATCTCCAACACCTATAGAAGCTGTGCGTTCTTTTAGATTTCCGAAAATGAGTCTGTTATTTGTAAGAAATGAAGAAGATTGCCCAAATGAAGGTATAACAACTATGAAAGTAATTAGAAAGAAATTAAATGTTGTTTTTTTCATGCTCTTTTTATGGTTTTAGTGTTTCTCTATAAAAACGAAGCCAGTTGCGACCTAATATTTTTTCAATGTCGGTTGAGTTATAGCCCCTTTTGTCTAAAAGCCTAGCGACATAGCGATAACGATCGGTTGTATCTAGTTCTGGAATCCACGGCGGCCATTGTACTTTGTATGATGGTTTAAATCGTGTTAAACGTGGTACATACCAATTTTCTCTTGTAGCACCAGTAGCTTTTAATCCCTGAATTGCGAAATCTGCTGCTAAACCTACGTGGTCAATTCCTGCTACCTTAACCGCATGGTCTATATGATCTACATACGTTTCTAGTGTAGTATCTGTTCCTAAATTAGGGCCAATCATATACCCTAAACTTATGATTCCTATAATACCTCCTTTATCAGCCATGGCTTTGATCTGTTCATCGGTTTTAGCACGCGGGTGATTTTTGTGTAAATGTTCACACATTGAGTGATTAAAAGAAACTCCTGTTTTACTGAATTGTATAGCTTCATTTGTGGTTTGACGACCACAATGCGATAGATCGATGATCATTCCGAGTTCGTTCATTTGACTAACAGCTTCAAGGCCAAAATCAGATAGACCCACATTGGTGCGTTCTGTACAGCCATCTCCAATTAAATTACGTTCGTTATAAGTGAGTTGTAACCATCGTGTTCCTGCATCGTAGAGTTTATTTATATTTTGAATAGATGTACCAATCATATTGGTGTTTTGGAATCCCAAAAATATAGCTGTTTTCTTTTCTTGTTTTGCTGTAATGAAATCTTCAGCACTTTTGGCAAGTATTAGTTTGTCTTGGTTATCTGTTATACGTTCTTGCCATTCCTTTAATTGTTGAAGTACGCTCTCTAGACTTCCTGAACCTATTGAAGCATTAAATCCTGTATACCCTGTTTTTTCTAATGCTTTAAATGAATCTTCATTCCAACCTCTAGTAATTACTATTCCATCAAAGACAATAGCTTCATTGTATAATTTATCTATATCGCTTTTAAAAAGTTTTGATTTTAAGTTATTATATAAAAAATTACTTTGATGACTATCACTGGCAAAACTATTTAAAATCTGCATTGGAAAAAGAGCACCTATAGACGCTTTTTTTATAAAATCTCTTCGTTTTATTGCCATAATTGGTTGCTATTGTTTCTCTAAAGTAAGATAGCTAATACCCAAAAGTAATAAACTAATACCAAACCCATCTATTGAGCTGTTTTCTATAAATGAAATTATCATTTTCTTTAAGATTGAATATCTTATGATACTTGGAGGTTTTTTCTAAAAAAGAATTATATTTGCCAACCTAAAATTAGATAGCCAATTCGGGGTGTAGCGTAGCCCGGTTATCGCGCCGCGTTTGGGACGCGGAGGTCGCAGGTTCGAATCCTGCCACCCCGACAAATTAAAACCTTATAAATTGTAATGATTTATAAGGTTTTTTTGTTTTTTATAAATATGTTAATACGTGCTTTTAAGATGAAAATCTCAACTATTTGTAGTTTTCAATCGAAATTATTTAAAAATATTTGTGTATTATAATAAACAATTTAATTATTTTTTGTTATATTTGTGTAATATAATAAACATATAAATGATTGGTGTTATAACTATTAAAGATGTAAAATTACAATTGGGTGAGCTTTGTAAGCAGAAAAGGCAAATTTATGAAATGTCTCAAGAAGACCTCGCTGTTGCTTTAGACTTATCGCGTTATACCATACAGAAATTTGAGAATGGTAAAAATGCAACACTCGATACCGTATTAAAAATTGTCAATCATTTTGATTTATTAAATAATTTATATCTAGCACTAAAAGATATAGAGAATACAAACGATATAAACTCTTTGTATTAAGATGGCTAAAAATAATATTATAGATGTTGTACTATTTGGTACGGAAATAGGTAAGGTTGGATACGATGTAGACAAGCGTGCATCTTATTTTCAGTATAATCCGTCATTTTTAGATTCTAATACGTACACTAATATATTTCCTTATGTGTTTAAACGTATCAAACCTGTACAGGTATTTACAAAATTTGAAGGAGAAACATTTAGAGCTTTACCTCCAATGATAGCAGATTCTTTGCCAGATATGTTTGGTAATATCATTTTTAAAGAATGGTTTGAAGCAAAGCATAAAGCATTCAAAAAAATTACTCCGTTAGAACAACTGACTTATGTTGCTAGTCGAGGCATGGGCGCATTAGAGTATAGGCCATCTGCAGAAATACCGAAAACAAGCACAATACAGATTGATGAAATTGTTGAGGTTTTAAATAAAGTGCTAGATCTTAAAAAAGAAACTTCTGAAGCTGTTTTAAATGATATGGCATTGTTAAATGTTTTTAAAATAGGAACTTCTGCAGGAGGAGCACGACCAAAAATTCTCATTTCTGAGCATAAAAAAACAGGGCAAATAATTCCTGGTGACATGGAATATAGTAATGATTATAATCATTACTTAGTTAAACTCTGTATGAATGAAGAATGGGGTTATAATAAAGAAAAAGTAGAATACATTTATTGTTTATTGGCAAAAGATATTGGTATAACGATGATGCCTTCAAAATTGATAGATAATAAGCATTTTGCTACGTTACGTTACGACAGACAAAATGGTAAAAAAAAGCATGTTTTAACAGCCTCTGGTTTAACGGGTTGGGATTTTAAAAAACCGGAAAACTCGAGTTATGAAAACCTATTTCAATTGGCACTAGATTTAAAAGTCCCTTATAAAGATATTCAAGAACTCTTTAAAAGAATGGTATTTAATGTCGTTTTAGGAAACATAGACGACCATCTCAAAAACCATAGTTTTATGTATGATGAGACTTCTAACTCATGGAGTTTAGCACCAGCATACGACTTAACATACCCATTAAATATAAACTTTAATTATAGTAATGTATCAAGAGCATTGTCTATAAATAATAAGCGCCAGAGTATTTCTTTAAAAGACGTATTGACTATTGCAGAAACATATGCGATCAAAAACCCTAAAGGCATAATAAAGCAAGTTCAAGATGTAACTTTAAAATGGAATTTATATGCAGAAGAATTAGAGGTTCCAAAACAGGTGTCTCTTGCTATTAAAAATGAATTTTTTAAGATTATATAGGTTACCTATTGCACTATAATTTCTGTTAATAACTTCTATGTAAGTATTTAATCAAAAAAGCTACTTTTGTTATCCATATTAAAGAAAATGAATATGTCAGATACAATAGAGAGAGTAAAATGCTTAATCATAGGTTCAGGACCTGCAGGTTATACTGCAGCAATATACGCTTCTAGAGCAAATATGTTTCCTGTATTATACCAAGGAGAACAACCTGGTGGTCAATTAACAACAACGAATGAAGTAGAGAATTTTCCTGGTTATAAAGATGGAGTTACAGGACCAGAAATGATGATTGAATTACAACAACAGGCCGAACGTTTTGGCACAGATGTACGAAATGGTTGGATTACTAAAGTTGATTTTTCTGGGCCAATTCATAAAGTATGGGTTAATGGTGAAAAAGAGATTCATTGTGATACTGTAATAATTTCTACTGGAGCTTCTGCAAAATATTTAGGCTTAGACTCTGAACAAAAATATTTAAAACTTGGCGGAGGTGTTTCTGCATGTGCTGTCTGTGATGGATTCTTCTACAGAAACCAAGAAGTTGTTATCGTTGGAGCAGGAGATTCAGCTTGTGAGGAAGCACATTACTTATCTAAATTATGTAAAAAAGTAACGATGCTTGTACGAAGAGATGAGTTTAGAGCGTCGAAAATTATGGCTTCTCGTGTGAAAAACACAGAAAATATAGAGATCCTTTTTAATACAGAAACAGAAGAGGTTATGGGAGATGGTCAAGTAGTTACTGGAGTTAAAGTGAAAAACAATCTCTCTGGTGCTGTCTCTGATATTGAAGCTACAGGATTTTTTGTAGCGATAGGGCATAAGCCAAATACAGATATTTTTAAAGGATATTTAGATTTAGACGAAACAGGTTACATTGTTAATGCTGTACCTGGAACAAGTAAAACTAATGTTGAAGGCGTATTTGTAAGTGGAGATGCTGCTGACCATGTGTACCGACAAGCAATAACTGCGGCAGGTACTGGCTGTATGGCTGCTTTAGATGCAGAACGTTATTTAGCAGCTAAAGATGCTTCATTTGAAGTTTCTACACCTCAATACTAGACGTATAATATAATAGAATAAAAAAATGCCGAAGATTAATCTTCGGCATTTTTGCGTTTAAAATTTTCTTTTTTATAATTCCTTCTTTTGAAGTTTTGCAGAACCACTTAACTTATTTAATATTATTTTAGGTTCACCATACAAATATGTTTCTGTTGTTCCTGAAGCTTCTATAGTTATAGATTCAGTTGTTAATAATGTGGCATCACTATTAGATTCAATGATTAATGTGCTATTTTTTATTGTATAGTTTTTTCCGAAGAATTTGCCCGAATTATCAATGCGCAAATCACAAGTATCAACATCTCCTTCAATAGTGGACTTAGCACGTTGATAAATATCAAATTTAGAAATTTTACTATTAATTAAGGCATCTAATTGGCTATCATCGCTTAAAATGAATGCTGTAGAATCTGCGGCCAAATTAAGTCGGCTTTTAGATTTCCCTGAGGAATTAAATGTAAAGTTTGAAGCTTTTATATTTAAATAAGCTCTAGAACTTCCTGTAGTTTTCAAAGAAACATCTCCTAATTCCATAGAGGTTAGTGATCTAATTTCAGTGCTGCCATTAACTTCAATATGTTTTAATAATTCGCCATAATTAATAGTGATTAATAATTTTTTCTTAGATGTAATCCGTTTTGAAGTACTGAATGTTAAAACACCGTTTACAACTTCAAAAGTTATAATATCGTGTAAGTTATTGTCAGCTTCTATCTCTATAGAAGGTTTATTGTTGAAAACAATTTCTATATTAAAATCTCCATTAATAATTAGAGATTCAAAGTCATCAACATAAGTTTGTTTTATAGTGACATCTCTGTTTCCTTTTATTCGATCTTTAATTTGGGCATAACTTGTAAGCGTTCCACCAATTATAAGTAAAAGGGTAAAAGCTAGTTTGTTCATCATCTACATTTTTTGATTTGATAAACAAATATATGCAAAAACCATCCCAAACTCTAAAATGCGTTTGAAATGGTTTAATACTGATTGATTGACTGATTTATAATTGCTAAATCTAATTTAGCATAAAATGATTGGTGTTATTGCTTTCTAATACTACCAGAAACCCCATTTTTTTTATTAACGATCTCAGGGTTACCAGAGTATTTAATGTTTCCACCGCTAGAAGCTTTTGCTGTTAATTCTTTAGACGTGTTTACAGAGATATTAGATCCGCTAGAAGCATTCACTCTAGAAACTTGAGTGTCTAAATTAGAAGCTTTAATATAACTTCCGCTAGAAGCTTCAGCTTCTAAACGGTTTGTATCTCCACTTAACTTTATACCAGAACCACTAGACGAATCACAGAATAATTCTTCTGTTTTTACATCAATATCTATATGACTTCCACTAGAGCTGTATAAGTTGAGTTCGCTGGTTTTAAATGTACTTGACGAAGATACATAAGCACCACTACTTGCTTTTATACTTGATAGATCTTTAACACTAAGCATCACTTTTTTTGATGCAGAAGATTTAATATTTGCAGTAGTAGAAATACGTAAAACATTATTCTCCACTTCTGTTGTAATAATTTCATGTAGATTTTCATCTGCTTCTACACTTAAATTAATAGTGTTATCTTGGGTGATATATACTTCAATACCTCTACTTATTTTAACTGCGTTAAAATCTTTATCTATATATCTATTCTCTTTAGTTACATTTCTATTGCCTGTAACTCCTTCACCTATATTAAGGTCAAAGACGCAAGAGGTCATTAATAAAGAAATTATACTCGCTGTGATTAATCTGGCTATTGTACTCATGATTGTTGTTTTTTGATTAGTGATAAATACAGTTCAAATATTTAAAAAATGATTGGTTGGTTAAATTTTAAATACCTGAACTGTTGATTGATTGGCTTGAGCTGTTAATTATTGTTGTCTTTAGATTTAATTTCTATACCTGTAGAATCATCAATTTTTATATTAACATCAGATTCTTTAACATCATTAGAATCAATATTTATGGTTTTATCACCCCATTTTAGAACAACTTCTTTATCCTCATTGTCATCTTCATCTTCATCTTCATCTGGACAATCCAGACATTCTACATCATCTTCAATAATTTTATGAGTTTCTCCTGCTTCACTAAAAGACATAATACTTCTACTTGAACGATAATTACTTATATAGCGCCTAGTATTTTCTTTCAGTTTAATGAAACTTCCTTCTGGTAAGTATAAGATAATTTCAATCTCTTGATCACTAAATTTATTTTCTGCGTCAGTTGTTAAATATTTATCTAAACGCAATTCGTTATTAACTAAAGCATAATTATAATCGATATTAGTAGCACGTTCTTTTGCAATTTCATAGCGACTTCCGTAAGCACTTTTTAATATTTGAATTGAAGCAATAGAATCTTTTGTAGATCTAATAATTAGGCGTATGTCAGATGATGAAATTACACGTTCATCGTTTTCATTTCTATATATACGATAGTTAGAAGTGTACCTTCTATATGAATTGTATTGACTATTATCGACCATATTTACTTTTAATGTGTCGTTAACAGTTACGTTTAAAGGAGCTTCCGTTTTAACAGTAGCATTATTTGTAAATTCTGTGGCTTGTTTTACACCTGCTACTGCAAGACCTATTATAGAGACAAGCCATAGACCTAATAATGTAAATTTTGCAACATTACCTATAGATTTTAAGTTGTTAATGAGTATTCTTAGTCCTAAATAAAAGATAAAGAAGAATGGTATGCCTACTACAAATAATAACAGAATTGACATTAACCATATTGGAATATTTGCTGTATTGCCAAGTTCTAAGAAATCTATTCCTGGAAAATGGATAGCATCCGTTATACCAACCGTAAATAAGGCTACAATTAATCCAATAAGAGTACTGATACCTGTAATGATTAATATAATACCGATAAACTTTGCAAATATTTTAAGGAAGAACATTATAACGTCTCCTAAAGACTCAAAAAAACTTCTAGAGCTCGATTTTATGCGATTGCCTTGTTTTTGAAAATCTACACCTTTAACAGAATCTGATATATTATCAGAAACGTTTTCAAAACCTTCTTTTATCTTATCTCCATGTTTTTTAAAATCGACATTTTTTACTTTTTCTGAAACCGTATCAATGCCGTCTTTAATTTTTTTTTCGATGTTGCTAATGTTCACAGGATCACCCGTCATAGTTAGCTTTTCGGCCGTAGTTTTAGCTTCAGGAACTAAAGCCCAGAATAATAAGTATATAATAATAAATGTTCCGCCAGAGAATACGGTAAAAACACTCCATAATATGCGTATCCATAATACATCAACACCTAAGTAATGCCCTAAACCAGAGGCAACACCTCCTACATAAGAGCTATCCGTATCTCTATATAATTTTTTTGATGGTCCAGACGGTCTACGTTTAGTTTGTTTTACTTGAGGTTCATCTTCAAAGATTTCGTCATCTACGATATAATCTTCTGGTTGCCCCATTATAGTAATAACTTGGTCAACAAGTGTAGTGCCTACCACTTGTTTTTCGTTTTGTATACGTTCGCTAAAAAGTTCCGCGATTCTGGCTTCGATATCCGAAATAATTTCTGATCGTCCTTGAGAGTCTGTAAATGAACGTTTTATAGCCTCAAGATAGCGCTGTAATTTTAAGTATGCATCTTCATCGATATGAAAGAATATACCTGCTAAATTTATATTGACTGTTTTATTCATTTTGTTGTTGTTTTTTTAGTGCTTGTTACTAGATTTACGGCATTTTGTAGTTCACTCCAAGTAGTGTTTAGTTCATTCAGAAACAATTTACCCGTTTCTGTAAGACCATAATATTTTCTTGGTGGTCCAGAAGTAGATTCTTCCCAACGGTAATTGAGCAACCCTGCGTTTTTAAGCCTTGTTAATAGTGGGTATATTGTACCTTCTACAACAAGCATCTTAGCATCTTTTAATGTGCCCAGAATCTCTGCAACGTAAGCATCATCATCTTTTAAGATGGATAGGATGCAGTATTCTAGAACACCTTTACGCATTTGTGCTTTTGTGTTTTCTATCTTCATATTTTAATGAGATTAAATTTTAATAAACTGTTCATTTTTTGATTGATGATGATTAGCTGATTGATGAATTTTGATTGATTGATTGATTGATTGATTGATTGATTGATTGATGAAATCTTTATTTTAAAAAATTAATAGTTAGCGGGTAATTATATGTTTTTCCATCTCTAGCAGACAAGCTTGCTTTTACAATTAATGCGAGCTCTAATAAAAAGCCTAAAAACGCTAAGATGCCCAATCCACCTCCAATATATAGTAGAGGTGAAGGTTTGCCTATTTTAAGATGAAAATCGTAAAAACCATTAAAATCTAAAAAATCGATACCATTTAGTATTTTAAAAATAAAAAACGGAACACTAATAGTGCCTATAATTAAAGTATATAGCAGAATACTAATTTGAAAGTTGATGACTTGCTTTCCGTTTTTATCTATAAACTCAGATTTTTCTTTATTAGCTATCCATAAAACTAAAGGTCCTATAAAATTTCCGAAAGGAATTATAAATCTAGAAAATGTAGATAGATGGATAAATGTTGCTAAATTTTTATGATGATTATCGATCATTTTTAAAAGTATATAATAGTTGCTTATGCAAATATATGTCTAAAAAAAGGTATTATGTAAAACATAGTACTTAAATTTAACATAAAATTAACATTAGTAATGTTGTAATTTTTCACCTATTTTAGAGAAATAATAGCATCATATTTCATGAAAATTACACCTTCTAAACTTAATACCTATCTAATGTTTAAACTGCCTTCAGCTTACTTTACAGGAGTTAGAGCTAAACACATAGATGATGTCAAATGCATAGTTAAAGTAAAACATCGATGGATTAATCAAAACCCGTTTCGTTCTATGTTTTGGGCAGTCCAAGGTATGGCTGCAGAGCTAACAACAGGTGCTTTAGTAATGAAAAAAATAAAAGAAAGTAAACGAAATATATCAATGTTAGTGGCAAATAACAGTGCTTCATTTACTAAAAAAGCAACTGGAGTTATAACCTTTGAGTGCACTGATGGAGATAAAATAGATGCTATAATTGATAAAGCAATAGCTACAGGTGAAGGCCAAACCATTTGGTTAAATGCTAATGGGGTTAATAATGATGGTGTAGAAGTCTCTCAATTTAAGTTTGAATGGACATTGAAAGTAAAGTCTTAAATCTTATTGATAACTTTTTTTTTGAGATAGGTGTAACAAAGTTTAAATCTATTCAACATATAAGTGAATCAACAAAAAACAAAGTAATAGTAATGGAAAGATTACCAGATTTTAATAATAGAAACGCACACGAAATAGATTACCGTATTTATGGTGAAGAAATGCAATTTGTAGAAATAGAACTAGATCCTAATGAAGGCGTTATTGCAGAATCGGGAAGTTTTATGATGATGGACGATGGCATTAAAATGGAAACTATTTTTGGTGATGGATCTCAGAAAGATCAAGGCTTCTTAGGAAAAATACTTGGAGCCGGAAAACGAATACTTACTGGCGAAAGCTTATTTATGACAGCTTTCTATAACAATTTAACAGGAAAGCGCAATGTCTCTTTTGCTTCTCCCTATCCAGGAAAAATTATACCTATAGACCTTACCGAATATAATGAAAAGTTTATTTGCCAAAAAGATGCATTTTTATGTGCGGCAAAAGGAGTTAGTGTAGGTATTGAATTTTCAAAGCGGTTAGGTAGAGGTCTATTTGGAGGAGAAGGTTTTATAATGCAGAAGTTAGAAGGAGATGGTATGGCATTTGTCCATGCTGGCGGAACCATGGCTAAAAAAGTATTACAACCTGGAGAGATAATGAGAGTAGATACAGGTTGTATCGTTGGGTTTACACAAGATGTAGATTACGATATAGAATTTGTAGGAGGCATTAAAAATTCAATTTTTGGAGGCGAAGGTTTGTTTTTTGCAAAATTGCAAGGACCAGGAACAGTATTTATACAGTCGTTACCATTTAGCAGGTTAGCAGGTCGTGTACTAGCATCAGCTCCAAGAAGTGGCGGGCGAGATAAAGGTGAAGGCAGTGTTTTAGGTGGTTTAGGGAATCTTTTAGATGGTGATAATCGATTTTAATTTACAACTTGGCGTATTTTATTAACATAATGCTGTGTTAAAAATCGATGTGTTTTTTAATTTAAAAATTATTTTTTCCTTATCTTGTTGAACAATTAAACCAAAAAGCTTATACAAAAAGTTACGTTATCGTTTAAATCTAAACCTAATTAATTAACTATGTCGAGAGCAATGTTTGAGTATACAAAGACTGTACTCAAAAAAGTAAGTTTTGATGCAACTTTATTTTGTAAAGAAGTTCAAAAAGCAGTAAAACGCTTATTGCCTTATGAACTGAAAGAATTAAAAATCTTTATTCAGAGTATGGTAAATCAAAAACCAGAATTAAATCAATGTTTAATCTATTTAAAATAATCATAAAAAGCGATCTACAGATCGCTTTTTTTTATTTAGCTACAGGACTAATAATCTTAACATTCTGAAATGCGATAGCACCTCTTACCACTCCTGAAATCACATTATGTATCGCGTCAATAATCTGCATTTTTAATTCACTTTTATGATAAATGATGCTAACTTCTCTAGCAGGTGATGGTTCAATGAAATAACGAAGATTAGCATTAAATTTATCAGACATGTCTAAGGTATGTAAATATGGAAGGAGTGTCATTCCTAAGCCTTCATCAGATAGTTTTATTAATGTTTCTATGCTACCACTTTCTAATTGAAAATTATCATCGATATGATCTTTAAACGTTTTACAAAGATTAATAACTCCTTCTCTAAAACAATGCCCATCTTCTAAGAGAAGCATATCATCAACATTTAAATCAGAGATTTCCACATTATTTTTTTTAGATAATCTATGACTGTTAGGTGTATAAGCCACAAACGGCTCATAAAACAAAGGTCTTTCCTTTATATTAGGGCTTTCTAGAGGTGTTGCCGCAATAGCAGCATCTAAATGACCTTCGTTAATACGTAATATAATTTCTTCGGTAGTTAACTCTTCTATTTTAAGCTTAACTTTTGGATACTTATTTATAAAATTCTTTAAAAACATAGGAAGTAATGTTGGCATTACTGTTGGTATAATGCCTAATCTAAATTCTCCTCCAATAAATCCTTTTTGTTGATCTACAATATCTTGAATTCTATCCGCTTCATTTACTATATTACGAGCTTGGTATACTATTTTTCGACCAACATCAGTTAATTCAATGGGTTTTTTGCTACGATCAAAAATTAAAATATTGAGTTCATCTTCTAATTTTTGGATTTGTGTGCTTAACGTAGGCTGAGTTACAAAACACTTTTCTGCAGCTTTAGTAAAGTTTTTATGTTCAGCTATGGCTAAAACATATTTTAATTGAGTGATTGTCATTGGTATTGAATTAGACTATAAAAATATAAAAACTATTTATAGAAACTATAGTATTGTAGATTTAATTATAGCATAATTTTGTTTTAAATATAAATTTGAAGAATATGATGCTGAATAGCATAGGATTAGATACAGAAAAGACAAAGGATTTGGCTAATGATTTAAATCAATTATTAGCAAATTTTCAATTGTATTATCAGAATTTAAGAGGTATACATTGGAATATTAAAGGACGTGCGTTTTTTGACTTGCATGTAAAATTTGAAGAATTATATACAGATGCTAACCTTAAAGTTGATGAAATAGCAGAACGGATATTAACACTTGGTGCAACACCATTACATACATTTGAAGATTATAATAAAGCCGCAAAAGTACCTGTAGGTAAAAATATAAGTAAAGATGACCATGCTGTACAGCTTATTGTCGATTCTTTAACAGAATTACTAAAAATAGAACGACAAATTCTTGATAACTCTGATGAAGCTAATGATGAAGGAACCAATTCAATGATGAGTGATTTTATAACTCAGCAAGAAAAAACAGTTTGGATGATGAAAGCATGGTTGGGTGAAACGGTGTAAAATATCAGTATAGATTTTAAATAAAAAGACTCCTTTTAAGGAGTCTTTTTTTGTTTTGATTGATTGATGATATTTCTGTTTAAAAGCGGATGTTTAAACTTATGTCTTTATTGGTTACCATAAATTTTGCGTCTTCATATTGTGGTGGGCCAAAATTCATAACATTATTTGACGCTCCAAAAGATTCTAATGGCATACCATTTTCTTTAAAATCCATTCTGCCGTTTTCATTAGCATCATGAAGTGCAAGAATAGCGTATTCTCCAGGTGCTACATTTTTAAATGTTACAGTTACTTTTCCATCTTTAATTGAAGATTCCATTTCTGCTATAGGTTTAGCTTTCATAAAAGTATCTTTAGAGTGTAAAGCTATGCCAACTTTACCTTTATCGCTTGTAACGTTATCTATAGTTACTGTAATGGTTTGGGTTTCTTGTGCAAAACTAAAAATTGAAGTAATAAGTAATGCTACTGTTAAGATTAAATGTTTCATAATGGTTTGTTTTTTGATGTATTTGTTATTATTGATTCAAATATCTAACAAACCTCAAAGGTTTTATAATAAGAATTACTGAGCTGTAATTTTTACAGGATGAATTGTTGTTTTATTACGTAAGGATAGAAAAGGGACAAGCAACAAGAGGCATGAGAGTGTGAGTAGCTTTAAATTTTAAGTTTGTAACCAACAACCAACAACCAACAGCCAACAGCCAACAGCCAACAACCAACAACCAACAATCAACTAAAGAAGCCCTCTTGCTTTAATCTCTAAATATTTATTGATGGTATTAACCGTCAGTTTTTCAGGAGGAGTTAAAATACTTTGAATGCCATGTTTTTGAAGTTCTTTTACCATTAAGCGTTTTTCAAAAGCAAATTTTTCAGCAATAGTTTTATGATATATAGTTTGTAAATTTTCAGCATCTGCATGTATTAGTTCATTTAACTCAGTATTTTCAAATAAAACGACAACAAGCATGTGTTTTTTAGAAATGGCCTGTAAGTATGGCATTTGACGTTTTAAAGCGCTTAAATGTTCAAAATTAGTGTATAGTAAAAGTAGGCCTCTATGTGTGATTTTTCGTTTTATTTGCGCATAGAGTAAACCAAAATCACTATCGTTAAATTGTGTGTCTATATTATAAAGGGTTTCTAATATGCGATTTAAATAAGTGAGTTTACTCAATGCAGGTAAATAGTTTTCTATCTTTTTAGAGAAAGCTAATAATCCTACCTTGTCGTGCTTTTTTAAAGCCACATTGCTAAATGCAAGTGTAGAGTTTATAGCATAATCTACTAGCTTTAATTCATTAAAAGGCATTTTCATTACACGACCAGTATCTATAATAGAGTAAATAGGCTGTGATTTTTCGTCTTGATATTGATTGACCATCAACTGTGCACGTTTGGCAGTGGCTTTCCAGTTAACAGTTCTAAAATCATCACCTTGAACATAATCTTTAATTTGTTCAAACTCTGATGTATTACCTATACGTCTTATCTTTTTTAAGCCAAATTGTGTTAAATGGTTGCTTATAGCTAAAAAGTCGTACTTCTGCATTTGTATTATGGATGGATAAACCATTACCATTTGCTGGTTCTGAAATTGGTACTTACGTTTTACTATTTTTAGTAGAGAAGACGCAAAGATATTTAAGTGCCCAAAGTAATATTCGCCACGATCTACGGGTCTAACCAAATATTCAAAATCATGAATTTCATTTGGATTTAATACCGTTTGGTATGAGAAATCCCGCTTTTGAAATTGTTCTGGCAATTCATCAATAACATCTAAAAATAATTTTAAACTATAGGTGTTTTTAATGGTTATTGGCACAGGATTGGGATCACTGTTAGAAAACTTATCGGGCAATAAACGCCTAGCATTTAATCCTTGTTTAGTGCCATATAGTATAGAAATATCAATAACAAAAAGGATGAATATAATAATTGAAATTATGGTAGCTATAGAAAAAAGAGCAGGAAACCAATAGGATAATAAAAAGCACACTGAAGCCACAGCTATATAAATATAGAATTGATTATGTATATACAGCGACTTAATAAACTTCATCTTCTATTATAAAATTTGGTAACCTTCTATCTCGGTACTTCAACGGATTGTACAATCATTTCGATAACATTTTCGGTAGTCATGCCTTCCATTTCACGTTCTGGAGTTAAAATAAGACGATGATTAAGAACAGGGTTTAATGCTCTTTTTACATCTTCTGGGATTACAAAATCGCGCCCATTAATTGCAGCAAAGGCCTTTGCTGTATTTAGTATAGAAATTGAAGCTCTTGGAGAACCACCAAGGTATAGATGCGGATGATTCCTTGTTTTAGAAACAATCTCAGCGATATATTGTATAATTTTTGGTTCTACAATTATAGCTTGTGTTTTTGTTTTATAATCTGCCAGTGACTTAGTATCTAAAACGGTATTAATTAATGTTTGTGGTGCTTCTCCTTTTCGTTCGTGATGCGATGCTATAATTTGTACTTCGTCTTCAAGAGATGGATAATCTACTTTAATTTTAAATATAAAACGATCTAACTGGGCTTCTGGTAAAGCGTAAGTGCCTTCTTGTTCAATAGGATTTTGCGTGGCTAAAACCATAAAAGGAGCTTCAAATTTATAGGTTGTTCCATCTATAGTAGCTTGTCGTTCTTCCATGGTTTCAAATAGTGCAGCTTGTGTTTTAGCAGGCGCTCTATTAATTTCATCAATAAGCACAATGTTAGAAAAAATGGGACCTTTTTTAAATTCAAATTCTGAGTTTTTCATATTTAAAATCGATGTTCCTAAAACATCACTCGGCATTAAATCTGGCGTAAATTGAATACGACTAAAATCGGTTTTTAAAACTTTAGCAAATAATTTAGCAGTTACCGTTTTAGCAATACCAGGAACACCTTCTATAATAACATGACCATCTGCTAATAAGGCAACGATAAGCAATTCTACAAATTGATCTTGACCTACTATGACCTTTTTTAATTCTGCTTTAATCTCATCAACTGCATTTTTTAAAGCTTCTAACGGAATTCTATTATCAAAATTTAAATCGTTATCTATGTTTTCGTTTTCCATTGGTTATGGGATTTAAAATGTTCTATTTTTTTATTTAAGTGTTCAAGTTCTTTAGAGGTCAACGTATTTTTATGTTGAATCTCGTTAATAAACTTGAATAAATCTTTTGTATCTTCAATGCTATTACTACTTCTGGCAGCTAAGTTTTTTATAAATGTATCATCAACATTTGAGGTTTGAAGATGTACAGTGTTTCTTATATATTCTAAAAAATGTTGAATTTTATGGTGTGAAATATCCTTATGTTTTCCTGTTTCGTAATACATATCAGATATGGTGCGTGTAAACTCTAAAGTCTGATTTTTTAAAGGTTTTACAATAGGTATTGCACGCTGTTTTCGTTTACCTTCAAAAATAATATAAATTACAGCTCCTATTAAAACTAGGTAATAGGCCCATTTTAAAGACTTAGTATTTAAAAACAAATACATTGGAGAGGTATAAAATGTCTTCCCTGTTTTATAATGTGCATCAATATATAATGGTTTACTAAAGTCTATGTAAGACATTAAATCAGCAGTATAATTCTGGTTTGGGTTATTTAGAATAAAATAATTAGTAAACGCCTGTGGAAATGTGCTTAATATAATCTGTCCTTTACCAAAAGGTTGTTTTACGATGTTAACTAATGAATCTTGAATTTTCTCTTCGTCAGATTGATATTTGTCTATTAATCCAACCACTTTTGTATTAAGAGAATCTATTTTATTAAAATGATAGAAGGTACTAGCTCTATCAAATTTATAAGTCGATGTATTATCTAAATTGTTATTGATTAATTGTACTTGATATTCGTTATTAAAATTATTCAGAGTACTAATTGCTCTAGTACTAAGATGCAATGTGTCTAACAATTTTTCTTCAAAATTAATTGAGGAGACTATAAGTGTATTGCCATTGGCAGTCCAATCTAAAAGTGTGTTTAGCTCTTGTTTACCAAATTGCACGCCATTGTTAAAAAAGAAATAAGTGCCACCTATATCGTTTTGCCTTAAGTATTCAAAAGGAGGTCGATCTATACGAGTAATTTCATCTGACAAACGAGATAGTTGTTCATTAAAAACATACGCACCAAAAGGAATCTTATGATGTAAAGTATAAGAAGGAAACCAATTAACAGGCTTTGGTTTTAATACTTCAGCTATAACTATAGAGATAATAACTAATGAAGCTAAAGCAATATAAATTTTACCTTTCTTAGTCATTTGTTATGCTATTATGTAGTGATACAAAAGGTAATTTTAAGGTTTCAAATTTAATAGCATCTACTTTAAATTCTCCATACCAAACGTAATCGTATATTCTTGTAATATTTTTAAAATCGAATTGTAAAGAGCCTTCATTTAATTCTTTAATATAATCTTCATTAGTTTTTTGTGGTTGCCATTCTATACGTTCATTATCTGTTAAATATTTAAGTGATAGTAAGTAATAATACCGAATGGCTAATCTGTAGTTTTTAGCGTTTATAGCTTCTTGTATTAAAGACGGAATATCTTCATTACGTATAATTTCTTCTTCCTCAGAAAATGAAATGGTTGCTTTATTTTTTTGAGCGGCTATTAAACGGTTAGAGTTTACTTTTAAGAAAAAACGAATGAGTAGGAAAACAAGAATACCTAAAAGGATATATGGGAGAATTCTTAATACAAAGAAAAGAAATCCACCGGCGCTACCGACTCCAAAAATAGCTTCCCAGAATTTAGTAAGGATATTATTTAGCCATCTCATAAAACGATCGTAAAGAGAATCTCCTCCTACATTTTCTTCATAATTAAAATCACTATCATCTAAATATGGTTTTAAATCATCTTCAGTTATGGTTTGTCTTTCTATAACGGTATCATCAACAGTATGATGCTCTGTTTGTTGAGCAATACTTAATTGACCAATGCATAAAATAAATAATAAGAAACGTTTTAGAGGCATCTATTTTTCTATATGTTCACCAATGTTACTAATACGTTCATAAGTTCCAGTAAAGTTTCGTTTTTCATTTAGGTGAAAGTAGACCACAGCACCACCAATGACAAGTATAAAATTTAATAAAAATTGGAACAAGGTATTCAATACATTAAGTAGGATATATATAGGATCTACAAAACCGGTCATGTTAGCAGGGTCAATCTCTCCAGAAAAGATTCCCATTTTTGCATATAAATAAATAATTGTAGGTATAGAAACAACCATGCTTAAGGCATAGAAAATAAGACCTAAAACGATAAATGTTCCTAAGGCAGTCCAAAAATCCTCGTTGACTAAATAAAAACTATGACTATAAGCATCAGTAGCAGAACGACGTGTTTCAAAAACATAGATGCTTAATACAATGGCCATAGGCACCATAGCATAAAAAACAGGTAAAATACATAACACTAAAGCAAAGCCTAGTGTAATTCCTTTTAAAATACCTAAACCCAAAAATCCCCAAAAGGTTTTATATACTTTTCGTTTTACATCAGCTATATTAACATTACCCTTATTATCAATGTAAGATTTTAAATAATGCAGAGCAGTTGAACCCGCCAATATGTATGCAGCAACGAAAGAAACAAGGTAAACTAATGCTACAAATAATATTATTAAAGGATTAAAATTGTTTGTTGGGTTATCACCATATATATCAAAGTTAAAAATATCACCAACTACATATGTATATAATGCCATAGCAGCGATAAATAATATAATTGCAGGGCCAGCGATATTAAATATAGCTTTCATAAAAGGCTTAAACTCATTTCTGAGAAAGCCAAAAGTTACTGAAAGTATAGCTCCAAAATCGCGTTGCTGTTTAAATTCTATGTAGGGTTTATTCATGTAGTTGTTAATTGGTTTAAGTGAATATATTCGGGTGTTTCAGCTATATCTTTTTTAGAACGTTTATATAATATTCTTGGATATATTACATAGTAATATACTATAATAGCTAATGAAGTGATAATAATAAAAAGGGCTAACCAATCTGGCATTTCTGTATGTCTTGTTACAAAGCCTTCTAAAAATCCTGCAATAATAAAAAACGGAATGGTACTAATTACAATTTTTAATCCGTTTTTTACACCACGTAAAAAAGCATCTAATCGAGGTAAAGTCCCAGGAAAAAGAAGACCGTTCCCCAATACTAAACCAGCACAAGCAGCGATAATAATAACAGAAATTTCTATGGTGCCATGTATCCATATGGTTCTAGCAGATTCCCAAAGTAATCCTTTTTCATAGAAGAAATACTGAAAACTTCCAAGCATAATACCATTTTGCATCATAATAAATAAAGAGCCAATACCAAACATAATACCGTATCCAAAAGCCATTAATCCTACTTTAATATTATTTAGAGTAATGCCGAGAAACATATTAAATTCACTTTGTTGTTTATATACAGCCATAGGATCTCCTTTCTCAATGTTCTCTAGTGTCATATTTACATAACCATCACCAAGAAAAGCTCTTACAAAATCACCTTCGTTAGCTGCAGAAAAAGCTCCGACAGAAACAAAAAGAGCAAAGGTTAAAAAAGCAATCAGTAATTCGCGTTGATGTTGAAAAAACATCAATGGAAATTCCGTCTTAAAAAATGAGATTAGCCTGTTTTTAGGTTCTTTTTTAGTTTTATAAATAAATTGATGCGCCTTAGAAGCCAACTGATTAAGGTAGCGTTCAGTATTACTACCAGTGTAAAATGTTTTAGCATAACTAAGATGATCGGTGACTTCTATGTAAATATCAGAAAGTAAATCTGGATCAACAATGGTTTTATTTGATAGAACATTTTCAAATTCTAACCATTTATCTTTATTTTGCTTCACAAAAGCAGCCTCACGCATATACCAATATCTTTAGGTACTCAAAGAAAAGAAAATATGAATGAATTTCAAATAGAAACAGCCCAAAATATAGGGATTAATCAAAACGTAGCACATATAGGCGATCGCCTTATTGGTTACATCATTGATTCAATTGTTATTTTTTGTTATGGAATATCTGTTTTCCTTTTGTTAGGAGCTTTAGATTTAGATTTTGGGGATACTTGGGCTATTTATTTATTAATGACTTTGCCTGCTTTTTTATATTATGTTTTATTAGAAACATTTTGGAATGGAAAAACTATAGGTAAACATATCCGTAAAATTCGTGTTGTAAAATTAGATGGCTCTAAACCTGGCTTTGCTAATTATTTTATACGTTGGCTTTTAAGAATTGTTGATGTAGCTATTACATCTGGCGGATGTGCTGTTTTAACTATTTTAATTAAAGGCAATGGGCAGCGTTTAGGAGATATGGCAGCAGGAACTACAGTGATTAGTGAGCGCGAAAAAATATCAATCGCAGATACTATTATACAAGATATACCTTTAGATTATAAACCAACATATAGTCAAGTAACCATGTTGAATGATAGCGATGTACAGACGATTAAATCGTTGTATAATGATGCGGTAAGAAAAGGGAACCATAATGTTATTCTTAACATTAGTGTACGTTTAGAAAAGATAATGCAAATTGAAGCTAAAGAAAGTCCTGTAGATTTTATAAATAAGGTGATAAAAGATTACAATTACTATACGCAAAGCATGTAAGTTGATAAGCACTTATCCTAGGCGAAGTCCAAGGATATATAAATCTTAAATATAAGTTAGACGTTGTAAAAACAAAAAAGCTATCATTTTATGATAGCTTTTAAATTATGATGTATTGTTGTTTTAATTTTTACGTAAAAAAGTATTCACTTCAATTGCAACATCTTCCCAAGTTTTACTAACGCCATCCGGACCTTTATGTAAATCAAAACATACTTTATTTAAAGCCTCTAATGCGCCAAGTGCATTCCAATCTTTAAGCTGCATAGTGCCTTTCATGGTTACACGTCTTTCATCACTAATACTTACCTGTAATGGTAAATCAGTTGTAACACCATTCATAGTAATAGTTGCCGAATAATCTTCGTTTTCATACTTAATAGTACCTCTTAAAATACTAGGATCTATCATAGACCCAAAGAAAGATGTTTTCAATTTAGCATCTCTGCTTTCGTCTTTGGTAAACAAGCTACTAACAGGGATTGAAAATTGTAAACCGTTTAAAGCTTCATGAGGAGTAGCACCTGATTTATTATCAAAATTTAAGGTAATAAACTCACCACCTACAGGTTTCTTTTCTGTAGTTTTATAAGCCGTCCATTTTACTGAAGTAGCTTCTGGTTTAACAACAAAATTTTCTGTGCTAGCAACCTTAGTTGCAGCTTCAGTTTCAGATTCTTTTTTATCACTTTTACAAGAGACCGCAAAAGCTAGAGTTAATGCTAAAGCAAATAGTTTTAGGTTTTTCATCAGTGTTTTTTTTGTAAAGATAAAGACATAATTGTGTTTCTGCAATTTACAATTTTTATTTGCAAAAAATAAGTTATTAATGTATTACAATTTCAATAAACTTAATATCCAATATCCTTATCTTGCATAAGATTTAATCTATAAATTAGTAGATAACATATAAAAATAGATGCTTGGTTAAACATTCAAAATATATAATTATAGGTGCCGGTTTATCTGGGTTAACAACAGCGTATCAATTATTAAAAAAGGGTGAAAGTGACATTTTAATTTTAGAAGGAAGAGACAGAATAGGAGGGAGAATACTAACACAAAATCATATAGATTTTGGTCCAGCTTGGTATCAGCCTACGCATCAAAATCTTCAACAGTTATTAAAAGATTTAGATGTAGGAAAGTTTACTCAATATTCAAAAGGAAAAAGTGTGTTAGTTTATAATACCATGGCAAATGCACATTTTTTTGAAACTGACCAAACACAACCATCAGCATATAGAATTGCTGGCGGTTCTTATACTATAATTAAGAAATTAGCAAATTTAGTACAAGATAGAATTAGATTAAATACTAGAGTTACTGGATTTAAAGCTAATGAAAAATACATTTCAGTTTTAACAGAAAGAGATACCTTTTCCGCAGAGAAAGTTGTGGTAACTCTGCCACCTAAATTAGCAACTGAATTAAAATATACGCCACAATTGCCAGAAACCTTATTGTGGACTATGGAAAGTACGCAGACTTGGATGAGTAACGCTATTAAAGTTGGCATTTCTTATAAACGTCCATTTTGGCGGGAAAACAAATTTTCTGGAACTATAATTGGGCAAATTGGTCCTGTAATGGAAATATACGACCATACTAATGCTAATGAAACTGCATTTAGTTTAATGGGATTTGTTAATGAAAGTTTACGAAGTTATTCTGCTGAGGATCGAAAAGAACGTATTCTATCTTATTTAGAAACCTATTTAGGAAAAACAGTAAGAGATTATATATCTTATAAAGAAAAAGATTGGTCACAAGATGTTTTTACTAACGGTACAGATCTAAAATCAACATATTTATCTCCAAAATATGGGAATGAAGCTTTTAGTTCGTTTTATATGGGTGATAAACTTTTGTTTTCTGGTACAGAAACTTCACCGCAGTTTGGTGGTTATTTAGAAGGAGCTGTTATCAGCGGAATTATTGCAGCAAATAAATTATAATCATTCATCTACTGCATATTCATCGCCATAATATTTACTGGTAATACCAGTATGAAATTTTATCGCAGAAATAGGCTTGTATTTTACAGGTTTTAATCCTGGTAAAACATCCAAAATTTCATCTTCCCATAAATATACTGCCATTGGTATGGTAATTCTCGGTTTATTGTGTAAACGTGGCTCTTTAGGTTTACTTACGCGATGTGTTGTAGAAGGCAAGCGATCGTTGGTAATGCGTTGCATATAATCGCCAGTGTTTAAGATAATTGTTCCAGGTTCAGGGTTTAATCGAATCCATTTTCCATTAGCACGATTATAGACTTGTAAACCATCTACACTTTGTGCGGGTAATATGGTAAATAAATCCACATCTTCATGGCCAAGCATTCTGCCAGCACCAGAAGCATCATCTTCTTTAGAAATTGCTGGGTAATAATTTAATCGAAATCCAAAATTGGTATTCGTTAGTTTTTTATCATACAGATGTGGGTCGCAATTTAAATGTCGAAGTACACTTTGCATAATTGGTAATATAAGCTTCTCGTGAGATTGAACAATTTCTCTAAATATAGGTTCGTAATTGGGTTCTGGCCAAAAATTAGATTCCTTATAATTTTCAATATCTGGAAGATTAAACGCACGACGACAAAATACCCAACCTTCAACCAAATCGGGATGTATTTGTGTGGTTTCTTTTATTGGGAAATAACCTTGATTAACCGACCCGTACCGTGTAGCTTCATATTGCATTCGTTTTTCTAATGGAATCGTTTCAAATAATTTCGCAATTTTTTCTTCAGCTTTAGTATATAAATTGGTGTCTATACCATGACCCGACAATACCGCAAAACCAATTTCTTCAAGTGCACTTCCTAGTTTTTTTGCAAATGCTACTTTTCCTGCTTCACCATCATTAAAGAATTCAGACATGTCACAGGTCTGTATCACAAAATCATTATCAAACTCATCTACAGTTTTATTTTCAACTAGGTTATATTCATGTGCTTTATTAACACCTTCGTATTTGTTAAATTGCTGATTTACTGCATTGATTCCTTCTTCTTTTTTTGCCATGTTAGTTAAATATTATCTTTTAAAAATACGTAGAAATTTAAAATCTAAGTTATGCTATTATAAATATAACCTATAAGCACTACCAAAAGTGTGCCTGGAACGATCCATCTCAACCAAAATACAATGGCGTTGGTAAAACCATTCGATTTATTTTTAAAAAGTAGTTTTGTATAGTTTCCTTTTTTAGATCCCCACCACATACCAATTACGGCTAGCATACTTCCAAACACTTGCATTCCTGAGCCAAAGATGAGATCTAAAACACCAATAATTTCAGGATAAAATGCACTAGGCATTGCTAAAATAGCTTGTAAAATTCCAAACGCAATGAGTAGTTTTCTTGTTGGAATTTTATTTCGAACCACACTAATTATAGGCACTTGAAAAGCCGCAATTAGCGATAAAAATGCAACTAAACTTAGTGCGATTAAAAACAGTGAACCTATCCAACGTCCTGCTGGTAGGGTTGAAAACAATTCTGGTAGAGTATTGAATATAAGTGATGGACCTGCGTTCATTTGCATGCCTAATACTAAAATACTAGGAACCAAAAATAAACTAACTAATAACGATGAACCTAAATCGCCTAAACTTGTAAGTATAGCTATACGCGGAATGTCTTTTTCTTTTTCAATGAAGGCCGAATAAACGATTACAAAAGTTCCGCCAAGACCAATTGAAAAGAAGGCTTGTCCTAAAGCAGCAAAAACTTCAGTAGAACCAATAGCATCAAAGTTAGGTGTTAAAAACTGTTTTACATTTGTTAATGCATCGGGAAGTAACCACGCGTGTATGATTAAATACAAGATGACCAAAAGGAAAAATGGCATAATGATTTTTGATATCCTTTCAATGCCTTTTTTTAAGCCTTTATCAATTACAAATAACGAAATTACTATGAGTAATAATGTAATACCATATTGTAGTGTACTATTGCCTAGTAGTTCTTGATGTTGTGCAGTAGTGCTATTCGAAAATCCTTTTACAATAGAAAACCCAGTACTAAAAAATACATTCGCAACAACTACTGCATAGTAAGATCCTGCGATGGTAACCACACCAACAAATAAATAGCCTAATGCTTTACCAAAGCGATTTCCAAATAAAGACTCATAAGCAGTTAAGGTACCTTCGCCTGTTTTTTTACCTAAAGCCATTTCGGTGAGTAATGCAGGGAATGCTAAAACTAAAGTAAATCCTAAATAGAGTAATAAAAAAGCGCTTCCACCATAATTCCCCATCATATAAGGAAAGCGCCATACGTTACCTAAGCCTACAGCAACACCGACCATAGTTAATATAGCTCCCAATTGTGATGAATACTTGTTTTTAGAAGAGCTCATCAAGAAGTAGTCGTTTTAAAATTTCCAGGTAAAGTGACTTCTAATAGTTCTAAATTTGATGAACATTGTAGCATTTTATAATTTAAATGTGGTGGAATAACATAAGCGTCACCTCGGTTTAAGGCGTGCGTTTCATAGTTTTCTGCAACCAGTTGCATATTGCCTTCCATTACAAAAGTGAACAAAATATCGGTGTCATGATTTGTATACCGTTGTTCGATAGCTGAGTTTAAAACACGAATGACGTTTACAGACGCTTTTTGCTTTGTAGCTTCATTAATACCAGTGTCACGATGCTCAAAACCAGAAATTCGCCAAGGTTTCCAAATGGCTTCAGCTGCTTTATGATGGCAAAAACGCTGCCCTTGAAACTCTCTATTAGGATTATAAATACCATTAGGTAGTTCCATATCGTGATCTATAGTCGTCATATGATCTGAAGGCACACCAATTTCGATGACTTCTAAATTATCGGAAGCTTCTAAAACACGATGTCTTATCTCAGGAGGTTGTGTGACACAATCACCAGCATTTAAGATAAAAGGCTCGCCTTGGTCTTCGTATACCAATTTCACCCAGCCTTTATAACAAAATATAAGTTGAAACCCTATGGTATGATAGTGGACTACATCAGGTACAGGACCACCATTGGGAATATTAATATGTGACGCAATAATACTTCCTCCTAAACGATCTGGAATAAGATCGCGATACAACATACCAGCTCTACCAATAACCCAAGGATCACTATTAGTAAGTTTTCTAACTTCAAATCTGTGTTGTGTATCTGGTGTTTGTAGTGCGTATGTTTTTGGTAAAATTTTAATTACTGTTCCATTTGGCGCAGTAAGTTCTTTATCAGAGAACTGTTCTGGCGTATCTGTTAAAAGGTGTAATGTAGGGGAATTACAATCTGCATATTTATCTAAACGGATTTGTATTCCATGGCCAGACATAATTGCTACCGCAGGATCATCTGATGGAAAAATTTGATTGAGTTGAAACCCTAGACTTGTAAAATAATCCATGTCTTTGGTCAACTCTTGACTAGATAATACCAGTTGGGCTTGCGTTTGGTTTTGGTTGCTCACAGTTTATTTTAAATCGAAGATACAAAAAACGCCCTGAATAGTCAGAGCGTTTTTGTTTAGAATAGGTTTAATATTTAATCAATACCAAAGGTTTTGGTTTCTTTAAAAGGATCTGTTTTAATTCCTTTCATAGATTCTTGGTAGGTTTTCCATTTGTCGTTAAAGAACGTATTGGTTTCACCTAAAAGTGCATTTAGTGCGTCTTTAGCATGCTTAATTAAAGTAGTTTCTGTAGAGGTTAATCCTGTTTGACTATTACGCACATAGCCAGATGCTAAACCTAAGCGTTGCATTGGAGTAACTTCAGGGTTTCTAGTGATACCTTGACGTCTATCTATTTTACCAACATATTTATCTATTAAGCTATCTATAGCTTTTACAATAGTTTTAGAATCTTTAATTTGTTCTTTATAAGCTTTCTTATCTAACTTAGATAGATCACTTTGATATTTGCTAGCAATATTTTTACTTTCTATAAGTTGCTTAACAGCATCTGCAGCAGTTTGAGACATTTTCTCTAATTCTTTGGATGTTGCATAAACTTCGTCAATATTCTTTTGAGAGACATTAAGACGAGGATCGGAAGCTACAGTAACCGTAGTTTCTGATGTTTGATCTCCATAATGTAAAACAGCTCTATAATTTCCTGGTTTTACAGAAACACCACTTGGCTCAAAACGACGAGTTCTTATACGACGTGATGGACGATCTCCACCAGCTTCATCCATAAACCATGTCCATTTATGGACACCGTTTTCTTTTGGAGCTTTACGTTTTAGAGTTCTAATTAAACGTGAACCATCATATAATTTAAGCGTTAAAGAATCCCATTTTACTTTAGCTTCACTTTTTTCAGCATCATCTTCTGTATTGTCGTCTTTTTTAGTATCTGCTTTAGATTTCTTTGGCTGATCTTTTTTATTAAATACATAAGAAAAAATAGCTCCGCTTGGTCTGTTTTCTCCTTGGTATAAGGCGTCAGCACCAAAACGACTACCAGTTGGTTGTATGTATGCAGCTTGGTAAGCTGTTGGAGGATCAAATAAATTAATACGTGATGCCATTACAGATTTATTTTTAGCCATAGCACGTAGTGGTCTAATATCATCTAAAACCCATGCAGCTCTACCAAATGTTCCAATCACTAAATCGTGTTCACGTGGGTGAATTACTAAATCTTTTACAGATGTTGTTGGGAAACCTTCTGTCCATTTCGTCCATTTTCCTCCAGCGTTTAAGGATACATATAAGCCGTCGTCAGTTCCTAAAAACATTAAATTAGGCTCTTCAATATCTTCTACAATAGCTAATGTATAGCTTTGTACGTCATTAGCATCAACGATACGAGTCCATGTTTTTCCATAATCACGTGTTCTATAAGCATAAGGCGTATAGTTAAAACGTCTATAATCATTAGCAATTAAAAGTGCTTCACCTTTATTTTTATTAGATGCTTTAATTTGTGCTATCCAACTTCCTGTGGGTAGACCTTTAATATTTTTAGATACATCTGTCCAAGTATTACCTCCATTAGTGGTATAATGTACACGTCCATCATCAGAACCAACCCAAATCATATCTCTTTCTACAGGCGATGGTTCTATAACTAATAATGTGGTATGGTTTTCTGCTCCAGTAGCATCCATAGTTAATCCACCACTTTCAGCTTGTTTTTGTTTTTCAGGATCGTTAGTCGTTAAATCTGGTGAGATCACAGTCCATGTTTCTCCTTTATCCGTTGATTTATGAACAAATTGACTACCAAAGTATACGGTAGAATTGTTAAATGGATCTTGCCCAATAGCGGCATTCCAGTTAAAACGTAAACGCACGTCTGGATCTGGATGTGTTGGTCTTATGCCATAGCTATTACCAGTTTCAGAATCGTAACGACTTACATTACCTTGTTGACTCATCGCATAGCCATAACGCGAATCATCTCTGTCAGGAACCACATCAAAACCATCGCCAAAAGCAATCTCTTGCCAGTAAGAGCTACGAATACCTTGTGCTTTCCATACATATGCAGGCCCTTTCCAAGACCCATTATCTTGCATACCTCCATAAACGTTATAAGGATATTCATTATCTACACTAATATGATAAAATTGAGCTACAGGAATGTTACCTATAAAACGCCAAGTTTTACCACCATCTCTTGTAATGTTTAATCCACCATCATTACCATCAATCATAAAGTTACCATCGTTTGGATGTATCCACCACGCATGATGATCTGGATGCACTCCGTTATCTACTCCATAAGCAGGCATCAATTGTCTAAAATTACGTCCACCATCTTCAGAAACATTGACATATGTAAATACTGAGAATACACGATTTTCGTTTTGTGGATCAACGTAAATCTCAGAATAATAGAATGGGCGATTACCAATATCATTTTTATCATTAATCATTCTCCATGTAAAACCGCCATCCTCACTTTTATAGAGTGCATTCTTTTTAGCTTCTACTAAAGCATAAATAATGTTGGGTTTATTTGGTGCAATTGCAATACCAATTCTGCCTAGATTCCCTTTAGGAAAGCCTTTTTCGTCAGTAATTTTTTTCCAAGTTTCACCACCATCGTGGGTGATATGTAAACCAGAACCTTTTCCACCAGAATTAAAGAACCATGGATCGCGTTTATGCTCCCACATTGCAGCAATTAGTTTATTAGGATTTGTTGGATCCATTACCAAATCTGCAACTCCAGTTTTATTATTAGCAAATAAAATTTTCTTCCACGTTTTTCCGCCATCGGTAGTTTTAAAAACACCACGCTCAGGATGCTCACCCCAAGGAGAACCTATAGCACCAACATAAACCACATTCGGGTTGGTAGGGTCTACAATAATTCTATGAATGTGTCTGGTCTTCTCAAGTCCCATAGATTTCCATGTCTTACCACCATCTAGCGATTTATAGACGCCATAGCCACCGTTAAGTGAGTTACGTGGATTTCCTTCTCCTGTACCAACCCAAATGACACTTGGGTTAGATTGCTGAATTTCTACAGCACCGATAGAAGCGGTTAACTCTTCTTCAAAAACAGGGTCCCATTTTATACCACCAGAGGTAGATTTCCATAAGCCACCAGAAGCCGTGCCAGCATACATTACATCTGGATTATTTGTAACAACATCTATTGCTGTAACACGCCCAGACATTCCTCCAGGGCCAATACTTCTAGGTGCCATGTTTTTTACAAGGTCCATTGAAAATTCTTGTGCAGAAAGTAGCGATATGCAGAATAGCATAGCTACAGTGAAAAATTTATTCATTTTTTAAGGGTTAGTTAAGTAATGCCTAAAATTAGTAAAAACTTAACATACTATTCTTAAAGCTGTGTTAATGATATTTGATGATATAAAACTCAATTTTATTGAGAATTAATTAAGTCAAGAATTTGTTTTTCTTTTATAATGGTTTCTTCCTCTTTGATAGATAAATTTACAGTCTGTTTTGATCCTTTAGAGAAAAAAGAATTAGTGTCATTAGAACTAAAAAGTGATTCTATATGGGGCATAAATCCACAGCATAATAAAGGTTTATCTTTCCAGTAATCATTATTGTATTGATTGAGTTTTTCAGAGGCAATAAAGAGGTTTCTATTTGAGAAAAAATTATTATCTATGTCAAACCTAGTATTTACATCCGAAAATGTAAGTAGTCCTTTTTGATAAATGGTATTTTTATTACTATAAGAATGATCTATACCATAGGCTATTTTTTTATAATAAATGAATTCTTCAATAGTATTGTAGTCTATTTTAAATATAACATCCCAACCTTCAGAACTTAATTCTTGACCCCTCCTAAAGAGTGCGGTAGTTTTTACAATATTAAAATTCTTTTTTTTGACTATGATCTGTCCATTAATGGAATTAAAATCCCTCCCTATAATTTTTATATTATCTTCTTTAGAATAATAATTTATGACATAACAATCTTCATTATTTATAGTGGTTACCTCTTCTAATTGAAAATTAAAAAGTTTATTGCCTTTTTTACTCAGAGGATGCCTTAATTCAAAGAACCTGAAGATACCTTTAAATGCATTTGAAAATAAAATCATTCCTAAATGACTTATATCCTTCTCATTATTACCGGTAGCTAAATTTTCTTTTGTTCGTCTTACTTGTTTTGGGATTAGAACAGGGTGACTCCATACGTCTTTATTTTTACCTAATAATATCATGTCTCCATCAATTTCAATAAATGATGAGAGCGAATCATTAAAGTTGAGAAATTGCTTAAAATTAGTTTTAGTTAAATAAGGATCTTCTTTAAAGTTATTTTCAAAAGCTTTTACACTATTTTTTAAAATTTCTTTTATATATATCGGTTTTGAAGCCACTAATAAAACTTCTTCAAGCTCATAAGGTTTTCGTTCAAGTAACACTATAGGTTTGTCCTTAAGTTTAATAGAGTCAACTGTTTTACTTTTATATCCATTTTGTATAAAAGTTATCTTATTAGGTATTTGGAGAGTTTCTTTTATTAAAAAGATACCATTTCCATTTGTATAACCTATTATTTCATTATTTGAAACTAATGTTACGTATGGAATAGGATCTTTAGTCTCTGATTCTATTACTTTGATTGATAATGGAGTCGTCTGAGCAGATAGAGATAACCCAAAAAGGAAAGATAGTGCAAGGATATATTTTTTTAAAATTGTAGTGTTTAGCGACATAATAATTATAGTTGAAAATAAATCTAGAAAATATATTTATTTATAAGTCTTAATGTGTTGTTAAGTTATTTAAAAACTATCTTTTAAATAAAAATTATAGTATTTTTATATGGCAATGAAAGAAAAATATAATAAATCGGGCTTTGTATTCAAAACCTACGAAGCTCCATATCAATCTCCTTTTGATAAACTTTTTGAAATTTTTAAAGAGCTAATTACTTATACTTCTGGTGATTTTGATGAAGCTATAGATTGGCTACGTCAATTAGATAAAGAGTATAACTTAACTACTCCTGAATATACTATTGAAGATTTCATTGAAGATTTAAAAAATAAAGGGTATATCCGTGAAGAGATAGATCCTAATGGCACTGGAGAAGGAGATATAACCATAACAGCAAAAACAGAGCGTGCTATACGTCAACAAGCTTTAGATCATATTTTTGGTAAAATAAAGCGTAGTGGTTCTGGGAATCATAAAAGTAAGGGAGTTGGTCTGGGAGATGAACATACAGGTGATTTTAGAGCTTACCAATTTGGGGATGCTTTAGATAAAGTATCTATGACCGAAAGCTTACGCAATGCACAAATTAACCATGGGGTTGGTGATTTTAATTTAACGGAAGACGATTTGGTTGTAGAAGAAACACTACATAAAAGCCAAATGAGTACGGTGTTAATGATAGATATTAGCCATAGTATGATTCTTTATGGTGAAGACCGAATTACACCTGCTAAAAAAGTAGCTATGGCATTAGCAGAATTAATCACCACACGTTACCCAAAAGACACTTTAGAAATTTTAGTATTTGGCAATGATGCATGGCCGATTAAGATTAAAGATTTACCTTATTTGAAAGTAGGTCCTTATCATACCAATACGGTTGCAGGTTTGCGTTTAGCGATGGATATGTTGCGCAGAAAGCGAAATACCAACAAACAGATTTTTATGATTACAGATGGTAAACCAAGTTGTCTGCGTTTACCTGATGGTCAATATTATAAAAACAGTAATGGTTTAGATCCTTACATAACTAATAAATGTTACGCCATGGCGCAACAAGCGAGACGTTTGCACATCCCAATTACTACATTTATGATTGCAGAAGATCCGTATTTAATGCGATTTATTAGAGAGTTTACACAAGCTAATAGAGGCAAAGCGTTTTATACAGGATTGAAAGGTTTGGGTGAAATGATTTTTGAAGATTACGAAAACAATAGAAAAAAAAGTATTAAAGGATAAAAGCCCCATCTAACTTCCCCAAAGGGGAAGAACCTATAATAAAAACATTAAAAAAGAAAACACTAAAACAATTCTCTTTCCTATGGAAAGGGCTAGGGAAAGGCATATGAAACATATAAAAACATTAGGAGAATTAAAACAATCGGGTTATCAATCGAAGTCTATAAAAGATGAATTGAGAGATAACTTGATTGAAAACATTAAGAATAAAGTAGTAACGTTTAAAGGGATTCACGGGTATGAAAATACAGTGATACCAGAATTAGAACGTGCGATTTTGTCAAGACATAATATTAATCTTTTAGGATTACGAGGACAAGCTAAAACACGTTTAGCGAGAATGATGGTGAACTTGTTAGATGAATATATTCCTGTGGTTGAAGGTTCAGAAATTAATGACGATCCATTACAACCTATTTCAAGATATGCAACGGAATTAATTGCAGAAAAAGGAGATGATACTCCAATAATATGGTTGCATAGAGATGATCGTTTTGCTGAAAAATTAGCAACACCAGATGTTACTGTAGCTGATATTATTGGTGATGTAGACCCTATAAAAGCTGCGAATTTAAAATTGAGTTATGCCGATGATCGCGTGATTCATTACGGCATGATTCCACGAGCTAACCGCTGCATCTTTGTAATTAACGAATTGCCAGATTTACAAGCTCGAATTCAAGTAGCATTATTTAATATTTTGCAAGAAGGTGATATACAAATCAGAGGATTCAAATTACGATTACCAATGGATATGCAGTTTGTATTTACGGCTAATCCTGAAGATTATACCAATAGAGGAAGTATTGTGACACCTTTAAAGGATAGAATAGGTTCTCAGATTTTAACGCATTATCCAGATAATATTGATACGGCTAGAAGTATAACATCTCAAGAAGCGAAGCTAGATTTACGTCAATCTAAATCTGTTTACATACCAGACTTGGCAAAAGATGTGTTAGAGCAGATTAGTTTTGAAGCTAGAGAAAGTGAATACGTCGATGTAAAGAGTGGAATAAGTGCGCGTATGAGTATTACAGCTTATGAAAATTTATTAAGTACAGCGGAACGCCGTGCTTTAATTTCTGGTGATGAAAATACATCAGTGCGTTTATCGGACTTTACAGGAATCATACCCGCAATTACAGGTAAAGTAGAATTAGTATATGAAGGAGAACAAGAAGGAGCCGACTTTGTAGCAAATGCATTAATGAATGAAGCCATTAAAACATTGTTTCCAAAATACTTCCCAAAAATTGAAAAACTAGAAAAACAAGATCAAGAAACACCTTATGATGATTTAATCTCATGGTTTTTTAATGGAGATGGATTTGAGTTGTTAGATGATCTTAGTGATGAGGATTATAAAGCAAAACTAGATGAAGTTACACCTTTAGACACTTTAATTGCAGATTATCAACCCGATATTGATCAGCATGATGTCTATTTTGAAAAAGAGTTTATTCTTTGGGGTTTAGTACAATTTAAAAAACTTAGTAAGTATCGCTACTCTAAAGGTTTAAAATTTCAAGATCCATATGGTAGTTATATAAGTGGGTTATAATTGTAAAAGAAAGACTATGTTGGCCCCATACCATCTCTAAAAATAATAGCTAAACTTATAAGATATAATCGATAAGAGGTAATTATAGATAATACTAACCCAATTAAAAGTCTATATATTTTCTTTTGCTTGCTTATTTTCCACACGATAGGAAATATAACTAAAGGAGTCAAAAAGGCTAAAAACCATAATATTTGTCCAAGTATATCCATATTAATTGTTTAAACAAAGAATTAGCAATTTTATTAGTCTATTATATTACCAATTTCCACGATCTTTAATATTAGCATCGCAGAGTCTTATGATTTCTGCGATTCTTTTTTCCTTTGTCTCTTCGCGTTTGGCTTGGTTTAACCAATAGAGATAACTTTTTCTATAAGATGGTGCAAAATTGTTATAATTACTAAATGCCTTTGGGTTTTTATTAAATGCTAGTTGCAATGTTTCAGGAATAATTCCTTTTTCTACATCATCTAGAGCTGTCCAAGAGCCATTTTTTTTGCCAGATTTAATAATAGCTAAACCACTTTGATGCATTAAATTATTAGCAGTTAGTTCTTTAATATAGCTTTTGTTTAAAGCACTCCAAACACTTTTTGGTTTTCTAGGACAAAAATATTGTCGGCGCTTACCATTCCCTAAACTTTTTACAGTAGAATCTATCCAACCATAGCAAAGTGCTACCTTAACAGCTTCTTCCCAGCGCATTGACGGTTCTTTGTTTTCTACTTTGTAAAAGATGAGATATATGCCTTTTGAAGTATCATAGTTGTCATGCAGCCATGTACGCCATTCGGTATCTGTTTTAAAATAAAGTTCTGGTTTTTCCATAGTTATATTTTTGATTGTCATTCCTGCGAAGGCAGGAATCTCATTTGTCAAACCAATCATGAGATAAATCTGCCCAATCTATATTATCTGTTTCTATTAATTTGATTTTCCATTCTCTTTTCCATTTTTTCATATTTTTCTCTCTTTTTATGGCGTCATTTATATATTGATAAGTTTCAAAATACATGAGTTTATCCAAGTTATATTTAAAAGAAAATCCTTTAATCAATTTATTTTTGTGCTCATACATTCTTCTTTCTAGATCATTAGTAATACCAATATATAAGACACCATTTTTCTTATTTGTAATTAAGTATAAATAATATTGATGAATTGTTTTATGCATTAAGATAGATTCCTGCCTGCGCAGGAATGACAAACATTTGTTAATTGTATATGTAAATCAACCTATAAAGAAAATCTTAATTTATTTTTTTAGAATTCACATAAAAATCTCTGTCAACTGTTATATCGTCTTCAGTGATTGACATTGTCTGCCATTCAGCTTTAGGAAATAGCCATTCGCTTTTATCTCCAATGTTAATTTGAATAGGCATATCAAAGTCTTCTACAATCTCTGTCCAACGGTATTTAAGTTGTCCATCAGTAATAGAATACTCTAATGTAGGGATTCTTATATCTCTTAAATATTGGTTGAAGAATGCTTCTAAATTTATACCGGTTTGCTGACTGATATAACCTTCAATCTCTTGAGTTGTTACCGTTTTATGATAAAATGTTTTATTGAGTCCTCTTAAAATTTGTCTCCACTTCTCATCGTCTTCTAGTAATTGTCGAAGTGTATGTAACATGTTAGCACCTTTGTAATACATATCTCCAGAACCTTCATGATTTACATTGTAATCACCAATAATAGGACGATCATTTCTAATAGCACGTCGCGTACCAATAACATAGTCAGCTGAAGCCTCTGTATTGTAGTGATAATCTAAGAATAAATTCTCAGAATAAGCCGTAAAGCCTTCATGCACCCACATGTCTGCAATATCTTTGTAGGTAATGTTATTTGCAAACCACTCGTGTCCAGCTTCATGGATAATTATAAAATCGAATTTTAAACCTAAGCCTGTTCCAGATAAATCACGACCTAAATAACCTTTTTTATATTGATTACCATAAGTTACAGAGCTTTGATGCTCCATACCTAAATATGGCACTTCTACAAGTTTAAAACTGTCTTCATAGAATGGATAAGGGCCAAACCAATGCTCAAAAGCTTTCATCATTTTTGGAGCATCTTTAAAATGCTCTTTAGCAGTTTCTAAATTATCTCTTAGTACATAGTAATCTAAATCTAAAGGACCTTTTTCTCCTTGATAAACCTCAGAGAAATTTACATAATCTCCGATATTAATATTCACACCATAATTATTAATAGGATTACTCACAAACCAATGTGAGGTTACGGTATTATCATTAACTTCAAGTTTACGTATACGACCGTTAGATACATTGGTTAGATTTTTTGGATTAGTAACACTAATGAGCATGCTATCCACTTCGTCATACATATGATCTTTGTTTGGCCACCATACACTAGCACCTAAGCCTTGGCAAGATGTGGCTACAAAATGATTGCCATTGGCATCTTTTTTCCAAGATAAACCACCATCCCAAGGAGCACGTTCTGCTTCTTTTGGATGTCCTTGATAATACACATCTACAGATTTTATAGCTCCAATTGTTTGATTGCTTTTTAATGTTACAAAGTGCGCATTACCATCATGTCTAACATTAAGCTCTTCACCATCTTGCATCACTTTAGTGATTGTCATTGGTGCTTGCAAATCGATTTGTAGTTCGTTATTGTTTTCTAAAACACGATAATTAATAGTGTTTTTTCCTGAAATGTATTTTTTATCAGGGTCTACATTGATATCTAAATGGTAATACGTAAGATCCCACCATGCACGTTCTGGTGTTATTGTACCACGTAAAGTATCTTGATGCGTAAATTTATTTTTTTCGGTAAGTAATTGCGCATTACAGAAGGTTATTCCGGTAAATACTATGAATACGAAAGTGAATTTTAGAAATTTCATTTTTAATCCTTTGTTACAATATTACCTCTTTTTAGGCTTTTAGCAGGTATTGAATCGATAATAATTGGGATAGATTCTAAACCTGTTTTTGTAGGCTCATATACTCCAAAGTGTAAATGTGGTATAGTCGTCCAACCTGTAAATCCAGATAAAGCAATAGGTTGATTAGCTTCTACAATATCTCCTACATTAACTAAATTAGCATATTGCTTAAGATGCACATATTGAGAAAAGGTATTGTCTTTATGGTAAATCATAATATAATTACCATAATCTCTGTATTCTGCAGTTGTTCCTTGTTTATCATGTTTTACTATCATTTTAATCACAATGCCTGGTTTGCTAGCAACTATAGTATCTCCAACATTAAGTTCAAAATCTATTGATTTTGAAGAAAAAGCACCTTTATGCGAAAAATCACCATTATAACCTTGTATAATTTTTGAAGAGGTTTTACGAAAAGGATAAACATGGTTATAGCTTGTATCGTATCCTTTAGTATTTAAAACTCCATAATAACCTACATATTTATATGTTTTTAAAATAGAAGATGGATTCATGTTTTTTTTATGAAAACGTTGAATCACTTTCTCACTTTCGGCTTCTAATTGAACATATGCAGGTTTGTTTGTTTTTTTATCTGTTATTTTGGCATACAATGGGCATTTATAACGATTTTTAAAACTAACTTTAATAGAATCGTTTGCTGTGATAAAACTGATAAAACTGGGTTTACTTAGTTGTTTAGAGCAACTAGAAACACAAAATACAAGTATTATAATTATTAACGTTCTACTCATTAAATAATAAGTCAATAATCTTTTTTATAGGTTGCAACTGATCTTCATCCATAGCAACAGATTCTAAAATACTAGTGCCAACAACTTTGAAATTAGCTTTTAATTCTCTTAAGTAATGTTCTGCTTCGTTAGTGGTAATGCCATTATTGACATTAAAATACGCGCTCTTATACGAGTTTGGGTCTAAACAGTCAACATCAAAATGAACATATAAAGTCGTTATATTTTTCTCTTTTAATGTTTTTATTAAATGCGAAATATCTAAAGTTAATGGAGCGTAAATATGATCTTTATTAATACGATCTTGCTCAGCGGCATCAATACTTCTTAATCCTATATAATGAATCTGAGATGGAGTAATCTGAGTAAATAATAAATCTTTAAGCTCGTCATTGCCTTCACCTAAAAGTGTACGTAATGGCATGCCATGAAAATTATGACTCTGAGATTCTTCAGGTAAATTAATATCAGCATGCGCATCAAACCAAATGACTCCTAGATTTTCATGTTTTTCAGCTAAGTAGCTTACAGGAACGATTTCTAAACCACAATCACCACCTATAGTATGTAGTGTTTTGGGTTGTTCTTTAACAAGAAAATCTTTAAACCGATTTAATTGTTCTAAAAGTGTAGAATGACCATTAATGTTCTGTTGTAATTCTAAAGGCTTTTCAGATAATGGAATAGAAACAATATCGTCTTTAATATAATCAAAGACTGTTTTTGCTCCATCTTTAATGGAAATCCCTGTGCCAGAACCTTGCCATTGTGGAAAAAAGATATTCATTAGCTATCGTATAATAGTATTTGGAAATGCAATAATACTTTCGTGTCCATCTGCACCAACAGAAGCTACGCCAAAAAAGAAATTATCGACAACAATGCCATCTAATGTAAACTCAGAAACGTCACCAACATAACGGCTGTGATCCCAAGTCGGAGATGTTGTATCTCTCCAATAAATTTTATAACCTTTTGCACCATCAACTTTATCCCATTTAAATTTAGCAGACGGTTGCACTGCACCACCAATACCTACATTAGTTGGAGTAGGAGGAGCAGAAGCAATACTAGCTAAATTAATAGCATTTACTGCTGTTAATTTCTTTGCATAATCAAAATTAACATGTTCAAAAGTATCCCCATATTTTATACCATTTTCGGTACGTAAATCTTGATGCTGCTGTGTGTAATTTTCATGCGCTTCCATAATACGAATACCTGCAAAACCAACATCATTAAAAGGTCTATGATGTCCGCCACGTCCAAAACGATCTAAACGATATATCATCATAGGATTCATTTCGGGCATATACGTTTTTACGGTTTTATGAATGTAACGTGCCAATTGACGTGAGATACCATCAACCTCACCGCCATAAAAACGACGCGCGCGTCTTGCTCGCTCAGGTTCATTAGCTGGTACTGGTTCTGAGAATATACGGAATGTACGGTTATCAATAACTCCATCAACGCCAGTAATATTACCAATCATGTCATTATTTAAAATACCTACAATATCCCAATTGTTGTCTTGTGCATATTTAGCTAAACCTTGACCGCCAAATAAACCTTGTTCCTCACCAGAAAGTCCAACGTAGATAATACTACTTTCAAATTTATATTTAGACAATACACGTGCTGCTTCAATAGTACCTGCCATACCCGAAGCATTATCATTAGCTCCTGGTGAATCTGAAGTGAAATCTGCTGGATTTGATACTCTAGAGTCAATATCACCGCTCATAATAATATAGCGATTTGGATATTTTGTACCACGTTGTATAGCAACAACATTAACCACATTAACATCGTGAACAATACGTTGGTTCGTTCCTTTTTTAACTAAATTACTTTGATAAAATACATTTAAACAGTTGCTACAGTCTTTAGAGATGTTGTCGAATTCTCTTTTTATCCAACGACGTGCAGCGCCAATACCTCTTGTTTCAGATATTGTATCACTTAGTGTATGACGTGTACCAAAATCGGCTAAGGTTTTTACATCTTGTTTAATGCGATCTGCTGAAATAGCATCTACAATATCATATATTTTTTGATCAGTTTGCGCTTGTAAAACTATACTAAATGCAATAGCGCAGATAAAGAATAATTGTTTCATTTTTGGTGGTTGTAATTATATGAGTTTATATGGATAAAGGTACTTTTTTTGAAAGTATTTGGGTTCTAAAAAAATGTTAATTGCATAGAAAGGCGGATGTTTATTTTTTGTAATTGAATTTTACAATTTCTATTTTACCGTCTTTATCTTTTATATCTACATAAATATTCATTTCATTAGCGCTTACTTTTTCAAAAATCATGCCTTCAAAAACGACTTTATTTTGTGTGATTTCTTTAAGCGGAAAATCTACAGTCTCATCTTTGGTTTCCCAACCTTTTAAATCGTTATTAAAGTGTTTGAGTTGTAACATTAATGTATTATTCACTTCTCTAATGACTTCAATTTCATAAAAGACGATTTTACCATCTGCAATAAGTTTAAAAGATGCCATCATTGAACCACCTGAAGGTTTACTCCAAATTTCTTCGGTAATGCCTCCAAAAGCTTCACCATGCCAAGTACCAGAAATCCAAGCAATGTTTTCTAGTTTATGCTCTAGTTGTTGGTCTTGAGCGAAAAGGGAAAAAGTAAAAAGGGATAAGGCAAAAGTTAGTATTGGTTTCATTTTTAGTGCTTTTAGTTTTATACTATTAAGACGATTATGAAGTATAGTAATAGGACATTAATTTTTAATATCTTCTTCTATCAATAGTATCATCTCATTCATTTTTTGTTTGATATCTAATAGGCGTGTGTGTTGAATACCACCAAATATCATATAATTACTTAGCATATTTTCAAATTCTAAGGTGTAAAACGCAGTATCTATATCGATTTTAAAATTAGAGTAAGGAATATGAGTAGTTGAATTAATAACATTTTTAGAATAGCCAGAATAATAGTATCTATATGCTAAATGTTTTGAATATAATGGTAATTTTAATTGTTCATCTAGATGTAACAATTTAGAATCTACTTCAGCGAGTTCATCCATGTATTTGTTCCAAGACGATATATGATTTTTTAAAGCTTTGTTTTTTATAATATCAGTTTTACCCGTATTTAAGATTTCATTTAAAGTCCCCAATTCTGGGTCAAAACCAGGTGTAAATATATGAGAGAGTAGCAAGGTTTGTATACTGTCTTCTGGAATCTTCTCGTTTTTATGTATGATTTCCAAAGCTGTAGAATCTAGAAAGCGAAATTCACTATTCTGTCGTATTTTTTCATCCAATTGCACCATAGCAGAGTCTAAATCTATTTTTAAGCTGCTAAGAGTCTCTTTTTCTATATCTCTATTAATACGGTTTTGATTCCAATTATTGACTTGTAAAGCCAAAAGAATACCAATCATAACCAAGATAATTTCGCCTATGGCGTATTTGAGGTACTTACCAGTTTTGTTTTGCTCCATAAGGTTGTATCGTATTTTTCTAAAGAATTTGATCATTGGTTCTATTTATGCTTCTTTAAAGATAAAATTATTAAAACACCCCTAAAGTCCCCTCAAGGGGACAGGTTCTTAACACGTTTATTTATAATGTCCCCTTGAGGGGACTTTAGGGGTGTCAATTTAAAAGCTTTTAATCTGTTTGAGTTTCAAGCTCATATTCTTTAATTAAAAATGCAATTAAATGTTTGTTCTACTCCATTAGGTTGTATCGTATTTTTCTGAAAAATTTAATCATATTTATTTCCCGTATTTCGATTGCGCTCAATATAAAATACAGCGGGTATCTTATTTGTTTTGTCATTCAGAGTGAAACGAAGAATCTGCAATCTAGATTCCTCGTCATTCCAAAGCATTAGAACTCTGTCGGAATGACAAGCTCGGTTTATTGTAAATACCTTAATCATTTATATAAGCTCTAATGGTTGTCATTAAATTTGTGTTGCTATCAATTAGAACACCTATTCTCACTTTAGTTTCATTAAGCTTTATAGAGGATTCAAAAAGTAATTGCTGAAAATCTACATCTTTTGATAATTCTATTAAATTTTCAGAGGTAATGATATTAGGTGCATTTGTACTGTCTTCACTTAAATTCATATTACTTTCAAACCAAGCTTCAAGTTTATGTGATCTTTTTCTTCTAAGAAAATCACGCATTTTTAATATAATGTTAATGTGCTGACTACTAGATACTTTAGCTGTAGTCATTTTTCTAAAGTAATTTTGAATGCCTTCTCGTATCGTATCATCATTAACTTTAGCAGTAATATCTGGATCATTTTCTTTAGCAATAGGGTTATAAGATAATGTTCTTCGTATATAGTTTGGGTCTTTAAGTACGATACCATTAGCGTCTTTCACGCCAATTTTAAATAAGTTTTTATGCAACTCATCAATGTCTTTTATTCTATTAATATTGGCTTGAAAAAATGTAGAGTCAGATTGTAAATCTTGTAAAAACTTGGTTAAGGTTGCTTTTTCACTGATTAGGCTTTTTCGGTTTTCATTCCAGTTATTTATTTGTAGTGCTATGAGAATGCCTATAACTACTAGGATGATCTCGCCGATGGCGTATTTGAGGTACTTACCAGTTTTGTTCTGATCCATTAAGTTGTATCGTATTTTGCGAAAGAATTTGATCATTGGTTCTATTTATGTTTCTTTAAAGATAAAATTATTAAAACACCCCTAAAGTCCCCTCAAGGGGACAGGTTCTTAACACGTTTATTTATAATGTCCCC
>NZ_JAIQXX010000014.1 GCF_021887715.1 Winogradskyella immobilis
AATATAAACCTAACACACCTACTTAACTCAATACCCTCTTACACTTTAATCCCTCATACACTAATACTTTTATCAATCAAAAAATCATAAATGTAATATTGAGAAAGTTAGGATATTATATATAATAACTTTTAATCTTTGCTAATTATTGATATACATATATCTTTGTCAGTTCAAAATTTATAATATATATAATGATACAAATTACTCTACCTGATGGTTCCGTTAGATCTTTTAGTAAAGATGTAACTCCTTATGAAGTGGCTGTAGATATTAGCGAGGGCTTTGCTCGTAATGTCATATCTGCAAAATTCAACGATACAGTTGTTGAAACCACCACTCCATTAACCGAAGATGGTAGTCTTTTATTATATACATGGAGAGATGCTGATGGTAAAAAAGCATTTTGGCACTCTTCTGCACATATTTTGGCTCAAGCTTTAGAGGAGCTATACCCTAATGTAAAGTTATGGGTTGGTCCCGCGATTGAAAATGGTTTTTATTATGATGTAGATTTAGGAGAAGGTACTATTTCTGAAAAAGATTTTAAAACTATAGAATCTAAAATGATAGAGATCGCTAGAGGAAAGCATGATTTTAAAATGCGATCCATCTCTAAAGCAGACGCTCTAGCTTTTTACAAAGATAAAAACGATTATAAAGTTGACCTTATTGAAAACTTAGAAGATGGTACTATTAGTTTTTGCGACCATTCTTCTTTTACTGATTTATGTCGTGGTGGACATATACCAAATACAGGGATAATAAAAGCTGTTAAGGTATTAAGCGTTGCTGGTGCTTATTACAAAGGTGATGAAAACAATAAACAACTCACTCGTGTTTATGGTATTTCTTTTCCTAAACAAAAAGAGCTAACAGAGTATTTGCATTTATTAGAAGAAGCTAAAAAACGAGACCATAGAAAACTAGGTAAGGAATTAGAGTTGTTTACCTTTTCTAAAAAAGTAGGTCAAGGTTTACCTTTATGGTTACCAAAAGGTGCTGCTTTGCGTGAACGTTTGGAGAATTTCTTAAAAGCTGCGCAAAAGAAAGCAGGTTATGAAATGGTAGTTACACCACATATAGGTCAAAAAGAACTTTATGTTACTTCTGGTCATTATGCCAAATATGGTGAAGACAGTTTTCAGCCTATTTCAACTCCATCTGAAGGTGAAGAGTTTTTATTAAAACCAATGAATTGTCCACATCACTGTGAAATCTATAATGCACGTCCGTTTTCCTATAAAGAACTACCTAAACGCTACGCTGAATTTGGCACTGTATACAGGTATGAGCAAAGTGGTGAGCTACATGGCTTAACTCGTGTTAGAGGGTTTACACAAGATGATGCACATATATTTTGTACTCCAGGTCAATTAGATACTGAATTCAAAGAAGTTATTGATCTTGTACTCTATGTGTTTGGATCTTTAGGTTTTGAAAATTTTACAGCTCAAGTTTCTATAAGAGATCCTAAAACACCAGAAAAATATATTGGTAGTACTGAGAACTGGGAAAAAGCAGAAAATGCTATTCTTAATGCTGCAAAAGATAAAGGTCTTAATTTTATTGTTGAAGAAGGCGAGGCTGCTTTTTATGGCCCTAAACTAGATTTTATGGTTAAGGATGCATTAGGCAGACAATGGCAATTAGGAACAATACAGGTTGATTATAATTTACCCGAGCGTTTTGAATTATCTTATAAAGGTAGTGATAACGAGCTTCATAGACCTGTAATGATACATCGTGCTCCTTTTGGAAGCATGGAACGTTTTGTAGCTATTTTACTTGAACATACAGGAGGAAACTTCCCACTTTGGTTAATGCCAGAACAAGCTATTGTATTGTCTGTAAGTGAGAAATATGAAAAATACGCTGAAAAAGTTTTAAATTTGCTAGAAAATAACGAAATTCGCGCCCTCGCAGACAACAGAAACGAAACTGTAGGTAAGAAAATTCGTGAAGCTGAGATGAATAAGCTTCCGTTTATGATTATTGTAGGTGAGCAAGAAGAAAAAAATAATACAATAACTGTTCGTGAACATGGTGGTGAAGATTTAGGATCTATTGGTGTTGATGAATTTATAATTATTGTAACAGAACGTGTAAAGAAAAGTTTAAAAACTTTTAAATAATAATTGTTTAATTAAAAAATATAAGCCATAGCAATACGTAGAAGCAGAAAGAATTATCAAAGGCGCGTTGTCCAAGAGGATAAACACCGTATTAATTCTAAGATCAGATCGGAAGAAGTTCGATTAGTCGGAGACAATGTAGAAATAGGAGTATATCCTATTAAACAAGCATTAAGCATTGCCGATGAGCAAGGATTAGATCTTGTAGAGATTTCGCCAAATGCGAATCCACCTGTTTGTAAAGTTATGGACTATAAAAAGTTTCTTTACGAACAAAAAAAGAGAGAGAAAGCTCTAAAATCTAAGGCAACAAAAGTTGTTGTTAAAGAGATTCGTTTTGGTCCACAAACCGATGATCATGATTATGAGTTTAAGAAAAAACATGCAGAGAAGTTCTTAAAAGATGGTGCTAAATTAAAAGCATTTGTATTTTTTAAAGGACGTTCAATTGTTTTTAAAGAGCAAGGGCAAATTTTATTATTAAGATTGGCTCAAGATTTAGAAGAATTTGGTAAAGTTGAACAATTACCAAAATTAGAAGGAAAGCGAATGATTATGTTCATCGCTCCTAAGAAAAAGTAGTTTAAACTACGTTCAATTATCAAAAAGGTAGTTGATTTTAAAATAAAAAGATACTGAACCAAGTTCAGCATAAAGATAAGCGAAACGTAATTAAAAATAGGAGAAAATGCCTAAAATGAAAACAAAATCGAGTGCTAAGAAACGTTTCAAACTTACTGGCACTGGTAAAATTAAAAGAAAGCACGCTTTTAAAAGTCATATATTGACTAAAAAATCGAAAAAGCGTAAGCTTGCGTTAACCCATGATACATTAGTACATAAGGCTGACGAAGATAATATTAAAACGATGTTACGTTTAAAGTAACACCGTTTTAATCGGTTAAACTAATTTATAAACCCTGGAGTTAGGCAAAACAATTTAGCAAGTATCATTTTAATGATCGCCTACTACAAAAAACAATTAAACAAATGCCAAGATCAGTAAATTCAGTTGCAAAAAGAGCGAGAAGAAAAAAAGTTCTTAAGCAAGCAAAAGGTTACTTCGGACGTCGTAAAAACGTTTGGACAGTAGCAAAAAATGCGGTTGACAAAGCGATGCAATATTCGTACAGAGACCGTAGAAACAAAAAAAGAACATTCCGTGCGTTATGGATTATGCGTATTAATGCAGGTGCAAGACAACATGGAATGAGCTATTCAAAGTTTATGGGTAAACTAAAAGCTAACAATATTGAATTGAACCGTAAGGTTCTTGCAGATTTAGCTATGAATCATCCTGAAGCTTTTGAAGCAATAATTAACAAAGTTAAATAAGGCTTTTAGCCAAATTAATAACAACATTTCGCTTAAAAAAACCCGACTCATAGAGTCGGGTTTTTTATTTACCTCATTTTCAAGTACTCTAATATAACTGAAATTTTAGAATTTTATATTTACCTTTAAGCCACTAAAATTAATCTATATGACATCTATTAAACGCTTATCCATTCTTGCTCTATTTATTACATTCAATCTTTTTAGTCAAAATCAAAAAAAAGAGAAATCATGGGATGTCTCTAACCCTGAAGGAGATTGGAATTTTAAAGATTTAAAATTATCTACAAATGAAGGTACATGGATGAATATAGATGTAAGTCCTGATGGCAAGTCTATTGTTTTTGATCTATTGGGAGATATTTATATAATAAGTAGTAATGGCGGAAATGCTACTATACTAAGAGAAGGTTTGGCCTTTGAAGTTCAACCTCGTTTTAGTCCAGATGGTAAGCATATATCTTTTACTAGTGATGCAGGTGGTGGTGATAATATTTGGGTAATGGATACAGATGGTTCTAATGCTAAACAAATTACTAAAGAAAATTTCAGGTTATTAAACAACGCCATTTGGACTCCAGATAGTAATTTTTTAATTGCAAGAAAACATTTTACCTCATCACGTTCTTTGGGTGCTGGGGAACTATGGATGTATCATAAAACTGGTGGTAACGGTATTCAGTTAACTAAACGAAAAAATGACCAGCAAGATGTTAATGAGCCTTCTATTTCATCAGATGGTAAATATCTATATTATAGTGAAGATGTTTATCCTGGAGGAAATTTTCAATATAACAAAGATCCAAATAATCAAATATATGTCATCAATAGGTATAACATGGAAAGCGGCAAAATAGATCGTGTTACAGGTGGTCCAGGCGGAGCTGCTAGACCTCAAATATCTAGAGATGGTAAAAAGTTGGCTTTTGTAAAACGTGTACGTACAAAATCGGTATTATATATCCATGATTTAGAAACTGGTGAAGAATGGCCAGTTTATGATCAACTCAATAAAGATCAACAAGAAGCATGGGCCATTTTTGGAGTGTACACAAATTTTAATTGGATGCCTAATAATGAAGACATTGTGTTTTGGTCTGGCGGAAAAATAAATGCACTAAATATAAATACATTAAAAGTAAAAGATATTCCTTTTCAAGTTGATGCTACTATTAAAATTGCTAAAGTAGTTAAGTTTGATACTCCTGTTGCACCTGATAGTTTTGATGCAAAAGCCATTAGACATGTCGTTACCTCACCTGATGAAACATCTATAGTATTTAATGCTGTTGGTTATTTATGGATTCAAAAATTACCAAACGGAACTCCTAAACGTTTAACCACTGGAACAGATTTTGAATTTGAACCTGCATTTTCTCCAGACGGAAAAACGATAAGTTTTGTGACTTGGAATGATACCGAACTTGGAGCGGTCAAATCCGTATCATCATCAGGAGGAACACTAACTAAATTAACTTCTGAAAAAGGAATTTATAGAAATCCTTCGTATTCACATGATGGTAAGAAAATTGTTTATAGAAAAGAAGGAGGCAATAACGAACAAGGTCGAACTTTTACAAAAAAGACAGGACTTTATATTATGAACGCTGATGGTTCTAATACTAAGTTTATAACCCAACAAGGAGATTATCCTATTTTTAATGCTACTAACGATAGAATTATATACCAAAATGGAGGTCAATTTTTTGGAGCCTTAACTAAAGAACTGAAAAGCGTAGAACTCAACGGTTTTAATGAAAGAACGCTTATAAAGTCTAAACATGGAAATATATTAGTACCTAGCCCTGATGGTAAGTGGATAGCCTTTGTACACTTGCACAAGGTTTATATGGCTCCAATGCCAAAAGCAGGTAAAACTTTAGATCTAACTGATAAAACAAAGTTTATTCCAATAACACAATTGTCTAAAGATGCTGGTATCAATCTACACTGGTCTAGAGATAGTAAAACCATACATTGGACTCTCGGAAATGAATATTTTTCCGCAAAAGCATCTGAAAATACAAAGCTTATAGAAACAAGTATTAAAATAAACCTGAATGTAAAAACAGATAAGCCTGAAGGTAGAATTGCATTTACAAATGCAAGAATCATAACCATGGAAGGTAATGAAGTTATTGAAAATGGTACTATTATCATCAATGAAAATAAAATAGAAGCCATAGGTAACGCTTCTGATGTTTCTATTCCTTCTAATGCTAAAGTTTACAATGTGTCAGGAAAAACTATTATGCCTGGTATTGTTGATGCACATGCCCATATTGGTGGGTTTAGATATGGCTTAACCACTCAAAAACACTGGCAATTTTATGCGAATTTAGCTTTTGGAGTTACAACATCTCATGACCCTTCGGCACATTCTGAAACTGTATTTGCTTTATCTGAATTACAGAAAAATGGAACATTAGTTGGGCCTCGTCTCTACTCCACAGGATTTATTCTTTATGGTGCAGATGGAGATTTTAAAGCTGTAATTAACAATCTAGATGATGCACGTTCTTCTATACGACGTACCAAAGCTTTTGGAGCCCTATCTGTAAAGAGTTACAATCAACCAAGAAGAGAACAACGCCAACAAGTATTACAAGCTGCAAGGGAAGAAAGTATTTTTGTTGTTCCTGAGGGTGGTTCTACATTTTATACTAACATCAGTATGGTTATGGATGGGCATACTGGCGTAGAACATAACATTCCTGTTGCGCCGGTTTATAAAGATGTTATAGAGCTTTGGGGAAATAGTAATGTTGGCTATACTCCTACTCTAATTGTTAATTATGGAGGCGTTAATGGTGAGTATTATTGGTATCAGCATACGAATGTTTGGGAAAACGAAAAACTTTTAAAATATACTCCTAGAGCTATTATAGATTCTAGATCACGTTATAGAACTATGGTGCCTGAAGAAGAATATAAAAATGGGCATATTTTAGTTTCTGAAACTGCCAAAACATTAACCGATGCTGGTGTAAAAGTAAATTTAGGTGCGCATGGTCAATTACAAGGTCTAGGTGCGCATTGGGAACTCTGGTTATTACAACAAGGTGGTATGACAAATCACGAAGCTTTAAAAGCCGCAACTATTAATGGTGCAAACTATATTGGAGCTGGAAATGATATCGGTTCACTTAAAAAAGGGAAGCTAGCTGATTTAATTATTTTAGATAAAAATCCATTAGAGAACATCAGAAATTCTGAAAGCATAATTTATACTATGATTAATGGACGCTTATATGATACTGAAACTATGAACGAAATAGGAAACAACCCAAAAGAACGCACTAAGTTTTATTGGGAAAATTCAAAATACAATCAAGCATTTCCATGGCATGAAGCAAGCCAAAGCTTTACTAGACAAGCCTGCGGATGTAATGTAGGCACACACTAAATATTAAATGTAAAAAATCCCTAGTTTAACTTATTAGGGATTTTAATTTTATAAATATCTCCATTTTTATGTTTTTTGTTTTTTCTTCTTAGCTGCGGGAAATAATACATTATTAAGTATTAAACGATAACCAGGTGATGTAGGATGCAGATCTAATTCTGTTTTAGGATCGCCTACACGATGTGTATAATCTTCTGGATCGTGACCTCCATAAAATGTAAAGAATCCTTTTCCTTTTATGCCATGTATATATTTAGCCTCACCATTTGTTCTATTTTCACCCATAACCAACACATTAGATTTTATCTGGTCTCGAGTAAATGATGTTGTCTGTCCCATAAAACCTTTTACTAAAGCTGTATGATTTTGAGTTAACATTGTTGGAATAGGATCCCATTTAGCTGAATATTCCATTAAAGAAAAATAATCTGTAGTTTTAGGTATGCGTCGTTTACGAGTCATATCTATAGATGAAAACTCATAAACATTTGGACTTTGTTCTAATAAAAAATCTTTAAATGCAAATGTTTTAGAAAAATCTACTTTATTTTGATAACCTGGATCACTACCATCTCCATCAAACATAGGCTCACATATATCTAAATTCTCTGCAGAAAGTGCTATATCAAAACTATCTGTAGCTGAACACATGGCAAACATAAAACCACCACCAGCTACATAATTTCTTATTTTTAAGGCCACAGCCAACTTTGCATCAGATACTTTACTATAACCTAACCGTTTGGCTAAAGCCTCAGCATCTTTTTTCTCTTGAATATACCATGCCGCAGATCTATAACTTCTATAAAACTTACCATATTGCCCTGTAAAGTCTTCATGATGAAGGTGTAACCAATCGTACAATACCAATTCATCTTTTAATACTTCTTCATCATATATGGTTTCATAAGGAATTTCTGCATAAGTTAATACCATAGTAACAGCATCATCCCAAGGCTGCTTACCATACGGTGTATACACTGCAATCTTAGGCGCCTTTTCTAAAACTACGGCTTCTTGATTCATCGATGGACTAGATATATCTTCTAAAATTTGTGCAGCTTTAGCATCAGAAATAACTTCAAACGAGACTCCTCTAATTTGGCATTCGCGCTGAATAATATCTGCATCAGGTAATAAAAAAGAACCACCTCTGTAATTGAGTAACCAATTGACTTTAAGCTCTCGTTCTAAAGTCCAATATGTAACACCGTAAGCTTTTAAATGATTTGCTTGTGTTTCTGCATCCATAGGTATTAAAATATATGATGCATACGATTGCAAACCAAATAAGACAGTAATTAAAAATGTAAGGATATTTTTCAAGTTCATAGAATTTAAACGAAATATAGTCAAAATTTAGTCTGTCTGTACTTGCTTTATTATTCTTTTAAGACTTTCCTGAAAGCAAACTGGCTATAACTTTAGTATTTGGCAACTGTTCTAAAATTATTTTAATAAAAACAGTAATAGGAATTGCCATAATAAGACCTGGTATTCCCCATAAAAATCCCCAGAACATCAACATCACTAAAACAGCAATGATATTTATTGAAAATGATTTACCCATAAATATAGGTTCTAGTATAGCACCAAATAATACTTGAACACCTGTTATTGACAAAATGAAGAATAATAAACTACTTGTTGGATCGAGTTCTACAAAAGCAAAAATAGAAAGCAATATTACAGAAATAAACGAGCCTACCATTTGCACAAAATTAATAACAAAGGCAAATAAACCCCAAAATATTGGAAAACTGACATCAAAGAACAAACACATTAGTCCTGTAAAAATCCCTGTCAATAAACTCATTAAAAATTTTACTTTAATGAACTTGATAAGATCTTTTTCTATCTTCATAAATGCTTTTATAGAAGTGTACTTTTGTTTTAACAACGTGTTATTAAGCAGCTTATGGACGTTGATTGATTCTGCCAACCATAAGACTACAAAAAATACTGTCATTAAAATTGTAGTTAAAAATCGATTCAAAAATCCTAACGTAGATCCAATGTTTTCTTTTTGAAAAAAACGCGAGACTATATTTTTATCTTCTCCTGTTTCAATCCCAAAATTTTCGGATAAGTAATCCTTAAGCTCTCCAATTTTTACTTCAGCTTTACTAAAAAATTCCGTATCACTTGCCAAGATTTGTTTGCTAGATAATTGAATGAGCTCTATCCCAATTTTTAAACCTCCTATAACTAATAGCAAAATAATTATAATACTAATAAGTTTAGGGACTTTTCGCCTTCCTAAGAAACGCATTAATGGCAAAAACAACAATGCAATAAACATTGAAAATATTAATGGAATAAATATAAAGGATAGTATTTTAAGAATATAAAATACTAGTGGTATCACTATAATTATTAAGAGAATATTTGTTGTCCGTCTTTGCTCTAACATTGGCATGCTTAACTTTTTAAAAGAGTAAACTCAAAGTTAGTTTAAATAAAGCATAATTATCTTACTAAAAACTTAAAATTAAAATGGAACACCATCATCATCGGGTGCATCAAACGCATCATTAGCAGATGGGAAATGATCGGTCTTAAATGTATCATCATTAGCTGCAGCGTTCATCTTAGAATGATATTCACCAAAAGGAGTATCAAAATCATCAAGATTATCGAATTTACCTAAGTGACCAATAAATTTCAATCTAATATTATCTAAACCACCATTTCTATGTTTTGCTACAATAAACTCTCCTTGACCTTCTGTAGGCGAGCGTTCTTCATCATCCCATTCATCAATTTTATAGTATTCTGGTCTATAAATAAATGATACAATATCTGCATCTTGTTCAATAGCACCAGACTCCCTTAAATCTGATAATAATGGACGCTTGCTTCCTCCACGTGTTTCTACAGCACGAGAAAGTTGCGATAATGCTATAACTGGTACACTTAATTCTTTTGCTAGTGCTTTAAGATTACGTGAAATCATAGAAATTTCTTGCTCACGATTACCTCCTTTTTGACTACCACCAGCCGTCATCAATTGTAAATAATCAATCATTATTACCTTAATACCGTACTGAGATGCTAATCTACGCGCTTTAGCTCTAAGGTCAAAGATGGACAACGATGGCGTGTCATCAATAAACAAAGGTGCCTTCTCTAACGTTTTTACTTTAACGTTAAGCTGTTCCCACTCGTGCTTTTCTAATTTTCCTGTTCTCAACTTTTCTGAAGATAAGCCAGTTTCACTAGAGATTAACCGTGTAATTAATTGTACTGAAGACATCTCTAAAGAGAAAAATGCTACTGCTTGATTAAAATCTACAGCAATATTTCTGGCCATAGTTAACGTCAATGCTGTTTTACCCATACCTGGACGTGCTGCTACAATTATTAAATCACTTGGTTGCCAGCCTGAAGTTAATTTATCTAACTTATCAAACCCAGTAGGTATACCACTAAGTCCATCTTTATTTGATATTTCTTCAATTTTCTTTTTTGCTTGAATTACTAAACTCTGAGCAGTTTCTGTTGACTTTTTTACATTGCCTTGAGTAACTTCATATAGTTTAGCTTCTGCATTGTCTAATAAATCAAATACATCTTTAGTTTCATCGTAAGCTTCTTCTATAATTTCGTTAGAAATCTTTATTAAACTACGTTGAATATATTTTTGAAGAATAATGCGCGCATGAAACTCAATATGCGCCGAAGATGATACGCGTTGAGTTAAAGAAATTAAATAAAAATCCCCACCAACCAAATCTAATTTAGAATCTTTTTTAAGCTGACTTGAAACCGTTAATAAATCGACAGGTTCACTATTTTCAAATAATTTAAAAATAGCTTCAAATATATATTTATGTGCGTCTTTATAAAAAGCATCAGGACTTAAAATATCAATTACTTCATCAACCCCTTTTTTGTCAATCATCATAGCTCCAATTACAACTTCCTCTAAATCAATTGCTTGAGGTGGTATTTTGCCTTTTTCTAAATTGATAATTGTGCTTTTATCGACTTTGTATCCTTGTATAGGGTTTGGTTGTTTCATAGCTTACGAAAATAACTAAACAGTATTATAAATTATGTGTATACGTATTTACAATCTCAACAGTTCGTTAACAATTGAACTGTTAATAAGTTAAATATATTGTTAATAGAGCTAAAAAAAACTGAAGCAAATAGCTTCAGTTTTTTAAGTACCTTGTTAATAGTAGATTTAGGATTTATAAACTCCCATTTCATCGTATTTATTCATACGTTTCTTCACTAATTCTTTTGGTGATAAGTTTTTAAACTCTTCGTAAGATTTCTCTATTGCATCTCTAACAGTTAAAAACGTTTTTTCTCTATTATTATGTGCACCACCTAAAGGTTCTTTTATAATTTGATCTACTAATTTCATGCGCTTCATGTCTTTAGCAGTTAATTTTAAAGCTTCTGCAGCTTGTTCTTTATATTCCCAACTTCTCCATAAAATTGAAGAACAAGATTCAGGTGAAATTACAGAATACCAAGTATTCTCTAGCATCATTACCTTATCACCTACTCCAATCCCTAATGCACCTCCAGATGCTCCTTCCCCAATAATAATGGTTATAATTGGTACTTTTAACCGTGCCATTTCTAATATATTACGCGCAATAGCTTCTCCTTGACCGCGTTCTTCTGCTTCTAAACCAGGATATGCACCTGGGGTATCTATTAATGTTACAACAGGAATTCCGAATTTTTCAGCAGATTTCATCAAACGCAAAGCTTTACGATAACCTTCTGGATTAGACATACCAAAATTTCTGTATTGTCTGGTCTTAGTATTAAATCCTTTTTGTTGACCAATAAACATATAACTCTGATCACCAATTTTTCCTAAGCCACCAATCATAGCTTTATCATCCTTAACATTTCTATCACCATGCAGTTCTAAAAATGTATCTCCACATAATGCTTTTATGTAGTCTAATGTGTAAGGTCTATTTGGATGTCTAGACAACTGAACACGTTGCCATGCAGTTAAGTTTTTATATATTTCTTTTTTGGTGTCTTCTAGTTTTTTATGTATTTGCTTACAGGTTTCTGTTACATCCACTTCACTTTCATCTCCAATAATTTTACACTTATCTAATTGTTCTTCTAGTTCTTTTATAGGTAATTCAAACTCTAAATATTCCATATAAATTTGAAGGTATTTAATTCATTAGTTAGGGTACAAATATAATAACTTTAATTGGGTTACTTAACAGCTTTTATTTTCCTTGATTTATAATTTTTAACAACAGCATCTAAAACAACTGCACATATCACTAAGACAGCACCATAATAGAATTGTGAAGACATTTGTTCCTTCTCAGGGAAGAGTATTAAAGCTAAAGTAATTCCGTAAACGGGTTCTAAATTATAACTTAAAATTACGGTAAAAGGAGATATGTATTTCATTACTTCTACAGCGGCTATAAAAGCATAAGCTGTACAAATTGAAGCCAATATAAAAATGTAAAACCAATCTGATTGAGATAAGCTAAAAAATGATGAATCAAAACCATCATTAAACAAAAATATAAAAAGGCTTAAAAAAATAATTCCGCTTGCAAATTCATATAACGAAATAACACTTGCTTTGTGTTTGAGGATAAATTTTCCGTTAATAACACCAAATAAACTTGAAAATACTGCAGATAATAGCCCTAATATAATGCCATTGATGTATTTTAATTCTCCTTGAGTTATTAAAAACACTCCAGCAATAACTAAGAAACCAAATAAAATTTCATACCATAAAATTTGTCTCTTAAAAAATAGAGGTTCTAAAAAAGAAGCAAAAAAAGCACCTGAAGAAAACATAGCCAGTGCAATTGAAACATTAGATTGATTTATAGACTCAAAAAAAGTAACCCAATGTGCAGCTATTATAATTCCTGCAACAAAAAGTTGTATAATAACTTTAGGACGTATTTTAAGTTGCTTTTTGGTTATTATTATATACAAAAGCATTAATATACCAGCTATAACCATTCTAAACCATACCAATGAGAATGAACTAATAGATATAAGCTCACCTAAAATAGCTGTAAAGCCAGCAATAAATACCAGAAAATGTAAGTGTAAATAATGCTTAAGTTTAGCGTTTGGCATTGTATAGTAAGTATACTGCTAAAATACCGAAAACAACATTAGGCAGCCAGACAGCAATTAAAGGACTAAAATTAGATTGCTCTGCTAAAACCCCAAATATTTTGTCGAAAAAAACATAAATCATTGCTATAGAAATACCAAATGCTAAATTTATTCCCATACCACCACGTCTTTTAATAGATGATACGGCTACGGCTATTATGGTTAATATAAATACTGAAACCGGAATACTCCATTTTTTATATTTAACAACCTCATAACGTCCAATACTTGAAGAGCCTCTTGCTTTTTCTTTTTTTATAAAATCAATTAACTCACCATAAGATTTAGTCTCTGCAATATAATTTACAGGAGTTAAATCGTCAATATCAAATTCAAAATCTATATTCTTACGTCGACTATCTTCTATTGTCTCATTACCCAAACTATCAAAGGATCTTTTATAATAAGTGGTCAATTTGTATATAGAATCTTTTTCTATAAAACGAATTCTATTTGCGAAAATCTTATACGTCAATCGACTATCTTCAAAATGTTCTAATGTAAAATTCTGCCCTTCATTACGTTTGGGATCGAAAGAACTTACATAGATATAATCATTTTCATTAATCTGTCTATACACATTTTTAGTTTCTTGAATTTTTCTACCTTTATTAAGGTACTTGTATTTAAACTCATTAAACCCCTTACTAGCATTAGGTGCAAGATATAACCCTAAAATTAACGCTGCAAAAGCGACTATTGTTGCTCCAATAATATATGGTCTTAAGAATCTAGAAAAGGAAACTCCAGAGCTTAAGAAAGCAACAATTTCTGTATTATTAGCTAGTTTAGATGTAAACCAGATTACCGATAAAAACAAGAACATTGGAAACAATAAATTAGCAAAGTAAATTGTAAAATTTAATAGATATAAAGCTAATTCACCAAAAGGCACATCATTCTCTAATATTTTACCTATTTTCTCTGCTAAATGGACCATTATAGCTATAGGTATAAAGAGCAATAACATTGTAAGAAATGTTAATAAATAACGCTTTAATATGTACCAATCTAAAATTTTCATGCTTTACAAACGCTTATCCATTTGCTTTATCATTTTATCTTTCCAAGTTCTAAAATTACCTTGGAGAATATGTTTTCTTGCTTCTCTTACCAACCATAAATAAAAGCCTAAATTATGGATTGTGGCTATTTGTTTTCCTAATAATTCATTTACTGTAAACAAATGCCTTAAATAAGCCTTACTATATTCTGTATCCACAAAAGTAATAGCCATATCATCTATAGGAGAAAAATCATCAGCCCATTTTCTGTTCTTTATATTAATTGTACCATGAGCCGTAAAGAGCATTCCATTTCTGGCATTACGTGTAGGCATAACACAATCAAACATATCTACACCTAACGCAATATTTTCTAATATATTGATTGGAGTCCCAACACCCATTAAATAACGTGGCTTATCTTCTGGTAAAATATCACACACAATGTCAGTCATTGCATACATTTCTTCAGCTGGTTCACCTACAGATAATCCACCTATAGCATTACCAACTGCATCTGAATTTGCTATATATTCAGCCGACTGTTGTCTTAAATCTTTATATGTACTGCCTTGTACTATAGGAAAAAAAGCTTGGTTATAATCATATTTTAATGGAGTCTTCTCTAGATGGTTAATACAACGATCTAACCAGCGATGTGTCATATGCATAGAGCGTTTAGCATAATTATAATCACAAGGATACGGTGTACATTCATCAAAAGCCATAATAATATCTGCTCCTATTGTACGCTGAATCTCCATAACATTCTCAGGAGTGAATATATGAGTGCTCCCATCAATATGAGATTTAAACTTAACACCTTCTTCCTTAATCTTACGATTAGCTGATAAAGAATAAACCTGATAGCCACCAGAATCCGTTAAGATATTTCGATCCCAATTCATAAATTTATGCAAACCTCCTGCTTTTTCTAATATTGGGGTTTGTGGACGTAGATAAAGATGGTAGGTATTACCTAAAATAATATCTGGATTAATATCATTTTTTAATTCTCGCTGGTGTACTCCTTTTACGGAAGCTACAGTGCCTACAGGCATAAAGATAGGTGTCTTTATTTTACCATGACCAGTAGTAATTTCGCCTGCTCTGGCTTTACTATTAGGATCTTTAGCTAATCGGTGGAAATTCATTAAAATATCTATGAATTAGCAAATATAAATAACTCAAACACATTACATCTTAATTAAAATTAAAATTGTTAGCAATTACCATAAATCGTTAATAAGTGTAATACTTCTAACTTTGTTAAGCTGTTATAATCGTCTATTTTTGGGCTTTAAATTTAAGTAAATAATCATGCCAGACACAAAACATTTAAAAGACTTAACCACACAAGTACGCAGAGACATTTTACGTATGGTCCACAAAGTAAATTCTGGGCATCCAGGCGGTTCTCTTGGTTGTGCGGAATTTTTTGTTTCTCTCTATAATGAAATTATGGATACTAATGCTACTTTTAACATGGATGGACGTGATGAAGATATTTTCTTTTTATCGAACGGACATATCTCACCTGTATATTATAGTGTTTTGGCACGCTCGGGATATTTCTCTATAGATGAGTTAAATACATTCAGATTATTAGATTCTCGTCTCCAAGGTCATCCTACTACACATGAAGGTTTACCTGGTATTAGAATTGCTTCTGGTTCTTTAGGCCAAGGCATGTCTGTTGCATTAGGTGCTGCTCAAGCAAAGAAATTAAATGGAGACAATCATTTAGTTTATAGTTTGCATGGAGATGGTGAATTACAAGAAGGCCAAAATTGGGAAGCCATAATGTACGCCTCAGCAAAAAAAGTTGATAATTTAATTTCTACAATAGACCTTAATGGTAAACAAATAGATGGAGCTACTGATGATGTTTTACCAATGGGAAGTATTAAAAATAAGTTTGAAGCTTTTGGATGGTCCGTAGTTGAAATAGAAGAAGGTAATAATATTGATGCAATACTAGAAGGTATGGCTGATGCAAAATCTAAAACTGGTAAAAGAAAACCTGTCTGTGTATTACTAAAAACAGTAATGGGTAATGGTATAGATTTTATGATGCATACGCATGCTTGGCACGGCAAAGCACCAAATGACGAACAACTAGCTATTGGTTTAGCACAAAATCCAGAAACTTTAGGAGATTACTAATTCAATTAGCTACACAAATTACGATTTTTACATTATGAAAACATACGAAAACCAAGGTAATAAAGATACACGTTCAGGATTTGGAGCTGGACTCACTGAATTAGGAAAAACTAATGAGAATGTAGTAGCGCTTTGTGCCGATCTTATAGGATCTCTTAAAATGGATGATTTTAAAAACAATCATCCTGAGCGCTTTTTTCAAATAGGAATAGCTGAAGCAAACATGATTGGCATTGCTGCTGGTCTTACTATTGGTGGCAAAATTCCTTTTACTGGTACATTTGCTAATTTCTCTACCGGGCGTGTATATGATCAGATTCGTCAAAGTGTAGTTTATTCGGGTAAGAATGTAAAGATATGTGCCTCTCATGCTGGTATTACTTTAGGAGAAGATGGTGCTACTCATCAAATTTTAGAAGATATTGGATTAATGAAAATGCTTCCTGGCATGACTGTAATTAATACCTGTGATTATAACCAGACAAAAGCTGCTACTTTAGCTATTGCAGAACATAATGGACCTGTATATTTAAGGTTTGGAAGACCTAAAGTAGCCAATTTCACTAATGAAGATCAAACTTTTGAGATAGGTAAAGCTGTTACACTTACCGAAGGAACGGATGTAACTATTGTAGCTACAGGTCATCTCGTTTGGGAAGCTTTAAAAGCTTCTAAGGTTTTACATGAAAAAGGCATTTCCGCTGAAGTTATAAATATCCACACCATTAAACCTTTAGATGATAAAGCTATTTTAGATTCTGTTCGCAAAACTGGTTGTATTGTAACAGCTGAGGAGCATAATTATTTAGGTGGTTTAGGAGAAAGTGTCTCTAGAGTTTTAGCTAAGCATTTACCCACTCCACAAGAATATGTTGCTACAAATGATACTTTTGGTGAATCTGGCACACCAGCTCAACTCATGGAGAAGTATGGATTAAATAGTAATGCTATTATAAAAGCTACTGAAAACGTACTGAAAAGAAAATAAGTTGAGTTTGGCAACGTTTTTGTACTAGTAATCGAAATCAAAAAAACGAATATTATGCAAAAATTAGTTCTTACAGTATTTATCTGTACATTATTTTCTTTAACATCTTTTGGGCAAACTGGAAGTGGTTATGGCTTCAAAGTTGGCTTAAACTATACTGGAAATGGCGATTATTTTGAATCTATTTCAACCAATTTTGAATCTCCAGATAGAAATATTGGATATCATATAGGCATATATGGCAAAATAGGCAATCGCCTCTATTTTAGACCAGAATTAGTATATACCAAAACTAAAAGTGATTTTGACTCTGGTGAATTTGATGTTCAAAAAATAGATGCTCCTTTACTGGTAGGTATTAAAGTATTAGGTCCTATAAGTATCTTTGCTGGACCTGCAATAGAATATATTATTGACAGTGATTTTGAAAGGTTAAATGTTAATGATATTGAAAATGACTTTACAGTTGGTTTTAATTTTGGAGTAGCTCTCAATTTTAATAGTTTTGGATTAGACCTAAGGTACGAACGTGGCTTTAGTAATAACGAAGCTACATTTCTAGATAATAATAATCTTTTAAGTGCTGATCGATTAGATGCTAGATCTGATCAATTAATACTTAGTTTATCAATTAAGATTTAAAATAAAAAATGCCGCTAAAATTTAGTGGCATTTTTTATTATTTATAATATTATATTATTTAGGTAATTTTAATTATCATCTTCATTAGACTCAGCAGAATCTTCGTCTAAATAGTTAGGAATACCATCACCATCTGTATCATCGTTAGTAGGATCTCCATCATTATTTATATCTTCATTTATAGTTAATACACCATCATTATCATCATCTGGATCAACGTAATTAACTAAACCATCTCCATCAGTATCGTCATCAAATACATCTTGATTATTGTTTAGATCCTCAACAAGAGAAGGTACGCCATCGTTTTCGTGGTCATTAGCTTCTGTTTGAAATAATGAAAATTTAAAAACAAGATTAGAATAAGATGGGATACCTATTAATTGTCTAGAAAAAAATGCCAATCCCGATGGTAAAAACATAACTCCCAATCCATAATCATTGTATTCTACTCCATTAGCTCCAAATGAAAAATCTGCCGCTGCATTAAATTCCGGAAAAACACGTTGCCAACCTGTTATTACTCCTTCACTACCAACACCAAAGCCTACTAAATCAAAATCTATCGGTGTAACAGCACTATCAAAAACTGAAGCATCTGTAACCAAACTTCCTTCATATTCAACTCTAACTTTATCTGTAAAACCTAAACTTTCACCACCACCTCTATTAATCATTAAAATATAGTGTTCATATTCAGTGTCTTCAAACGTTGATGTTCTTGTAATTAAATTAGGAGATTCAGATAATAAAGTATGTCCGTCAGGAACAGAAGATCCTTGTTGCAATTCTGTTATGACAATATCATCAACAGTACTATTAATATTACTTTCAAGAAAAGCACTATTATAAAAATGAGTGTCTAAATAAAATTGTAATAATGCTCGATCTGTTTCTTGTTGCTCTGTGCGATCTCTGTCTTCAACAGGAATAAATAAAGGGTCATCAGGTGAACAAGCTATAAACAAGATAGCTAGTGCTCCAAATAAACCAAAATAGTTTTTAATTTTCATAGTCATTAATAAATTTAAAATTTACAATCATAGCTTATTGTAAATTATTGTTCTTTATAGCTTATTTTTGCTTTGCAAGATACGATATTATAATTTTTTTTAAATAATATTAACGTAGTTTTTAGTTAAAAGTGTATGCGCATAGACAAATTTTTATGGTGTGTCAGATATTATAAAACAAGAAATAAAGCAACCATAGCTTGTAAAAAAGGTCAAATTAAGGTTAATAATCATGTTGTTAAACCTGGGAAAGAGGTTTATATAGACGATATTATTGAATTACGTAAAAATCAAATTAATTATAAGTTAAGAATTATAGCGATGCCTACTAATAGAGTTGGAGCAAAATTAGTAGATATTTATAGAATAGATATTACTCCCAAAGAGGCCTTTGAAGCAAAAGAACTCCTTAAATATAGTAAAGATTATTATAGAAAAAAAGGAATGGGAAGGCCTACTAAAAAAGACCGAAGATCTATTGAAAGTTATATAGATGAAGAAGAATAGATTTAAATTTATCTCTTTGTTTAATTACATTTCTCTTTTATATCTTTGACACAAATAATTAAATTTTAATGAAAAATATTATTCTAAACCATCAAGAAATAGAACACAAAATTAAGCGCATAGCTTATCAAGTATACGAAAGTAATGTTAATGAAAAAGAACTTGTTCTAGCTGGTATAGAAAGCAATGGTTACCTTTTAGCCAAAAAATTAAAAACTTGTTTAATTACTATATCAGATATTAAAATTGTTTTATGCAAAGTAAATATTGACAAGAAAAAACCTTTAAATTCAATAGTTACGTCTATTAATTCCGACGATTATAAAAATAAATCTATTGTTTTAGTAGACGATGTTTTAAATTCTGGCAGTACCTTAATGTATGGTGTAAAACATTTTTTAGATGTACCTATTAAACAGTTTAAAACTGCTGTTTTAGTAAATAGAAACCATAAAAAATATCCAGTAAAAGCTGATTTTAAAGGGATATCTCTATCTACATCTTTAAGTGAGCATGTTAATGTAAAACTAGACAAGAAGCCCTATGAGGCTTTCTTAAATTAATTCTATTACTATCTTTTCTACTATTAAATCAGTTGTCTGATTGTCTGTAGAAATCGTTTTATTACTTTGTGTGTAAAAACTTGTTCTTTCAAAAATATGCTTACCTATAAACTCTACTAGCTCCTCCTCTGTTTCTAAATGGCTAATTAGTGGTCTTTTAGACTTTTCTTTCATCAATCTCCTCCCTAATTCTGGTATAGAAGTTTTAAGATATATAGAAGTAACATTATCTTTTTCTAAAATGTTTTTCATGTTATATCCATAACATGGTGTACCACCTCCTAATGCTAAAACAGTATGCTTTGAATCTTTTAATACTTCATTTAAATATTGGCCTTCTTTTTTTCTAAAATAAATTTCTCCTTTATTAAAAAATATATCCGAAATAGATAAATCCTCTTTACTTTCTATATAGCTGTCTAAGTCTATAAAATCATAGGATAAAACTTTAGCCAATTTTTGACCAATACTTGATTTTCCTGACCCCATATATCCTATTAAAACAATAATCATTTACACTTATAAATTGATTGTTAAACACCTACATAATTTGAATACAAAAAAACGAAAAAATCAATAAAAAAGTGTTGTTTTATTAATTAATCATTTTATATTTGCAGCCTCGTTAGAGAAAAACATTTTTGACCAGTTAGCTCAGTTGGTAGAGCATCTCCCTTTTAAGGAGAGGGTCCTGGGTTCGAGCCCCAGACTGGTCACTAAAAGTTAAGCATATTGCTTAACTTTTTTTTTACCTTTACTTATCTAAAAATGCGCACGTGGCGGAATTGGTAGACGCGCTGGCTTGAGGGGCCAGTATCCGTTTAGGATGTGGAAGTTCGAATCTTCTCGTGCGCACTATATCATATACATTTTATTTATTTTTTGTTAAATCTCATATATTCTGGATTGAAAAACTTATTTTTGTTTAAACATTTCTATTAATAAATGAACAATATTAAAAATAAGTTTAGCATTAAAGACCTTGAAAATCTCACTGGTATTAAAGCACATACTATAAGGATTTGGGAAAAGCGCTATAATTTATTACAACCTAAACGTACAGATACAAACATAAGGTATTACGATTTAGCTAGTTTTCAGAAACTATTAAATGTTACTTATTTAAATAGCAATGGTTATAAGATTTCTAAAATAGCAACATTAGACAATCATCAAATACCTGTTTTAGTTAGAGAGATAGCATCACAAAACAATGTAGAAGGGCATGCTATCAACTCTTTTAAATTATCGATGCTTAATTTCGATCAGATTTTGTTTTATAATACATACGAGTCTTTATTAAAAGAAAAATCATTTACATCAATTTTCTACGATATTTTCATTCCACTTTTAACAGAAATAGGACTCTTGTGGCAAACGGATACAATAACACCTGCTCACGAACATTTTTTGACAACACTGATACGTCAAAAAATATTAGTTAATATTGAAAATATTCAGTCTAATAAAATTAACAAATCTAAAAGAACATTTATTCTCTATTTACCTAGTAATGAAATACATGAATTGGGTTTAATGTTTTTAAATTACGAAATTGTTTCTAAAGGTTATCATAGTATTTTCTTAGGGCAAAGTGTCCCTCAAGAAAGCCTTAAAGACGTTCTTAATTATTATGATGACATTGTCTTCTTATCTTATTTTACTGTTAAACCTTATAAAGAAGATTTAGATAAGTATATTAAAAATTTTAGTGAAACTATTCTCCAAAACTCTAATTCTGAATTCTGGATTCTTGGTCAAATGCTAAACCATATAGATATAGAGAAATTACCTAAAAACATCAAAACATTTAAATCTATAAAATCAGTAGTCTCAATACTTTAATTTAAAAATGACTAAAATTTCTATTATTGGCTCTGGTTTTTCATCATTATCTGCAGCTTGTTATTTAGCAAAAAAAGGCTACGATGTCTCTATTTATGAAAAAAATGAAAGCATTGGTGGTAGAGCAAGACAATTAAAGAAAGATGGATTTACTTTTGATATTGGTCCTAGTTGGTATTGGATGCCTGATATTTTTGAAAAGTTTTTTTCAGATTTTAATAAAACTACTAGCGATTTTTATATGTTAGATAAATTAAGTCCTGCATATAAGATTTTCTTTTCTGACGATGTGATTACTATTGGAGATCACATGGATAAAATCTGTCAAGAATTTGAGCGTATTGAAGCAGGAAGCTCTAAACCACTTAGAAAATTTATAACTAAAGCTCAAGATAATTACAATATTGCTATAAATAAAATTGTACTAAAACCTGGTATTTCTCCTATAGAATTGGTTACTAAAGATACCATTACAAGAGTTGATCAATTCTTCAAAACCATAAGTACAGAAGTGCGTAGAAACTTTAAAAACCCAAAGTTGATTTCAACTTTAGAGTTTCCTGTGCTATTCTTAGGCGCTAAGCCTAGTAATACTCCTTCGTTTTATAGTTTTATGAATTTTGCTGATTTTGGTTTGGGTACATGGCACCCAAGAGGTGGAATGTATAAAGTTATTAATGGAATGTCTTCATTAGCAAAAAGTTTAGGTGTTAAAATACATACCAATGCTACAGTAGATAAAATAAACGTAACTCATGGCAAAGCTGAAAGTATTACCATAAATGGTAAAATTATAGAATCAGATTATATACTTAGTGGTGCTGATTACCACCATTCTGAAACATTACTAGATGATCAATACAGACAATATTCAGAATCTTATTGGTCTAAAAAAACATTTGCGCCATCGTCCTTATTATTCTATGTAGGTTTTGACAAAAAATTAAAAAACGTAGAACATCATAATTTATTTTTTGACACAGATTTTGAAATACATGCACAAGACATATACGATAACCCAAAATGGCCTGACAATCCTTTATTTTATGTCAATTTCCCTTCTGTGACAGATAAAACTATGGCTCCTGCTAATTGTGAAACTGGATTTTTCCTTATTCCTATAGCTCCTGGTTTGGAAGATACAGAAGCCTTAAGACAACAATATTTCGATATAATTATTGACCGTTTTGAAAAGAAAACCTTACAAACTGTAAAAAATAATATTATCTTTAAAGAATCTTTTTGTGTGAAAGATTTTAAAAAAGAATACAATTCATATAAAGGAAATGCATACGGGATGGCTAATACGCTATTACAAACTGCATTTTTAAGACCTAAATTGAAAAGTAAAAAAGTTAATCATCTTTATTTTACTGGACAATTAACCGTTCCTGGACCTGGTGTGCCACCAGCAATAATTTCAGGAAAACTTGTAGCTGATTTAATACACAAACATCATTCAAATTAAACCCTATTATGAAATCACTCTTCGATAACGTCTCTCATCAATGTAGTAAAATAGTTACCACGTCTTATAGTACGTCGTTCTCTATGGCAACAAAAATGCTTTCTAAAAGTATAAGACAAGATATATACAATATCTATGGTTTTGTTCGCTTTGCAGATGAAATTGTTGATACATTTCATGATTATAATAAAGAACAGTTATTTAATGACTTCTCTAAAGATTTAGAGAAAGCTTTAGATTTAAAAATTAGTTTAAATCCTATTTTAAATGCTTTTCAAGAAACGTATCATAAATATGGTTTAGATAAACATATGGTAGATGCTTTTATGAAAAGTATGCACCAAGATTTACATAAACAAAATTATTTAACTGATTTAGAATACAAAGAATATATTTATGGTTCTGCCGATGTTGTTGGTTTAATGTGCCTGAAAGTTTTTGTAAAAGGTGATGAAGAAAAATATAATGCTTTAAAAGAATCTGCAATGTGTTTAGGTTCAGCTTTTCAAAAGGTTAATTTTCTAAGAGATTTAAAAGCCGATTTTGAAGATTTAAACAGAACATATTTCCCTAATACCGATTTAAGTCAATTAGATGAAACTTCTAAAAAAGCTATTATAAACGATATAGAAAACGATTTTAAAAAAGGATTAGTAGGCATAAAACAATTACCGCTAGAAGCTAAGTTTGGTGTATTTATGGCGTATAGATACTATAACAAGCTACTAGAAAAATTAAAAAAGACTCCTGCACTAGAAATAAAATCTGCTCGTATTAGAGTTCCTGATTATAAAAAAGTAGAGCTTTTAACCAGAAGCTATGTTAAATACCAACTTAACTTATTATAATATATACATTTAAATATGCATACATTTTTTTGGATACTCATTTTTATTGGTACTTTTTTAATGATGGAATTTAATGCATGGTTTACGCATAAATATATTATGCACGGGTTTTTATGGAATCTCCATAAAGACCATCACCAAAAAGATCATAAAAGTTGGTTTGAGCGTAACGATGCTTTCTTTTTATTTTATGCACTTATTAGTATGAGTTGTTGGTATATCTGGAGTTTTTACAACGTTTGGTACTGTTTACCAATAGGTCTAGGTATTTTAGTTTATGGCGCTGCTTATTTTATAGTACACGATATTTTTATTCATCAGCGTTTTAAATGGTTACGTAATATTGATAATAAATATGCTCGAGGAGTACGCAGAGCTCATAAAATACATCATAAACATTTAGGAAAGCATAAAGGAGAAAATTTTGGAATGCTAATTGTTCCTTTTAAATATTTTAAATAGTTTTCTACGATTTAAGTAGTGTCTTTATTTCTTCTTGTATAGATGTACTAAACCAATCTAGAGCTCCTGACTTATCAATAGCTATTTTACCTTTTTTATCTATGACAAAAGTTCTAGGTATAGACTTTACTTCAAATAAACCATCAGTAACGGGTTGATAAGAAGGAAATGTGTAATTTTTGTTTTCTTTGAATTTTGTTGTTAATTCTTTATCTTCATTTGTTACAAATAGAAACACAACATCTTCTTTATATTTAACATAAAGTTTCTCTAAACTTGGCATTTCTGCTATACATGGCGGACACCATGTTGCCCAAAAATTAATTACAATTACTTTTCCTTTAGCATCATTAAGGTCATAAATCGATCCTGATTCATCTAACAATTTCCAATTATAGTTTTCTAACGACTCTCTCTTTGAAACATCAATACTACTAGCAGAATTAATATAAGACAGTCCTTTATGCAACATTACTTGTATTGGTTGCCTTGTCTGCGGCAAAATTAACAACATAATAATCAATAAAAATATAATATTGTTTCTTCTTGTTTTATTAGCCTTCTTCATAATAAATAATAAACATAATCTCTAAGTCAAAACTATACTATTAACCAAACATAAACTAAGTTATTTGTATGCTTTTAACAATATATGATTATCATAAAAAATCAATTAGTTATAATTATACGATGCCTTTATATATTCTAATCTCTTTTCTATTAAAATCTATAATTTTTTTCTCTTTTAAATCATTAAGTAATGTATTTAATGTAGGGCGAGAAATACCTATAAGTGAAGCAATATCTTTTTGTGTATATGGATGTAAAATAATATCATCACCTGTAACGTCGCAATTATAGCCGTAATCGGCACATAATTCATCTAAGAAGTCTAATAAGCGTGTCTTTGCATCTTTAAATAATAATAACTGAAGTCTTCTTTCTAGTTTTTTTATCTTATATCCAATAAACTTGTAAATTTTAAAGCTAAGTGTTTGATTATTTCGCATTAAACCATGTACAGTCTTAACATCTACTGGACATATTGAAGTGTTATTATCTAAAGATTGAGCAAATTCATCTCTTATATTATCTCCAAGAATAGCTTTTTCCCCAAAGAGTTCCCCACGTTTTAAAATGGCTTTTACAACTTCTTTACCATCTTCATTATAATACCCAATTTTAACCTTACCTTTTTCTATAAGATAAACTTTATTAGCTGCGTCTTTTTCAAAGTAAATATAATCCTGCTTTTTATAGGCATCAAAGTCATGCACTTGTGTATATGCCTTATATTTATGAGGGCATAATAACCCAAATAAATTAACATCTTCAAAAACCCATATAGAACTCATATCTACAGCAAATATTGCTGTCTAGTCGTAAACTGATGAATTTCCTTACAAGAAAAGCTCTTAATAAATTATTAAGAGCTCCTTATTCTATATTTGCTATTTTATAAACTAAATGCTAGTGTTAATACTACATCAGTAAATGTAGTATCTATTTCAGCCGCATCAGTAAAAGCTGAAGAATTAGAAAATAATAATGTATTAACTTCCCTTTCTGATTGACTAAATGCTAAATCTAATGAGGTGTTACCAAATTTGTATCCAAAGCCTAAAGAATAACCTGTAAGATCTCCAAAAAAACTATCATCTTTATAAGGACTTTCTTCCATTCTATAACCACCTCTAAAACTCATTTGTTTGTACCTATACTCGCCACCTAATCTATAAGTATTAGAAACATCTAATACATTTTCTATCTGGTCATTTTGAAATTGAAAAAACGGGTCTGATTGTGGTCTAAACTTAGCTTCACCGAAATCTTTTCGAGAATAATCAAAACTTAAAAGCCCTCTACTCCCAAAAACATAAGCTAAACTCCCAGTAAGTTTGCCTGGTGTTTGCAATCTATATTCAGGAAAAATATTAATTACATTAGGGTCTATAACCGTAAATGGATTAGGTCCTAATGGATCTAAACGACGTGTAGTTTCGACTGACTGAGAGGTTTCTTCAGAAATACGAAACCATGTTGGGGAATTATAAGCTAATCCTAATCTCAATTCATTAGTAACTTTAATAATTGTACCTAATTGAAAAGAAACTCCACTCCCAGTTGCGCGCAAATTATTTTCAAAACCGACTCTACTAATTAAAGAACCAATATTTGAATTGTTCTCAATCAATAATGTAGAACGTTCATAATTTAAGAAATGTGTATTTACATTCAGTCCTAAGTGGATCTTCTCACCATATTGGCCAGAAACATTAAATCCAAGTTTTCCATTAAATCCTGTACTAGATAAAAAGTAACGTTGATTATAATTACCTCCTGTTATATTATTTATATACTCAGTATTATCATCGCTATTATTTACAGGGTCTAGAATGAATGATTCAAACCCTAAAAATGCTTGTTGATTTCCAAATCCAAAAATAGACCCTATTTCTGAATAAGCTTGACCAATCGTTTCTCCATCTAGTGCAGAGATTTCATCTAATCGTTGACCATTAGCAAATTCTTCAAAATATTGTCCTATTGTATTTGTCGGGTTTATACCACTTGCCACCCAATCATCATCAAAATTCCCAGTACGGTCATATGCTATACCAAGAGAAAACTTTTTCCATTTAGAATTAGGATTTGCATTCTGAAAAACAAATACTGCTCCTCCTTGATTAAGATCTGCATTAGTATCAGTAGACGAATTTGTAGTATTAAAAAAACTGACTGTATTGTCTTTCCCAAAAACTCCTAAAGAAATTGAAGCATGACTGTTAGTGAAAATTGAAGAACCTGCCGGGTTAATATTTATTGCTGATAAATCTCCACCTAATGCTCCAAAAGCACCACCCATAGCTTTAAATCGTGCTGTACCTTCTATTTCATCTATAGAATAACGAACTGCGTCAGTAATGTCTTGTCCGTTAACATTAGACATAAGTAAGACAGCTATGAATAGTAAAATTACTTTCTTCATATTATTTATAAATGTTTTTAATTGATGATTTTAATGTGGTTGCTTATTTGTTTTGGAAAATCTATTCTATTTTCTTATCCTCTTCCTCCTCTAGATGATGATGATGAACGACTAGATGAACCAGAGCTAGATCTTGAAGAAGATCGGCTAACACCTGATGATCTTGATGAGCTAGATGATCTTGAAGAAGATCGACTAACTCCTGATGATCTAGAACTAGATGGTCTTGATGATCTTGATGATCTTGTACTTGAACTTCTACTTCTATTAGAGCTTCTACTAACTGTATTACTTCTCGATGATGATGATCTATTATTACTTGATACACTAGGGCGTGTTCTCGTACTTGTCCTAGATCCTCCATTATTAGTATTAATTCTTACTCTACTACCATTAGATCTAATTGTTCCGTTACCATTACTGTTTCTGGTAATACGAGTTCTTGTTCCATTAGACCTAACAATACCTGTACCATTACCACTTCTAGTAATACGAGTTCTAGTTCCATCTGAAGATAATGTAGATCTTGTTCTTCTACCTTCAGTAGTAGTTAAAGTTCTACCCTCGGTTGTTCTTGATCTACGTGATTCAGAAATAGAATTACTACGTCCCGCTACTGATCTTCTTTCAGACAAACTACCTAATCTTCTATTATTTATAGAATTATTTCTTCCGAAAACACCTCTTCCTCTGTTATTAAAAGCTATCCCATTATTATATCCGAAACGACTATTACCAAATCTTGGATTATATACTAATTGCCCAAATCTATTATATCCAAATCCAGCAAAACCTCCAAACCCATAGCGATTAAATCCAAAACCTCCAAAACCAAAACGATTGAAACCAAAACGATTGAAACCAAAACCTCCAAAACCAAAACGGTTAAAACCAAATCCAAAACCTCCATTATAATAGAAAGGATCATAGAATCCAAAACCAAAGCCTAGCCCGTATCCAAATCCGTTATAAAACCCTGTATTATAAATACCATTATTATGAACATATACTATAACTTCTTCATTAACTTGTCCCCAACCACCATTATTAACTGAAAAATCTTCTACTACTACTGTAGAGTCAACTTCAACACCTGTATAACTATCTATATCTGTAAAAATTTCTGAGTCTTCAATAACCTCCTCTGCCTCTCTTGCTACATCGGCAAAATAATTTTCGTAATATTGATTACCTACTCTAGCATTAGATGCACGTTCTACATCTACTGTAACTTCATCAGAAGCATATATACCATCATTATCATAACCAATATATTGATATGACCCACATGATGCGAGCATTAAAAATAATGTTAAAACTCCAAAAATTGATGTTTTATTAGTGTGTAGGGTAGTAAATCGCATATCTCTTTTGATTTAATTGTTGAACAATACAAAAATAGTTAGTTTTGCCAGACTATTTTATTTTTTAACATAGTCACAATATTTGTGCCAAAATAACACCAATGAGTAAAAATTTAACAAAAAGGTCAGAAGATTATTCTAAATGGTATAACGAACTGGTAGTAAAGGCTGATTTAGCAGAAAATTCTGCTGTTAGAGGTTGTATGGTTATAAAACCATATGGCTTTGCTATTTGGGAGAAAATGCAAGCAGAATTGGATAAAATGTTTAAAGCTACTGGACATCAAAATGCTTATTTCCCTCTTTTTGTTCCTAAAAGTTTATTTGAAGCCGAAGAGAAAAACGCAGAAGGTTTTGCAAAAGAATGTGCAGTAGTTACACACTATAGGTTACAAAACGACCCCGATAATCCAGGGAAATTACGTGTAGATCCAGAAGCTAAATTAGAGGAAGAACTTGTTGTAAGACCTACTAGTGAAGCCATTATATGGAATACATACAAAGGTTGGATACAAAGTTACAGAGATTTGCCAATACTTATTAATCAATGGGCTAATGTGGTGCGTTGGGAAATGCGTACACGTTTATTTTTAAGAACCGCCGAGTTTTTATGGCAAGAAGGACATACTGCTCATGCCACTATGGCTGAAGCCATTACTGAAACTGAGCAAATGAATACAGTATATGCAACTTTTGTTGAAAATTTTATGGCAATACCTGTAATTAAAGGAGTTAAAACTGAAAGTGAACGTTTTGCTGGTGCATTAGACACACACTGTATAGAAGCTCTTATGCAGGATGGAAAAGCATTGCAAGCAGGAACATCTCATTTTTTAGGTCAAAATTTCGCTAAGGCTTTTGATGTAAAATTTACTAATAACGAAGGGAAGCAAGATTACGTATGGGCGACATCTTGGGGTGTTTCTACACGTTTAATGGGAGCTCTTATTATGACACATAGTGATGACAAAGGTTTAGTATTGCCTCCTAACTTAGCACCAAATCAAGTTGTTATTGTACCTATATACAAAACAGAAGAACAACATAATATAATTAGAAATGTTGTAAACACTTTAAAACAAAAACTAGAAGATAATGGAGTAAGTGTTAAATTTGACGATAGAGATACTCAACGCCCTGGTGCAAAATTTGCACAGCATGAACTACAAGGTGTTCCATTACGAATTGCAATTGGACCTAAAGACATTGAAAATGGCACTATTGAATTAGCAAGACGTGATAATCTCACAAAAGAAGTTGTAGATATTGAAGGAATTGAAAATCATATTCCTCAATTATTAGAAACTATACAGAAAGAGTTATTCCAGAAGGCTTATGATTTTAGAGAAGAACATACTACTAAAGTAGATACTTTTGATGAGTTTAAAACCGTATTAGAAACAAAAACAGGTTTTATATCTGCGCATTGGGATGGTACTGCTGAAACTGAAAATAAAATAAAGGAACTTACAAAAGCTACAATTAGGTGTATTCCGCATAACAGTCCTATTGAAGATGGATTATGCATCTATACTGGAAAACCTTCAAGACAACGCGTGCTTTTTGCTAAAGCTTATTAATTTTTAAAAAAAATTGTTTTAGTGTTGCAACATTTAAAAATAGTTGTATTTTTGCATCCGCAATGGAAACGTTGCTAGTTCATTTAAATAATAATAGATTCTAAAATATAGAATTTATAGTACTAAATGGCCCGTTCGTCTATCGGCTAGGACGCCAGGTTTTCATCCTGGTAAGAGGGGTTCGATTCCCCTACGGGCTACAATTTTAATATAAAGAAAAAAATGGCAAATCATAAGTCAGCCTTAAAAAGAATTAGAAGCAACGAGAAAAAAAGAGTGTTAAATAGATATCAACACAAAACAACTCGTAATGCGATTAAGAAATTACGTGAATTAACAGATGCTAAAGAAGCTCAGGGTATGTTACCTTCTGTTATTAGTATGATTGATAAATTAGCTAAAAAGAATGTTATTCATTCTAACAAGGCTGGGAATTTAAAATCGCAATTAACTAAGCACGTTACTGCTTTATAGTTTTATATTTAAATATAATTTAAAAGCCTTTCATTTTTTGAAAGGTTTTTTTATGCTTTAAAAATTCTAGTATTAAAAAAGGCTTTGATTTTATCAAAGCCTTTTTAAATTATATGAATACATCAATTTATGCTGCGTTCTCTTTTTTAATTAAGTTCAATGCAGAACCTTCATTATACCATTCAATTTGAGATTGGTTATATGTATGATTCAATAATATAGTATCTACACTTCCATCAGCATGAACAATTTCTAATGTTAATTGTTTTCCTGGTGCAAACTGATCTAAATCTTTAAAATTAAATGTATCATTTTCTTGTATTAAGTCATAATCATTTTCATTAGCAAATGTTAACCCTAACATTCCCTGTTTCTTTAAATTGGTTTCGTGTATACGTGCAAAAGATTTTACAATTACTGCCACAACTCCTAAATGACGAGGCTCCATTGCCGCATGTTCTCTAGAAGAACCTTCACCGTAATTATGATCGCCAATAACAATACTTGGCACTTCAGCAGCTTTATATGCTCTAGCCGTATCTGGAACTCCTCCAAACTCACCAGTTAATTGATTTTTAACAAAATTTGTTTTCTTGCCAAAAGCATTAACAGCTCCAATTAAACAGTTATTAGAAATATTATCTAAATGTCCTCTAAAACGTAACCATGGTCCCGCCATTGATATATGATCTGTAGTACATTTACCAAAAGCTTTTATTAATAATTTAGCTCCAGTAATAGTGTTCCCAATAGGTTTAAAAGGTGTTAATAATTCTAATCGCTCCGATGTAGGGCTTACTGTAACTTCTACTCCACTTCCATCTTCAACAGGTTCTAAATACCCATTATCTTTTACATCAAAACCTTTAGGCGGTAATTCCCATCCTGTAGGCTCGTCAAATCTTACTTCTTCCCCATTTTCATTAATAAGACTATCTGTCATTGGGTTAAAATCTAAACGTCCAGATATAGCAATAGCTGCTGTAATCTCTGGTGATGCTACAAAAGCATGTGTATTAGGATTTCCATCTGCACGTTTAGCAAAGTTTCTATTAAAAGAATGTACTATACTATTTTTAGGTGCATTTTTAGGGTCACTATATCTAGCCCATTGCCCAATACATGGCCCACAAGCATTTGTGAAAATTTTAGCATCTAAGTTTTCAAATATACCAAGAATACCATCTCTTTCAGCAGTATATCTTACTTGTTCTGAACCTGGATTAATACCTAAATCTGCTTTCATTTTTATTCCTTTATCTATGGCTTGTTGTGCTATAGATGAAGCTCTTGATAAATCTTCGTATGATGAATTTGTACAAGACCCTATAAGTCCCCATTCTACTTGCAATGGCCACTCATTAGATGCTGCTTTCTCTGTCATATCAGTACCAACAGGTGTTGATAAATCTGGTGTAAATGGTCCGTTTAATAGAGGATTTAATTCTGAAAGGTTAATCTCAATAACTTGATCGAAATAATTTTCAGGATTTGCATATACTTCTGGATCAGCTGTTAAGTAGCTCTTTACCTCATTGGCTGCATCTGCAACATCTGCTCTTTCAGTGGCACGTAAATAACGTTCCATAGACTCGTCATAACCAAATGTTGATGTTGTTGCACCAATCTCAGCGCCCATATTACAAATAGTACCTTTACCTGTACATGACATTGCTGTTGCACCTGGTCCAAAATATTCTACAATAGCTCCAGTACCACCTTTAACTGTTAATATATCTGCTACTTTTAAAATAACATCTTTTGGCGCTGTCCAACCAGAAAGTTTTCCTGTTAACTTTACACCAATTAATTTAGGAAATTTAAGCTCCCAAGGCATACCAGCCATAACATCTACTGCATCTGCTCCACCAACACCAATAGCTACCATTCCTAATCCACCTGCATTTACTGTATGAGAATCTGTACCAATCATCATTCCTCCAGGAAATGCATAATTTTCTAAAACCACTTGATGTATAATACCAGCTCCTGGTTTCCAAAAACCAATCCCATATTTATTAGATACCGATTCTAAAAAGTTAAAAACTTCACTACTAACATCATTTGCATTTTTTAAATCTGTAGCTGCTCCTTCTTTAGCTTGTATTAAATGATCACAATGTACCGTTGTAGGTACAGCTACTTTATTTTTACCAGCTTGCATAAACTGTAAAAGTGCCATTTGAGCAGTCGCATCTTGACACGCTACACGATCGGGTGCAAAATCAACATAGTCTTTACCTCGTTTAAAAGCCGAAGTCGCTTTACCATCCCATAAATGATTGTATAAAATTTTCTCAGATAGCGTTAATGGTTTACCAACAACATTTCGAGCTGTATCTATTCGCTCTGCCATTTGTGAGTAAACGTTTCTAATCATGTTAATATCGAATGCCATAGAATATAAGGTTTAATAAGGTTATTTATAATTTTTAGTCTTACAAATTTACAAATTATATGGGGTTTTAAAAAATATCTAATAGAAGCAAAAAATCATTACACATAATTTAATAATTTTTATTATTTAATAGTGAAAATGAACACTTTCGATTTTATAATTAATGATATGATTTCAATTATGAAAATTATCATTTTTAATTACTAGTTTTAGAATTGCTCTATTTAGGAAATTTTCGATCTCGGTATTTTAAAAATGCTAATTCTACGTATCTAAACAATAATTCTGACAGTACTATTGTAAGCATAATATATAGAAATAAAGTCATTAATGATGAATTGAAAAATCGTTTTAATGTTAATAAAACCAATGAGTAATTAATTAAATAAATAGCATAAGATCTTATACTTATATACTGAATTAAAGGTCTTATCCTCTCTTGACTTTTTAAATAAATTACAAAAGGAAATACCAAAGCTATACTTATACTTATTGCTATAAGATAGATATACGAATAAAAAAGCAAATGAGTCTCCGGTTGATAGTTATTGATTATTATTAATAAATGTAATCCTACAAAAATAAATACTCCTAGTAATAATAAAGCCGTTTTGTTTTTTCTTAAAAACTGTGAGAATGTTTTATTAAAATATACAAGAATAAAACCAATATATATAGTATCTAAACGGTAGATGACTACTTTCCTAAACATACTACTCCACTCACTATAGGATGATAAATACGTAGTATTATAGAACTTTATTTTTAAAATAAACAATACAATAATTACAACAAGTGTGGTATAAAAAAAACACTTTACAGGATCTTTATATTTTCTTAAGTTAAGAATTACATAAATAATTAAAGGTAATATTATATAGGCGTATTCTTCTATAGACAAACTCCAGGCTTCAGTAAAAAAATCTGGATGTGCATTTGTGAAATTTTGAAAAAATGGAATGTAAAGCCATAAATTTTCAACTAAATCTGCTCCTAAAAATATCAATATTAATATATTTAGTATTAAAACCACAAAATAATTTGGTAATGTTCTCAGCCATCTACGTTTCCAGAAATAGAATAAATCTTTAAATCTAGTCTTACCAGTTTCTAGGTTTCTTATTAATAAACCTCCTATTAAATAACCACTTAAAACAAAAAATATATCAACTCCTGTCGCTCCTAAAAGTCGAATAGCTCTGGTTAGTTGTAAATTAAATTCTGGTAAGATATAAGTGCAGTGAGAAACAATAACTAATATAATAGCTAATGCCCTAATTAGGTCTAAACCATATATTCGTTGACGAGATTCTAACATAGTACAAATGTAATACTATGTCTTTACTATTAAAATAAGCTTTCTATAATCTTTTGATCTGAAATACCTTCGGCTTCTGCCTTATAATTTTTTATAATTCTATGGCGCAATATAGAAGTTGCTACAGCTTGGACATTTTCTATATCTGGTGAAAATTTTCCGTGAGTTGCCGCGTGTGTTTTTGCCGCTAGTATGAGGTTTTGAGATGCTCTTGGGCCTGCACCCCAATCTACATACTCTTTAACTAAATCTGCAGCAGTAGATGTATTTGGCCTCGTTTTACTTACCATAGACACCGCATACTCTATAACATTATCTGCTACAGGAATACGCCTTATGACATTCTGGAAATCTATAATTTCTTGCACAGTGAACAATGCGTTTACCTCTAACTGAATATCTGTCGTTGTTGCTTTCACAACATCTACTTCTTCTTGAAACGAAGGATACTCTAAATTAATTGCAAACATAAAGCGATCTAATTGTGCTTCTGGTAAGGGATAAGTTCCTTCTTGTTCTATTGGGTTTTGAGTTGCTAAAACAAAATAAGGTAATGCTAATTTATATTGATGACCTGCAACTGTAACAGCTCTCTCTTGCATTGCTTCTAACAAAGCAGCTTGTGTTTTTGGAGGTGTTCTATTAATTTCATCCGCTAAAATGATATTAGCGAAAATTGGCCCTTTTATAAACTTAAATTCTCTATTCTGATCTAATATTTCGCTACCAAGAATATCACTCGGCATTAAATCTGGTGTAAACTGAATGCGTTTAAAATCTAACCCCAAGACTTTAGCAATAGTATTAACCATTAGAGTTTTTGCTAAACCAGGTACACCGATTAAAAGTGAGTGACCACCTGAGAAAATTGAGATTAGTATCTGATCTACTACATCTTCTTGTCCAACAATAATTTTAGCGATTTCCTTTTTTAAGCTTTTATATTTTTTTACAAAGCTTTCAATAGTAGAGACATCTGACATGTACTATTCTTTTTTTAACCAATTACTAGTAAACTCACAATCTCTATATTCTCCATTTATTTTAATAAATGTCGATTCTATAGTCTCCTTTTGCCATTTTCCTATAGCATCAAAATGTTTGTTTTGCAATGCTAAACGCTTAATTTTTAAATAATCTCTAGCAAAATCTGCTTCATGTTCGTCTATACGATCTGTAACTGTTACTAATTTAAAGAAAATAGGATTTTCACGATCTTGATCTTGAATTACATCGCTAATCTCATTATCTTTTAAATCTTGAATTTGTGTATATATATCTGTATCCATCTTTGTTAACTCAAAATTAAAATCTTGAGTTACAGGATTTATTAATTTCCCTCCTTCAAACTTTGTTTCTTTTCTATCACTAAATTCTCTAGCTGCGTCAGCAAAACTTATAGAGCCATCAGTAATTTTAGCTCTTACTTCATCAATCTCTTTCTTAGCTTTTTCAATAGCGTCTTGGGTGATTTCAGGGCGTAATAAAATATGTCTCACATCATACTCTTGTCCTCTAATTTTTTCTAGAAAAACAATATGATATCCAAAAGGAGACTCAAAAGGCTCTGATATTTCTCCTTCTCTAAGAGAAAACGCAACATCCCTAAATTCTTTAACCATTCTTGGTCTTTTTCTATTCATGGTAGGTAACTTTCCTCCATCAACTTTAGAACCATCTTGCGAATAAAACAAAGCTTTTGTTGTAAAACTGGCACCATTTTCTTCAATATCTCTTTTGTATTCTTTGAGTTTATTTATTACTTCTTGCTTAGAAGCCTCTGTAACCTCAGGAATAACTACAATCTCAGCAACATTAAGTTCTACACCAAATGTAGGTAATCCTTCTTTTTTAAGATTATTATAGAATTGACGTACTTCTTCTGGTGTAATCTCTATATCTGCAAGAATTTTTTCTTGCATTTGATTTGCTAAAGAAGTACTCTTATTAATCTCATAAATCTCTTCTCTAAGTTCATCTTCTGAGTTCTTTTTATAGTACTTAAGTAAGTCTGCCATTGAACCATTGAAATTAGGCAATATGCCTTCTATTTGCTGATCTATTTGAGATCGTATCTGTAATTCGTTAACCGTAATACTATCTTGCACCGCTTGATGTGCATAGAGCTTGTCTTCTAAAATTTTACCAAAAAGTTGGCATCTCGTTGTCTCTCCTAGATCACCTCCTTGGGCCTTAATTTGTGCTATACTTCGGTCTAAATCAGATTCTAAAATGATATTACCTCCTACAACAGCAGCCACACCATCGGCTTTTACTCTATTACTATCAGATTTAGGTTTATTTAAACTTGCAATTTTTTTCTCTTCTTTTATAATTTCTTGCCCTAAACTGAAATTAAAAAAAAGTGCAAAAACTAGTAGCGCCACTTCTTTAATCATAAATTTCGAATTGTTTGTTTTTAATAGCATCTTTGGTAATATCATTTTCTAATTCCTTAATTAACTCTAGTTTACGTTTATTAATCACAATTTGATTAATGGATGGTTTAACATAATCTAGCGGTGCATAATCATTTTGCGAAAGCACCTCATTAATTTGAATCAAATATAGGTTTAATGAATCTTTGAGCCTTATAAAATTAGATTTTTTTAACAGTTCTTGTTTATTTTTTTGAGTTATTACAGGAACTTTGACAATCACCTGATTAGCTTTGATCCAGGTTGAATCATTTAGTGAATAGGTTTTAAACTGAACCGAAATAGAATCTAAAAACATCTTGTCCTTATATTCAAAGCTTTTAAACCTATCTTCTATCTCTTCTATATTTACCGCATTCTGCGGAATATTAACGTACCTGAATTTTATTAAATCATCATTTAGTTTAAATGATTCTTTATTCTTTTCATAAAATAATTTAGCTTCACTATCTCCTACTAAAGTGTCTATTGTTTTAGTAACCAAAGCTTCTAAATAGGCGTTAGTATATAAATCATTTTTATACTGACTCACCAAATCTTCAAAATTATTTTGTTGACTAACCGGAAGGTTAACTTGTGCTTTATCCATTAATAATAGCGCACTAGCCCATCTGTTAATATAACTATTAGCAATTATAGCACTATCCGTTTTAGATGCATTTTCTGGAATAACTCCATTTAAATCAGAAGTATATAAATAATTGTCACCAACACGGGCTATAGCATTTTCTTTAGCTTCATTTTTATAAAAATTGCACGAAGTAAAAACAGTAAGTATTAAAATAATGATTACTAAATTTTTCAATTTAATTGTTGATTTTAGATTTAAGTTTAAACAATACATCTTTATTGACATTAACTTTAAATCGTTTTTTTAATCCATCAATCCATTGATTTTCAATATGGTTTTGATAATCGTTAATAACCGTTCCTTTAGTCTCTTCTAAAGTTTTAGGCTTAGATTTTAAAACTTTATTAATTTGTAATACATGAAATCCTTCGTTATGTACATACACATTAGAAACACCTTCTTCTAAAACCAATGTCTGTGGCAGTTTATCATTAGAAGTTTCGAAGATTCCTTTCGTGAAAATGACTTTTTGGGATTTATCAGAGTTTAAAATCTTCTCAATTTCGGTATTTTTTTTACCTACTTTTAAATAATTTTGAACTTTAACAGCTGTTTCATTATCACTTGTTGATGCCATTATCATATCAATACGGTCTTTCCATATATAGTTAGATGTGTGTTCTGCATAATACGATTTAAGTCCTACAGTATCTTTGGCCGCCTTGTTCCAAATTTCTTTTTCCATTAAATCAAAAAGTAGTAATCCATCTCTATATTCTTGAAGGACTTCTGCAAATGCTTCATCTTCATCTTCTAAATTATCTTCTCTATATTTTAATATGCTATTTTCTATAAATAAATTTAATTCTTTACTCACTAAGTCTTTTATAGCAACCTTTTTTCGCATATAAGTTCGTTGTTTAGATTTTAAGTGTTGTATAAAATCGCCATAAGTATATATAGAATCGTTTACAGAAAGGACTAAAGTATTTGCATCAAAATCTTCTGGTAATTGAAGTTGTCCTGCAAAATAACTCGGTTTAATCGTGTTAATAAAATAGTCTTCTGTAGTGTCATTTTTGTTAATAGTATAACGCTGTGATAATTCTTTTACCATTGCGCTATTAATTAATTTAGAACGTGAGTCTCTTTTAACTTGCGCTTGTATGTTTCTTTTAGCTTCTTCGTAATTAGGTATAGGCTCTATTTTAATTAGTTTAATAATATGCCAACCGTAATCTGTTAGTATAGGCCCAATTAAATCTCCAGGTTTTTTAATACCAAATACTGCATCTTCAAAAGCAATTGAGCTTAGCTGACCACTTTTAAAAGGTCTTAATTCTCCTCCATTTCTAGATGAGCTTTTATCATCCGAAAATTGCTTTGCTAATGCTTCAAAAGATTCTCCTTGTTGTAATTTCTTATAAACCGCGTTGATTCTAGTTTCAGGATCTACAAGTGAATCTTTTTGATTTAAACTAATCATTATATGTGCTGCAGTAGCCGTACCGCGAGAAGGTCTTTTTTCATCTACTCTTACAACATGATACCCGAAATCTGTTTTAAAAGGCATAGATACTGTACCTGGCTTGGTTTTATATGCAACAGACTCAAAATCATAAACCATTTTAAAGGCAGAGAAATACCCTAAATCTTCGACTAAAACTGAAGATCCATTATGGATTTTATTCTTCGTTGCTTCAAAACCTTCTTTGAGTAATAAATCTCTATGCTTTAATAGTTCATTATAAGCTGTTAATGTATCTTGCTGCTCTGGATTTTTTAATATTAGTACATGAGATGCTTTAATATCGTATTGCAATCTATCATAGGCCTCTTTTACTAATTGATCCGTAACTTTATTTTCTGATATATAATTTTTTACCAATTGTTTTCTATAACTGGTGAATTCTTTTTTATAATTGGCATCATTGTCTAGACCCAAACGTTGCGCTTCTTTTAACTTTAGCCTATAATTTATAAATAACTCTAAATACGTATTAATATCTTTCTGTGAGTCGTCTTTAACTAGGTCTAAGTTCTTGTTATATAATCTTAAAAACTCGCCTACATTAATCGCTTCTCCTTCAATAGTCAATAAGGTTTCGTTATCATTCTGAGATGATACTACGAACGATAAAAACGCACAGAGAACAATACATATGTTTCTAATATTCATAATAATAATTCAGTTATGTTATATTGAAAATATATCGGTAATTCTTATATCTTATTAGAATAAACACCGACATAAGTTATAGCTTCAAAAATAACATAAATACCTAAAAAAACTAGTTTTATAACCATAATGATAACCACTATTTTCAATTTATATTTTAATACTTTTTAATTTTGAAACAATTATCTTTATAAACTATGAAATACACTCATAATATTATTATTGAAAAACCAATAATAGAAGTTATTGAAAAATTAGATGCTACAGATAATCTTAAACATTGGCAAGAAGGATTAATTAGTGTTGAACATATGTCTGGAACGCTTAGGGAACTTGGAGGAAAAATGAAACTTATTTATCGTTTTGGAAAAAGAAATATGGAACTTACAGAAACCATTACAAAACGAAACTTTCCTAATGAGTTTCATGTTAATTATACCACTAAAGGAGTTAGAAATATACAGCACAACTATTTTGAAACGACCCCAGAAGGTTTTACCAAATGGACATCACATATCGAGTTTAGTTCAACAAACTTAAAAATGTCGTTAATGCTTTTATTAATGCCTAGATCGTTTAAAAAGCAATCTCTAAAATATATGACAGACTTTAAAAACTTTGTAGAACACGGAATTTCAGTTGCAAATGCGTAGGTTAAAATTGATTTGGGATTTTAGAGGTCCTACGGCAAAAAAAGTGGCAGAACATCATTTAATTCATCTAAAAGAATACATAAAAGCAGAGCAATTAGATATAACAGTTACAGGTGTTGAAACCCTAAGTGATATGCATAGTTTGGCATTTTTAGTTGTAGATGAATCTGAGATGAAACCCATACGAGATGCATTAAAACCACATCGCGGTCAAGTATATCAAAGTTAAAATAGGCGCTTAAAAAAAGCACTAATAAAATGCTTTGGAGGTACAGCCAATATAATTTTTAAATCTTGTAACAAAGAAGATTCTTCATCTAGAAATTTGAAAATGGTTTTTACATTGGTTTTTTTAAATAAGCTCGAAAACAGTTTTGCTCCACTTTTATTATGATTCGCTAAAACATCTAAGAAAATAAGATCATAGAACCAGAACTTTGTTTTCTTAGTGAATTTTGACAAATCGGACGATTGTTTTAAATACGAAATAACTTCTTTTGTTTTCTTAGAAGTATTATTAAAGGTATAACCTGTACTTGCTTTGGTCCAACCGCCAGCAGTGCCAATATTTAAAATATGGGTTGAATTGTATTGCTTAAACTTATAAGCTGTCATTGGTATAGTGCCGTATTCTTTTTCTGATATGTTATAATCTTCTACTCCTTCTTTTTGCAAATATTCTTTAATTACATCTTCATACTCAGATTTTTCTAAAAGATCTTTAGAAAATAAAGTATATTCAAACAAGGCATAATCTTTAGCAAATGGCAACACATACATAAAGCGTGTATTCTGTTTTTGTTCTACGCTAAAATCCATAAATGTAGCTTTTGTGTCATCAAAAACATTTGACTTTGTTTTTACAAACCAACCTAAAAAATGTTGTTGTAATACTGGATATTTTTGCTGTGTTAAATAGCTGTTATTTAAAACAAGACTATTAAACAATTTGTATGCAGAGTAATTTCCATTTACTCCAGAAACTAAGACACCTTTATCTAAAGGCTTAAAAGATTTGATTTCATCATTAATAAATGAAAAGTTATCTTTTGCATTGATTATCTTCCATAATGTTTTATAAAAAACACCACTTTGCAATGTTTTATAGCTGTAAGATTCTAATGTAATGGTTTTAGAAAACCAAGGACTTCCAAAATAGATTTTAGACCAACTTTTACTAATAAGGTTATCCCATTCTCCTTTACCTTCTTCCCAATAGGACCAAGTTCTGTCATTACCTTTATCTTTTAATTGATCTATAATAAGAATCTGTTTATCATCAAAAAAAGAATCTTTAGCCATACGATAGGCTAATAATAATCCTGATGCTCCAGCCCCAGTTATAATGTAATCGTAATCTTTCATCTGATAATACTTATTGTTTCTTAATTGTCAGATGTAACATTCAAATTACCATCTCGCTGTGTGATCAAAATTTAATAATGAATGTTTCATTTAAGAAGTAAAGATACAATGTCTTAGTTTAAAAATATAGTCATGGTTTTATTAGATTCAATTTTATTCAATACATTTAAGCTTCGTATAAAACTTAATTATGAATTTATCTAATCGTCGTTCATTTATAAAAACTATAGCTACAGGCACTGCAGCTTCTATATTATTTCCACATTTAACTGCTCAAGGTTCTACAGGCACTCTTGAAGCATTTGATCTTAAAAAAACAAAAGATGATTCTGAAACGTTTTGGGAAAATATAAAATCTCAATTTCATTTTGCTCCTGGATTGCGTTACTTTAATAATGCCTCTTTAGGATCTTCTCCAAAACCAATAAAAGAGGCTACGGATGCTTTTACTGCAACCTTAAATGGATTTCCTTCTAAATATATGTGGGGAGGTTGGAGTAATGAAAAAGAAAGGGTACGTGAAAAAGTAGCAGGTTTATTCTCTGTCTCTGAAGAAGAAATTGCAATTACACATAATACTACTGAAGGGTTTAACCTCATAGCTAAAAGTTTTGACCTAAAGGCCGGAGACGAGATTATACTTGCTAATCACGAGCACGCTAGTGGCACTATTCCTTGGAAAGCTTGGCAAGAAACAAAAGGGGTAAAATTAGTGCGCCCTGTTTTACCTGTTACGCCTAAAACAGTAAAGGAAATTGTTGCTGTATATGAAAAAGCAATTACACCGAAAACAAAAATTATTTCTATGTGCCATATTGTAAATACTAATGGCATGATATTACCTGTAAAAGAAGTTAGTGAAATGGCACACAAAAAAGGCATTTTAGTTGCTGTAGATGGAGCCCAAAGTGCAGGTATGTTCTCTATTGATTTACACGATTTAGGTTGTGACTTTTTTACAGCTAGTGCGCATAAATGGTTGTTTGCACCCAAAGGCATAGGTGTCTTTTATGCCAAACAGAGTAGCCAACATCATTTAAAACCTCTAATTGTTGCTCATGGCTATGAGAATGAAACTATTCGTAGGCTAGAAAACTACAATACTAGAAATCTACCTGAATATTTAGGCTTGGGAGCAGCTGTAGAATTTCATAATGCGATAGGAAAAGATAAAATTACCAAACGGTCTTATGAGCTAAAGCATTATTTTAGAGATCAATTAAAAGATAATCCTAAGTTTAAATTAAAATCGCCTGAAGATGATCGTTTATCTTGCGCTATACAAACTGTAGAATTGGTTGGTAAAAATGTTGCTGATGTAAAAAATCAATTAACTAACGATTACGGTATTGACACACGGCCAATGTCAACTTTTGGACTAAATGGAGTACGTATCTCTTTTGGCATGTACATTACCAAAAAAGATATTGATGATTTGGTGAAGGCATTGAAAAATATTGCTGGGTGATTTAGACAAACTTCGAGATGTTGAAATAAATTCAGGATAACAAATCAATTTTGCCAAAATACGTGTCTTGTGTCATTCTGAACTTGTTTCAGAATCTAAATATAAGTTACCTATAAAAGATTCCTGCCTGCGCAGGAATTTGTTATCTCGAATAATTAGGCGCTTCCTTAGTAATTGTTACATCATGAGGATGACTTTCATTAATACCACTTGCGGTAATCTTTACAAAACGACCATTTTCTTTCAATGTTTCAATATCTTTTGCTCCGCAATAACCCATTCCTGCTCGCAAACCTCCTATAAACTGATGAATACTCTCGTATAAATCTCCTTTATATGGTACACGACCAACAATACCTTCTGGCACTAACTTTTTAATATCATCTTCAACATCCTGAAAATAACGATCTTTACTCCCTTGTTTCATCGCTTCCACAGAACCCATACCGCGATACGATTTAAACTTTCGTCCTTCGTAAATAATGGTTTCTCCTGGACTTTCTTTAGTTCCTGCTAAGAGTGACCCTAACATTACAGTATCAGCACCAGCAGCAATAGCTTTAGGTATATCACCTGTATAACGAATACCTCCATCTGCGATAACTGGTACTCCACTTCCTTTTATAGCTGCTGCAACTTCTAATACTGCAGAGAATTGAGGAAAACCAACACCAGCGACTACTCGTGTTGTACAAATTGAACCTGGTCCAATACCAACTTTTACAGCATCTGCTCCTGCTTCTACTAAATATTTAGCAGCTTCACCTGTAGCTATATTGCCTACAATAACTTCTAAAGTCGGAAACTTTGCTTTAATTAATTTTAAAATTGAAACCACTCCTCTGGTATGGCCATGAGCTGTATCTATGACTACTGCATCTACTTCTGCATTTACTAAAGCTTCTGCTCTATCTACAGCATCTCCCGTTACACCAATTGCAGCTGCTACTCGCAATCGTCCATAAGTATCTTTATTAGCAATTGGCTTTTGAGTCACTTTAGTAATATCTCTAAATGTAATTAGCCCTACTAATTTATCTCCTTTAACAATAAGTAATTTTTCAATTTTATGCTCTTGAAGTATTTTTTCAGCATCTTTTAATGAAGTCCCTTCTGGTGCTGTTACTAAATTTTGACTCGTCATTACCTCAACAATAGGACGATTATTATCATGCTCAAAACGTAAATCTCTATTGGTAACAATTCCTTTTAAAGTGCCATTAGCATCAACAATAGGAATCCCTCCAATACTATGTTCTCGCATCGCATTATTCGCATCTGCTACAACCGCATCCATTTGTAGTGTTACCGGGTCTATTATCATACCGCTTTCTGCACGTTTTACTTTACGCACTTTAGCAGCTTGTTGCTCAATCGTCATGTTTTTATGCAACACTCCAATACCACCTTCTCGAGCCATAGCAATAGCCATTTTGCTCTCCGTTACAGTATCCATAGCTGCAGAAATCACAGGTATGTTTATTGTAATATTTCTAGTAAATTTTGTTTGAATACTAACTTCTCTTGGAAGTACTTCAGAAAAAGCTGGGACTAATAAAACGTCATCGTAAGTAAGACCTTCTCCTAAAACTTTATTTTCGTGTGCTGTCATGGTGCAATTAAAATATAATTGCGTGCAAATTTAGGCTTTTTATCTGAGTTTAACTCTAGTTTTTAATAATTGTTTTAGAATTATTAAAACGGCTATTGAATATGAAAACGTCATTAAAATACCAGAAAACATAACTATAAATTTAACCCATAACATTCCCTTCCATAAGAAATAAAGCCCACCAAATGTAAGTATAACTGAAATAAAAGGTTCTATAAGTAAAAAAAGCTTTAATTTAATATTTAAACGGGTTGTTATCAGTATTAGTCCTGTTAAAAAAAAGATGATAGACATTGATAGAACATGTCCATGTATTAAAGTAAGCATCTGTTGTTCATTCTTTTTGAACTTCATTACTTTAGCTTCAGGGTTTTCTTCATTACCCAAATACTGTGTTTCTATACCTTCAGGATTTGTAGAAGATGTCTCATTTACAAATAACAATCCTGTATAAAACCCTATGCTTAAAACAGTAATAAAAGCTAGTATAAGTAGTTTTAATTCTTTAGGGAAAGTCTCTATAAGGCCATTTAATTTTATCATAAAATACCCTTAGCATTTAATATTTTTAAGGACTGCATTAAATCGTTCATAGCATTAGTCATTGATCTTACCGAAATTGTTGCACCAGCAATGGCATCAATATTATCTCCGTAACGAAATTGGTCGTTTTGAGTTTTTCCAATAAATTGTTTTAACCAACGTTTACTTCCTATTTCTCCTCCATACTCTTCACGATATATCAATACTTTTGCTTTTACTACCGATAACTCTGGATTTATTAATACTAAATAATCGTATTGTGCTGTTTTACTCGGAGCTTTAGCAACATAAGCATAACCGTGATCCATATTTTGAGATTCTATTTTAAAAAGGTTATCGTTTCCAAATTTAGAGGGTAATTCTTTTGCAACTTTAGGGGAAATAGTGATAGCATTAAATGAAAAATCTTCAATTTCATATGTTGATTTAATAACTTTATCTACTTTTTTTTGAAGCTTTGGAGGAAGTCCAGATGTAAAATTTAGTACTGTAAATAAAAGAATGGTAAGCTGTTTAATTTTCATTTTTATCTTTTTTACTGAATTGCAAATTTAGTTCAAGTTATTTAATAGCATTAAAAGCCAAATAGCTAATACTAAAATTACTTTTAATACCAGCTATAAAATATTGACCAACTAACACTATTTTAAATCATTTTCTAGAACCAAACTCCTATCCCAAAGTTTAGTCTATCCGCCACATCAGCTCCTGATAATGCATTATCTCTAAACTGATAATCTCCTTTAACAACAACTCCTGGTGCTATATGATAACTTAAACCTGTTGTTAAGTCATTTCTATTAAAAGCATCATTTCTAACAAGGCTTCCAGAAGTACTAGCATGTGTATCATATTGTTCATAACGAGCAAAGGCAAATAATCTTTGTTTGTTTCCTATTGGTAATAAATTATATCCTGCTTCTAAATACCAACCCAACAAATTACTACCTAAATCTCTTCCTGTTAAATTATTATATGCCTCAGTATCTGAAAGAGAACCGTAAACAAATTGTCCTCTAGCTGTAAAACGTTGATAAGCATAACGTGCATCTAAACCAGCCATAGCTACTCCAATTTCAGTACCGTCAATAGTATCAATTTCATCTTCTGGTTGGGTTTGTCCATAATAACCTGATAAACCTATACGAAGTCCTGGCAATCCGTAATAATCTAATTTTGCAGAAAAAGTAGGACTATTTACAGTAGATTGTATACCACGTTGGCGTCCGCCTCTTAACCCATTACTACCTCTTAGTAGACCGTTTACACCTCCTTGTCCATCAGGAGTCGCAGATCTAAATCCGTTAAAAACATAAGCTTGATAGCCTAATGACAAATCGTTAAAACGACCAACAACACCAACTCCAAGCTCTCTCCAAGTGGTAGGAACTATAATATTATCTACAGCTGGCCTTTCTACACCATTAAACGTAGTGGGCTCATGAAACTCATTTATAATACCAAAAGGCACCAACATTAATCCACCTCTTAAACTTACATTAGGTTCAATAGCATAATTTACAAATGCTTGTTCTACAAATACCTCATTAACATGCTCTATTTCTACTTCTGTTACAAATTGAACTTCATCATTAAATCTATAACCAAATAACAGTACTAACCTTTGTATGTCTAACTCTCCGTTATCAGCCTCTGGTTGGTTATATGTAATTTCACCATAAGCACTAACGATAACCGATTTACCATAATTTCCTGATAATATACTCTGGGCAGCATTTTGCTGTTTTTGAGGATCAAATGTTATGGAATCTCTAACAGTTTGCGAGTAAGTATATAAACCTACAAATAGAACTAGTATTAATGTTATTTTCTTCATTACTTTTATTTAGACTTATTATAAATAGATTTTAAAATTCGATTGCAAATTTAAAATAGAATTTAAGTTTATCAAACTTTATTTAGATTAAATTTAAATAAAGTTTTCAACCTTTTCTAAATAAGTAAATTAGAGTAAATAAAAAATTAATGGTATTGCGTGAAGATTTTAGTAGCTTCATTATATGCACTTTCAAAAGGCATAGCATTGAGGTTACTAACTCTTTTTTCCGTGAAGTAAGACAACATCTTTTCGGTTGGCATATTTCCTGTAAGTTCATCTGCTGCCATAGGACATCCACCAAATCCTTGAATGGCTCCATCAAAGCGATGGCAACCTGCTTTATATGCTGCATCTACTTTTTCAAACCAAGTGGTTGGTGTTGTATGCAAATGTGCTCCAAATTCAATAGTTGGATAAGCAGGGATTAAATTAGAAAATAAATAGTCAATGTTTTCTGGATTAGAACTTCCTATGGTATCACTTAATGACAAGATTTTTACTCCCATTTTAGATAAACGTTCTGTCCAATCACCAACAATATCAACATTCCATGGATCACCATAAGGATTACCAAATCCCATAGAAATATAGACTACTACTTCTTTATTAGTAGCATTAGCAATCTCTAAAATTTCTGATAAAGTTACTACCGATTGTGCAATAGTTTTATGCGTATTACGCATTTGAAAGTTTTCTGAAATAGAAAACGGATATCCTAAATAGTCGATCTCAGCATGCTTTGATGCATCATTAGCACCACGAGTATTAGCTATAATTGCTAATAACTTGCTTTGTGTTTTACTTAAATCTAACTGTGCCAAAACCTCAGCAGTATCTATCATTTGAGGTATGGCTTTTGGAGATACAAAACTTCCAAAATCTATAGTATCAAAGCCCACACGCAATAACGATTGTATGTATTGCACCTTCTTTTCTGTAGGTATAAAGTCCTTAATGCCTTGCATAGCATCTCTAGGACATTCAATAAGTTTTACAGCTTTGTTAGTCATAGAGCTCAAAGATAAGTATTGCTAATGGTTTTGAAAATTAAATTCAATCTATCGGAAAAAATAGTCGTCCTAAAAATCCAAACCAAACAGAGAAACCTACTACGCCACCTATTAAGCCTGAAATAATAAAACTAAAACGAAATTTTAGAGGTATAACTTTAAAAATAATATAAAGAGAAATCATCAATCCAAATACCATGGTTATTGAAGGTATAATCCATTCATTATAACCAAGTATTCTGGAAATTCTATATTCATCACCATTAAAATTTGATTTTGGATAAATTAAATAATCATAAATTCCCATTATATAATTGAATACTTCTCTAAGAATAAAAAGTGATAGAAAAACACCGAGCCAATCTATAATTTTAAAATCTACTATTTTTCGTCTTAGATATAGAATCAATAGTCCAATAAAACAGGTTAAAATAGTTTGTGCTGGACCACCAATGCTCACTAATAAACTATCATTTTCTCCATAATTATATTTACTATTTATTACACTTTGAAGTCTCTTATATTTATCCTTTACCTCTTCACTTAAATTTTCATAGTCAACATCTTTATATGTTTCATTAAGTTTTTTAAGTACTTTTACTTCTTCTAATTCATTAAACCCTTTTGGATAATAGGTCATACTTCCATAATCCAGTTTTGTATCGTATCCTAATGATTTAGCTACTAGAATATGTCCTAACTCATGAGATAACGTTCCTATAATGGTAAAGCATACAAATGTTATAATAATTACAACTGAGAATTTTGCATGGAATTTAAAGTTTATCACTCTTCTAAATTAATCTAAAAATCCAAAATAGAAAAGTAATATAATTTTACGATTCACTAAGAAGTCTTTTATTAATCGATTTTATCAGTTTTGGTCCTTCGTAAATAAAACCTGTATAAATCTGTAACAAATCTGCGCCAGCTTCAATCTTTTCTATAGCATCTTCTACAGAATGAATGCCTCCTACTCCAATGATTGGGAATGCTTTGTTTGATTTTTCAGAAAGGAAACGAATCACTTCAGTAGATCTATTGGTTAAAGGTTTACCACTTAAACCTCCAACTTCTTTTTTATTAGACGATTGTAAGTCGTCTCTAGCTATTGTTGTGTTAGTAGCTATAACTCCATCTATTTTAGTTTCTGCAACAATCTCAATAATATCTAATAATTGATCGTCTGATAAATCTGGTGCAATCTTTAAAAGTATTGGCTTTGCACTTCTACTGCGCTCAGTATGAACTACATTTAATTTTCGCAACTCCATTAAAAGTGCCGTTAGCGGTTCTTTATCTTGCAGAGCTCTTAAATTAGGTGTATTTGGTGAACTCACATTAACCACAAAATAATCAACATAGTCAAATAATGCATTAAAGCAAATGACATAATCATCAACAGCATTTTCGTTTAGTGTTATTTTATTTTTACCAATGTTTCCGCCAATAAGTACTCCTTTGTTCTTTTTTAATTGCTCTACAGCAACCTCTACTCCTCCATTATTGAATCCCATACGATTAATAATACCTGAATCTTCTTTTAAACGAAATAATCGTTTTTTAGGATTTCCGTCTTGTGGCTTAGGAGTTATTGTCCCTATTTCTATAAATCCAAATCCAAAGTTTGAAAGTTCTTTGTAAAGCACAGCATTTTTATCGAACCCAGCAGCTAAGCCAACAGGATTTTTAAATGTTAATCCAAATAATTGACGTTCTAAACGTTCATCATTAATCAAATAAAGGTTTCTAAATAATGATTTAAAGCCCGGGATTTTTGAAATTGTTCTAATTAAGGAGAATGTAAAATAATGTACTTTTTCTGGATCGAAACAGAATAAAATTGGTCGGATTAATAACTTATACATGTACTGTGTTTTGCTTTGCAAAAATACTGTAAATCCTTTCAAAATAAAAGAAACTAAAACGAGACTTGTAGCTTCTATTTAGGTTCTCTATTTTTGAAGAAACACTGATTTTAATATGATACATAGACAACGCCTCATAGACCGATTTATAAGTTACATTACTATAGATACTGAATCCGATCCCAACTCTAATACTACTCCAAGTACCAAGAAACAATGGGATTTAGCCAATAAACTTGTTGAAGAATTAAAAGCAATTGGTATGACTGATGTAAGCATAGATGAGAATGCCTACATTATGGCTACATTACCAAGCAATGTAAATCATGATGTTCCTGTAATTGGTTTTATTTCACACTTTGATACCTCGCCTGACTTTACAGGTGCTAATATAAATCCGCAAATTGTAGAGAATTACCAAGGGCAAGATCTGGTTTTAAATGCTCAACAAGACATTGTACTATCTCCAGATTATTTTGAAGACTTACTTCTATATAAAGGGCAAACATTAATCACAACAGATGGCACTACACTTTTAGGAGCTGATGATAAAGCTGGAATTACTGAAATTATGAGTGCTATGGAGTATTTAATACAACATCCAGAAATTAAACACGGCACTATAAAAGTCGGCTTTACACCAGATGAAGAAATTGGTCGTGGTGCGCACAAGTTTGATGTTGAAAAATTTGGAGCAGAATGGGCATATACTATGGATGGTAGTCAAATTGGTGAATTAGAATACGAAAATTTTAATGCCGCAGGAGCAATTGTAAAAGTCAACGGAAAAATTGTACACCCTGGCTATGCAAAAGGAAAAATGGTAAATAGTATGTACCATGCTACAGAATTTATTAATGCTTTACCAAAACAAGAAGTGCCTGAACATACTGAAGGTTATGAAGGGTTTTTCCATCTATATGATATTAAAGGTTCTGTTGAAGTAACCACTTTAGAGTATATTATTAGAGATCATGATCTTTCTAAGTTTGAAGCTCGTAAAGCTTTAATGCAAAATGTAGTAGATGATTTAAACAAAAAGTATGGTAAATCTATTTTTGAAATTGAAATTAAAGATCAATACTTTAATATGAAAGAAAAAGTAGAACCCGTAATGCATATTGTAGATATTGCTGAAGAAGCTATGAAACAATTAAGTATTACACCTTTAATAAAAGCCATTAGAGGTGGCACTGACGGATCTCAATTGTCTTACATGGGTTTACCTTGCCCTAATATTTTTGCTGGTGGACATAATTTTCATGGTCGGTATGAATATGTTCCTGTTGAAAGTATGATTAAAGCAACTGAGGTCATTTGTAAGATTGCGGAATTGACGGCTAAAAAAAATAAATTTTAATAATTCATTGATATTAACTAATATTAATACTTATTAGCTTTTTTGCTCTTAAAATCAATAGATATAATCCAATATTCGAAAAAAAGTATCTTTTAAAAATATTATAATTATGCATTGTAGACTAAGAAATATAATGTTTGTGTTGTTAATTATTACAATATATAATTCTAATGCACAAGTTATTCTGAGTCATAATATAGGTAATACCCCTATTAAGACAGACATGTTTTCTTGTGAAACTGATGAAAGTTGGTCTCGTGTATTTAAACTGTCTGATTATGGTATTTTACCTAATGAGCAATTTATGATTACATCTAGTCAAATAGGATTAAGTGAATCTAATGATGGAGCCTACCTGTTTTTAAGGGTCTATAATGCAGACAACAATTTCCCCAATCTTTCTGATACACCATTCTCTAGTAATTTAATAGGTAGTCGTCCAATGGGTAGGTCTCCTGTTTTAAATGAACCGGAAGTTGTACAGGTTAATTTTGATGAGCCAATTATAATACCAGCTGGTATTGAAAGAATTATGGTATCTATTGATAAAATTGAGGATTTCAACAATACATCATCTGCAAAAATTTTTATTGCTGGAACTCAAGAGGACACAGATGTTTCTTGGTATAAAGGTTGTGAAGATACTTTTCGCTTAACTCCAACTTCTAATTTATCCCCTTCAGTTCCTAATGCCAATTTTTATATAAATGTTACTGGTGAAAAGTTTAATGTAAACAATTTAGGTTCAACAACAAGATTAACTCATAATTTATGTGATGATATTATAGAAACAGATATACATTCTTGTTCGTCCTCATTTATTTATTGGGCTCGAACATTTACATTAGCAGATTTTGGAATTTCAACTGATGAAAAATTCACTATAAACTCTGGTCAAGTTGGAATAAATAAAACAGGTTATTTGCCAGAAATTAGTTTTAATGTTTATAAAATAGACGATAACTTTCCTAATTCATTTTCAGAATCAGATTTAATAGGGAGTAGTCAATATCAGACTATTTCTTCAAACATAAGGCGTAATTCTCAAATTATACAAGTAGACTTTGAAACCCCCATACTGGTTCCTTCTGATGTTGAAAAAATTTTAGTAGAGGTACATAAAGGCATTGTTTCTGGAGATGGTATTGCATTCATAGCAGGTTCTACTCAAGATAATGACATATCTTGGCAAAGAAGTTGTACTAATGTAGCCGGTGGTACCACCTTTGACAATAATGAATATGTTTCTACTGCTGAATTTGGTCAACCTAATGCTAATTTCTATATAAATGTAACAGGAAGTGTTAATCATTTGACTAATACTTTTCAAATGAATATTTCTAATATATGCTCTGAATTTTTTAAAGAATTTAGTATAACAAACCCTTCTAATCTAGCCTCAGTTCAATGGAATTTTGGAGATCCAAATTCTGGAACTAGTAATACATCATTAGATTTAAGCCCTTTTCATGATTTTTCTGAAGATGGAATCTATATTATAACAGCATTAGTAACAGATATAAATGGAAACACAGAAACTATAACTGAAACTATCAATGTTATTGAGCCGCCAGAGGCTTTTGGGATAGAAAATGTACATGCTTGTGAAGATAATTTCGGATCAGGGTTTTCCTCTTCTTTTAATCTTTCAAATATTACTCAAGAGATTGTTGGTAATCAAACTGATATTGTTATAACTTTTATAGATGGTAGTGGTAACGAATATGATTCCTTACCTAATGGGTTCACTAACACTGTAATAGATAGAGAAACTATTGTAGTAAGAGTTGCTCACGATAATAATCAGTGTTGTTATTCAGAAATCAGTTTTGATTTAATAGTCAATAAATTACCTAACTTAACTTCTGTGATAGATTTAAATGAGTGTGATAATGATAATGATGGTTTTGCTCTATTTGATCTAGAACAAGTAAAAACATCAATTTTAGAAAATGAAACTAATATAGATGTGGAATTTTACTACGAAGATGGTTCTCTAATTCAAGAACCTCTGAATTTTATAAGTAATAATGTAATAAATGAAGAGAACATAACTATTAGAACTATAAATACCAACACCTCTTGTCATGTAGAATCCACTTTTAAATTAATCGTTAACCCTACTCCAATAGCAAACCCATTATCAGATATAGTTGGATGTGACGATAATAATGATGGGATTTCAGAATACTTTGATACATCACATATAGAATCTGACGTTATAGGCAGCCAAACAGGAGTTCAAGTATCATATTTTGACAGTTCAGGGAATATATTACCTAGTCCTTTACCAAATCCTTATACTAACTCTACAAATAATATAGAAACATTAACAGTACGAATTACTAACACATCTACTAATTGTTTTAGTGAAACACTATTAACATTAAGAACTTCATCTCAACCGCAAATTAATACTCCTACAAGCATATATGCCTGTGATGAGGATAATGGGTTTGCGAATTTTGACACATCTAATATAGAAAATGAAATTATAGGTAATCAATCTGGATTATCAATAACATATCTCGATATAAATGGTAACACTATCTCTAATTTCGTTTCCACAAATTTTCTGAATACAGAAGCTTGGAATCAAAAAATAATTGTAAGAGTAGAAAATGAGACTAACAATCAATGCTATTCTGAAACAGAGTTTAATTTAATAGTTAATCCTCTACCTGAAATAAATCTGGAAGAAACATATTCTATATGTAATCTAGATCCTTCAATTAACTTATCTGTAGATCCGAATTATAATTCTTATGATTGGGTTTATGAAGGTGGCCCTTCTATTTCTTCTAGTAACTCAGCAGAAATAATTGAACAAGGTATTTATACATTAACAATTACTAAACTAGAAAATGGAATTGTATGTGAAAATTCATTTTCATTTGAATTGATTCGCTCTACTCTACCAGAGATTCTTCAAGTAAACCAAGGTGAGTTAGGGAATAATTTTATTGAAATAATAGTTACTGGAGATGGCGATTTTGAGTATTCTATAGACGGTATAAATTATCAAGACAGTAATATATTTGAGAACATTAGAGGTGGAATATATACTGTATCTGTAAGAGATAAAGAAGGTTGCGGTGAAGATACAAAAGAAGTTGTCTTAGTAGACTATCCTAAATTCTTTACACCAAATAATGATGGAGTTAATGATTTTTGGCAAATTAGAGGTGTTAGTAGATTTCCTAATTCAAAAATATCAATATATGATAGATATGGGAAGTTGATAACTGAGCTATCACATACTGATATCGGTTGGGATGGAATGTATAAAGGTACTTACATGCCAACAAATGATTATTGGTTTAGTGCAAAACTAAATGATGAAATTGTTTTTTCAGGACATTTTACATTAAAAAGGTAAGATGTTTTTGGATTGGGTTAATCTTAATCAACTGTAGTTATAAAGCTTCCTTGTAATTTCTATATTTTTCTAAAGAATCATTTTATCAAATCACATTTGATATTACAATATAAATAACCGACCTTGAAAAAATAATTCCTTTGTTTTAATCTAACTAAACCACCATGGCTACTAAAATCATAGTACTTGCAATTTATGTTTCTATATTATTTTTAATTGGTATTGTAGCTTCTCGTCGTATTAAAGGCATGAGTGATTTTTATGTCGGTGGTAAAAAAATGGGATTCTGGGCTGTAGCATTTTCGGCAAGAGCAACAGGAGAATCTGGTTGGTTATTAATTGGTTTAACGGGCATGGGCGCTATTGCAGGACTATCTGCTTATTGGGTCGTTTTAGGTGAATTATTAGGTGTCTTTGTATCCTGGTTTTTTATGGCAAAACGCTTTAAACGGCAATCTGATTCCTATGGCTCTATTACTGTACCTGATTATTTACAAAGCCATTTTAAGTCTACAACGCATACTCTAAGAATCCTTGCAGCCTCTGTACTTTCCATTTTTGTTATTATATATGTGAGTTCTCAAATTGATGCTACTGGTATTGCTTTTGAATCCTTTCTTGGCATCAATTATTTTGCTGGAGCTTTAATTGGTTTTTTTATCGTTCTTATCTATATCTTTTTTGGTGGTTTTGTAGCAGCAGTTTGGTCAGACTTGTTTCAAGGCTTACTCATGTTTTTTGGCCTTATTCTGCTTCCTATTGTCGTTTGGTTCTCTATGGATCATGGACAATCTATAGTGCAAGGTTTACATACTATAGATCCAGCGCTTACAAATATTTGGGGAGGTAATGATGATGTATGGATGAATGTCTTTACTATTCTTGGTTTCTCTATGATAGGTCTTGGCTTTTTAGGCTCCCCACAAGTTTATGTACGTTTTATGTCTATAAAAAATGAAGCTGAAATCGATAAAGGCAAATGGGTAGCTATTGTATTTACATTACTTACCGATGCTGCAGCAGTAACTATTGGGGTTTTAGCCAGAGTATTATTTACGGAAACAGGACAAGATCCTGAAACTGTTTTTGGAACTGGAGCTACTGATGTTTTAAATGTTATGACGGAAAATTTTCTGCCTTATATTGTTGTAGCTATTTATATCGCTATAGTCCTTTCCGCTATTATGTCTACCATAGATTCTTTACTTATTATTGCTTCTAGCGCTATTACTAGAGATTTTTATCAGAAAATATTTCGTCCAGATTTAAAAGATAACGAGCTTACCAAGATTTCTCGTATTGTTACTATTATTATGGCTATTGTAGCTTTAGGTATTGCTATGACAATAGCACTAGTATCTCCAGATCGGCAAGTATTTTGGGTTATTATCTTTGGTTGGTCTGGTATTGCTGCTACATTCTGCCCTGTTATTATTCTCAGCTTATTTTGGAAAGACTATTCTGAAAAAGGTGCAATTGCTTCTATGATTTCTGGATTTATATCTGTTATTGTTGTTAAGTTTGTGTTTCAGAATATGGAAAGTGTAGGAGATTATTTTGTAGCATTAGATGTTCTTGCTCCCTCCTTTGTAGTTGCTATGCTATTTGGGTGGATTTTTTCAAAATTATATCCTAAAAAAGAAGAAGAAACTACTAAAGATATTAATAGTATAATTAAATAAATTTATAAAAAATAACGTATGCCAACGATAAAAATACAATTACATCAGAATTCTGAAACTTCAGTAGAACTACAACATGATCAATTTAATATTACTATCGATAGACCTGTATCTAAAGGCGGAAATGGAAAAGGCTTAATGGGTGGACAATACATGTTAGCAGGTGTAGGTGGTTGTTTTTGCAGCACTTTATTTGCTGCTGCCATTGCGAGAGATATACAAATAGACGGTCTTAGTGTTACCGTATCCGCAGAATTAAGTGAAACACTTCCTAAACGGTTTACAGATATTTCATTGAATGTCTCACATGATAAATGTAGCCATCCTGAAGAATTCTCTAAATTATTACAGATTGCTGAACAAGGTTGTATTTCTGTTAATACAGTTAAAAACGGTATTAATTTCGAAGTGAATTCTTAATATAAATTACTGTCAATTTGAGCGTAGTTGAGAATATATGGATTTCGACTACGCTCAATCTGACATTAGCGTTTTAAAGTGATTTACTCACTAATCCACCTTTTGCGCTATCTACAGTAACTTTGTAGTTATTTCCGCCTTTTACAATCCAACGTACTTTTACAGTACTGTTACCACTAATATTATTTATTCGCAACTTTTCAGGATTCACTTTTTGTTCTGTAGTCACATTAAAATCGTCATTATTAACAATCATTCCTGCTATTACCTTGCCACCAGACAATGAAATAAAATCTGGACGCTCAATCTTATATTTTAGATCTTGACTCGCATGTGTCGGCATTAAACGATCATTTTTAATAATAGCCGTTACTTCTGTTAAACCACCACCAAGAGACTTCTTAGTAATCTTATCTACAGATATATTTGGCATATGATACGCATGGTAAAATGTAAACACCATATTACGGTGACATTCTTCTTCTAATAAAAATCCTGGTGTAGCTCTACCAAAATTCTTTTTAAATCCTCCGATTTCAACTTCTCCATAGGTTGGATGATTAAATGATTTCCACATGGTAAATCCATCTCCCAGTAATAAATCGCGCTCGGCATTATAACGTACATCTTGTCCACCTCCATTTTTCTTATAATAGGCATAATTTGTAAAGATTTCGTTAGTAAATGTATAGATGCCTCTTCCACCATAGAACCAATCCAATTCACCTCCAAAAACAGAATACAAATCTTTATATACGGTTAAATAGCGGTATCCAGGAAGCAACTCAGCTCCTTTGTTACCAATAGCGTCATATATTCTAACATCTGCTCTATTGTAGGTCGCTAAATCTTCTTCAGCTCCTGGTCCTCGTAAAATCATTCCACCAGAATTATGAAAACTTTGAGCTCCTGCAATATTTGGATGTGCCTTTACAAAATCTGCAACTGCTCTAGTTTCTGGTGCAGAAAATGGATATTTATAAGCACCTCGTTGTACGTAGTCTGGTTGCCATTTCCAACCCCAATCTCTATTAGGATCGTAATATCCATATGTATCTTCATTAATACGTCCATCTCCATCGTTATCAATACCTTCAGAACCTAAAAACTCATAACGCTGCGCGGTTACAATATCATCTGGTCCAATCTGAATCATTTTCCGAGGATCTTTAGGATCTAAAATAAAATTACCATTATCATTTTTACGACGCATTTGTGTTATAGAACCGTCACCATCTAAATCGTCGTAACCATCTTCATCAAACAAACCATCACTATCGTCATCTAAAGCAATTAAACCTGCTCTTGGACTATGTGCTGTATTCGCTTCTTTCATAAAATCGTTACGTGCATCTGGATTAATCGTCGGTACAATGTAAAATATACGATCTCTAAGCATATTTTTCACATAATCAATATCCTTATAACCTTCGGTTAGATACCAAGCCGTATACGTGCAAATTTCACCACCTTGTATTTCGTTAGAGTGAATATTTCCATCTACATAAAATGCAGGTTTACGATCTGCATCACCAACAGAATAATCTGTAATAGCTAACATCCAAATATCTCGTCCCTTTGTCGATTTCCCTATAGACTGGCGCTTTACTAAGTTAGGATGTGCGTCTGCTATTTTTTTTCCTAATGCAGCTAAACCTTCTGAAGTATAGTATTTATTAAATGCGATCTGAACTTTAGGGTTATGTGGAGTTCCAACAGCTCTAAAAATATCTTCTGATGTTTGACTTACAGCCGATAATGGTATTATAAAAAGAACGGCTAATATGATATATATATAAGATTTCATAATGATTTATTTTAAGTTGATAGATGCATTATCGGTTCCTGTATGTGGTGCGCCAGCAGTTAAATTTAACGAGCCTTTACCTTTAATAAGCCAAGTCAATTGTACTGAACTATCTTCTGCAATAGTGTTAATTAACTGATGCTTCCTTCCTGAAATTAGCTCTTGATTGTTCCCTAATTTAATATCTACATTAATTTGGCGTAACCAACGCGATCGGTCTCCCATCTCAGTATGTGTTGGAATTAACCCTGTATTATGCACATCTACTGTTATTCTTGTAATTCCGTTACCTATAGCCTCTTGTTTTAAATTCTGTAATTTTATTGAAGGTTGAAGCTTTGAAATCTCAGCTATAAATTTAGCATGAGATTCAACAATGGCACTAACCTTATTATACGGAGGATTTGTCATTTTAAAAGGAACCATACCACCAACTTCTACTTTTTGATTAGGAAAATCGGGATGATTAATTTCTTTCCAATCTACAAATACATCTGTCATTCCTTGTTGCTCTGACCAACGTAAAAAGTTAACCTTATTATTTTTTGAAGGCTTTACTAAAGAATCTGCTTCTGGTTTTGGAGCCCACCAACCTGGAGTACTCATTGCCAATTTACCAAAATGAAAATAAGACCAACTAAAAAAGTTACCGCCTTTTGCCACAGAACCTGGAGCATCTTTTGTTTTTGTAATGTCATTATAACGATCTGAAAGAAACTTATTCAACATTTCGTCTTTCTTTAAAATACTTGTCACTACACGTTTATTGGCTGCTTGTGCATTGTATTTTAATGGTGACGACAAGTTATTTGCTGGACCAAAAGTAAAAATGCTATAAAGGTTCCATCGTTCATATAAAAAGTCTAACAGAGCTCTGTTCTCTTTTTCTGAAACAGGATGTTCACCAGAACCTTTTGTAAAATACGGAAAGTTAAAACTCATGTTTTTATTAAACGCTATTCCTCCTTCTCCATCTTCATTAAAACGCCCATCTTTATCATTATCTATACCTTCAGTATATAATTTGTATGCTCCTACTTCTCCTTTTTTAGTATTGGCTTTAACCATAATACGGTTATCTTCCTCTAGCATCTTATAATCTCCTGTAGGATCAGCAACACGAATCATAGTTATTAAATTATCCCCATTAAGGTCTTCGTAACCATCTTCACCTTTTTCTCCATCTCTATCATCATCTGTGTTCACGGCATTACCATGACGTTCATACTTTAAAGTTTTAAAATACTGCGCAGTAGCATCTGGACTCATATTAGGAAAAATATAAAATGTTGTTCTTTCTAATATATCCGCATGATTGGTTAAAATATTTTCTGCCAATTGTACAGAAAGTTCAACGCCTAATAAGTGACCACCATCTACTCCACCAACTATAGCTATGGCAGGATTACTATCTGGTTGGCCATTAGACAGTGTCAATGACCAAATGTCGTTTCCTCCTTCTGTTTTTGTTAATGATTTTAATGTCGCTTTGGAGCCATGTTGAGACGCTAAAGTTTTTAATGCACTGGTAATTTGACTCGAATTCCGATAATCTTGTTGCGCATTTAGTGTAGCAATGTTTGTTAGAAAAAAACAACTTGCCATTAGAAGTAATACTCTAAATTTCATGTTTTGAATTGCGTTAGTTTAAAAGTGAGCAAAAGGTACTATTTATAGGACTATAGATACTTCCCTTTATGATTTTTTTAAGAATAAAAACAAGTCTATTATTGAGAGATTTGACTTTGCGAAAAAATAAGTCGAACTTAGTTGATATATACTTGAATTGACTCTCGTATTCAATTAGAGGTATTAAATAAATTTATATAATCATTTTGGATCATATTTGAATGAAAAAAGTAAAATCCGTAGAAGAATATATAGAAGTTAATAGCCATTGGCAAGAAGAGCTTCAACTATTAAGGTCTATTATTTTAAAAACAGAGGCAATAGAAACTTTGAAATGGAGTGCACCTGTTTATACGGTTAATGGTAAAAATGTGATTGGTCTTGGGGCCTTTAAACAGCATTTTGGGATTTGGTTTTTTAATGGGGTCTTTCTAAAAGACAAACATCAATTATTATCTAATGCACAAGAAGGCAAAACTAAAGCGTTACGCCAAATGCGTTTTGAATCTCGCAATGAGATTAATGAAACTATTGTCTTAGATTATGTAAAAGAAGCTATTGAAAATCAGAAAGCAGGTAAAGAACTAAAACCAGAACGGAAAGCCAGTAAAGCAGTTGAAATCCCAGAATTACTAGCTAATGCTTTACAATCTAACGCTGAATTATCTTCAGCGTTTAAAAACCTATCGCCCTATAAACAGCGGGAATATTGCGAACACATTTTAACTGCAAAGCGTGAAGCGACAAAACTATCTCGGTTAGAAAAAATTACTCCAATGCTATTACAAGGTATTGGGCTTAATGATAAATATAGAAATTGTTAATGCGTTGTCATTCCTGCGAAAGCAGGAATCCAGATAAGAAACAATCAATTAATATTAATTTCGCAGGAATGACAAATAAAACTTAGTTCTTTAATTAAAAAAGCCGTTTCAAATTAATGAAACGGCTTTTATTGTATTTATTATCAGTGCTATTTTTTAGCTTCTGGTGCATTTAGTTTTCTACTCATCTCCATAGAAATCGCAGATCTGTCGAATTTAATTTTTCCAGCTAATGTTTCAATTACACAGCTATTATCTTTATCATTCAATTCTGCAACTTTACCGTGCATTCCACTTTTAGTTATTACACGATCTCCACGTTTTAACTCAGCTGCAAATGTTTTTTCTTGTTTCATACGCTTTCTTTGAGGCGCAATCATAAAAAAATACACTACCGCAAACATGGCTATGAAGGGCAAAAACGTATTTAATTCTCCCATTAAACGTTTACGTTTTTTTAGTTATGGTTATGACCTTCGTGACCTGGCTGCGTACTTGTTTTTGTAGCTGGCTGTGTAAGGATTGATTGTGGTGTAGCGTTAGCTGGTTGAGCTGCATTAGGATCAGCTTCAACAAAAGCAGAAATTCTTACTTGCTCATTACCTTTTGCCGTATTCGTCGTCATTGTAATGGTTTTAGACACTTTGTTACCATTTCCTTTACCATTAAATTCTACTGTGAATTGACCTGTTTCACCTGGCGCAACTTCTTTAGTATAATCACTAGGTACTGTACATCCACAAGTACTTTTAACATTACTTACTACTAAAGGACTTTTTCCTGTATTTGTATATTTAAATACAGTTTGTACTGGAGTACCATTTTCAATAGTACCAAAATCATGTAGTTCTTTATCAAACGAAATAGCAGGAAACTCTCCTGCATTAGCGTCTCTTTCTGCAGCTGCTGCTACATTATTAGTATTCACTTTACTTGCCGCGTCTTCTTTACAAGATGTAAATGCAATCATTGATAATGCACTAAGACCTAAAATAAGTTTTTTCATTTTTATTCTTTTTTAATTAATAAGTAGATTATTGTTTTCTGGGGTTAAATGTAGTAATTATTTACTCTAAAATAAAACTTTTAGAAGATTCTTTAACAGATTTATAGTATTAAAAACGAAGTGTTTAAAGGCTCAAGTCTACATTAAACCTCTACCAACTTTGTTGTGTATATTATTAGATTTGTATTCTTTAACGATTTTATCTAGCACTCCATTAATAAAAATACTACTCTTTGGTGTTGAATATTCTTTAGCGATTTCTAAATATTCATTAATCGTTACTTTTACTGGTATAGAAGGAAATTTTTGAAATTCGCAGAGTGCCATTTGTAATAAAACACCATCTAAACTGGCCAAACGATCTGCATCCCAATTGGTTGTTTTCTCTGCTATCTCTTTATAATACTTTGTTTGATTTAAAAGTGTCTTATTTAATAAATCTATAGCAAAAACACGATCTTCATCATCTTTATATAAATCTGGAAGTAAAAAAGTTTCAGGTTTAGTTAATTTTAATTTTGTAAATAATTTTAGCATTGCTGTATTAACCACTGGCAAGTCATCTACCCAAGTAATGCGTTTATCTTCAAAAAAATCGAATAACTTATCGTTAGGAGCTATAATCTCGGTATACACATCAATAATAAAATCTTTATCTTCTTTTAGTGTTGATGGGCCTTTAGCCATATACTCTTTATAAAGATCGCTCTCTAAAATAGCTTTATAAATAAGGTCTACATACTCAAAATCTAAATGCCAATAATTAAGTTTTCGCTTTTCAATAGTAGAATTTAATAATGTATTACTACTAATAAATTGCAACACTGTATTATCTGCAAATTTACGATTGGGATTAATATCGTCTTGCGTAGCTAATAGTTTCTTTTGTGATAAATCTAATCTAGAATTGGCTTTTTTATGGACTTCCACCAATAAAGCCATAATTGCCAAGTAAAGTTCATACATGCTATCTATACTATGCAATAAAAATTTTTCATCTTTTGAAAAATTATCACTCTCTGTGCCTTTAAAGGCAAATAAAGATTGCATAACTTTAATACGAATGTGTCTTCGGTTTAGCATATATAAAGAACTTAATTATATTAAAAAGGTGAAATCGTAACGATTTCACCTCGCAAAAATACTATTATTTATTGCTGAAAAAAATTATTTTGCATTTTCTCTTTTACGAGCTGCAATACGATTTTTAGCAATATTAAGTGCTGCAACATTAGTAGTTACACCATTAGTTTTAGCATCGTTTAATATTTCTAATGTTGTGTTATAAATATTTTCTGTTTTACGCACAATCTCCTGACGTCCGTAATTCTCTAACTCAGCATACACATTAATGATTCCACCTGCGTTAATTAAAAAATCAGGCGCGTAAACAATACCTCTTTCTTGTAATAAAGCTCCGTGCCTATCTTCGCTAGCTAATTGGTTATTTGCTGCTCCGGCAATAATTTTAGCTTGTAATTTATGTATGGTCTCATCATTAACTGTAGCTCCTAAAGCACAAGGAGCATAGATATCCATCGCTTCGCTATATATATCGTTCCCAGTATATATAGTAGCTCCATACTTATCTCGAACTTCTTCTAAGCGTTCTTGGCTTATATCACTTATAGTAACACGCGCTCCTTCATTTACCAAATGCTCAACTAAAACTTCACCAACATTACCTATACCTTGAACAAATACATTTTTATCTTCAAGAATATTAGAACCATATTTAAATTCGGCAGCAGCTTTCATACCCATAAACACACCATAAGCGGTTATTGGCGAAGGATTTCCTGCTCCACCTTTACTTTCTGAAATTCCAGTAACATAAGGAGTTACATCTCTTACCGTATCCATATCTTCAGTAGTCATACCTACATCTTCAGCCGTAATATATTTTCCACTTAAAGAATGTACAAACTCACCAAAACGTCTCATTAATTCTGGAGTCTTTTGCGTTTTAGCATCACCGATAATAACTGCTTTGCCTCCACCTAAGTTAAGTCCTGTTATAGCAGATTTAAAAGTCATACCTCGAGACAAACGTAAAGCATCATTTAGTGCTTCCCATTCGTTATTGTAGTTCCACATTCTAGTACCTCCTAAAGCAGGTCCTAAAACTGTATTATGTATTCCTATTATTGCTTTTAAACCAGTATCTTTGTCGTTGCAAAAAACCACTTGTTCGTGGTCATCGAAAGAAAGTTGCCCAAAAACAGGATCAACCTTCGCAAGTGTTTTTGTATCAATTACGTCTGTTATCATCTCTATTATGATTTTTATTCTGTTTGAAGATTCTCTAAAAACAGCGTGCAAAAATAAAGTATAATTAGAGGATTAGCAAAATATTAACGCTAAAATAAGATTATGTCAATAGATTTGTCTTATCCATTTTTTTGAATGAAAGCATTAAAACACTTAAATAAATACTTTTATAAATATAGATATCGACTTATTGTCGGTATTTTTATTACAATTATTGCAAAAGTATTTGCATTATTTACACCTCGTTTAATTGGCTCCTCAATAAATGTAGTTTCTGACCGCATAAATGGAAAAATTACACAAGAGGTTTTTGAAAGTCAATTATTTATAAACATCCTTTATCTTATAGGTGCAGCTATACTTGCTGGTATTTTTACATTTTTAATGCGTCAAACTATTATTAATGTTTCTCGTTTTATTGAATTTGATCTCAAAAATGAAATCTACAAGCACTACCAAATTCTCTCTTTAAGCTTTTATAAAGCCAATAGAACTGGCGATTTAATGAATAGAATAAGTGAAGATGTTGGCAAGGTACGTATGTATGTTGGTCCTGCAATTATGTATACGATGAATATGATTACTTTATTTGTCGTCGCTCTTATATATATGTATAGCAGATCTCCCGAACTCACCTTATACACAGTATTACCATTACCTATTTTATCGATAGCTATCTATAAGATTAGTCAAGTTATAAATAAACGTAGTCGAATAGTACAAGAGTCATTATCTAAATTGTCTTCATTTACTCAAGAACATTTTAGTGGTATCTCAGTAATTAAATCTTATAGCATAGAAAGCCCGACCAATCATAGTTTTGAAATATTATCGTCTGAAAACCGTGAGAAACAAATCGATTTAACCAAAATACAAGCTCTATTCTTTCCTTTAATGATATTACTCATTGGTATTAGTACTCTTATAGTAGCTTACGTTGGTGGAACATTATATATAAATGGAAAAATTAAAGATATTGGTACTATTGCTGAGTTTTTAATCTACGTTAACATGCTAACATTTCCTGTTGCAATGATTGGATGGGTTACTAATTTAGTGCAACAGGCCGAAGCTTCTCAAAAGCGTATTAATGAATTTTTAAAACAAGAACCTGAAATTAAAAATAATATCGAAATACCTTCTGTTATTGAAGGGAGTATTAATTTTAATAATGTATCATTTACATATCCAGATACTAACATTAATGCACTCAAAAATGTAAGTTTTAATATTGAAGCAGGAAAAACACTAGCTATTTTAGGAAAAACAGGCTCTGGAAAATCTACCATTCTAGATCTCATTGGAAGATTATATGATATAAATAAAGGTGAAATAACTATTGGTTCTACTTTAATAGGTGCTTTAAATTTGAACAGTTTAAGAGAAAGTATTGGTTATGTACCGCAAGACGCATTTTTATTTTCAGATAGCATAAAGAACAATATAAAATTTGGAAAAGAAAATGCTACCGATGATGATGTTATAATAGCCGCCAAAAATGCAAAAGTACATTCCAATATTAATGATTTTAAAGATGGCTATAACACCGTTTTGGGTGAGCGTGGCATTACACTCTCAGGAGGTCAAAAACAACGTATATCTATAGCTCGAGCTATTATTAAATCTCCAGACATTTTACTATTTGACGATTGTTTATCTGCTGTAGATACTGAAACCGAAGAACAAATTTTAACAAATTTAAATCGAGTATCTAAAGATAAAACAACTATAATAGTTAGTCATAGAGTATCATCTGCTAAAAATGCAGATCATATTATAGTTTTAGATGAAGGTAGGATTATTCAAACAGGAACCCACGCAAGTCTAACAGAAACAGAAGGTTATTATAAAGATCTATGTATTAAACAACGTTCAGAAAAAGAAATCTAATAATTTGTTGGTTAGTTTGCTTTTTTTTTAGATTTTTGAATTGAAATAAAAAAAATTACAATTGCGTTATGAGTGATTACGGAATGATGGATAAGGAAGAGATTTTTTCAAAAGTATTACGTGCTGGAAGACGCACTTATTTTTTTGATGTACGTGCAACAAAAGCAGGTGATTACTACCTAACTATTACAGAAAGTAAAAAGTTTACAAATGATGATGGATCGTTTCATTATAAAAAACACAAAATCTATTTGTACAAAGAAGATTTTGTAGAGTTTAGAGACATCTTAGGAGAAATGACAGATTATGTTATTAATGAAAAAGGTACTGAAGTTATAAGCGAAAGACACCAGAAAGATTACAAACGTGAGAGTGATGAATTTCAGGCCAATGAAGCAAAAACTGTAGAGGATTCTAAAATTGATACTCCAGAAAATTTTACAGATGTCAATTTTGAAGATATATAACAATTTTGATTGTTAAATTATAATGAAAAACCGTTACTAGTGTAACGGTTTTTTTTACTTTTATACCTTAACTAACTTCTAATATATATGCAACGTTTTTTATTAATATTCGTTTTAGCAACATCTACACTATTCTCTCAGTCTGATGTTGATTTATCATATTATCTTCCTACAGATGTACAATACAATCCAAATATACCAACGCCACAAAGCGTTATTGGTCATGAGGTTGGAGAATGGCATATCACCCATGATAAGTTAGTGCAATACGCTTACGCATTAGCTGAAGCTTCTGATAGAATTACTATTGAAAACAGAGGTAAAACCTTTGAAGATCGTCCATTATTATTAATGACAATAACATCACCTAAAAATCATCAAAACATTAATGCTATACAAAAAGCGCATGTTGATGCCACAACAACAAATACATTTTCTGGAGATCGACCAATAGTTGTTTACCAAGGGTTTTCTATACATGGTAATGAACCTAGTGGCGCAAATGCAGGTATAGTAGCAGCTTATTATTTAGCAGCAGCTGAAGGTTCTAAAATTGATGATATGCTAGACAATACTGTTATACTTTTTGATCCTTCATTTAATCCTGATGGTTTACAACGTTTTGCATATTGGGCTAATACAAACCGAAGTCAAAACCTAAATCCAGATCCAAACGATAGAGAATATAGCGAGGTATGGCCTGGAGGAAGAACCAATCATTATTGGTTTGATATGAATAGAGATTGGTTACCTGTACAATTACCAGAATCTAGAGTACGTATCAAAACGTTTCATGCATGGATGCCTAACATTTTAACGGATCACCATGAAATGGGCACAAATTCCACCTTCTTTTTTCAACCAGGAATTCCATCGCGTACACATCCATTAACACCAAAATTAAACCAAGAACTTACAAAAAACATTGGTGCTTTTCATGCCAAAGCTCTAGATAAAATCGGTTCTCTATATTATTCAGAAGAGAGTTATGATGACTTTTATTACGGAAAAGGTTCTACGTTTCCAGATATTAATGGAAGTATAGGTATTTTATTTGAACAAGCGAGTTCTCGTGGACATGTACAAGAAAGTGCAAATGGACTATTAACGTTTCCGTTTACGATACGAAATCAATTTACTGCAGCATTATCTACATTAGAAGCAGCGAATAATATGCGAGGTGAAATTTTAAAATACCAATCTGATTTTTATAAAAATGCTAGAAATGAAGGTGCTAAACAAGGTAATAAGGCTATTATTTTTGGTGACGAAAAAGATGCAGCTAAAACCTATCATTTAGCAGAGATATTAAAAAGACACAATATTACGTTCCATGAAGTGAAAAATGATATTACACTTAATGGAAAAAAATACACTAAAGGTCATAGTTATGTTGTTCCTAAAAACCAGAACAATACGCGTTTAATTAATGCTATGTTTGAAAAGCGCACAAAGTTTCAAGACAGTTTATTTTATGATATCTCTGCTTGGTCTTTTCCTTTAGCCTTTAATCTAGATCACGCAGAAACAACTACGTCTAATGCTGGAGCAGTTGTTTCTAACTTACAGCACAAAACTGGTGGAGTTAACGCTAAGAGTAACTATGCTTATCTTATGGAATGGCACGAGTATTATTCACCTAAATTTTTATACAGTCTTTTAAATAAAGGAATTAGAGCTAAAGCAAGTCAGAAACAATTTAGTACTAATGGCAAACAATACGATTATGGTACCATAATGATTCCGGCTCAGAATCAAGATATATCATCAGACAAATTGTTTACTGTATTAAATCAACTTGCTAAAGAGAGTTATGTCAATGTAGATGCTGTTGGCACAGGATTAACTAATGGTATTGATTTAGGAAGTAATAATTTTAGAGCTTTAGAGTTACCTAAAATTGCCTTATTAGTTGGTGATGGTATAACGTCTTATGATGCTGGTGAAATATGGCACTTATTAGATACACGCTATGATATTACAGTAACAAAATTAGATACTAAGAGTTTTGCAAGAGCAGATTTAAGTCGTTATAATACTATTATTATGGTGAATTCTTTTTCTGGTGTTAATGAAAATAACACAAAGAAATTACAAGCTTGGCTCAGAGATGGTGGCACTTTAGTCGCATACCGTAATGCAATGCGTTGGTTGAACAATCGAAAACTTATGAATATTAAGTTTAAGAACAGTAGTCTAACAGCAAAAAACATTACACACGAACAGCAAGGCAATTTTAGAGGCGCACAAGTTATTGGTGGTGCTATTTTTGAAACTAAATTAGATCGTTCTCACCCTATCAATTTTGGATATAAAAATGATAAACTAGCTATGTTTAGAAATACCACTTTATTTGTTGAGCCTAATAAAAATAGTTACGACAATCCTATTCAGTACACAAAAAACCCATTATTAAGCGGTTATATATCAAAACCTAATTTAGATAGTCTTGCCAATACAGTACCGCTTAAAATAGGTAATATAGGTAGAGGTACTATTGTTGGATTTACAGACAACACCAATTTTAGAGCATTTTGGTATGGGACTAATAAGTTATTAATGAATGCTATTTTCTTTAGGGAAGATCTTTAGTTAGGTGTTAGGCACTTCGACAAGCTCAGTGTGACATGTTAGGTGTTAGGCACTTCGACAAGCTCAGTGTGACATGTTAGGTGTTAGGTGTTAGGTGTTAGGTGTTAGGTGTTAGGTGTTAGGTGTTAGGTGAAATTAAATTTTTTACTAATCCTTTTTTACTTATGCTTTTTAACTTATAACTTATCCCTTATTACTTATCCCTTATTACTTATCCCTTATTACTTATCCCTTATTACTTATCCCTTATTACTTATCCCTTATTACTTATCCCTT
>NZ_JAIQXX010000015.1 GCF_021887715.1 Winogradskyella immobilis
CAAACTATTTTTTTGCCTTCTAAACGGCTGAAAAAAATCTTTTGAACGTCGAAATAATAATCAAAAAAGAGTCAACCTATTTCAGTATAATACAACTATAGAACTCACCAAGTTTTAATTATATATCTTTTGTCTTGAAACAAAAGAAACAAAAATTCAAGACTGCATATAATTTTGGAAACAATTACGGCTCATTACGCTACATTTTACGAATGAAATTCAAGTGATTGCTGGCTTGCCCTAATTGATATCTTGCCTGAGCTTCTGGGTTGGTAAAGGCTGTATGGAATAATCTCTAAACCTACTTGCATGTGCTCCTAATGTTGCTAAATCTCCTTTTAGATCTTTTTCCCAAGAAATGCCCACTAGGATTGCATCTTTCGCTAGAAAGTCGGCAGAACCAGATAAAATTTCAACATGCCATAAAGCATCCGTATAATAAATCACTGGATAATTGACATAAACATTTTCTGAATATCCTTCTGGCAGTTTAATATAAAGCTCATATTGCCTATCATTCTTTATATCCTTTATCGGAACTACCTGTATCTTGGATAATTCCAAATTAACGATTGTTTCTGTTTTGTTGTTTGCTCTATTTTCTTGAGCATAGACAACACTAAGCGATATAACACATATAAATATGAATAGCTTCGTTATTTTCATGATTTGTTTCTTTTTGATCTTGTATTTGTTTGATATAGATTATGGTTTCGGCCTAAGTTTTTCAATAAAACTAGTATCTACCCACATGGTATTGTTTTCGCCATTACTGAGCGTACTTCTAAAGAAGAAGTATTTTCCATCTGGTGTTACACTGCCATAAACATCTGAGAATTCTGTATTTATGGTATCACCTAAATTAATTGCATTGCCCCATGAACCATCTTTCTGACGAAAACTAATATAGATATCATTATCACCGCCTTCAGGTCTACTGTCAAATATAAGATAGGATTCATCTGGAGCTATGAATGGATGGAACTGCAATGTTGTTCCCATATCAAAATTCAATGTTTTTGGTTTTTCGTGTATGCCGTCTATTAATCGTGAATAACCAATATTTACTAGTGACTTATCATTAAATTGTGACACATCATCAAAATAGTAAGTTCCATCAAATGAAGCCGTAAGGCGCATAATGGGAATAGAGTCAAAAGGTGCTCCAATAGATCTTAGCTCTGACCAACCAGAAGGGGTTCGCTCTCTATATTCGTTTCCTTTATACAGAATGGTACCGTCAGGGGAAATCTCGCCTCTGGGCACCACAAATGTCTCGGTCCATAGATTATCTTTATATTGAATAGCAACCAAGGCTGAATCTTTTAACCCTTCATCAAATCTGCGGAAGTAGATTTCTTCTACGTCAGGCGAAAAGGCGGTTGCTGTAGAAACAACACGGGGATCAAAAACTTCAGGAATTGAACCCGGTGGTTTTTGTGCAAAAAAGGGACTCTCTAAGTCTGGAAAATCAAGAGCGCTTACTTCTTGTTTTTTAGTATTGCATGCATGTACCATTACTATAAGTAAGAGCATGAAAATGGAATTTAGTTTTTTCATAATTTTTAATTATCCATAACATGAATGTTGAATAAATGTATAGTATATTCAACGTGTAAATTCATTAATAGGATAAACACAAGAATTAAATGATAACATCATTTCATCATTGATTAAAGGCTTTTGTAAAGAAATTGTGCTGTTAGCATACATAGATGTTATATTTGATAGGTTTTAATACGTATGTTTATGATTAAAAAGTCGCTTCGAAATACTATAAGTATTAATATAGGCGCCTTTGTATTGGTGTATATTCTTGAACTATTGAGTGGATGGACGTTCAAACATCGATATGATACTGTTTTCTCTTATTACTTATGGGGACTTAGTTTTACTATTCCTATTATGGTTGTTATCTGGATAAATCATTTTATTTTAATTCCATATCTTCTTGATAAGAAAAGGTACTTTTTTTATGTATTTCTACTCATTGGGAGTTTGTTTTTTGGAGCGTATTTAAAAAACTATGCGAACGTCAATTGGCCTGATATTGCTAAAATGTTTTCTTATCTCATTTATAGCACAGGAACTGGAATGGCTGCTTTTTTTCTAAGACGAAATATGATTACTCAAAGAGAAAACGCTGAGAAAGAAAAATTACAAAAAGAGATGGAATTGAACTATTTAAAAGAACAAGTGAATCCGCATTTTTTATTTAATTCCTTAAACAGTATTTATTCCCTTTCTAGACAACAATCACAGGAAACCCCAGATCTTGTGATGCAGCTTTCAGAATTAATGAGATACCAATTAGAGAGTTCTAAAAAAGAGACAGTTTTATTAAAAGAAGAACTTGAGTTTATAGAAAATTACGTATTACTTGAAGAAAAAAGACTAAGCAAACGCTGTACTGTTGAATTTTTAATTGAAGGAGATTTTTCAGGATTAAGAATCTCACCAATGTTATTAATTCCATTTGTTGAAAATGCTATTAAGCACGGAGCACAAAGTACCAATGAGCAAAGTAGAATTGATATTTCTGCTACAATAAAAAAAGCAATACTCAATTTTGATGTAGTAAATTCTAAACCATCGATGGTTGTTGATACGATAAGAAAAGGATTAGGGCTTGAAAATGTAAAAAGACGTTTGAAGTTATTATACCCTAATTCTCATAAATTAGAAATTAATGATACAGAAAACGTATATTATGTAAATTTATCTGTTGATTTAAACGTACAACAATAAACAGTTAATGATTAAAATTGGTATCATAGACGATGAAATGCTGGCGCGTAAAGTGCTAGAAGAGTATTGTTCTAAAATTGATAACTTCGAATTAGTATTAAGCACTGGTAATCCGCTTGAGTTTGTAAACTTCATCCAACAAAACGAAGTAGATCTTATTTTTCTTGATATAGAAATGCCCGAACTTAATGGTATGGAAATTTTGCGTTCTATGATAAGACCGCCTAAAGTGATTTTAACTACAGCGTATTCTGAATATGCACTAGAAAGTTATGACTATGGTGTGGTAGATTATTTGGTAAAACCCATAAAAATTGAACGTTTTCTAAAAGCAATACATAAGGTTTCAGCTTCAAAAGTAATAGAGCCTAAAAAGAATATAGGAAATGAAGAACTTCAAATAAAGCATGATGGAATGCTTGTGAATATTTCATTTAAATCAATTTTGTACATTCAGAGTTTTGGTAATTATTTAAAAATCTTTACCGACTCAAGAATGTACTTGATCTCTGAAACACTTATTAATATTACTACATTATTACCGGATAATTTTCAACGTACACATAAATCATACATTGCCAATTTGAATAGAGTGACCAAAGCCACTAGAACAGATTTGTTAATTGATAATAATACCATTCCTGTGAGTTCTATGTATAAGGTTATTGTATTTGAAAAATTAGAAGGTTTATCAAAAATATAAAAGAGCTCTTATAAAAATCTACTTGATATCACAATCAAACCAAAGACTAAATGCGGTGAGTTGTGGTCTTTGATTTTGGTTGCCGCCTTGTCCACGGTTTGGTCGTCCTCCTTGACCTCCTCCTTGCCTAGCACCACTTCTACCTTGACCTCCACCTTGTCGTGCACCATTTCTATTTTGATTGTTTATTCCATTCCTATTTGTTGGCGCAGTATTAGATACAATACCAATAGATAGCTTGTTAAGTTTTTCTCCATTTGGCGCAATTTTACTTACAGGAATTTTAAGGGTGTACAATAGTTTATCATTAGTGCCATTAGAAGATTCTTTATAATTATAATCTAATGAAATATCTAAACTATTAGGGCTTAATTGAAATTCTACTTTGTCATTATAATAAGTAAACAACGCCTTATTTGGCATTAAGCTTAACATTTGATTAATAGGTAAGTCTTGATTTTGTCTACCACCTTGAGGTCTTTGTCCTCTTTGATTAGGTTGCTCTGGAGGAATAACATAGGTTACAGCTATTTTCTTTTTTTTCTTTCCTTTTAAGTCAAAATAGACAGAAAAACCCCTTCGTATCATAGATAACATACTGTTTCTATCCGAAGTACTAAGGTTTACATAGACATAATCTCCTTCTACTCTTGCGCTATATTCTAGATTATCTTCTAAAAGACTGTTATTAGAAAAAGCATTAAGTGTAGAAAAAGTGATTAGAAACAACAAAAATTTCAATTTCATAACATTTGTGTATTAGTATAATATAGTTTAGACTAAGAAAACCATTAATGGTTTAATACAAACTAAACTTTATAATAGAATATAGACATATTGTTAATATATGTCTAAATATAATTATCTAAAAAAAATGCGTAGATTATTGAAAAGATGCAGAACTAAAATCGACATCAAATTCATAACACCAAATGCTAATACTATTAAACTCATTAAAACTAGCACCATCTGGTAAAAACAGATTTAAAGTAGCGCTTTCAAAAACTTGTCCGTTAATAGGTTCACTCATGTTAACTCCATTTACAAAGTCATTATCTATACCTGCATACACACTAATATTTGGACCAGCTCCATTATAAAAGAAATTAGAAATTTCTATTTCACAATCAGAAACAATAGTAACCAAGCCACTAATACCATATAAATTACTTATTCTAAGAGGTCTTGTAACACCAACTAATGGGCTACTAGAATCACAATCTCTAGGCAGTGGTGCAGGATTTGCTTGTAATGGATTAAAAACAACTCCATCTTCAGTTTCCGTAACTTGGTCATCGCTGTCACTACAGCCAACAATTACAAATGATAAGACAAATAAGTATTTCAGTAAATTTTTCATAATAGCGCTTTTTTTGCTTTTAGTCGTTTTGCTTTGCTGTTTATTACAGAAACGACGATACTTTAACTAAAAAAAGTTGAGCCTACCTTACTTGAATGAAGCATCTTATATAAATACAACTAAAACATTAATCGTCTTTTTCGTGCTGTAATTTCCCAGTAATCAACTAGTTTTTCATTTGATATTACTGAAACATTATCATGTAGGTTTATTGTTGGACAAATATGATATGGAACTCCATAAAAGACATCACCAATATTTATTTCTTTCCAATTTTTAACTGATAAAACTCCATGTTCTTCACTTTGCGAAATTAATTGGTAATCTTTTAAATTTAAAAATTTAATGCGTTGATGAATTGGGTTTTCTGAAGCTACAGACTTATGACCTAAATCAATAGTTATAATTCCGTTAGTTGGTTTAGATATTACACGCGTTATTAATAGCGCAGCATATTTAAAATTTTGTTCTTTTAATTTTTTAGCATATCCCCAATCCCAAAGCACACAGGTACCAGGACTTGTAATTCTATTTTCTTCTTTTATATGTGTGGTAAATGAAGGTGTGCCACCACATATTAATTTAATATCTGGATGTGTTTCTTTTAATTTATGAAATAAAGTTTTCACGGGATTAAACTCGTTTTCAATATGATGTTTTCGATCCTCAAAATCGATATTACGCAAATGCCCATCATACACATGAAACCCTTTAAACACAAGTGAATGATAATTAGGGAATGCTTTAATTAATAATTCTAATTCCTTGCCAAGTTTAATTCCTGAACGATTCATTCCACTATTGATATCAATAAAAAAATCTATTTTTAAATGATTAGTAGCAGCATAATTATTCAATTGTTTAATAGTATAAGGGTTGTCTATTATTGTTGCAAATTTCACATTCTGAAAATGTTTCAAAAGTTCACAAAAACGCTGAAATTTTGGACCAACTAACTGGTGTGCTAATAAGATGTATTCCGCTCCTGCTCCAGCAGCGATTTCAGCTTCGGCGATTGTAGAGGTTTTAAAATTTTTAATACCGAGTGTTACCATAAGTTCTATTACTTTAGGCATTTTATTGGTCTTAACATGCGGCATAAGTCTTGATAAGCCTCTACGTGTCATAGAAGTCATATGTTGAAGATTATGTAATAAACGCTCTTTATACAGAACTATTGATGGAGAATCTATCTTATTAATGTCTTCAATCTTATACCATGCTTTTGTCATCAGAATACAGTTTTATTTTTACAAGTTATTAAAAACAATTAGACAAGACTAAATCGTTTTTTTAAATAAAATTTTAACAAAACATAAAATAAAAGCATTTCTATATCGTTTAAATTTGCCGATCATCTATCAAAATGAAAAATGAAATCTGTTTTTAGCTTTATATTCCTACTTATTGCTTCTAGCATCTTATTAAGCCAAAATACCTCTAATGACTCCTTAGTCCTTAAAATACCTGTTGATTTAGAAAAAGGAAATTATGTTAATAAAATCATTATTCCTTTCATAAAAGGTTCAACAGATAAACAAGTAGATATTAAATCTGAATATTGGAACAATACTATAATCAATCCATATAAAAGTATTGAAACCAAATTTCCGTTGAAAATTACGTTTAATGATACTACTTTTATATCACCTGTAAAAAAAGAAAAAGTAATTACATCTCGCTTTGGCTGGAGACGTGGGAGACCACACACAGGGATTGATATAGATTTAATTACGGGAGATAGCGTTGTTGCTGTTTTAGATGGTATTGTTAGAATTGCTAAGTATGATTCTGGATTAGGTCGATGTGTAATTATTAGACACTTTAATGGTTTAGAGACTATATATGGGCATTTATCCAAATATGTTGTAAAAGCTAACGATACCATAAAAAGAGGCCAATTAATTGGTAAAGGAGGAAATACAGGGAATTCAAGAGGAAGCCATTTACATTTAATTACCAGTTATCAAGGTAATTATATTCATCCAGAGTATTTATTTGATTTTTCTGATGCTAATAAAATTAGAGCCAAAGAGCTTTGGGTAACTCGCAAATGGACACGTGCAGGTTTACATAGCGCACATAGAAAAAGTAAACTAAGCCTATTAACTTCTCGAGAGCAAGCTATTGCAAGCACAAAAAAACAGACAAAAATATATTTGGTGAAGTCTGGTGACACCTTATCTCGCATAGCACGTCGTAATAATACGTCTATAGCATCGATCTGTAAAACCAATTATATAAGACGGTCATCAGTACTTAAGGTTGGTCAAAAGTTAGTTTTAGAATTTTAAAAATTCATTTCTTTAATCTTTATCTGTTGTTTTAACATTTGTTTCCCAAAGTCAATAAAATTTAGGCTTCACATTTTTTTGATTTCATGGTAAAGACCATTAATTTCACAGTTCTAAAATTACACACTCATGAAACGTATTCTTCCTTTTTTAATCATTTTATTACTAACGGCGTGTAAGTCTGACACCAACACAAATCCAGATTTAGAACGCTGGCAAGCACATGCAGATAACACAACAATCATACGAGATAAATTTGGTGTACCACATATATACGGAAAAACAGACGCAGATGCTGTATTTGGTTTATTATATGCACAATGTGAAGATGATTTTAATCGTGTAGAACAAAATTACATATGGGCTACAGGACGTTTAGCAGAAGTTGAAGGTGAAGAGGCTATTTATAGTGATTTACGTGCTAAGCTATTTATGACTAAAGAAGAAGCTATAGCTAATTATGAAAAAAGCCCAGAATGGTTAAAAGAACTGTGTAATGCTTTTGCAGATGGCATCAATTACTACCTACATTCTAATCCTGATGTAAAACCACGATTATTAACAAAGTTTGAACCTTGGATGCCAATGTATTTTTCGGAAGGTTCTATAGGTGGAGATATTGAGCGCGTACGTACGGCTAAAATTAAAGCCTTTTACGAAGGCAATATGGATATTGAAGAAAGTAAAGCTGTAGCTCTGCAAGAACAACGTCGTTTAGAAGAAGAACCTGCGGGTTCTAATGGTATTTCTATCTCAGGAAAACTAACTGCGTCTGGTAAGCCAATATTATTAATTAATCCACATACGTCTTTTTTCTTTAGAGGCGAAGTCCATGCGGTTAGTGAAGAAGGTCTTAATGCATATGGTGCTGTAACTTGGGGTCAATTTTTTATCTATCAAGGATTTAATGAAAAAACAGGTTGGATGCATACATCTACATATACCGATGTTATTGACGAGTTTGAAGAAGATATGATAAAAGTTGATGGAAAATTAATGTATCGTTATGGTGAAGAATTACGACCTGTTGAAACCTCTGAAGTGACTTTAAAATATAAAGAAGGTGAAGCAATAAAAGAAAAGACTTTTCCAATTCATAGAACACATCATGGCCCTGTAACACATAGTAATGATGGTCGTTGGGTAGCTACTGCAATGATGTGGGAGCCAGTAAAAGCATTAGAGCAATCCTATACCCGATCTAAACAAAGTGGTTATGATGGATTTAGAAAAATGATGGATATTAAAACCAATTCGTCTAATAATACAGTCTATGCAGATGCAGAAGGAAATATAGCATACTTCCATGGTAATTTTATTCCAAAACGAGATGCGTCGTTCAATTATAAAGAACCTGTGGACGGAAGCAACCCCAAAACAGATTGGCAAGGATTACACGACGTTAGCGAGCATATTACGCTTTTAAATCCTGAAAACGGTTGGCTTCAAAATTGTAATTCTACACCATTTACTGCAGCTGCAGAATATAGTCCTAAGCGCGAAGATTACCCAAATTATATGTCTTTAGATCGTGAAAACTTTAGAGGTGTACATGCAATAGATTTATTGAGGCAAAAAAGAGATAATGGTTACACATTAGATGATGTTATAGAACTTGCTCACGATCCGTATTTACCTGCTTTTAAAGAGTTAATACCAGGTTTAGTTAAAGCATATGATAATTCTGTCTCTAAGAATCCTAAATTAAAAGATCCGATAGATATGCTTAGACATTGGGATTATAAAACATCTAAACGTTCTCAAGGAATGACTTTAGCACATTATTACGGTACAATATATAATAGAAATGGAAAACGTCCTAGACCAATGTCAGGTATGGAAACCATGTCTTATTTCGGGAATGAATCACCAGAATCTGAACGTCTCGAAATTTTCGAATCAGCAATCGATTACTTAAATTCTACTTTTGGAAAATGGAATTTACCTTGGGGAGATGTTAACCGATACCAACGTTTAAATGGAGATATTCGTCAAGAGTTTGATGATAATGCACCGAGTATTCCTGTAGGCTTAGCTTCTGGACGTTGGGGAGCATTAGCTGCTTATGGCGTAAGCTATGTTGCCAAAGACGCTAAAAAAATATATGGTACGCGTGGTAACAGTTTTGTAGCTGTAGTAGAATTTGGAGATAAAGTAAAGGCAAAGACTATGCTTGCTGGAGGCCAAAGTAGTGATCCTAACTCACCGCATTTTGAAGATCAAGCTCAACGTTATGCAGATATGAAGTTTAAAGATGTACCTTATTATAAAGAAGATGTTTTAAAAGTTGCTGAAAAAACATATCATCCTGGAGAAAACTAAGACATTAGAATTATATGAAAACTTTGTTAATACAAAACTTTATATAAGATATATAGAATACCTTTAAACTTTCAAGTTTAACTAACTTATAATACCAACTATTATGATTAGAATTCCTAAGCTAATAAAGCCTTTAGGGTTTTTGACCTTTTTATGCTTTTTAACATTCAGTGTTACAAGTAACGCTCAAGAAAAAGATTCCTTATCCAATCAAACAAAATTTAAAGATTTACCATTAAAAAGTGGTCGTATTGTTAAATTCAATACTAATGAAGGCACATGGTTATCTCTAGATATTTCTCCAGACGGAAAAACTATTGTTTTTGATATGTTAGGTGATTTATACACTATTCCTGTTTCAGGAGGAACAGCCACACGCATTACAGATGGTATGGCGTTAGATACCAATCCGAGATATAGTCCAGATGGTAAGAGTATTGTTTTTACTTCAGATCGAAGTGGAAATGATAATGCTTGGACTATGAATTTAGAATCTAAAGAAACGCATCAAGTTACTAAGGATAAAAAAGGGGAAGTACAATCTGCAGAATGGTCACCGGATGGTAATTATATTGTTGTAGCAAAAGGAAAACGTACACTACGCCTTCACCTCTATCATAAAGATGGTGGCGGTGGTGCTAGATTAATCACGCAACCTGGAGGATTAAAAACTATTGAGCCAGCATTTAGTTATGATGGCAAACTCATTTACTATTCTAGACGAAATGGTGCTTGGAATTATAATGCTCAATTACCACAATATCAAATTAGCACATACGATTTAGATACAGGAGATATAGGAACAGTAACTTCTAGATATGGTTCTGCGTTTACTCCAACATTATCTAGTGATGGAAAATGGTTGGTTTATGGTTCTCGTTATGAGGAGAATACAGGATTAGTTATTAGAGATCTGTCAAATGGTGACGAACGTTGGTTGGCATATCCTGTTCAACGTGATGAGCAAGAATCTGTTGCTCCTTTAGGTGTTTTACCTGCAATGACTTTTACACCAGATAACCAATCTGTATTAGCGTCATATGGTGGTAAAATTTATAGAATTCCTGTTACTGGTGGAAATGCTACTGAAATTCCTTTTAATGTTAATGTAGAATTGGCTATAGGTCCAGCATTAGAATTTAAATATCCAATCTCTGATAATAAAGACTTAATCGCTAATCAAATTAGAGACGCTAAGCCATCACCAGATGGAAAAGAATTAGTATTCAATGCATTAAATAAAATATATGTAATGAAACTCCCTGATGGAAAACCAAAGCGTTTAACATCTATGGATATTATAGAAACACAACCTCGTTGGTCACCAGATGGAAAATCTATCGTATATACTACATGGTCAGAAACTGATGGCGGACATATTTATAAAGTTGAAAATTCTAATAGAGCAACACCTATTAAATTAACTACTGAATCTGCATTATATGGCACACCAGTTTGGGATGCAGTATCAAATAGAATTGTAGCAACTAAAGGAAGCGCACAAAATTTCAGAAATGCTTATTTACGTGGTGCATTTTCAGGTGCTGAAGATTTGGTATGGATTCCTTCTTCAGGTGGAAACACAACATTTATTGCAAAAACTAATGGTAGAAGAAACCCTCATTTTGTAGATAATGGGGATCGTATTTATTTAAGTAGTCGTCGTGGATTAAGTTCTATACGATGGGATGGTACAGATGAAAAGCAAATTGTTAGTATTTCTGGTATTGTTACTTTTGGTAGTGCAAATGATGATCATGATCATTCTTATTTAGAGGATAAAGTTGAAGACCCAGAAGAAAATGCTCAAGGTGCTCGTCCAGTAGAAATCTATATGGCACCGAAAGGTAATAGAGCTATGGCATTAATTAATAATGATGTTTATGTAGTAACTATTCCTAAAATAGGAAAAACACCTAATATTTCTGTAGCAAATCCTAAATCATCACAATTCCCATCGTGGAAATTAACACAATATGGAGGTGAATTTCCTGCATGGTCTAAAGATGCTAAAAAAGTGCATTGGTCAATAGGTAATGCGCATTTTATATACGATTTAGAAGCAGCAAAACTTGAAGAAGAGCGTTTAGAAGCAGAGAAAAAAGCGAGAAAAGAAGAATTGTCTAAATTAACTGATGATGAGCGCAAAGCTGAAGAGAAAAAAGATAAAGAAAAAGCAAAGGATTACGAACCGTATAAGGCAGAAGAGTTAAAATTAAAGGTTGAGATTACTAGAGACATTCCTAAGGGTACAGCATTAATTAAGGGAGCTCGTATTATTACTATGAATAACGATGAAGTTATTGAAAATGGAGATATTCTCATCGTAGATAATAGAATTAAAGAAGTTGGACCTTCTGGTAGCTTAACTGTTCCTAATAATGCTGAAATTATAGACGCATCAGGTAAAACAATTATGCCTGGTATGGTTGATACACATTCACATTTGCGTGTCTATGCAGGAATACATAAAAAACAAGTTTGGTCTTATGCTGCTAATTTAGCTTATGGAGTCACTGCAACAAGAGATCCGCAAACTGGGACTACAGATGTATTAACTTATTTTGATTTGGTTAAAACAGGTGAAATGTTAGGACCTAGAGCTTACTCTACAGGACCAGGATTAGGATCTTGGGCATATCATCTCAAAAGTTTAGATCATACCAGAGATGCATTAAAAAAGTATAGTGAGTATTATAACACCAATACTATTAAAATGTATAATGTTGGTAATCGTCAACACCGTCAATGGGTTATAGAAGCATCTAAGGAACAAAAGTTAATGCCAACTACAGAAGGTAGTTTAGATTTTAAACGCAACATGACAGAGTTTTTAGATGGCTATCCAGGACACGAACATTCTTATCCTATTACTCCATTGTATAAAGATATTTTAGAAGCTGCCGTACAATCTAAAATTGCTTATACTCCTACTCTATTAGTATCGTATGGTGGTCCTTGGGCTGAGAATTATTTCTATTCTAGAGAAAACCCTTATCACGATAAAAAGTTGCAGTACTTTACACCATATACAGATTTGGCAGGTAAATCTCGTCGTCGTCCAGGTTGGTTTATGGATGAAGAACATGTGTTTACAAAACATGCCGAATTTGTAGACGATTTAATAAATGCTGGTGGTCTTGCAGGAGTTGGTAGCCATGGGCAATTACAAGGTTTAGGATACCACTGGGAATTATGGGCTACAGCATCTGGAACATCAACAGTTAATGCTTTAAAGGCGGCTACCATTTTAGGAGCTCAATCTATAGGATTAGACGGAGATATTGGCTCTATTGAGGTTGGTAAACTTGCAGATATAGTAATTTTAGACAAGAATCCATTAGATAATATTAGACATACAAACACTGTTTTTCAAGTGATGAAGAATGGACGTTTATACGATGGAAATACTTTAGATGAAGTGTATCCTAGACAAAAGAAAGCTTCAGGTTTTTGGTGGCAAGAAAAGAAACCAGAAGGATTACCAGGTATTAAAAATTAAAAAAGATAACTAATGAAACATTATATTTTATGTGTGCTGGTGTTAAGTTTAGCATTCACATCTTGTAAAGAAAAGACAAAAGAAATCGAAACTACAGTTGAAGATAAACAACTAAGTGCCATAGATTCAAGTTTAAAATCTGCACTAACGCTTTATGCTTCTTTTGATAATGGAGTCAATGCTGATTTTGCTTTAGGTGATTCTAAATTATATACGGTATCCAATAGAAAAGCATTAGATTCTGCTGTTGTTGGCCTTCATAAAGAAGGCGTAAGTTTAGTTGAAGGAAAAGGACGTTATGGTAATGGACTTCAATACGCAGATAAAACCAAAGGTTATATCTATTACCCAAGCTTAAATAATATAGCTTATTCTAAAACAGATTGGAGCAGTTCAATCTCATTTTGGTTAAGTTTAGACCCAAATACAGATTTAAAGCCTGGTTTTTGCGATCCGATACAAATTACAGATTCTGGTTATAATGATGCTGGTATTTGGGTAGATTTCACAAAAGATAACCCTAGAGACTTTAGGTTAGGTGTTATTGAAGATCGAGTAGCATGGAATCCTAATCCTGAAGGATCAGATAATGAAAATGAAAATTTTTATAAAATGTTATACGCTGTTAAAAGTCCACCTTTTGCTAAAGATAAATGGACACATGTAGTTATTAACCTATCAGGATTGAACAGTGAACATGGAAAAGCAGAATTATATATGAATGGTGAACTTAAAGGTTCACGTGAAAATATTTCTAACCCGTTTACATGGGAAATTGAAAAGTCTAATATCTTCTTAGGATTAAGTTATATAGGACTAATGGATGATTTATCTATATACAATAAAGCGTTATCTGCAGACGAAATTACCGCATTATATAGTTTAGAAAATGGCGTACAAACCTTATTAAATTAATTATGAAAGTATATATATTAACAATTATAGTTTGTTTTTCTTTTTGCACAACAGTTAATGCTCAAAAAGAGGCGTCATTACTGAACAGTCCTAATGATTGGAGAGCTGAAACTCTTAATTTACCTTTAAGCTTTGCACCAGAATTAGATTACGAAGGTATTGAATATGTTAGGTTTGCTAAAGGCTGGGGAAATGCAGCTAGTGAAGAGTTTTGGACTTATAAATTTGCTTGGTATTTAGATGTAGATCCTAAGTTGACTACAGAACGTTTAAATAAAGAGTTAAAGCTTTATTTTGATGGGTTACTAAATGCTGTTGGTAAAGGAAAGGGATTGTCAAAAGAAACAATTATACCTGCTAAAGCGACTATTGCATATAATAAAGAAAGCGCTTCTTATTTAGGTAATGTAACCATCTTTGATGTGTTTTTTAAAGAAGCATTGCAGACATTAAATGTGAAAATTACATCGTCGTATTGTGATATTACAAAAAAACACATTGTATATTTTGAATTTTCACCACAACCTTACCAACATAAATTATGGGAAACAATGAATAATATTACCATTTTATGTAAATAAAGAAAAATATACTCTATAAATAAAAGCTCGTGTTTCTTTTAAGAAACTCGAGCTTTTATTTATGATATGCAATTATGGTTACGATTTTATTTTCTCCTCTAAAGGCCTAATCTTGCCTTCATATCTAATTGCTTGACGATTATTACTATTTACATTTAATGTTGCTCTTCCACTAGCAGTAATAACAAAATGGTATCGAAGTTGATCTTCTTTATCTTTACTTGTAAACTTAATTTCTACTCTATGTTTAGCGTCATTGTATTCGACTTTATATTTCTCTATAGTGCCTTCAAATTCAAGCCCTCTACTGGTTCTACTATTGGCTGTAACTCTAAATACACGCCCAAAATATGGCAAAAAGACCTTAGCATCTTTTACATTTAACTTTACGAAATTAGAATTTCCACTTAAGTCTACCCTATTTCCTGTAAAGGGTGTGCTTCCACTAGAAAGATTTAAACGTGTAATATCACCGCTAAGAGGAAATGCCCAATTGGCTTCAAATTCAAATTTATTAGATTCTACAAGCTGTTTAGTTTTATTGTAATTAGCTTTTAAAGTCTCCTTTTTTAATGCTTTTTTTTCTGCTCTTGTTTGTGATACTACTAAATTTAAACTGAACATTATCCCTACTAAAACTAAAATATATTTTTTCATAACTCAACGATATTATTTTAAAGATAATTAAACATTTTTGTACTTCTTAATTATTTAGCATTTTTAACGTTCTACTATATTAGTTGTCAACTATTTATTTAATAAGTATTGTGTTAGGATATGCGGCTTTCCACCCAAACCAAAAGGCATTAAAAGAATGTAATCGTTTTAAAATTTTGCCTTTACTATTTTCTAAGTGATTTTCATGAATGTTCCATTTTACCCCATTATTGTCTGTAGCAATAGTAGATCCATCATAATCTACAATGTCAATATTTTCAGTAAAGAAAACACGATTTGCACCAGACTTATCAGTAAGTACAACAAACTTTCGTCCCTCAATTTCACTTTTATAGATCGGATGCTTTTTTAAATATTTTGTTGAAATTGCTATAGAATTATCAGATATTTCTGGTAAACGAATAGCTAATATGGATTGTTTATATTTTACTGAACGATCTGGTGATGGTACATTAAACATTAAATCGTCGGTTGAAAAATAATTTTTGTAAGCTACACCTTCGCCATAATCCCTAGAAAAACCTGTATTTAAATCTAACACTGTTGTTTCTGGATGTCTTGCTTTCCATTCACCCCAAGTGGTTGTTACAACGCTCAAATATTCAAGCTGAATGTCTTTACCTACTAGTGGTCCAACAACTGGTTTTCCCCAAATTGTATTCCATAGGGATTGTGTCTTTTTATCATACATCAATTTATTAGATCTGTATAAAAAACCACTTGTGCCTAATTGATATTGCGTGCCATTAAGTTCTGTTTTGTATAGTATAACTGTGCCGCATAATGTGCAATAAACACCTGCAACAGGAATACCTCCAACAGTATCCGTAAACATTTCGTGCCATGCCAATATGCGTTTGGGGTAAGCTCTAAAATCACCATTAACTTCAATTCCAAAAACAACATTATCATCGTCTAAATAATCAGCATCTTTAGCAGAAATCATTGTTGGGTTTCGTAACGGCGGTATTCCATCTTGCCTAACTCCTCCCCATCTTATTTCATCTAATCTAATAGTTCGTTTGTCTTGCCTATCGGAAAAATATCTTGGGAAATGTCTATCTATTCTACTATGTATTTGCGCTTTAAATTTATGATAGTAAGGTGCTAATTTTTCGTCTTTAGACCAAATCCACTCATACCAACGGTTAAAATCTAAACCATAGTTTTTACCTGTTTTTTTGTGCAATAGGTCAAGTAATTTAAAATCACTTTTAGTAGAACGCGAAAAATAAAGCAACTCCAAAACCATAATTTCAAATTCTGGTTTCCAGTTGCTTTCTATATATTTAATAGCTTTTAGTGACTCAGATTCATTATCTGATGTCATTACTTTTAAAAAATTTGCGTACTCTATAACTTCATTTTTACCTGAATTGTCTGACTGCTGTGAAAATAGCATAACAGTCCAAAAAGTAATAATTATAAAGCACACAAGTTTTATTCTGGATATGCTATATTTCATAACGTTTTTTTATTCAGTCGTTTTTGTAAAAATGAGCTAACAATAAAAACACTAAAAGTATGCTAAAGTGCCGTTAAAACTTCAGAAGGATCAGCACGCAACTTATAATCTTCTTGTAAATAATCGTAAGAAATTGTACCGTCTTGTTCTATAATATATGTGGCCGCTATAGGCAACTCTTGATTTGTATTGTTTTGATTGGTATCTAAATCAATTCCAAATTTTTTATATAAATTCTGAAGCGTTTCTGGCAATTGAAATACTAAACCCAAATCTTTTGCTGTTTTATTATTAGTGTCTGAAAGCACTTCAAATGATAATTCATTTTTCTCTGCGGTAGACAATGAATTATCTGGGGTTTCTGGACTAATAGCGATTAACTTTGCCCCTTTAGCTTCTATTTCTGGTAAAGCATTTTGAAATGCTTTTAATTCTAAATTGCAATATGGACACCAACCACCTCTATAGAATGTAAGGACTACTCTATTGTCTTTTAGTACTTCGCTTAAATTTACCGTTTTGCCTGTTGCGTTTGGCAAACTAATTTCTGGAATTTTCGCTCCTTTCTTTGTTGCTTTATCTAAAATTGAAGATTGTACTAATTCGTCAATGGCTGATTGCATAGTTTCTTGTGCTATTCCTGGATGACGCAGTTTGCTGCCTTCTGCTAAATCTTTTAATTGTTGTGTAAGTGTCATTTTATATGTAAAAGTTAAAACAATTAGGTCTTGAAAATGCACAAAAGCTTACAATACTAACTCTAGAGATGATTTGTTTCGTAATCATTTTACATTTTAATCATTACGTTTGTATTTAATACATGAATAATCAAATAGAATTACAATATCACGGGTTTATTAACACTCCTTCGCTTTGGGCGAATAATGATATATATGGTTTAAATCAATTTAAATTTGAGAACTATTATAGAAAAATAAATAATCTAAAACAGTTTAATGCCAATAGATTAGGTAAACGTGTCGAGCAGTTTGTGGTTTTTCACCTTAATCTTTTAGAAGATATAAATATTATAGACAAGAATATTCAAATCAAAAAGGATAAGCGAACTATCGGAGAACTAGATTTACTACTTTTAAATAAAAACCAAGCCACTCATATAGAAATTATTTATAAATTCTATTTATATGATACTTCTATAGATTCAAGGAATCAATTAGACAAATGGATTGGTCCAAATAAAAAGGACACTTTAATTTATAAACTCAAAAAATTAAAAGAGAAACAACTTCCATTAATTAATCATCCTAACAGTAAACGATTATTAGAAAACTACTTTGTTTCAGCTAAAAATATTGAACAACATGTATGCTTTAAGGCACAATTATTCATTCCTTATAAAACAAATCAAATTGATATATCACCACTGAATACTTCCTGTATTAAAGGGTTTTATATTCCTTATAGTCAATTAGATCGATTAAAGAATTGCATGTTTTATATTCCTAAGAAATTAGATTGGTTAATAGAGCCGCATCTTAAAGTTGATTGGATGAGTTTTGATGCATCAAAAATTGAAATGAATATGTATATAGGACAATTGCGTTCTCCGCTATGTTGGTTAAGGTCTAAAAACAATACATTGCAAAAATGTTTTGTTACATTTTGGGAAAATTGACACTAATAGTTAAAATATGTTATAAGATCAATGATTAAAAAATACATATCCCCATTTATTAAAAGCTATATTTTAGCTTGGTTAATTGCATTTCTATTAGTAATAAGCAGTGTGTTTTTAAGCTCAATATCATTTACTGAAGCTTTTAAAAATTTTGTTGAATTATTATCTTATTCGCAATTTATAATAGGTGTTCATATATTAAGTGTTGTTTTATTTATACTGTTTTTAATTATTCTGTATTTCAAAGGAGTTTTTAAAACAAAAGGAGTCAAAACTATGGGTAAGCAAATTTTTGTAAAGGTTATGCTACCTATTCTACTTATACTTTTAATTTATAATGCTACAGTATATGTAAACACCAATGAAAACTATAAATTTAAATGGGATTATACGGTTGAAAACAAATCGGGCAATTCTAAAGATTTGTATGTAAAAGACGGGAAGCATCGTGGAATGAGTGTGTTTGGTTGGGGACGTAATTCTAACAAAGGAATAGATACACTTGTAAAAAACAATGTAGAATGGGTTGCTGTAGTTCCTTTTACGTATCAAAAAAACGAAACTACCATAGCTATGACAACTCCTGATGTTATAGGTCAATGGTCTAGAAGAGATTCTATATTTATTAATAGTATAAAAACAATTCATAGTAAAAAAATGCATGTTATGCTTAAACCCCATTTATGGATGAGTGAAGGTTGGCGTTCAAATATTACTTTAAATTCAGATAGTGAATGGGATACTTGGTTTGCTTCCTATAGGTCAAATATGCTTCATTATGCACAAATGGGAGAAAAATATAATGTAGAGTTATTATGTATTGGTACAGAACTAAAAACATCTCTAAAAAAGCAACCAAAGAAATGGTTACAATTAATTAAAGAGATAAAAACCATTTACCACGGAAAATTAACTTACGCATCTAATTGGGATGGAGAATACAAAAATGTTGAATTTTGGAATCAAATGGATTACATAGGAATACAGGCCTATTTTCCACTAACGGAAAATGAAAATCCAAATTTAGAGACTATTATTTCAGGGTGGAATAAACATATTAAAACGTTAGAAAGTTTATCAATAACATATGATAAGCCTATTTTATTTACAGAGGTTGGATATAGAAGTGATGCATCTAGCACTATTAAACCCTGGGAATGGTCTGAGTTTACGAGTGTGTTAACTAAAAAAAAGTCTGATGAAACTCAATTATTGGCCTTTGAAGCTATGTTTAAAACATTATGGGATAAAGAATGGTTTAAAGGCGCTTATATTTGGGAATGGGATAATCGTACGCAACCAGATTCTAAATATATGAGTCTAAATTTTTCACCACGTTATAAACCTGCTCAAAATGTAATAGCAAAATGGTATGGTAAATCTATAAAATGAAGCATCAACATTATGGTATATACAAACCTTATGGGTATTTAAGTCAATTTGTTAATCATCAAAGTAAAAGAAAAAACAAAAAGCTTTTGGGCGAATTAATTGATGGTTCAAATGATTTAATGGCAATTGGACGCTTAGATGAAAAATCTGAAGGGTTACTTTTACTAACTACCGATGGTAAGTTTAGTGCCCATATTCGAAGTGCACAAATAGAAAAAGAATACCATGTTATGGTTGATGGCATACCGACTGATAATGATATAGAAAAACTAAAAAAAGGTGTTGAAATCTCAATAAATGGAAAGCTCTATCAAACTAAACCATGCAAAGTGAAACGCTTGTTAGATACATCACATATTATTAAACGTTTTGTAAGAGACGATAAGCATGGTAATACTTCATGGTTATCTATTACATTAACAGAAGGTAAATTTAGACAAGTACGTAAAATGACGTCTAAAATGGGGTTTCCTACATTACGTTTAGTTAGGGTAAGAGTAGGTAATTATAAATTGGATGACTTAAAACCTGGAGAATATAAAGGTATTAATTCTCAGCTGTCTTACGAGTAATAGTTACTTTTTCGTTTATAAAAACTATAGTTGCTTTAACACCTGTTAATAAATTCCATTCTTTAGAAGATACTGTGCTTCCTTTATCATCAAAAACAATAAACTCAGCAGTATTTGGTCCATGAGTACCTTGGTTAAGGGCTTTTATATCTATTTGGTTTCTGCCGTCTTTTAAATCAATCCTTAAGCGTCTGTAAGAACCTGTAAGTAAAACATTTTCATAAATAAGTTCATCATTTACCGTAACACTTACACGATCACCATCAGGCACCTCATGATCTCTCGCAACTATATTTACAAATTTAGAATCTATTTTATGCTCACCAAGAAATTGATCGCTCATTACACGTCTAATACCTAACCTCTGAGCTTGTTTATTCCAACGTTCTTCAAAGATTTCTCCAGCACTTCGCAACCCATCATTATATGTCATGGAAAATGGACGCTCAGATTCTTTAATAACGTATTTTTTTTTCTCCTTAACTTCTCCAGCGTTTTTTGCTTTGTCTTTATTATCTGCTTTAGGATTTTTCTTAGGTGCTACTTTTATACGATTTGGTGTAGAGTCTTTTTCTTTTTTAGATTTTACAGCAGGAATACGAATTGATTTTTTTTCCTTATCAGGACCTTGAGCATTAAGAGTAAATCCAAATGCTAATGCACAAAAAAGAAATAAAATTCGTTTTAACATACGAGTTAATTTAAATATTTGGTATTGTACTAAAAATGTAACAAAAACTATACCTCATTCAAATTAAACGTATAAAAATTAAAATCCTTTCAAAAAAAAGTTAAAACTTTCCGTTAAAACTTATTCTTAAGCGTCTATTATACTCTTCAAAAAGCCAATCTTTATAATTCTGAGTACTATTCATAATACAATAACAATACTGTTTTATTCGATACGCAATTTCATCTTGTAGTTCTTTTATATGCGCTCTGGCTTCAAAAACGTCTTCAGAATTCTCAACACATAACACCGAATGTTGCTCTATAGAACGTTCTATAACAGTAAATGATTTCTTTCCTGAATTAAGAACATCTTTATATTCTGCTTTTACATCAAAATCTATAGATTTTGATCGTTTAAAACGTTTTTTTAAAGCATCTGGCATTACGTAAACAAAATCACGTTCTAGAGTTTCGTCATCGATTATATTTTCTAAATAATAATCTGGATACCTAAAAATATGTTGCCAATCTACAGGTTGGTCCCATGGTCCAAAACGAGAAATATTATTGCCTAAATCAATAACCTGAAATGTATTTCTATTATTAAAAATACGAGATCCACGTCCTATCATTTGAAAATATAAAGTTAAAGAACGGGTTGCTCTGTTGAGAATTATAGTTTCTACCGAAGGTTCATCAAACCCAGTAGTTAATATACTTACAGATGTTAGTATGGCTCCGGGAGTGGTTTTAAACCATTTTAAGGTGTCTTTACGTTCTTCTTTATTAGCAGTATTGTCAAGATGTTTAACTGCATATCCTGCTCGTCTAAATGTATGATAAACCTCTCTAGACGTATGAATACCATTATTGAAAATTAAAGTTTTCTTTCCTTTAGAAGCATCTTCATAGGCAGTTAACAACTTAGATTGCATTAGACTGTTTGTATATAATGCCTCTGATGATTTTACAGTGTAATCTCCATTAATACCAATCTTTAGTGTTGTTAATCCTACATCATAACTAGAAAGTTCTGCTTTAGCCAAAAACCCGTTTTTAATTAAAGTAGAAATATCATCACCAACAATTAAATGCTTATAATTATCCTTCATTGGTAGTTTTATATTACTACTTAGAGGTGTAGCAGTAACGCCTAGGATAAAACAAGTTTCAAAAAATTTAAATAATTTTCGGAATGAATTATAATGCGCTTCATCAATAATCACTAAACCTATATTATTTAACTCAAAGTCATTTTCTGTTAGCCTGTTATTTAAAGTCTCAACCATAGCCACAAAACATTGGTATTCGTCTTGATCTGGTAAATCTTTTACCTTACTATTAATAACTTTGTTGTTAACATCAAAACCAGAGAGCACATTAGAAGTTTGTTTACACAATTCTATTCTATGTGTTAAAATAACAACCTTTTTATTATGGTCTTGAATATAACGTCTAACGATTTCAGAAAAAATAACGGTTTTTCCACCACCAGTAGGCAATTGATATAACAAGTTGTAATCGTCAGCACTTTCACTCATTACGTCAAAAATTCGATTAAGATCGTTAATCTGATAATCGTATAATCGTTTTTTATTGGCGGAATCCTTTATTATAGAAGTGTCTGAAGACATGTATTTTTATAAATAATTAGAGTTATAATAGACCTCTAAGAAGGCTAATTTCGCAAAAATAGCACATAATAACGGTTTCACTAGCCTCTTGTTAACAACATTTAAAAACTGGTATTGTTTTTGTGATTCTCTTAACATTATTTTAAAAACATCAATTATGAAAACATTCAGACGTAACTCCCCAAGTGTAAATGCAGGCTCTATGGCAGACATTGCTTTTCTATTATTAATCTTCTTTTTAGTAACCACTACAATTTCAGCTGATAAAGGTATTTTAAGGCAATTACCTGAACCTTGTCCTGTTAACGAAAACTGTATTAAACCTGTTAGTGAGCGAAATATTTTAAGGATAATGATGAACGCCAATAATGACATTTTAGTTAATGAAGATCGTATTGAATTATTGCAGTTAAAAGATGTCATTAAAAAATTCATAGATAATAATGGAGATGCGTCTTGCAAATATTGTTCTGGTGAAGGTTTGTTTACAGCATCAGATCGACCAACAAAAGCTGTTATTTCATTATCACATCATGCAGAAACAACTTATGGAGATTATGTTAAGGTTCAAGATGAATTAACTAAAGCGTATTACGAATTGCGTGAAAGATATGCCAAGGATAAGTTTAACAAGTCTCCTTCAGAATTAACAGATGATGAAATAAGAATATTACGTAAAGTCTATCCTTTTAACCTTTCTGAAGCAAACATAAGAGGAAACAACTAGTGTTAACCAGCGTTAATACGGCGTTAAAGTCTGTTAAACCATACTATTTTTCGTAACACTTATGTTTTTCTGTCGTCTCTATAGTATAAATCAATTAAAAATCGAACAATCATGAGAACTTTAAACAACAATCAATTAACGAACAAATTAGAAACGACAAAAGGATTTGCTTGGAACAGCAAAAGACGATGCCGATAAGTATCATAATTTTAAAACAAAGAACTATGAAAGCTTTATCAAAAATCGTCAACACATCTAACAGTTTAGATGATGACCTAGAAACAATTAAAGTATGCTAAGAGACTTTAAATTTTTAAGTTAATAAAAGCCAATACGTAAAACCGTATTGGTTTTTTGTTTATCAAAGGGTTTCTATCTATTTTTATTGCAAATAAAACTGACAATGAAACTCAATACACTTTTACTTCCAGTAGTAATTATTATGTTAACTACAAGTTGCAAACCCGAAGGCCCAAAAACTGAAGAAGAAATTATAGCTATAGCTAAAGATATTCATAAACGTGTTATTACATTAGATACACACTGCGATATTAATGTAGCTAATTTTACAGATTCTATTAATTACACACAACGATTAGAAAACCAAGTCAATCTACCTAAAATGAATGATGGCGGATTAGACGTCGCATGGTTTATTGTATATACAGGACAAGACTCATTAAATGTTGAAGGCTATGCTAATGCTTATGATAATGCCATTTCAAAATTTAATGCTATCCATAAGTTAGTAGAATACATTGCACCAAATGAGATAGAATTGGCAACAAGTTCTGACGATGTAAGACGTATTAATGATGCGGGTAAAAAAATAGCAATGATTGGTATTGAAAATGGTTATCCTGTTGGATTAGACATTAACAATGTTAAAAAATTCTATGATATGGGCGGACGCTATATGTCATTAGCTCATAATGGTCATAGTCAACTAAGTGATAGCAATACTGGTGAAGGAGATGATGTATGGTTACATAATGGGTTAAGTGACTTCGGAAAATTAGTAGTCGCAGAAATGAACCGTGTTGGTATGATGATCGATGTTTCTCATCCTTCTAAAGAAGCTATTAAACAAATGGTAGAATTATCTAAAGCTCCGATTATTGCTTCACATTCATCAGCTAGAGCTTTATGTAATCATAGTAGAAACTTAGATGATGAACAATTAAGTTGGATTAAAGAAAATGGTGGCGTCGTGCAAACTGTTGCGTTTAGAACGTATTTAAATACTGAAAAATCTGAAGCAAGAAATAAGGCTGCAAATGCAATTAGAAATCAAATTGCAGACTCAATGGGTGTTACTTATTATGGACGCCGCGAATTTAGATCTTTAGATAAACAGATTAGAGATTCTATTATTGAAAACGGATATTTATCCAAAATTGAAGATATCGCAGAAGCAAAAGTTGCAACTATGACTGATTTTCCTGCCGATGTTAATGTACAAGATTTTGTAAATCATATTGATTATTTAGTAGAAAAAATGGGTGTTGACCATGTAGGCATTAGTAGTGATTTTGATGGCGGTGGCGGTATTGAAGGCTGGGATGATGCCTCAGAAACCTTAAACGTGACTATAGAATTAGTGCGTCGAGGATATTCTGAAGCAGAAATTGAGCAGCTTTGGTCTGGGAATTTATTACGTGTTTTAGATGAAGTACAGGCTGTGGCTAAACAATTGCAAACGCAATCCTAAGATTCTAATTTATTAAATCATACTAAGCAACAATTATAAAAACAATTGTTGCTTTTTTTTGGTTTAAAACGAATAATGATCAATAAACACATATAATACAACTCATTTACACCCTTTATCAACCCTTTTTCAACCTTAAAACAGTTCTTCTTTTAATAAGCACATGATACATTTGTCTCATAACTTTTAAAAATCAAAAATCATGAAACGAACAGTTCAATTATTTATTCTTTTAATCACTTTAAATACTAGCTTATCTTTTTCCCAAACGAACACTAAAGAAAAGATTATAGATCTTAAAGGAAACTCCACAGAGGAAATTATAACCATTAATGTAGGTGAAAATGTAAAATCATTAGATTTAAATATTAAATGTGAAATTGAGAAAGGGCTTATTTTTATAAAACTTTTAGATCCAAATAGAAAGAAAAAAGATCATTTGTTAGTTATATATCACAATTCTAAACAAAAAAACATCGTTTTTGAATTAGCTAACTCAAAGCTAAAAATATCTGATAATAAGAGACTTGAAATCGATAAAGGTAATTTTTATGATTATATTCCTATAAGTAAAACAAAATTTGCAAATGGAGAAATCAATAAGAAATTTAACTTGCCTACTGAGGGTGATTGGATTATTAAAGTAAAATCAGAAAAAGGAAAAGGAAAAGTTTCTGTGAAAAGCAAAACTAATTAATAGTCTAGATAGCTTTAATCAATTGTTTATATTAAATATGTTTAAAAACATTTATTTATATACTGTATTTGTGTTTTGCTTTAGCTTTTATAGCTCTGCACAATTAGATAAAAATAAAGGCTCTATTATTCAAGGAGAGATTGAATTAGATACCACTATATGGGAATCTAAAGCATACCTCTCCTATATTCCAACATTTGATTATATGTCGGCCATATCCTATGATATGATTGTTTCTGCGACTGAAATAGATAGTTCAGGGCATTTTAGTTTTAATATTAGCTTTTTACCAGAAAGCAATCAGCTATATAGAATACATATTCCTAAGAAGAACACATCTCCAATATCTTTAATTATTGGTGGTAAGGATGAGAATCACATGTTTCTTATTGCAAGCAAAACGTCTAGTATTACAATTAACAATAAAGTTTCAACCTCTTTATTTAATTATATTTCTTTTGTTGATGATGCTACTAACACAGATTTACAACACGTTATACGCATTACTAAAAGTGAAGACGACATCGATTTTAATGCTACGTTGATGCAACGTCAATTAATTAAGGATACTATGATTGCTGAATTAAAAAGTATTGCTGAACAAAATCAAAATCCATTAGTATCACTTTATGCCCTTTATGAAAGTAATTTAGATATTAATAATAAAAATGATAATCAGTTTATAGGTGAATTTTACAAAAAATGGAATTCAGAAGATAGTCCTTATTTCAATACATTTAGAAATACCTACCCTATAAAACAAACAAATAATTATTATTTTATTCTTATAGGCCTTGGACTTGTCTTATTAATTGCAGGCTATGCTTACCAGTTATTCCATAGAAAGAAAAAAGGTTCAATTCATAAAAAACAATTGCAATCGCTTAGTATTCAAGAACGAAAAATACTAGGTTTAATTCAACAAGGTTTATCTAATAAACAAATTTCTGAAGAATGCCACATTGAGTTAAGTACTGTAAAGTCTCATGTTAATAATATCTATTCTAAGCTCAATATTAAATCTCGAAAAGAAGCAATTACAATATCAGTTTAATAAAAAAGCCAGCTAACTGCTGGCTTTTAAGTTCTTATTTATCTCTTGCTGCTTTAAACTCACTGGTGTCATACCATTTCGGGAAGTAATCTTCGTTAGACAATCTTAGACCAACATTATAAAACAACTGTGCATCTAATTGAATACCATCTAATTTTGTAGTTTCAGGATCATACTCATCCAAAGGTTGATGATATCTATTTATTCGATATGTATCGTTTAATTGTTTTATTTCTTCAATGCTATAATCAAACCCTTCGTAAGAACCACTGGCGTATAATGCAGGAATTCCAATCTTAGCAAAGTTAAAATGATCCGACCTATAGAAGTAACCTTTCTCTGCTTCAGGGTCAGGAATGATATAACGACCCTGAGCTTCAGCTTCCGTTTTAGCGTATTCGTCCATTTCAGAATGTCCGAAACCTGTAATGGTTAAATCTTTCATTTTTCCTGGACTAGATAGCGCATCCATATTAATATTAGCAACCGTTTTTTTAGGATCGTATATCGGGTGTTCTGAATAATAACCAGATCCCAATAAACCTTGCTCTTCTGCCGTAACCGCTATGAATACAATAGAACGCTTTGGCTGTTCACCATTTTTAAAGGCTTCTGCAATCCCTAATAAACACGCTGTCCCTGATGCATTATCAACTGCTCCGTTATAGATAGAATCGTTTTGTACGGGTTTTCCAACACCTAAATGATCCCAGTGCCCAGAATAGATAATGTATTCATCTTTACGCTCAGTCCCTGGTAATAATGCCACTACATTTTTAGAAACATCTCTCTTAATTGTATTTGTAATACTTACAGACACTTTCAATCCTAGAGAAAAAGGTTTGAAATTTTTATTACGAGCTAAACCTACATAATCTTTGTTTTCAATAACTGTATTAGAAGCTTCAAACAGTTTTGCAGCACTTTCATTAGAAATCCAACCTTGTACATCTGCAACTGGCGCATCACTTTCTAAATTGAGTTTAGATCCACTCCAACTCGACTCCACTACATTCCAGCCATAAGAAGCGGCTTCTGTTTCGTGAATGATTATCACTCCTGCTGCACCTTGTCTACCTGCTTCTTCATATTTATAAGTCCAACGTCCATAATACGTCATCTCATTGCCTTTAAATAATGTAGAATCGTTAGATTTAAATCCTGGGTCATTAACCAGAACCACAGCCGTTTTTCCTTCCCAGTCGATACCTTCATAATCGTTCCAACCATATTCTGGGGCTACAATGCCATAACCTGCAAATACCAATTCGGAATCTTCAAGACTCACTTGTTCTTCTCTCTTTAATGTGAGTGCGACAAAATCTTTTCCATAATTTAAATCGATAGTCTCAGAAGCTCCAGTAATAGACATCGTTTCAGAAGGTGTTCCGGTAATTTCTACTAACGGGACGTCTTGAAAAAAGCTATCGCCATTACCGGGCTGTAAGCCTAACTTCGAAAATTCTTTTTTAAGATACTCTGTCGTTTTCACTTCCCCTTCAGTAAATGGTTTTCGACCTAAAAAATCATCAGAAGACAATGCTTCTATATGTTTTTGTATCGTTGCTTCACTAACTTCTATAGCTGTATCTTCTACATTCTCATCACATCCTAAAAGGCAAAATCCTAGCAGAGCAATTGCATATACTTTTATATCTTTCATTGTATTAATTTTTTATTAACCCTTGCCCTTCAATCCACGGTGCACCTGCTGCTTTTAAACTGCGCTCAATAGCTGGTAAGGTGTTTACAATATCTTGAAGTTTAGCTTTTACGCCTTGTAATTGTTTTTTAGCACGATTAAAGGATGCTTTTTGATTTCCTGTTGGCCCATAAGTATTGGATAACCCATTAAATACCATACGGTTTCCGTCATTTGGTGTTGGATCAGACCGCTCCCCTATTTCACCCTTAACAGGATGTCCACGTAATTCCTTTTGAACAGCTAATAAACTTAAACGCACATCATTAATTTGTTTTAATAGCGCATCGTTTGGTGCAGTCGTTTTATTCGCAGCACGCTTCATTGCAGCAATACGCTGAATGCTATTAGCCATCATTGAATTAGTAGCCGTTAAATCTTGCTGGAAACTAAATGCATCTTTTCTAAACTGATTAAATTCATCATAAGATTTACGAGGTAAAGCACCATCATACATAGGCTTAACATTAAACTCTTTAGGCCCTTGCAATGTTGATGTTACGCCATCTACACGTTTTACTAAAGTTACGCTATACGTTCCTGGTGTTGCCATAATAAAACCGCCACCAATACCATCACCGCGTCCGTTTAAACGTTCGCCATTTTTATTAGGGTGATTTAAACCCCAACTTACACGGTTAAACCCTTTTCGGTTTGTACCTCTAACCGTGTTAACCACATTACCAGAAGCATCTTTTACAATTAACAAAATATGTGGCCCATCTTGATTATTTTCAGTTTCAAGGGCATCCCAACCTGGGAAATCAGTATTGGTTTTTTCACGTGTTTTACGCTCTCCCTTTAACGATTTAACACTGCTAGCCATAAAATAAGTAAACGTTGCTCCAAACGCTGGATTAGGCGCTATATATTCAGCATCACCTTGACTACCAACACGAGTCGAAGGGCGATACCATAAAGCATCTTTAATGTCAAATAGAGTGGCTTCTGCTTTTAACATAGAAGCATCAAAATTTCTCAAAGGCGAAATGTCATCTAAAATAAAGAAGCCTCTACCAAATGATGCACCTACCAAATCGTTTTCTCTTCGCTGAATGGTAATATCTCTAAATGCAATGGTTGGTACTCCGCCTGTTAATTTCACCCAATTAGTTCCGCTATTATATGTAAAATAAATACCATATTCTGTAGCTGCAAACATCAAATCTTTATTGATATGATCTTGTACTAAACGCCAAACTAATAAACGTTCTGGTAAATCACCATTGATAAGTTTCCAGCTTTTCCCTTTATCTGTACTTTTAATAACATACGGTTTATAATCCCCATATTTATGATTATCAACAGCAGCATATACCACATTAGCATCAAATAAATCGGCACGAACATCATTTACAAAAGGAACATCTCCTAACCCTTTTATAGTTGCTAGATTAAATTTTCTCCAAGTTTGCCCACCATTTTCAGTGACCTGTATTTGTCCATCATCTGTTCCTGCATAGACTAAACCTTCTTGTTTAGGGGATTCTGCTAAAGAAGTAATGGTATTATAATTAGACATTGCGCCGATGTCCCAAGCATTATCCCAACTCTGTTGTTTACCAAACATTGGCAAAGTAATACGATCTTGATTCAACGTTAAATCCTTAGATATAGGTGTCCAATCATCACCACGGTTTTCAGATCTCCACACACGTTGTGAAGCAAAATATAAGCGCTTTGGATTATGAGGACTTACCAAAATAGGTGCATCCCAATTAAAACGCTCAAAAGGCTCTCCTTCTCTAGCTTGTGGCTGAATAAATACCGTTTCTTTGGTTGTTTGATCAATACGCCATAATGCTCCTTGTTGGAATTCGCCGTATGTAATGTCTGGGTTTCCAGGTTCTACAGCAGATTGATGACCATCTGCACCAAGTGTTTTCCACCAATCAGAACTCGCAATACCGTCTGAACTTGTTGTTCTCGATGGCCCACCGTGAGAACCATTATCTTGTGTCCCCGCATAAATTTTATAGAATGGCTCAGAATCATCAACTCCTAATTTAAAGTATTGCGTGATCGGTAAATTTCTAATGAATTTCCAACTCTTTGTCAAATCAAAACTTTCGTATAAACCACCATCTGTTCCAAATAACACATAATTAGGGTCTGAAGATTTAAATGCCATGGCATGACTGTCAACGTGTTTATTACGCTCATTCATTGTATAAAATGTTTTTCCGTGGTCATCAGAAATTAATACGCGATTATTCATTAAGAATAACTTTCCTTCGTGATGTGGTGACGCATATAGTTCTTGGTAATAATGTGGTCCTGTACCACCAGAAACTGCATCCGATTGCTTCGTCCACGATTCTCCACGGTTAGAAGACATAAAAACACCACCTGTTTTACGATCTAATTCAATAGCTGCATAAATCACATCAGGATTAAATGGCGACATTGCCAATCCTATTTTACCTTTATTAGATCCAGGTATTCCTTTTTTAAGTTCTATCCATGTTTCTCCGCCATCGTTACTTTTATGTATTCCAGTTCCTGGGCCACCTCCTAAATAAGCAGCTACAGTACGTTGACGTTGCCAAGTTGCAGCGTATAATACATCTGGGTTACGAGGATCTATCAATAAATCGGTAGCACCAACCCATTCGGCATCACCAAGCGTTCTATTCCAAGTTTTACCACCGTCGACTGTTTTATAAACACCGCGTTCTCCTCCACTCGTCCATAACGGTCCTTGAGAAACTGCCCAAACAATATCTGAATTTTCTGGGTGCACAATAATCTTAGATAAATGCTCAGAATTCTTCAATCCCATATTTTTCCATGAAGCACCATCATCGTGACTTACATAAATACCATCACCAAAAGCAACGTGACGTCCACCAACATTTTCTCCTGTTCCTACCCAAATAGTATGTGTGTTATTAGGATCGATGGTAATACAACCTATGGAATACGATTTTTGATTATCGAAAATAGGCTTCCAAGTCGTTCCTGAATTGACTGTCTTCCAGACACCACCAGAACCTACAGCGACATACCATACATTTTCGTTTTCAGGATGAATGGCAATGTCTGCAATTCTACCTGAAGTAAACGCTGGCCCGATATTACGTAGTTTAAGACCGCTAAAAGTACCTGCATCAACATTTTGAGCATAAGATGTTAGTGTCATTCCTAAGATACATAGCCATAGAAATGTCATTTTGAAGATTGATTTCATTGTAAAAATTATATTAATTGGTAATTGAAAAGTTAGAAGAAGCAAGGTAATGAATATAGTGTAAAACTTATGTTAAAAGAGATTAACAGTTAAGATTGCATATTAAGCAAGAGAAAGTTTAAAAATGGTATTTCTACTTCTATTAATTGCCTATATTTATTCTCAAAAAGTAGAGATTAATACATATGAAAACTTTAGGTTTAATTGGTGGTACATCTTGGCATTCTACCATTGAATATTACAAATACATCAATCAAGAGGTCAATGATTTCTTTGGTGACAATACCAATCCACCACTATTGCTTTACACATTAAATCAGTCAGCAATTCATAAATATCAAACCGAAAATAATTGGGAAGCCATTGCTGAACTTATACTAAAGGCTGCAAATAGTTTAATTGCTGCTGGTGCTGAACAATTAATGCTTTGTGCAAATACACCACACAAAGTCTACCCTATAGTATTGCAAGAAATTAATATCCCTATACTTCATATTGCAGATGCGACTGCTGAAGCGATTAATAATATGAATATTAATAAAGTTTGTTTTTTAGGCACTAAATATACGATGACAGAACCTTTTGTAAGCAATCGTATAGCAGATCATAATATAGATGTGCTTCTACCAGAAACAGAAAAACAAATCAATGAATTACACCGTATTATACAACAAGAACTAACTTACGGAAAAATAATAGAGAAATCTAAAACTTATGTATTAGATGTAATTCAATCTTTAGTTGAATTAGGTGCCGAAGGTGTTGTACTTGGTTGTACTGAATTTCCGTTAATGATTAATGCAAGTGATTTGAAAATTCCAATTTTCAATACAACATTAATCCATGCAAAAGCGGGAACAAATTTTATTTTGAGAAATTATAAAAAATAATAAATGAATAAAATAATATACATAGTATTAGTAGTAGTTGTTTTAAACAGTTCATCTTATCAAGCTTTTTCACAAAGTGATGAACTGATTGAATTAAAAATTAAACCTTCTATTACAGATGCTACAATAAAAAATACGGATGTAGCACATTTCATAATGTATGATAATTCTAATCCACAAGGAAAATTACTATTGTTTTTACCAGGAACTAACGGCATTCCTGAAAAAGGCCCAAAAGCTTTTTTTAAAACTGCTATTAAACAAGGATATCGGGTTATTAATTTATCATATATTAATAAACAGGCTGTTGCTCGTATTTGCAAAGGCGAAAATTTAGCTAATGATTCAGATTGTACTAAAAAATTTAGGGAACGTAGAATTTTTGGTAATGTTTCTATGCCATTAATCCCTGATGAACCACAAGATGCAATAGTTAATCGACTTGCTAAATTATTAATTCATCTTAATGAAACTGATAAAAAAAGCAATTGGGATATTTATCTTAATAATGATAAACCAAACTGGAATATGATTACTGTTGCTGGTCAATCTCAAGGTGGTGGCATGGCTGCTTTTATAGCAAAGCAAGAACTTGTAAACAGAATCATTACTTTTTCTGGAGGTTGGGATTATTCTGAAGTTAAAAAAATAGCAAAATGGTATTACAATAAAAGTATTACGCCTGCTGAAAAATGGTTTGGTTTTTATCACACATTAGAACCAAATGCTAAGCCTATAGCCGAGTCATATGAAGCGATGGGTATTCCAAATACGCAAACCTATTCTTTAAGTCTTAAAGTGCGTGAAGGAAGACGAGCACATGGAGAAGGAATTAGAAACACTATTTATATTGATAAATGGATTGAAGCTCTAGGAGATGGGAATTTATAATATTAAGCAAATTAAAACATCGAAATAATGATTAAAAAACATTGTATATATCTGTTATTGGTATTTCTGATTTTAAGTTGTGCAAAACAAAAAACTGAACCTAAGAAAAAACCTAATGTCTTATTTGTTTCTATTGATGATTTACGTCCTAGTTTAGGTGTATATGGAGATACAATAGTTCATAGTCCTAACATCGATCAATTAGCATCAGAAGGCATCACTTTTAGACAAACTTTTGCACAATCTGCGGTTTGCGCACCTTCAAGAGCAAGTTTAATGACAGGCTTAAGACCAGATTCTACACGTGTGTGGCATTTAGGTGATAAGTTTAGAGAGATTAACCCTAATACTGTAACCATGCCGCAGTATTTTTCAAAGCATGGCTACTATACAGTTAATTTGGGGAAAATATTCCATAATTATATGCCTGATTCCATTTCTTGGGATGAGCCTGATTTAAGACCGTCAAGATATCTAAAACCAGATTGGATTGGTCGTGATGGTGAAACCTTTTACATTAGTGAAGAGGTTGCTAAATCACAAGAAATAAAACGCGATTCTTTACTAAAATTACGTCCTATACGTTATGCAGACGGTTGGAATACAGGACCTGCTTGGGAAGCTGCCGATGTACATGACACTATGTATTACGACGGAGCTCAGAACAAACTTACAAAAAATGTATTGACGCGTTTGGCTAAAATGGATCAGCCTTTTTATATGGGTTTAGGTTTCTTTAGGCCACATTTACCATTTACTGCGCCTAAAAAATATTGGGATCTTTATGATAAAAACAAAATCCCTTTAGCTAGCAATCCTAAAATTCCTAAAGATGCACCTATTCATTCTATGAATTCGATGTATGAGTTAAGGCATTATGATGGTTTTAATCATATTGGTCATCCTACATCAGCATTTGTAATGCCAGAAGATACAGCACGCACTTTAAGGCAAGGATATTACGCAAGTGTAAGTTATGTAGATAAATTGCTTGGTGATCTTGTGAATCACATGAAAGATATTGGTATTTATGACAATACAATCATTATCGTTTGGGGAGATCATGGTTGGAAACTAGGTGATCATAACAGTTGGGGTAAAATGACTAATTACAATATTGATTTAAAAGTGCCTTTGATTATAAGATATCCTGATCAAATTAATAGAGGTACACAAACTCATGCATTTACAGAACTGGTTGATATATTTCCTTCATTATGCGAATTGGCAAATATTCCTGTGCCCGACTATATGCAAGGTACTAGTTTTGTTCCGCTTATTGAAAACCCTAAGCGCAAATGGAAAAAAGCTGCTTTTAGTCAGTTTCATAGGCGCCCAAGAGTATCTGCTGATGGAAAACGTTATATGGGATATTCTATCAATACTCAAGAGTATCATTATATTGAATGGTATGGTTGGGATCCTAAAAAAGGTGAACGTGGTGAATATAAAACAGCCGAACTTTATGATGCCATTAACGACCCTACTGAAACGGTAAATATTGTTCAGGATGAAAAATATAAAGTAGCTATAGAAACGCTTTCAAAACAACTAAATGAAGGTTGGCGTAATGCTAAACCTAGCTTATAATTCTGTTGGTATTGATTTTACACATCTAAACCCCGTATGACTTAAACCTGTATCTGGTGTTGAGCTCATGCGATTATAAGTCTGATAACCTGAGCAATAATCATCATTACATAAAAAAGAGCCACCTTTCATAACTCTTTCAGAAGTGTTATTGTAATTATCTTGACACCATTCCCAAACGTTTCCTGCCATATCATACAATCCATAGTTATTTGGAGGAAATGATTTTACAGGTGCCGAAGTCAAATACCCATCATTCATATTATTTATATGAGGAAACAAACCCTGCCAAAAATTGGCTTTAGGTTTTCCTTTGTTAATGTCTTCATTTCCCCAAGGATAAAGTGCATTATCAATACCACCGCGCGCAGCCCATTCCCACTCTTGTTCTGTAGGCAAACGTTTTCCAACCCATTTTGCATAAGCAGTAGCATCTTCCCAAGCAATATGTATTACAGGATGATTGTCTTTACCCTTTAAATTATCTTCAGGTCCGTTAGGGTGTTTCCAATTAGCACCTAAGGTAAACTTCCACCATATCGTTGGGTCATTCAAGGGCACTAAGGTTTTAGTTTGCTGAAAAACTAGCGACCCTGGTTGTAATAAACTATCTGCTGGTTTTGGGGTGCCTTTAGGTAAATCTTTAGAAAGTTCTTCCCAAATAATTGGTCGTTCAGCTATGGTTATATACCCTGTTGCTTCAACAAAACGAGAGAATTGCGCATTAGTAACTTCAGTTTCATCCATAAAAAATGCATTAATGGAAGATGGTTTATTCGGAATATAAATCATCCCTTCTGAAATAGTCTCTTTGGAATCAGAAACACATCCTAAATATAAAACGGATATGAATACTACTAATTTAACACGCATTGAATACTAAAATTAATACGCTAACAAATCCATTAAAGCATCTTCAAAGCGGCTTTTAGCTAAATATTGATCTTCTAATTGATTAATAAATGGAATAGGTGTTTCTAAACTAGCAACACGCTTTACAGGCGCGTCTAAATATTCAAAACAGTCTTCCATTAGCATTGCAGAAATATCTGATGCAATACCACCAAACATAGAATCTTCTTGTAAGATAATAGCTTTTCCAGTTTTTTTAACAGACGTAAGAATAGCATCTTTATCTAAAGGTTGAAGTGAACGTAAATCTATAAGATCTGCTTGTATACTTGGATTATTATCTAGAGTTTCTAAAGCCCAATGCACTGCGGCACCATAAGTAATAATAGAAATTGCATTTCCCTCTTTTAAAATCGAAGCTTTACCAAAAGGCAAAGTATAATAATCTGTTGGTACTTCTTGACGAATACTACGATATAAAGCTTTGTGTTCAAAAAAGAGCACAGGATTAGGATCTTCAATTGCAGTAGCCAATAAGCCTTTAGCGTCGTAAGGAAATGCAGGATATATCACTTTTAAACCAGGCGTTTTAGTAAACCATGCTTCGTTAGTTTGTGAGTGAAACGGACCTGCTGCAACTCCTGCGCCACATGGCATACGAACGACAACATCAGCATTCTGACTCCACCTATAATGTGATTTTGCTAAATAATTTACAATAGGATTAAATCCAGAACTCACAAAATCAGCAAATTGCATTTCTACAATGGCTTTCATTCCGGCAATAGACAAACCCATTCCTGCCTCAATGATGGCAGATTCGCAAATAGGTGTATTACGAACACGCTCTTTTCCAAAAGCTTCTACAAACCCTTCAGTAATTTTAAATACACCGCCATATTCTGCAATATCTTGCCCCATAATCACTAAATTATCATGGCGCTCCATCGCTTGTTTTAAGCCTTCAGAAATAGCATCTATTAAACGGATTTCTTTTGTTTTATTATTACCTTTAACTTCTTGATAGTTAAAGTTTTTATATACGTCACCTAATTCAATGGTTTTATCAGGAACAATAGTGCTTTCTGCATAAGCAGAGGTTAATCCATCTTCAATATCTGCTTTAATAGCATTTATATAATTAGTATTTGTAGCGTCATCTAAAATACCATTGTCAAAAAGGTAAGTTTTAAAATTATCGATAGGGTCTTTAGCTTCCCATGCCGACATTAAATCTTTTGGAACATACTTGGTGCCACTAGCCTCTTCATGACCACGACGTCTAAAGGTTTTAAACTCTAGCAATACAGGGCGCGGTTTCTTTCTTATGCTTTCTGCTAGTTTACTAACTTTATTGTAGACTTCAACACTATTATTACCATCTATAATATGAGATTCCATACCATAGCCTTTACCTCTATCTGCTAAATGCTTGCAGAAATATTGTTCTGACGTAGGTGTAGACAACCCATAGCCATTATTTTCAATACAAAAAATTACAGGCAATTGCCAAACAGAAGCCACATTTAAGGCTTCGTGGAAATCTCCTTCACTCGTACCGCCTTCTCCAGTGAATACAGCGGTTACTTTATTATTTTTCTTTAATAGATTCGCTAAAGCTATACCGTCAGCAACACCTAATTGTGGCCCTAAATGCGAGATCATTCCAACAATATTATACTCTTGAGTACCAAAATGAAATGAGCGATCTCTACCTTTAGTGAATCCACTAGCTTTACCTTGCCATTGCGCAAATAAACGAGACAAAGGAATCGCTCTCGTTGTAAACACGCCTAAATTACGATGCATCGGTAAAATATATTCATCATCATGCAAAGCCATAGTAACTCCTACTGAAATAGCTTCTTGTCCAATACCAGAAAACCACTTGGATATTTTTCCTTGACGTAAGAGAATAAGCATCTTCTCCTCTATCAACCTTGGTCTAAGCATATTGTAATACAATTGCAATAGAAGTTCATCGTTAAGATTTGCTCTGTTATACGTAATGCTTAACTCTTTTTTTGCCGCCATGAAACATAATTTCTTTAATATTTCAAATGTAAATAAATTTGGAACAAATATGCGGTATAAGCCTTCTATTTTAAGTCGATTAATAGCACTTTAGTTTGTGTCTATTTTTGTTACATTTGTATAATAACGCATATTTTAAATTATATATCATGGAAAGAATTCCTAGTGTAGATCTTAAAGATTTTTTATCTGATGACCCAGATAGAAAGCAAAAATTTATAAATGATATAGGCAAAGCCTATGAAGACATTGGTTTTGTTGCTCTTAAAGGCCATTTTTTAGACGATGAATTGGTAGATAATTTATACAGTGAAGTCAAAAATTTCTTCGATCTTCCGATTGATGTTAAAGAAAGTTATGAAATTCCTGGTATAGGTGGACAACGTGGTTATGTTTCTTTTGGTAAAGAGAGTGCTAAAGGAAAAAAAGAAGGTGATTTAAAAGAATTTTGGCATTTTGGGCAATATGTAGAAGATGATGAAGAACGAAAAAAAGAATATCCAGATAATATTGAAGTAAAAGAGCTGAAACACTTTAATGCTATAGGGAAACAAACCTATAAAATGCTTGAAAAAACAGCTAAATATGTTTTAAGAGCGTTAGCGTTACATCTCAATATTGAAGAAACCTATTTCGATAATTACATCCATAACGGTAATTCTATATTAAGACCTATACATTATCCTCCAATAATACAAGAGCCTAAAAATGCCGTTAGAGCTGCTGCTCACGGCGACATAAACCTTATTACCTTATTAATGGGCGCTCAAGGACGCGGATTACAAGTACAAAACCACGATGGAGAATGGCTTGATGCCATTGCTGAACCCGATGAATTAATGATTAACGTTGGCGATATGTTATCTCGCCACACCAATAATAAATTAAAGTCTACGATTCATCGCGTGGTAAATCCACCAAGAGAATTATGGGGAACATCTCGGTATTCCATTCCGTTCTTTATGCACCCTATAAGTGAAATGAAACTTAATGTATTAGACAACTGTATCGATGAGAATCATCCAAAGCAGTATGAAGACATTACTGCTGGGGAGTTTTTAAATCAACGTTTAATTGAATTAGGATTGAAAAAATAGTGTACAGTATGCAGTCTCAGTAAACAAATAGATTGTTTATCTGTCTTCTGAAAACTGCTACTGAAAACTGTAAGCTAGAAACAATGGATTTACAAGATCAATTAAAAAATTTATTTCCAGATCATACACCTGAAGAATCAACTGAAACATCAGAATCTAATTCTAAAAAGCTTTGGTTGCAAGACGATCCTATTATCTGTAAGTACGAAAAACGAAAAGGGAAGCCTATTACTATTTTAGAAGGCTATACTGGTGCTACTGAAGATTTTAAGGCATTAGCCAAAACACTAAAAACAAAGCTTAGTGTTGGTGGTAGCTTTAAAGACGATAAGATTATTATTCAAGGAGATTATAGAAATCAGATCATGGAAATGTTAAAAGTTATGGGATTTAATGTAAAGCGAGTTGGAGGTTAATTACTATGACTAAAAGGATTTTGCATATTACAAATGGTGATGCTTTAACAGATTATTTAAGAGAATTAAACTATACACACGATATTTTAACGTGGCGAGAAATGTTGTGTGAAGGTCCAACAATTCCTGCCATTAATGAAGAGTTTTTCTCTATCCGACGTCAATTTTTAACAAATCAATACAATATTAAAACCGATCGGTATAATTTAGATAAAGATTTAAAAATCTTAGAACAAGCCGATCAATACACTGAGATTATTTTATGGTTTGAATATGATTTGTTCTGCCATATAAACATGATTGGTGTTATTAACCTATTACATCAAAAAGAAATCAACAAACCATTATATTTAGTGTGTAGCGGTCGTGTTAAAGGTGAAAAAAGTTTGAAAGGTTTGGGAGAACTTAATCCAGATCAACTCGATCAGCATTATAAAAACAAGGTGCAAATAACAGAAAAAGATAAAGCCTTAGCTATTGCCCTATGGAGAACTTACTGTGGCAAAGATCACAATATATTAAAACCATATATTACTAAAAATTCATCTTTTAAGTATTTAAGCAATTGCTTAAAAGCCCACTTAAAACGTTTCCCTAATCAAAAAACAGGACTTAGTATTATAGAAGAAAACATCTTAAAGATTATAAAAGATCAAGACATAAAATCTAAACATCATTTGTTAGGATATTGCTTAAGCCATCAAGGGTTTTATGGTTTTGGAGATACACAGTTTAAAAGAATTATAGATAAACTTAACCCGTTTTTCACTATTGAAAATACAAGTTTAAAACTTAATAGAAAAGGACATGAAGCGCTTTTAGGACATCATAATTTTGCTTTAGAAGTTAATAATGATATGGCTTTTGGTGGGCTTTCTCGTTTAGATTATCAATTTAGTGATGCCGAAAACAAACTTATAAAAACAGTTTTCAATGCCAATTAAAGATTCAGAATTAATACTAAACTCCGATGGCAGTATTTATCATTTAAATTTAAGGCCAAAAGATATCGCAGACACCATTATTACTGTTGGTGATCCAGATCGTGTAGATAGTGTTACTAAATATTTTGATTCTATACGTTTTAGGACTAAAAAACGCGAATTCCATACACAAACAGGTACATATAAAAATAAACCCATTACTGTTATTTCCACAGGTATTGGAACCGATAATATAGACATTGTTTTTAATGAACTTGATGCCTTAGTGAACATTGATTTAAAAACACGTACAATTAAACCTCAATTAAAATCACTAGATATTATTAGAATCGGTACTTCAGGCTCTATACAAAAAGCTGTTCCTATTGATTCTTTTTTAATTAGTGAGTATGCGGTAGGTTTTGATAGTTTATTACATTTTTATAATAGCGGAGCAATTCAACAAAAGGATATTGCACAAGCAATTATAGAACAAACGGAATGGTATACAGATAAGTCTAGTCCGTATGTTGTAGCTTGCGATGCACAATTGTATTCAAAATTAAGCTCAGATAAAACTTATAAAGGATTTACAGCTACAAATGCCGGGTTTTATGGTCCTCAAGGTCGTGTTCTTCGCTTATCTGTTCAAGATAATAAGCTAAACGATAAATTGACACGTTTCAATTATAATGGAATTTCCATCACTAATTTAGAGATGGAAACAGCTGGCATTTATGGTTTATCAAAATTACTAGGTCATCGTGCTTTATCTATGAATGCTATTATTGCCAATAGAGCTACAGGTCAATTTAGTACTCGACCTCTTGATGTTGTAGATCATTTAATACGCTATACATTAAATAAATTAGTAGAATAACCCAAATTTAAAATAAATATGCAACAAATTAATATTGGTGGTGTACCAGAACATTTTAACTTAGCTTGGTATCTAGGTCTTAAAAATGGTGAATATAAAGCTGAAGGCATCAATCTACGCTGGAAAGATTATTTTGGTGGCACCGGAGCCATGTGCAAAGGTTTACGAAACGGTGATATTGATTTAGCAGTTATATTAACCGAAGGTATTGTAAAAGATATTATTGAAGGTAATCCGTCTACAATTATACAAACGTATGTCGCTTCTCCTTTAATTTGGGGCATCCATGTCGCTAATGCTTCAACATTTCAAACTATAGAAGATATAAAAGGTACCCGAGCAGCTATAAGCCGTTATGGTTCTGGCTCGCATCTTATGGCATATGTAAATGCTAAAAACAATAACTGGAATTTAAAAAAAGATCTCAATTTTGAAGTTATTAAAAATCTAGATGGTGCTGTTAAAGGCTTAACAGATAATAAAGCGGATTATTTTATGTGGGAAAAATTTACTACTAAACCTCTAGTAGATAATGGTACATTTAGGCGTATAGGCAATTGTCCTTCTCCATGGCCTTGTTTTGTTATTGCTGTACGCAATGACTTTTTAGAGACACACAAAGATGAAGTAAAAACAATTTTAGATATCGTTAATGATACTACTATAGACTTTAAAAACATTCCTAGTATAGATAAAACAATTTCTAATCGTTATGATCAAGAATTAGAAGATGTACAAGAATGGTTATCATTGACCGAGTGGTCTCAAGAACTTATTGATGAACAAACGCTTCAAAATGTTCAAGATCAATTATTTGATTTAAATATCATTTCAGAAAAATGGGATTACAGTGCTTTAGCCACTAAGTTATAGACCAATTTATCTCTTTTTCTTCCAATTGTTTTAAAATAACATTCGTTTTACTAAAGTGATTGTTTCCAAACCAATATCCTCTATTGGCACTTAAAGGTGATGGATGTCCAGAGGTTAAAACATAATGTTTTTCCGTATTTATAAGCTTTACCTTCTTTTTTGCAAAACCTCCCCAAAGTAAAAACACAACATTTTGTTTTTCACGGCTAATAAGTTGTATCACAGCATCAGTAAATTGTTCCCATCCCTTTTTTTGGTGGCTACCAGCTTGATGAGCTCTAACTGTTAGTGTTGCATTTAGTAATAAGATACCTTGATCTGCCCAAGGCTCTAAATTGCCATTCTTTGGATAAGGTATTTTTAAATCTTTTTCTATTCCTTTAAAAATATTGATGAGTGACGGTGGATGAGGAATACCATCATTAACTGAAAAACACAATCCATTAGCTTGATTTATTCCGTGGTATGGATCTTGACCAATAATAACTACTTTTGTGTCCGCAAAACTACACCTATCAAAGGCATTAAAAATGGTATTCTCCTTAGGAAAACATTGATGCGATTTATATTCTGATTTTACAAAATCGATTAGTTTTTCAAAATAAGGTTTTTTAAATTCTTCCTGAAGGCATCTTTTCCAACCGGGATGTATGTTTACGTTTATCATCAATTATTTCAACCACTTTGCAAACCAATTTTCTAATCGAGTATACATATCTACACGATTTTGAGGGTTTCTGAATCCATGAGGTTCGTTGGGATACGATTTGCTTTCAAACACTTTATTTTTATCTTTTAAGATCTTAACAGCCAGTTCGTATTGTCTGAATGGTGCACGCACATCAGCTTCTCCATGCATAATCAACAATGGTGTTTTTACTTGATCTACACGAGATAATGCATTACTCACTGCATAAATTTCTGGTTTTTCATCAGGTGAACCACTATGACCTGTTTTGGTAAATATTTTACCTATACGATCGGCATTTGTATACGCATCTCCAAAATCGTAAATCCCAGCCATAGGAACCGCAGCATCAAAGGCATCAGGTACTCTTGTTATTGCTGCCATAGAAGTAATACCTCCGTAACTATACCCATATATCCCTACTTTACCATTAGACCATGATTGTGCTCTAATAAAATCTGAAGCAGAGGCTGCATCTTTGGCTTGACCATTACCCCAATCGTTAATACTTAAATTCTGAAATGGGCGACCAAAACCAGAACCTCCACGATAGTTTACAGCGATAACCACATAACCTTGTTGCGCCATATATTGCTCGGTTAAGCTTAAACTTTTATAATAGGTGTTTGTTCCGCCACCGTGGACGTGTACTAAAGATGGATATGTTTTTGAAGGGTCAAAATTTGGTGGATAATACACAAAACCCTGTATATATAACCCATCCCAACTGCGATAACTTATTTCTTCTACTGGCTTTACGCCTTCCCATTCTGTTGCAAAATGCGACATACGCTTTGACGATCCGCCAACAGCAGACATATAATCTACATCATTACCTCGTGTAGAGGTGCTACGTACAAATGTAAAAGCAGTAGCATCTGCGTTAGCGCTATAATTACGAAATACGCCTCGCATATTGGTAACACGAGTAGCTACTCCTCCATTTGAAGGCACTCTCCATAATTCAACTTCTGAACGTTCTTGATATGGGAAGAATAACTCGCCTCCATCGCCAGACCAAGTTACAGTATGATTAAATAGTAAATCTGTGGCGTGAACTTGCATTTCCAATTTTCTATCCTTTCCTTTTACAGGGTCTATTAAATAGATATACTGTAAATCTTCATACCAATATTCTTTCTTATCATTAGCAAATAATGCAATTGTTTTTCCATCTGGTGACCATACTGGTGTAGACATTGCCATTAAATTTTTAGAGACTTGTCTTTCTTTACCAGACTCAATATCTACTACCCAAATATCGTCTTCCCAATAATTACTTTTAAAGGAATAGTAAGCAATTTGTTTGCTGTCTGGTGACCACGATGGAAAAAACCTAAAATCATCAAGTTCCATAGCATCAATTGTTACTCGTTTTGCTTCTGACGAACCATCTGATGGCACAACCCAAATATCTTGAAACCCTGAACGACCACTATAAAACGCAATATTTTTTCCATCTGGTGATACACGAGCAGAGCGCTCATCATACCTGTCATTGGTAATGCGTTTAGCTTCTGTTTCATCAACATTAATCGACCATAAATCGCCACCTCTAGAAAATACAATTTTACTACCATCTGCAAACCAAGACGGTGATCCACCAGCTGCCCAAAATCGTGGTTGTTCATCACTATCAATTTTCTTTAAAAATATACCTGATTGTGTTGCTGTACGTGCTACAATAGCAATCATACTTCCATCTGGGGATAATACAGCTTGTCTAGCACCATAATTTTTAGTGAATATATTCTCCCAAGTTAAGGGCATTTTGTTTTGTGCAGTTACTGTAGCTACAAAAATGAGCATACATGAAATTAATTTAATGAATTTTAGCATAGCGTTTTTATTGTTGATAAATTCCTGTTTTAAATTCTAACACTTGAATTTTATTTGATTTATCCGTTATTCTTTGATTTTCTTCGTTAGATTTCATTTTTATAATTGAATCAACTATTCTTAAATTATAGAAACCAATTTCAGATTTTTTATCAGTATAAATAGTCTTTTTGTGTGTTTCAAAAACCTCATTATCCAAACCGTTTGTTTCACCGGTAATTCTATAGATAGAGAAATCTTTTAAAACCGGTATCAATTCGTCATTTTTTCTATAAAATAGCGAAAGCTCAATTGATTCATAAGGATTAATTCTACTACTACCATAATAAGTATTTAAAATTCCTATGGTCTCATATCTATCAGATATTTTATAAGGTTGGTATTTGATTTCTATTTTATAAAGTTTTACAGCATCACTAACCCATAATTTCTTTTCATAAAATCTTGATACAATAGCACCTGATTTTTTATCAACAATCAAGATATATCCATTCAAAAATTGATATTCTTCTCCTTTCTCTTCTATTTCAGGTATAATAAAAACAATTTCTGATTCTGAAATAGGCTTAGTAGTAATAAGATCGACTCGACAACTATCTTTATTAATTGATAAATCAACTAACAATTTATCCAATATGTTAATTGAATTTTCTTGTGAAAATGAAATTAAACTAACAAAAGAAAATAATAAATAGGCAATTTCTTTCATTTAGTTTTTAAATTTTTCTTTTCAAAATAGGGTTTCCAAGCGCTTTCTGGTGGTGCTTTGGTAGCTAAACTAAATAATATATAACACAATACACTTACTATAAATCCTGGTAAAACAGGATAAACTAATGGATCTCCAAAAGCTTTCCATAATCCAGTAGTTACAACTCCTCCAACCATTGATGCTATTGCTCCTTGTTTAGTAGCTCGTTTCCATAAAACGCCACCAACAACTGGCGTAAAGAAACCAGCAGCCATAATTGCTGTAAATAATATGACTATAAATTGAATAAGCTCTCCTTCAGCAAAACCACTAATAATAGAGATTAAGGGTACAATACCAACAATTAAAATACCGATACGTGCCACTTGTAATCGTTTTTTTTGTGATGCTTTTTTGTTAATCATATTTTGGTAAATATCTTCAGACAACGCTGAGCCCGCAACTAATAATAAAGAATCTACAGTAGACATCATCGCTGATGTAATTGCTGCTAACATAATAGTACCTACAAATGTTGGCAATACAGCTTTAGCAATAATTGGCATTGCTAAATCTCCAGTAGGTAAATTAGGAAATAAAACCATTGCTGCTAAGGCTAGAATAAATACTAAAAGATTAATTCCTGTAACAACAACGACAGCTAATAAAATACCACGTCTTATGGTTTTCATATTTTTCATAGCATACAGGCGAATGACTTTTTCTGGTGTGGCTACAGAGCCTAAAAAAAATGCTAAACTTAATGTGATTAATAGTACTGTTGGAAAACCATCCCAACTAAACGTCAATGGTTTTATAAATTCTACTTTTTGTATTAAATCGGATAAGCCTTCAAAATGAATTAAAGCTAATGGTACCGAAACTACTGTACCAACCACCATAATAATCATCTGTAAAAAATCTGTATACACTACAGCTAACATACCACCAACTAAAGTATATATTAATAAAATGATGGTGAAAATTATCATACCTGTTAATGGTTCAATACCAAAGACAACGTTAGCTACTAATCCGCCGGCAACAATTTGTGCCTGAATGTATACTACCGTTGCAATAAGTATAATAACACCTCCGACTCCTCTTGCTGATTTACTTTGATAACGTCGTTGTAAAAATGCAGGCAAGGTTAATTCTTTAACTGCTGTAAATCGTGGCGCTAATACGGCAACCATAAACCAATAGGCTAAAGGTATGGTTATTAGAACCCAGCCAAAAGACCAACCTACGGAATAAATGACTCCTATGGTACCTATAAAAGTTCCTGCACTAGTATGTGTTGCCGCCATTGTGGCACCACCTATGCCCCAACCTAATTTACTACCTGCAATCCAATAATCTTCTTCAGATTTGGTCCATTTCATACTGAGGTAACCAATAAGGAATACCAATAAAAAATAACCTATAAAAATAATATATTGAAGATCTATCATTACCTACTTATGTTTTCGTTCTACCCAATACATCCATAAAACATATCCTATTACAATAGCTCCAAGTACAGCAAATAAGCCCCAAAAAATAAATCTATCCATAGATTAAACGTTTTCTATTCCTCCAAATTAAAATTCCTATCACAACAAAAATGAGTGCTACAAGTCCATCAATTATACTTAAGAATGTGAATCCTTTTTCTTTTGTTGATAATCGTTCTAAGCGTAACACTGATGGTAATGCTGGTATTTCTAAACGTAGTATTTTCAATTCATTCTCCATACTCTCATTTAAGTCTACATTAGGAAACAATACATTTAAATAATCATTACTATTCGTTTTTATTTCAGCTATAAAAAAATCGTTTTCAGAAGTTGCCGCAGATAAATCTGTGAAAAATAGCGGTATTTGAATATTATTATTCTTTACATCTACTTTGTAATTAAGGTTTATACTCTTTATCTGTTCTTTAGATGTAATTCTTATTTGATGTAATCCTTTATCTGGAATGATTTGAAAATCTAAATTTTTATCTTCGGAAATAACTTCTATAATCTCTATTGCTATTTTTTGAAACTTTAAAGCCTTAAGCGTAATATTATGAATAGAATCTGGCAGCTTAAAGTTTAATGTCTCAGTTACACTAATAACCTCAGTAGACATATCTACTTTAGCAGAAGCACTAGTCAATTGACTTTGAGCTATAATACTACTCGTTAGAAAAAAGAGGAAATAAAATAGAGCACTTCTCATTTATACCCAAACGTCTTTTAAAAGTCTCAATGTGTTTTTCCCCATTATTTTCGCAATTTGTTCATCGGTATAATCGTGCTTAACTAGCCAACGTACAATATTATAAGAACCTTCTGTTGGGTTTTCTAAACCATCAACAAACTCTACAGGTTCGTATTCCATACCTGGTTTTCCAATACTCTTAGATGCCTTTAAAGATAATGCTGCTGTATAAGCTCTATGCAAACCTACGTGGTCGCCATACAATGTGTCTGGACCTAATGTAACATGATCGATACCGACTAGGTCTTTTACATACTCAAAATGTTCCATTACAGCATCTAAATTATGTATCCTATTGTTTGGTGTTAATGTAGTATGTGGTGCTGCTTCAATACCTATCACTCCACCTTTATCCGCACAGGCTTTAAAAACATCATCTGGCGCCATACGATTAGTATTCCAAAGTGCTTTTGCTCCAATATGACTTACTATAATTGGTTTTTTACTATGTGCAATCGTATCTAAAGCGGTTTGATCTCCACAATGAGACACATCAATCAATAAGCCTACTTTATTCATTCGTTCAACAGCACGTTTACCAAATTGAGTTAATCCGCCATCTCTAATTTCTTTTAAACCAGAACCTAATGCGTTAGATTCGCTATATGTGATTCCTATAGACCGTAAACCAAAGCCATATAATAAATCTAAACGATCGAGCTCGTTCTCAATCATCATAGAGCCTTCCATAACAGCTACCCAAGCTACTTTTCCTTCTTTATGTGCTCTATAAATATCATCTACTGTTTTACAGTGAATTACAAAATCTTGATGCGCAATATCACAAAGTCGCATACCTAAATCGTGAGTGACTTCGCTCCACTTCCAACCACCTTTAGAATGAATTTGACACACGCCATTCATTAAGTTATCGAATACACAATCCCAATGACCTGCTGCCAAGCCTTCAAACCCTGTAAACATTCTGCCTTCTTTTATATACGCTGGTGTCTGCATAATATCTTTAGGAAAAGTACCTAAATGTTCATGAACGCTAATAATTATCTCTTCTTTTAAAATTTTAGCAACTCGTTGTTCTTGCGCTTCATTTAAAGGCACTTTAGTAGAAGACACTCTGTTTACTTGTTTTGCTTGTTCAAAATGTTTGTAATCGATATCTTTTTCTAGGTACTGAAATGACTTATACCCCTTGTAATTTTTATTAGAACCCATTGTGTTAGTTTAGAAATTCAGCTTCTAAATTAGCAAATTATGTAATACAAAAAATGCATTTTAAGTTAAAGTCTAATTAGTTTAAATTTGCGTGAATTAAAATTGATTTAAAATAAAATATATAACGATATCATTAATTTGCTTTAGCCACTTTTGGGTAGCAAAAAATAGCTTGCTATTACCTTGATAGATTTAACAGTAGATTCTCGCCTGTGCGAGAATAGTTATGATAAATATTCATAAAAAAACATTACAAGATTTAGAATTCTCTACAGTTTTAGAACAAGTTAGTGCGTATTGCATTACTAATCTTGGTAAAACTGCAACCTTATCTATTTTACCTTATTCTGAAATTGAAACCCTTAAAATTGAACTTCAATATACTAACGAGTATTTATCATCTTTTGATAATGAAAACCGTATTCCTAATCATGGGTTTGATGCCATTACAAAAGAACTTCAACTCTTAAACATTGAGAATACGTATATAGAAGTTAGTGGGCTTCAAAAAATTGTAAGTTTATCTTTAACTGTAAATGCATTACTAAAATTTTTAGAGAAGTTTAAAATTTACTACAACAATCTTAATGAATTGGCTCAACCTATAGAACTTAACACTTCTATTATCGCTGAAGTAGATAAAGTTGTCGATCGATTTGGCGACATAAAAGATAATGCATCTCCCCAATTATTAGAACTGCGTAAATCTATAAACAATTTAAAAGGAAAGATTAATAGCAGTTTTAGTTCTGCTTTAAACCGATATCATGCTTTAGAGTATTTAGATGATATTAGAGAGTCTGTTGTTGAAAATAAGCGTGTATTAGCTGTAAAATCTATGTATCGCCGTAAAGTTAAAGGTGCTATTATGGGGAGCAGTAAAACAGGCAGTATTGTTTATATAGAACCCGAAACGACATTACAGCATTCAAGAGAATTAAATAATTTAGAATACGAGGAAAAGGAAGAAGTCATTAAAATTTTAAAAGAACTGACAGATTATATACGTTTGTTTATTCCTTTACTTCTGCAATATCAAGAGTTTTTAACTAAGCTTGATGTTATTTCGGCAAAAGCAAAATACGCAAATAGCATGCATGCTATTTTGCCTGAGATTTCTTCAGATCGTAAAATGGAATTACGAGATGCCTATCACCCACTTCTCTATTTAAACAATCTTGAAAGCGGAGAAACGACATTTCCGCAAACCATTCGTTTAGGAGAAAACAATAGAATTATTGTTATTTCTGGACCTAATGCAGGCGGAAAAAGTATTACATTAAAAACAGTAGGTTTACTTCAAATTATGATTCAGAGTGGTTTGCTAATTCCTGTTCATGAGCGTAGTACGGTTTGTGTCTTCAATCGTATATTAAGTGATATTGGTGACAATCAATCTATAGAAAATCATTTAAGCACTTATAGTTACCGATTAAAACAGATGAATTACTTCTTAAAGAAGTGTAATAAACAGACTTTGTTTTTAATTGACGAATTTGGTACTGGTAGTGATCCTGAACTTGGTGGTGCATTAGCAGAAACCTTTTTAGAAGTGTTTTATGAACGAGAAGCCTTTGGTATTATTACTACGCATTATTCTAACTTAAAGTTATTAGCCAATGAGCTTCCGCATATGCAAAATGCAAATATGCTATTTAACGAACGCAGTTTAGAGCCTATGTACAAGCTTGTTTTAGGGCAAGCTGGTAGCTCATTTACTTTTGAAGTTGCACAGAAAAATGGTATTCCGTATCGGCTGATTAACAAATCGAAAAAGAAGATTGAGCGTGGTAAAGTACGGTTTGATGCCACAATTGCTAAACTTCAAAAAGAACGTAGCAAATTAGAACGTACCGAACGTTCTTTAAAAGAAAATGAAAAGAAAAAACTTACTGAAGCAGAACGCTTAGAAGATATTAATTCTAAAGTGCAAAAAAAATTAGAAAACTATCAAGAGTTGTATGATAGTAATCAGCGTTTAATTTATTTAGGGCAAAAAGTTAATGATCTGGCTGAAAAGTTTCAGAACAATAACAAAAAGCGAGAGTTAATGGCTGAGTTATTTCGTTTGGTACAAATAGAAAACTCTAAACGTAAAAAAGTATCTTTAAAACAACGTAAATCAGAAAAAGCCAAAGAACGCCAAGTTAAACAGGAAGCTGAGAAAAAAGTCGATGTTATTCGAAAAAAGAAAAAAGCAGCGAAACAAAAAGCTAAACCTGTAGAGAAACCTAAACCAGTTTTAAAAGTTGGAGATCGTGTACGCATGCATGATGGCAGAGCTGTTGGCAGTATAGATTCTATAGAAAAAGGAAAGGCTATTGTAAATTATGGCATTTTTACGACTAATGTCAATGTAGATTTACTAGAATTGGTTGATGCTAAAAAATAAGAATGTACTGCCTGTTAGTGTTTTCAATAGCCAGCTATTAACACTATTTCCATTTGTATGGCGTAAGTTTTATTTAGCATCTTCATACTATTATGTTTGTTATTATTTTTAAAATCATTAATTCCATCGTTGCATGCCAGAACACAGCTTCTAATACATTAGCCGCTTCCTATGAGGTGATGATTTGAATCTCTTTAGGATATTAGAAGACTTAAATTGATAATTAATAGTATATAAAAAGCGACAGTCAAGACTAAGACTATCGCTTTTAGAAAATTGTTAACAATAATTATTTAGTTACAATTCGCTTCAACATCTTGAACTTCGGTAAGTGTATCTACTATATTATCTAAAAACATATTACCTCGTATATTAATTTCAACAAAATCTGATCCAATACTAGTAATTACCCCAGAGAAATTAGTAACTCTAAGTTGGGTAGCTATTTCCTGACCAGATAGAGACCCACTGCCATTATTATTTTGTTCTCCTTTAAGTCTTAAGCGTTTCACATAAGGAATTCTTACATTCGAATACGTTTGATACGCATCATAAATTAAAGATGCACTTCCTGCAGGAACAGTAACCGTTCTATTAGAGAAAAACGTGTTTGTTTCACTATTAGATTGCTCAAGACCAACAGTACTAGTAGAACTTGCTTCCACAGAAACTTCTAACCCCGCCGAGACTTCTCCTGTAACAGAACCGCCGTTACCAAAAAAACTAGCTTCCGCAGTAGCACTGACTGAAACATCAACACTAGTAGTAACACGACCACTTAATCCTATAGTTTCAGATTGAGATGTTGTATAGGTTGTTGTTACTTCTCGCTGTATCCCTACTTCTTGTTCTAAAGACCCCGAACCACAGTTTCGTAAGGTACTATTAAATCCAAAAGATGTATCGACAGATGGAAAGATAGGCTCTAAGTGTTCTGTGTCTAATACTTGTGTTTCCCATTCTACATCTAAAGCAATGATTCTAAAATATTCAATGGGACCTGTACCATTAGTTCTCCAGTTTGATCCAGCGCGTCTCATTGGGTTATCGTCCATATCACTTATAGTGAATAAACCATTAGCTGCTCTTTTTATTTTGAATTTATATATTGGATTTAAACTTCTATCACTAATTCCAGTAGGATAAGATATGAAGCCAGACTGTCTAAAGGTTTTATCAAATAAATCTGTAGCTAAATAACGGTTTGTAATAGCAGACCAAATAGTAAAGGTGTTTTCTTCATCAGGAAATTTATAAATAAAGTATTGTTCACTAGTAGTTCCTGGATTAAATGAAGATTGCTTTATGTTTAAAAGTGTATTTGCTGTTGAACCGCTCCCAGGTTTATTTACTATGGCACTACCATAAGATCCATCAGAATTTACAATTTGTAAATAATGACGCATTCCTTCTTTAAAATTAAGATCTTCTGTTACAAAATCTAAGGGCGTAGCATTTATATCTACTTGGTTTCCATTTTCTTCAAACGATACTACTGTAAACGATTCGGTACTAATAACTGAGTTTGTATCATCGAGAATTTCAATATTTAAATCTACACCATTTCGTAATTCTTCTTCTGCAGCTTCTGTTAAATCTTCTACAGCTATTGATAACTGAGCTATATTTGTATACTCATTAATATCAATTTGTTGATCGTAATCCCCTTGAGAAGCAGAGGTTGTTACATTTACTTTTGTAGGATTGTATCCTTTTTTCTTTAAATCTCTAGCATTTATTAGAACACCTAAATCTCCCAAATAATTATCGAGATCTTCAGCTGAGATTCCATTTATTTGTTGTATTTCTCCATCACCAGGTCCTGGATCACTATCGTCATTGCTACATCTTAAAAAAGGTATTAATAAAATGCACATTATAACATACTGTGAAGTTTTAATTGTAGTTTTCATAATAATAAAATTTTGTGGTTTTAATTTTTGTAGCGATCTTATATTGGTAAGTCTGCAGCCTTATCCAAAATAAGACACCACAAAATTGTTTTTGCCTTTATTAGACATGCCAAAATTAGCTATGAATACGCTTGAAATCTAATTTTTTATATGGACAAAGTATGGACAGAATCTTCAATAGCCTTATGGACACCCCATAATTTCAATAATAACAAATTAATTTAAGTGGCTGATTAATAGATTTTTAAATTGCGTTTTCAATCTAAAATCTTAAAGATTCTATAGACATAGCATGGACAAAGCCATTTGTATAGTTGCATAAGTCTCGAAATACTACTAATTAATTAATTATATTAGCATAAACCTAATAATCATACATTGCTATGAAAAAAACAGTTTTCTTTTTTTTTATTTTAGTACTCATTGCTAATATAAATTCTGCTCAAAACACCAAACTTATTGATAGTTTAAAACATGAACTTTCTAAGAGAAAACTAAATGACTCCATAAAAATTTTTATACTAACTAAGCTTCATGAAGAACTTATGTTTTCTAAACCTGAAGAAGCAAGACAATATGCCCTACAAGAGTTAGATATTTCTAAAAAAATAGATTACAAAGAAGGACTCGCTAGAGGAAACTTCCATCTTGGTAATTATTATAGTAATAGAAGTGAAAATGATTCTGCTCTATACTATTATAATATAGCTAAAAATTATTATCTAGAAACAAAAAGTACTAGAGGTTTAATATTTGTAAACCACTCTTTATCTACAATAGAACATATTAATGGTAATTTCGATAAAGCTATTTCAACAACCAAGGAAAATATAAAACTCATTAATATTAGTGAAAACGAAGTAAACTACAAGAAAAGATTTATTGGTGCTCAATATGTTTTATTATCAAATATTTATATAGAAAAAGGTAATTATAATATAGCTTTAAAACATTCGTTGGAAGCTATTTCCTTATTTAGTGAGATAAATGATTTACCCCGTAAAGCAGATGCTTTAAAACAAATTGGGGATATAGAATATGTTTTAGGAAATTACGAATCTTCTATTAACTACTATAATAAATCTATAAAAATTTATCAAGATTTTGATGATAAAATATATTTAGCATCAGCGCATAATTCCATAGGTCTGTCATACCAAAAGTTAAATCAATATGAAAATGCTTTAGAGAGTCAAAAAAATGCTATTTCCCTAGCTAAAGAAGTTAATGACAAATCTTCAATATCTTCTGCATTATACAATTTAGGAGAACTATATATAGAAAAAAAAGCATTTTCAAAGGCTAAAGAAGTATTAATAGAGTCTAAAACAATTTCTGAAGCAGAAAACCTTAAAATTAATATTGTAAATGCTCATGAAAGTTTAGCTAAAGTTTATTATCATGAAAATAGTCCTAATCAGGCTTTAAACTTATTAGATAAAGCTATTACAATAGCAAAAGCAATTGAAGCTATTCCACACTTAAAAAGGCTATATAAATACCGTTCAAAAGTTTTAGAAAATCAAAATAAAAACAAAGAAGCTATCTTTTATTTAAAAGCATCACAAAAGCTTGAAGACAGCCTCTTTTCCATAAAAAAATCTCAACAAATAGAAGAGCTAAAAACCATTTATGAAACTGAAAAAAAAGAAGCTGAGATTGCATTACAAGAAGAAGAAATAAAAACTTTAAATACTCAAGCAAAAAACGATAAGCTTACAAAAACACTATATGGAATAGGCATGTTTTCCTTTATCACCATTGCTGGTCTTCTGTATTTTGGCTTTAAACAACGTATTAAAAAGAATAAAATAAAAAACGAAAAGCAAGAGGCCATATACAAACAAGAAATTGCCTTTAAAAAGAAGGAACTTGCATCTCAAACCCTACACTTAGTCCAAAAAAACACCTTCATACAGGAACTTAAGGAAAATCTAGAAAGAATTAAGAAGTCCCCAGAACTATTTAAGGTAGAGTTCAGGCGATTGGTTTTACTACTTAAAAAACAAAGTGCTGAAGATAAGGATTGGGAAGTTTTTAAATCGTATTTCTCACAAGTGCATAATGACTTTGATCAAAAAATAAAATCGATAACTACTGATATTTCAGAAAAAGAAATACGATTGGCATCTTTTCTTCGAATGAATTTATCGACCAAAGAAATAGCTTCAATGCTTAATGTATTGCCAGATAGTGTTCTTAAATCAAAGTACCGCTTAAAACAAAAGTTACAACTAACTAAAGCGCAGGATTTAACTCAATTTTTAAATTCATTATAAAGCTTTAAGCTTACCTTTGCTATTATGATTGATAAAATACCCAAAGGCAAGCAAGTAATATTATTTGATGGGGTTTGCAACCTTTGTAATAGTAGTGTGCTTTTTGTTATTAAACGCGATAAAAAAAATCGTTTTTTATTTGCACCGTTACAATCTGAAATTGGTAAATCCATTATTAAAGCATATAATATAGATACAAAAGCTGTAGATTCTATTTTGCTTTACTCAAAGGCTAATGGAATTAAAATAAAATCTTCAGCAGCATTACATATTGCTAAACATTTAGGATTTCCTCAGAATTTATTGGCTATCTTCTTTATAATTCCTACTCCAATTCGTAATTGGGTTTATAATTATATTGCTAAAAACCGTTACAAATGGTATGGTAAAAAAGATGCTTGTATGATTCCCACTCCAGAATTGAAAGCTAAGTTTTTGGATTAATGTTAAATAATACGTTTTACTCACTAAAACATATATTTTACTCGTTACTATATAGCATTCACTCATTATCGTTTTTATAAGTATACTACTTGTAGTATCTTGGGTATTAAGTTTATGTTGATGGTTTTAAACTTGAGTTCTAAACCTCAAAGCAAGATTATGTTAGTTTGAGCCTGGCTTCTGTTAGTTAGGAACGACTCAAATTCTTATAAAGTGCAATAGTCTATCACTTTATAAGTGTCAGTGATAATGATAGACAGAGAAATTTGGCTTTGAGGTTTTTACTCGATTATCAAAATTCAAATACCTGATGAGCTAAATGAGAAGTGCTCTATTTCAAACTCTTTAAAATAAATTCGAGATTAGTATCTTTATTATCATTACTCATGTACGAATCTGTATAATGCATAGGTGGAATTGCCAAGCCTAAATCTTGTAATTTTTCAATAGCAGGCAGATATTCCATTGTTACTTTACCTGTTAATAGAGCACCTAAATCTTTACCTTTATTTGCATGTTGGTATACATTTCGTAATCCTGATAAATATAAATGGTCTTTTGTAAAACCGCCACCTCGATGAATACGTAAAGTAATACCAAAAGCCTTATCTCTGTCGAGCTTATATTGATTATGCAATAAATCGAACGTGTCAGAGAAACAATGTCCTTTGCTTAAACTGTCTGCAGCAATAACTCTAAAAGCTAATTCGTGTAGGCGTTGCATGGTTAATGATCCACTCATAAACTCAGAATACACAGCCAAGCCTTCTTGTGTTTCAACATTATTAGGCAAACCATTTGAAAATATTTTTAAAGGTTGAGACAAACCATTAAATGTAGTTACCAGATGCACTCCTATTTCGTGATTAGCTAAAACAACCAATTGATTTTTACTAAATGTATGATTCTTTTTTAATACCAAGGTTTGTGTATTATTAAGCACCATAGCAGCCGCAGCAATATTTTTACTAATCTTAATATTGTAATTAAAATTGTAACGTTTAGAAAAATCCTCGAAATACGCTTTGGCTTCATCTACTGAATACAATGGCACTAAATCTTCATTAAACTCAGAATCTTCAAATCGTAAGATAAATTTAGCATTTTCAATATCTTTTTCTGTTGGAGTTCCAAAACTCTTTAAACTGTTATAATAAAACTTTCTACCTTGACCTATGGTTTGTATACATTCTATAAGCCCAGAATATTCATAAATAACATCTTCGTATAGTTGACGTATATCGTCGTCTTCAATACGTTCTAAACGTTGCGAAAAAAATAAACGATGCAATTTATAACCATTAAATTTTAGCTTAGGGTATTTAAACTGTGGTTCGTAATTACATTTTGAAGAAAAAAATTGTTTCTTTTCAGCTGCACTATTTAATGGGTTGATGTAGTTGAGTAATTCTATATTATATACCAATCGGTTTAAGTTAGCATCAATATCAAATAACCCTTTATATTCTTTTGTTGTTTTTATTGTAGACATTAGCTATTAAATGTTTTATAAAATGTGTCTGCGTGTTGCGGTAAAAGTATTTGTAATTGCGATTCTACTGCTGCTACAACTTCTGGATAAATAACGTATTCGTATTCTTCGCAATACACTTTAGCGATCTCTGTCGCTAAAACCAGAGTATCATTAAAATTATTAGTGATATATTTTAGAAAATAGCCATTGCCTTTAAATGTATTGTTAATCCTAGCCGTAGGTTTTATATTGTGAGGAAGCTGTATCGATGCTAAAGCCGTTCGCCAAGTTTCGACAATTTTACCAAAACGTTGGTTGTCTATATTTGAAGTTCCTAAATTCCAAGTCGGCACTTCCCTATCCCAACGCTGCCAATTGTAACTATGCATATCGTAAACGATGCATGTATTAAACTTTTCTTCTAACTTAGAAATTAATGCATAAACTACTTTGTAAAAATTAGAATGTTTTTGAAGACTCATTGTTTTCTCAGAATCTGATAATCGATTTTTCCACAATTCTTTACCCCAAGCGGTTTCAAAAACTGCATTTTCAGGATCTCTGTTAAGATCGTATTCAAAACGCGAATCACAACCTGCTATAACAATAGGATGTAAATTAATCATATTTTTAGTTTCCGGATCTTCTTCATACCAACGTTCGTATTCGGTATGCAAACAATTATCCCAAAGCGATTTTCTAAATTGATGGCCATCATGTATTGCAGCACACGCATAAGGCACATATCTGTCTATCTTTAAAGTAAAACTATAATCGTCAGTAACCGCATGAAATGTTTCTTCAGCTTTTATTTTTGAAATTATCTGAGCTATAGATAAACGTTCCATTATTTAAATAATTTTTTTAGACATAAAAACACATTCTGTTCAGCAATATTATAATCACCATCAGAAAAAAACAAAGTTTTAATATCAATAAATAACAAGTCTATATCCTCTTTAGAATAGTTGTGAACTTCTAAAGCTGTCATTATTTTTTGAATGCTTTGGTAATCATTATCTAAATCAAATTCATCATGAATATCTTGAAAAGTTTGCATATCTACTTTAGATATAATGACATTACGCTCATGATTATCTTCTTTAAAATCAGAGTGTGCAGCATATAACAATATATAGGCTACAAGCTCGTCTTTAGTCCAATCTGTTTGTTTCATAATTATGTGGTTAAACTGCCGTATTCTGTCCAAGAACCATCGTAAACTACTAGATTTTTATAGCCACATAATGTAGCTCCTAATGCAAGATTACACGCTGTAATTCCAGAACCACAACTAAAGACTAAAGTTTCATCTTTTTGTGCTATCGCGCTAAATATGTATTGTAATGATTCTGTAGATTTAAATTTATTATCTATTAATAAATCTTTATATGGTACATTTATAGATTTCGGAATTGTACCACTACGCAAACCTTTACGAGGTTCAGAAACTTCTCCTGTAAAACGTTTATGAGGACGTGCGTCTAATATAACAGCTTCATTCGATTTTAAATATGTATTTAAACCCTTAAAATCAGTCATCGTTTTTAACGGCATATTAGCCTCAAAATTTCCTAATTTATAAGACTCCGTTGAAAATACATCTACAGTATTTTTCTGGTTTTGCCATTCGGGTAAACCACCATCTAAAACTGCAACATTGTTAAATCCAAACGTTTTAAATAACCACCAAGCTCTAGCGCTAGAATAGATACCATGTGCGTCATAAACAATAATAGCGCTATCATTATTAATACCTAGTTGCTGTATTTCTTTCTGAAATTGATTTTGAGACGGTAATGTATTAGGAAAAGTAGCTGATGTATCACTAAACTTGTTTTTGATATCAAAAAAACGAGCTTTTGGAATTTTAAATCGGTCTTTATTTTCTGAAATAATAGAACCAGCTTTTGGCAATGTAGCGTCTAAAATAATAAGATTAGGTGCTTCTATATGTGTTTGAAGCCAAGTTACAGAGACTAGCGGTTTTTCTATTTTAAGCATAGCATATGTGTCTTATTATGCATCTTGAACCGTTTTTCGTAATCTGGTTCTACGGTCAAAGGCTTGCAATTGATCTATAACTTTACTCTCTAGAAAATCGATTACCTTTTCTTCAACTTTATACTTGTTTTTATAGACTTTATTAATATAAGTAATTCCACCTGGAGACATGACATTGACTTCCACTAATTTTCCGCCAATAACATCAATACCTACAAAATAAAGACCATCTTTAACTAGCTTTGGTCCTATTTGTTTACATAATGCTTTTTCTGCTTTTGTTAAATTATGTTTCTGTACAGAACCACCTGCAGAAACATTAGAACGATGATCATCTGTTCCTGGTACACGTTTCATGGCACCAACAGGTTCTCCGTTTAATAATAAAATACGTACATCTCCTTGGTCAGCACCTTCTATATAATCTTGAAGAATGACATAATTAGATTCTCCATCTCCAGTAGAAATATAAAAATCTAATAATGAGTTGATATTACTCATTGCAGATTTTTCAATAAGTATAACACCAGAGCCACCAAAACCATTCAAAGGTTTTAGAATCATTTTATCTGCTTTAGACTCTTTTATTTGCTGAACTAAATATTTTTTGTTTTTAGACACATGTGTATTTGGTATGATATTGCTATGTGCATCACCAAAAGCAGCTGTATATAACTTATTGTTAGCTTCTCGCATACCTTCTAAAGAATTAACAATAAAAACATCATCCTTTACCGAATCTAAGAAATTAAGCATTATAGGATCTAAAGGTGGATTGGCTCTAAAAAAGATGGCGTCAAAACCTGCTAGAGGTAACATTTCTTCTCTTAGCTTTGTTTTATTATAAAATGCTTTTAATGTTGATGGTACTTTTTCCATCCTTCCAATTACAGCACAAAATGCATTAGTCACACTATCTCGTATAGTCAAGTTAGCTGGAGTACACATTGCTACTCCATGACCACGTTTTACACATTCTTTTATTAATGCTAAGCTAGTATCGTTATCTGGATCAATCTCTTCCCAAGGATACATTATAAAACAAACATTCATATGCTCAAGGTTTGGTTGGTGTTATACGATACTAAATGTAATAACTTTTAACGAGTATCTAAAACTTATTTTACAGCATCATAATTATCGTCCCATTCTTTAGGTTGTGGATCGTGTAGTTTACCTAATGACTTAGCTACGACCATAGATACAGTAGCATCTCCAGTAACATTAACTGTAGTTCTGCACATATCTAAAGGACGATCGACTGCAAATATTAAAGCAAGACCTATTGGCAATAACTCTGCTGGAAAACCAACAGCTTCTAATACAATAACAAGCATTACCATACCTGCACTTGGCACAGCAGCGCTACCAATTGAAGCTAATAAAGCTGTAGCTACAATCAATAATTGGTTAGTAAATGTTAAGCCTTCTGGCCAAACCACTTGCATAATAAATACTGCCGCGATAGCTTGGTAGAGACTTGTACCATCCATATTTATGGTAGCCCCTATAGGTAATACAAATCCAGAAACTTCTTTGTCTACACCTATATGTTCTTCAACACGTTCCATAGTTACAGGTAACGTAGCTGCGCTACTACTAGTAGAAAACGCTAATAGTTGTGCTGGGCTTATTTGTTTTAAAAACCAAAATGGAGACTTTTTGGTATATACACTTACTATAATCAAATACACGACAATCATTAATAGTAAACCAGCTACCACACATACTGCATAAAGGAGTAATTTTAATAATATTTCTGTATCATCAAATGCAATAATAACATTAGCTAATAAAGCAAATACTGCATAAGGCGCAAACATCATGATAAGGTCTACCATTTTCATAACGACCTCATTTAAAGAATCAAAGAACTTAATGAGTGGTTCGGCCTTTTTCTGAGGAATAAGTAATAAACATATCCCTACAAATAGCGCAAAGAATATTACCTGAAGCATACTAGCATCACCTAACGCTTTAAAAATATTGCTCGGAAAAATATCTACCAATGCTTGTAATGGACCAGCTTCGGTTTGCATTTCTGCTTTCATTAATTTGTCTTTTACACCATCTGAATTAGCATACTGCATCTTAATCTTTTCAATAGTATCTTCAGACATTCCTGTACCAGGTTTTACTACATTGACAATACTTAAGCCTATAATAATTGCTACAACTGTAGTACCGATATATATACCAATAGTACGTAAGCCCATAGTTTTAATCTTTGAAATATGTCCTAATTCTGAAACTCCTTTTATTAAAGAGGCTAAGATTAATGGTACAGCAATTAGCTTTAGAAGATTTATAAAAATAGTTCCGAAAGGACTAATCCAATCCGTCACAAAGTCTTTTCCTCCTACTGAATTCATTATAAAACCAAAAATGATTCCAAGAGCCATTCCTATTAATATTTTCCAATGTAATGCGAGTTTTTTCATATTATGCTGAACTTGTTTCAGTATCTATATATTCTATAGATAATTATTAAATTTAATTTTTCTACCAATCACGAGATTCTTGCCTACGCAAGAGTAAATAATCTGCCATCACTAATGCTGCCATAGCTTCAACAATAGGCACGGCTCTAGGAACAACACAAGGATCGTGCCTCCCTTTTCCTTGCATTTCTACTGTTTTACCTGAGTTATTAATTGTACTTTGTTTTTGTAATACGGTTGCTACAGGTTTAAAAGCTACTCTAAAGTAAATGTCCATGCCATTACTAATACCACCTTGTACTCCACCTGAAAGATTTGTCTTAGTAGAACCGTCGGTATTAAATAAATCGTTATGATCACTACCTTTCATCTTTGCTCCACAAAAACCGCTTCCATACTCAAAACCTTTAACAGCATTAATAGAAAGCATAGCTTTGCCAAGTTCTGCATGTAATTTATCAAAAACGGGTTCACCTAATCCTGCTGGTACATTTTGTATAACACATGTAATGGTACCACCAATGGTATCACCTTCTTTTTTTATAGCTTGAACTTTAGCTATCATCTCTTCTGCTTTTGTTTCATCGGGGCAACGAATGGCATTAGATTCTATTTTATTAAAATCTAATTCTTGATAGGGTTTGTCTATAAAAATATCACCGACAGAAGAAGTAAATGCATTAATTTTTAGACCTTTTAAGAGCTGTTTTGCTATAGCTCCTGCTACAACTCGGCATGCTGTTTCGCGAGCAGAACTTCTTCCTCCACCTCTATAATCTCGTACTCCGTACTTTTTATCATAAGTGTAATCTGCATGACTAGGTCGATACACGTCTTTAATGTGTGAGTAATCTTTAGATTTTTGATTGGTATTATGAATTACAAACCCAATTGGTGTTCCTGTTGTTTCTCCTTCAAAAATACCAGAGTAAAATTCTACTGCATCTGCTTCCTTACGTTGTGTAACAATTTTTGATTGTCCAGGCTTACGGCGTTCCATCTCGTTTTGTATGGCTTCAAAATTAAGTTTTAATCCAGCCGGACAGCCATCAATTATACCACCAATAGCTTTGCCATGAGATTCTCCAAATGTTGTAAGCTTAAATAATTTTCCGAAGGAATTTCCTGCCATGCAATGCTATTTTTATGCTAATGTAATTTTAATCTTAGAGAAACAAAAACAGAAATCTGATTTTATGAATTTGTATAGATAAATTACAACTAAAAATGCATGATGTTTTCTGATATTGGTATATAAATAAGTTAAAACCTTTATTAATAAATGTAACATCATCAGAGGCTTCTTTACTACTATAATTAATGTTGACTAACCAAATTCTGATAATGATATATAATAATTGTTAATTTTTATTGTTTTAATATCTGTTAATTCGTTATGCTAATTATCAGAAATACTTAATTTTACAGCAAAAATCAAATCAATATGAAAACCAATGCCCTTTATTTTATTTTAAGTCTATTTATAATTGTTTCCTGCTCAAGCAGTGATGATGATGGAAACACACCAAATGAGCCGATTATAGGAAATTATTATCCTTCTGTAGCAAACAATACATGGATTTACAATGTAGAAAACTTAAGTATAGATGACGCCACTTTAAATTCTACTGGTGTAGATTTAGTAGAAATAAATACTAGTGGCAACCCTTTTACTATTGAAGTTAATAGTGGTAACTCTTCTGCTAATGGGTTAATGAATGCTATATTAAATTCTGGAACACTAAATCGTAGTGGTAGCACATTAGGAATTAATGGTACTATTAATTTACCAGAACAATTAGAGATTATTTCTAACTCTAGTTTAAATCTTTCTAATTTTGTTTTATATGATCTTAATGCTAATATAAATCAACAATTATCAGAAATTAACGATGTACTTACCGATGAAATAAATATAAATGGTTCTATTATTCCAATCAATGCTATATACTCTATTACAAGTACTAGACGTAATAATTTAAATTCCTTAGATGTAGATGGTGAAACTTTTAATGATATTATCTCAACTGAAATTAATGTAAACATAACGATTACAGCAACTATAGATATTGCTGGTTCTTCTACTACTGTTACAGTTGTTAATGCTCAAGATGTATTGAATATTACTAGTTTCTTTGCTGAAGATATTGGGTTGATACAATCTGAAGCTACACAATCTTATACTTTAGACCCAGCATTTTTAAATTTATTACAAGTTGTAAATATTACTTTAGATTTCCCTACAAGTTTAAGCGTTGATAATACACAAGAATTAGATAGTTTTCAAGTGAACTAATCTGATTAAATCTTAGATATTTAAAAGCATCAGTATTCATTCTGATGCTTTTTTATTTAAGTCCTTGCTTTAAAACGGTTATAGGGTGCAATGCATCTTTGTGTGTACCATCTTTAATTTGGTGTCTACAACTCGTGCCATTAGCAGAAATAATAGTACCTATTGAAGCTTTACGTACTGCTGGGAATAACGTTTGCTCTCCGATCTTTAAACACATCATTATTTAATAAATAAACTTACCTACTATTTATTTAATCATTTAGGCATAATTACAGATGGTCTATAAGGCATACTCTCTAGAATTTACATCTTATTTCTTAACAAAAAACAAGTGTTAACAACACCTCTAAAACGCTAATTAATCCGACAAAATGCATATATACGTTTCTTATCGAAAATTTATGCAAGTTGAAAGATTTATTTTAGTTATCTACACGATATGACTTCATTTGTACTGCTATTAACCTATTTATTAACATTATGATCCCAAATCGATTCACTAGAAACCAACTTCCCTCTAATAGGATTTCTATTAATTGTATTTTTAATATTACAAATTACTATAATTATTTACACTTATAGTAAATAATTAATTGCCAAATATTTAAAACAAAAAAATAATAAAATTTATTTATAATTATAAAATTATGAAACATCTAATGACCTTTTTATTTGCCCTTACATTATTAGGGAACGACAATTCAAATTTAACAGTAATGACAGATAGTACTGCTATTGCAAACTGTGATGCAGAAATCATAGTCTCTAATAACATGGCATCTAAAACTATGCCCTATAATGAAATGGTTTTTGATATGGAAATAAAAAATATTTCTAGTAGCACACAAACCTACACTCTATATACAGATTTTTTAGATGAAGACTGTTCTAATAAATATATTCCACGTGAAACTGGTGATTCTAACACAAAATTAGGAGTTACCATTTTAAACGTACCTAATAATACCATTGAACTTAATTCTGGCAAGTCTCAAATCTTTAAGGTAAAATTAACGCTACTTGATGAAACTAAACAAAAATCATGGACATGTATTGAAGTAAATGCTAAAACCAGTGCTTGCAATACTGTTTCTAGACCACAAGTTTTAAGTGTTTATGTTCCTAACCCGAATGAAGATTAGTCAAAAAAATAAACGAAATTTTATGAAACATCCATTACAATTTCAGAAAAAAAGCAATAAATATCGTTTAACTCAAATTTTATTGGGGTTAACATTTTTATTGTCTTTTGGGTTTTCTAATGCTCAAAATCCACCAGATACAGAAGTTGTTATTACTAAAACAGCAACTCCTGCAGATTTATGTAATCAGTTTAATGTTACTTTAAGTATAGAGGGTAATCCACCTGTTGCGCCGCAAGAAGTCATTTTAGTAATTGACAGATCTGGTAGTATGGACAATATTCCACCTGGTGGTGGTGATCCACCTATTGAATTTGCCAGAGTAGCTGCTATAGAATTTGTTAATGAATTTTTTGATGCTAATAATGACCCTAATGATGAGAATCGATTAGGTCTTGTCTCTTATGCTGGTAGTGCAACTAGAGATTTTCCTTTATCTGGTAGCGCTAGTCAACAAGCCATAATAAATCAAATTAATATTATTTCAGGAATGACTGATGGTTTTACTGATACAGATGATGCATTGGATATGTCAAGAGCAGAATTTGTTGAAAATGGAACTTTTGATTGTAGAACTTCTCGTAGTGTTATACTATTAACAGATGGAGTGCCTCAAAATAACGACTGTAATGTTGGTTCAATTAATAATCCAGGAACTTGTATTACAAGAGCAATAGATGCTGCTGAAGACTTAGAAATCATACAAGATGATGGTGAAGACTTTAATCAAAATATTTTTAGCATTGGATTAGTAGGTGCTTTAAATGGCCCTGTAACAGATTTAGCGGAATTTATTTTAAATGAAATTTCTAACACAGGACCTGCATTTATAACTGACAATAATGCTATTCTAGATGATATATATGCTCAAATCTTAGGACAATTAGTTTCTGTAGCTCGTCAATTACCTGGCGAGGCACTTGTTACCGATACAATCCCTGTAGGTTTTAATCTTGTTCCTAATACTTTTATTCCTTCTCGAGGAACTGTTACTAGTAGTATAGTTAATGGAGATATTGTTAACGAATGGAGTATAGAAGCTATATTTGCAGAAACAGTGACTCTTACTTATACTATAGTCGCTGATGACACTAATGCTGCTTGTGGAATAACCAACGGCGGTTTAAGTGTTATGAGGTTTGAAAATTCATTTTGCGAAGAACAAACAAAAACCTTTGCTAATCCAGATATATGTATTCCTTGCCCAGAAATTGATCCTATAATAAGCAGAGTTGATTGTTCTAATGAAATTGAATTTGATTCTGGAATCTCTTTTATAGGTACTGATAGTTGTGGTCCTACAACTGATGGTTTTGCTTGGGAGTTCTTTGTAAATGATGTTTCTGTTGGTACGGCTAATACTTCTTCTGGAACATTTACTCTTCCTGACGCAAGTAATGTTGATAGAACACTTAGAGCTGAGTTAAGTTATACAGGTGCATTTGGTAATAATGGAGCATGTACTTTAGAGCCTGTTAACGCTAATGTTATCATTAATATACCTATCGATCCAACTATTGAGATCGATATCGAAACAGCAACATGCCCAGATTTAATTGATGCTTCTATAACTGTCACGGTTAGTAATGGAACACCTCCTTTTACATATGTTTGGACATTAGATGGTAATCCATTTAATCCTCAAAATATAGTAAACACAGCTAATTCTCAAACAATAAATAATATTGGAGTAGGGAATTATGAAGTCGTTGTAACAGATAATTCAAGCTGTTCTGTTGCTGCTGCTCAAGCTGTAGTAACATCTAATGATGCTGAAAATCCAGAAATTACAGTACCAGCTACTATAACTATTGAAGGCTGTGATGAAAATGATATTACTGCTGATAATAGTGTTTTTCCATTATCATTAACGCAATCTGGTGATGTACAATCTACTTTTGCATCTAATAGTGATTATAATGCTAGTGATGATGTAGAAATAGCAAGTATAACATATATTGATACTGTAACTTCAACTAGTGCTACAATAACAACTGTAGAAAGAGTTTTTACAGTAACAGATGCTTGTGGTAATTTTGCAACAACAACTCAAACTATTAATATAAGTGATACTACTGATCCTACAATAACTTGTCCTGCTGATATTACTGATGTAACTTCTACTGGTGGTACTGGTGATTGTGAGGCTACTGTTAATCTTGGTGATCCTAC
>NZ_JAIQXX010000016.1 GCF_021887715.1 Winogradskyella immobilis
ACATTAGATCAAGATGATATAGATGCAGGCTTTGTAATGAACCAAGCGACAGCAGAAGGAGACGATCCAAATGGGGATCCAGTTAGTGATGATTCGGATGATCCAACAGATTCGACGGATGTAGATCCAGATGGAGATGGAGATCCAGATGATCCAACAGTTACAATAATATTAGAAGATGATCAGGAAGATATAGAGATTTTTGACGGAATTACACCTGATGGAGATGGAGTTAATGATACATTTACAGTTAGAGGTCTTGAGAATTTCCCAAATAATAATGTTAGAATATTTAATAGACTACAAGTAGAAGTATTTAATCAAAATGCATATCATTTAGGACCATTTTTTAGAGGAAGATCTAATGGAAGATCTACTATTAATGCAAATAGCGAATTACCATCAGGAGTATATTATTATATAGTGACATATGAACGAAATGGTGAAACCATTAGAAGGGCAGGACCTCTATATATTAGAAGATAGTCATATTAAGATAAAAAAAATCTATAGTAATTAGATAAAAGAAAAACGATGAAAAATTTTTTATTCCTATTTGTAATTTTGTTTGCATTTCCGACATATGCACAACAAGATGCGCAATTTACTCAATATGTATATAATACAATTAATATTAATCCAGCTTATGCAGGATCTAGAGACGCATTAAGTTTAATAGCAGTTTATAGAGATCAGCAATTAGGATTAGATGGTACACCTCGTACATTCTCATTTTCAGCTAATAGTCCGTTAAGGAATGAGAAGTTGGGATTAGGCGTGTCAATTATAAGAGATAATATTTTTATTATAGATGAGACCTTTGTAGATATAGACTTTTCTTATACTATAAACACATCTTCAAAAGGGAAATTAGCATTTGGTATCAGAGGTGGATTTCAATTGTTCAATGTAGATTTTGCTAGATTGAATCCTGAGGATGGCTTTGGTGATGATTTTTCAAGTGCTAATAATGTTGAAAATAATTTTTCTCCTAATATAGGAGCTGGGATATATTATTATACAGATAAGTTTTATATAGGATATTCTACACCAACATTATTGCAAACTAGATTTTTTGATGGTGAAGGAAGTAATAACTCTTCATTTTTAGCAAGAGACAGAGTCACACATAATATTATAGCAGGATATGTATTTGATATCACTGATGATATAAAATTAAAACCGGCTACATTACTCCGAGCAGTAAGTGGTGCTCCTATAGGCCTTGATATATCAGGAAGTTTATTGTTTAATGAAAAATTTTCTGCAGGAATCAATTACAGATTAGATGCAGCTATAAGTGGGTTAGTTTCATTTCAAATTTCAGATGCATTAACAATCGGTTATTCTTATGATAGAGATACTAATGCTTTAAGAAGATTCAATGATGGTTCTCACGAAATCTTTTTAAGATTTGAATTTAAGTCAAATAAAGGAGGAATCATTTCACCAAGATTCTTTTAAACTAATAATTATATAAAGTATGAAGACTATAAAATTATTAATGATAATAAATATTTTCGCTTATAGCTTTTTAGTCCAAGCTCAAGTTGGAAAATTTACCAAGAAAGGAGATAAGCAGTTTTATAACTATGCTTTTAATGATGCCATTGAAATTTATAAAAAAGCAATAGATAAAGGAGAAGAATCAATTAATTTGTTTGCCAATTTAGCAGATTCTTATTATGAGAATGCGGATATGGAAAATGCAGTAATATGGTATAAGCGTCTTACAGAATCTTATTTGCCAACTCTTAGTGGTGAATATTATTTTAGATATGCTCAAGCTTTAAAAGGGATTAAAAAGTATGATGAATCTGATATTTGGATGTCTAAATTAGCAGAATTAAATGTTAAGGATTCTAGAGGAAATGAATTTAAATATGACCCTGAATATCTAAAAAAAATAGAAATACAGTCTAATAGGTATGAAGTAGAACTTGTTTCATTTAATACTGAATATTCTGAGTTTGCACCAGCATTCAATGGTGAAGAGATTGTGTTTTCTTCTAATCGAAACCAGGGCTCTGCTATTAAAAGAAAACACGCATGGACTGGTACTTCTTTTTTAGAGTTGTATAAAGTAAAGCAAGGATTAAAAGGAGATTTTGATACTGTAGAAAAATTCAACGGAGATTTTAATAAAAAACTTAATGAATCTACAGTAGCTTTTACTCAAGATGGTAATACAATGTATTTTACAAGAAATAGTTATGATGAAGTGTCTAATACATACATTAAAGATAGTTTAGATATAGTTAGACTTAAACTTTACATTGCTAATAAAGTAAATGGAGAATGGGGTAATATTAAAGAATTCCCATATAATAGCTCGGATTATTCTATAGCGCATCCGACATTGTCTAGTGATGGAAAGCATTTGTATTTTGCTTCAGATATGCCTGGTACATATGGATTAAGCGATATTTTTGTAGTTGATATTAACGAAGATGGTAGTTTTAGTAAACCCCAAAATTTAGGAAGTCAGATAAATACTGAAGGTAGAGATACTTTTCCTTTTATTGATAAATCAGGGAAGTTATATTTTGCATCAGATGGACATATCGGTTTGGGTGGTTTAGATGTTTTTATATGTACAGATATTAATAAGCCAGATGCCGAGAACATCTATAATGTTGGTAAACCATTGAATAGTGAAAAGGATGACTTCGCATTTATAATAGACCAAAATAACAATGGCTATTTTACGTCTAATAGACATGGAGGGATTGGTAATGACGATATATATAGATTTAAAGAAATAAAACCATTAGTAGAAAATTGTAAAACACAAATAAGAGGTGTCGTAAAAAATGGAGCTACAGGAGAATCTATAGCTAATGCCGATGTCTATATCTCAATAGAAGGAAAGCCAGTTACAGATTTTAAGTCAGATACAAATGGAGCATTTAGTTATGATATAGACTGTAGTGAAGAAACAAAATATTCAATTAGAGGAAGCAAAACATCTTTTATTGAAGACAAAAAAGTATATACTTATGGCCCAACTAATACATCAGAAGAACTTGAAATAATTTTAAATCTTCAACCAGAAAAACCTGTAGTTGAAATAGGGACAGATTTATTTGAGTTATTAGATTTAAAACCTATCTATTTTGATTATGATAAATCATTTATACGTTCGGATGCAGAAATAGAATTGAAAAAAATAATTGCCTTTATGAAAGAGCATCCTACAATAAAAATTGATGTTAGATCTCACACAGATAGTCGAGGAAGAGATGCTTATAACTTAGCGCTTTCAGAACGAAGAAATAAATCAACTAAAGATTATATTCTAACAGCAGGAAAAATTTCAATAGATAGAATTACAGGTAAAGGATATGGTGAAACTCAACTTAAGAATAAATGCAAAAATGGAGTAAAATGTACTAAGGAAGAGCATCAACTAAACCGTAGAAGTGAATTTATTGTTATAGAAAATTAATTAACAAATAAACACTGTTTAAAAAAGCATCTATAACTATAGATGCTTTTTTTATTATACCTTAAGTAGTATTTTTACATTATGAAAGAAGAACAAGTCATTTTAGTTGACAAAAATGATAATCAGATTGGATTAATGCCTAAACTCGAAGCGCACGAAAAAGCTGTTTTGCATCGCGCATTTTCTGTATTTATTTTTAATGAAAATAACGAGCTAATGCTCCAGCAGCGTGCCATGCATAAATACCATTCTCCAGGCTTATGGACGAATACATGTTGTAGTCATCAGCGTAATGGAGAAACAAATATAAAAGCAGGTAAACGCCGTTTACTAGAAGAAATGGGTTTTGTTACAGAACTTAAAGAAACCACTTCTTTTATATACAAAGCTCCTTTTGATAATGGGTTGACAGAGCATGAACTAGATCATATTATGATAGGATATTATGAGAATGCACCAGAGATAAATAAAGAAGAAGTTGAAGCATGGAAATGGATGTCTTTAGAAAATGTAAAAAAAGATATAGAATTAAAACCAGAGCTATATACTGCCTGGTTTAAAATTATATTTGAAAAGTTTTATAAATATATAAACGTCAATCAATAATGAAAGTAACCGTTAGTAGGCGCGCGCATTTCAATGCAGCACATAGATTATATAGAAAAGATTGGAATGCTGAGAAGAATAATGCTGTTTTTGGTAAATGTAATAACCCTAATTTTCATGGTCATAATTACGAATTAATAGCTAGTGTAACAGGAGATATTGACCCAGAAACAGGTTACGTTATAGATATTAAAGTATTGAAAGACCTTATTAAATCTGAAGTTGAAGATGCTTTTGATCATAAAAATTTAAATCTAGAAGTCCCAGAATTTAAAGACCTAAACCCTACTGCAGAAAATATAGTCGTAATTATTTACAATAAATTGAAAGCTAAATTAGACTCAAAACTCGATTTAGAAATTACGTTATACGAAACACCAAGAAATTTTGTAAAATATTCAGGAGAATAAACATGTCTAATATCTTATACCCACTAAAGTTCCAGCCTATTTTAAAAGATAAAATCTGGGGAGGCCAAAAACTAAAAACACATTTAAACAAAACTTTAGATTCACATAATGTGGGTGAGAGCTGGGAGATTAGTGATGTAGAAGGAGACATTTCAATAGTGACTAATGGTGTATTTAAAGGACAGTCGCTTCAACAATTATTGGTAGATTATAAAGCAGATTTATTAGGGGATAAAAATTATAAGCAATATGGAGAAAGATTTCCTTTACTTATTAAATTCATTGATGCTAAATACGATTTAAGTATTCAATTACACCCTAATGATAAACTCGCCGCGAAAAGACATAATTGTTTTGGAAAAACAGAGATGTGGTATGTAATGCAGGCTGATGAAAATTCTAATTTAATTGTTGGTTTTAATCAGAAAGTAACACCAGAAATCTATTTAAGACATTTACAAGATAAAAGATTAACTGAAATATTAAATTTCAATAAAGTAAAACCTGGGGACACTTATTTTATTGAAGTTGGTCGTGTGCATGCCATAGGTGCTGGAGTTATGCTTGCAGAGATACAACAAACCAGTGATATTACTTATCGTGTATACGATTGGGATCGTGTAGATGCTAATGGTAATGAGCGTGAACTGCATAACGATCTAGCTATAGATGCTATAGATTTTGAAATGGAAGATAACTTTAGTGTATCTTATTCTAAGAACAAGAATGTTTCTAATAAAATGGTTAATTGTCCATATTTTACAACCAATTATTTAGAGCTGAATACAGTGCTAGAAAAAGAGAATACACAAGATTCATTTATAATATATATGTGTGTTGATGGTGAAGTAGAAGTAAAAACCAGTAGCGGAATTGAAGTTATAAAAAAGGGCGAAACACTATTACTTCCAGCAGCAATAAAAAATTACAAATTAAGTGCTGGTAATGCAAAATTGTTAGAAGTTTATGTTTAATATCTTCTTTAAATATTTTAATTAAAGAAGAAAATGATTTAGTACTTTTGCTACAAATAAATTGAAGATATTATGGCGAATAAAAGAGATTTAAAAAAAGATATAAACTACGTATTAGGAGATATTATTGAAGCTGTTTATGTTTGGGAATTATCGCATGCAGAAAAACCAACTAAAGAAAGTGATGCTATTATAGATGAGGCTATATCTACGTTTGATGAGTTAATCACAAAAGTAAATGACAGAAGTGTAGAAAATAAAAAAGCACATTTTAAAGGGATTAATGCAGAATTAGAATCTAAAGGAAGAGCATTAATAGATAAAATTAATAAATTAGGATAATCTTAGATTATTTTTGCCGATGTAGCTCAGCTGGCTAGAGCAGCTGATTTGTAATCAGCAGGTCGTGGGTTCGAGTCCCTCCATCGGCTCTTTTAAATTTGAAATGGTAATTGAAATGAATTTTAAATTTTAATCTAAATTTAATCAAAAAGGGACGAGAAGTTTATACTGAGCGTAGTCGAAGTAAGTCCCTCCATCGGCTCTTTTAAATTTGAAATGATAATTGAAATGAATTTTAGATTTTAATCTAAATTTAATCAAAAAGGGACGAGAAGTTTATACTGAGCGTAGTTGAAGTAAGTCCTCCATCGGCTCTAAAATATTTAACTCTAACTATATAAAATAGTTAGAGTTTTTTTATGTGTTAATGGTTGTGTTTTACCCATTGTAAAAGTTAAAATAGAATGATTTATACTAATGCTATGTGCAAAATTTGGTGCGGTGTGATTCTAAAAAAAAAAGCGTAAGTTCTATGAACTTACGCTTTAGTGCTAATAACCATAAGATGTAACATCTTAAAATCTTTTTGGTGATACAAAACTAAAACTATTATTGCATTAAAAAATTACCATATGTTAATAAATAGAATTGTCTTATATTTCTTTTCGTATTCTACTTAAGCTTTCTGTAGTAATGCCTAAGTATGATGCTATATGATAGTTTTTTATGTTTTTTTCGATATTAGGATAAGTTTTAATAAAACTAAGATAACGCTCGGTTGCAGATTGTGAGAGATTAGATAATATTCTTTTTTGAAATGCAGCAAATGCACGCTCAAGTTTTATTCTAAAAAAACGATCTATTTTAGGGATTTGTTTGTATAAATAATCCTTGTTTTCTTTTGTGATTTTATAAAGTGTGGCATCTTGAATAACCTCGATAGTCATATTTGCTTTAGATGAGGAAAAGAAAGCAGTATAATCGCTAATCCACCAATCTTTAATTCCAAATTGTAAAGTGTACTCCTTACCATTTGAATCCACATAGTAAGATCTTAAGCAACCTTCTAGTATGTAATATTGTTCATTGACAATATCATTTGTATTAAGCAGAATAGTACCTTTATTTACATTAACTTTATTAAAAACGGATTCAATAATCTTTATTTCCTCATTTGTAAATACAAGATCTTTAAATATTTCTTTGATTTTGGAATTGTCGAAATGCACTTTGAAATTAATTGGTGAACTTAAGTTAAGTTAAAATTTTTAATAAGTTATAAAAAACGGTTATAACCTCTTAAATAATTGTTTATAAGCATTTTTATATAAGAAAAACCATCATAAAGATTATGATGGTTTAAATTTTTAAGAATTAGGAATTATCTATTACCTATTTAATCATATCATAGCTACGTTTAATAAAACTAGTGAGTTCTTCACCTTTTAATAAACCTTGAGATAAACGTGCTAAGTCTAAACTTTGATTAATTAAACGTTCTTGTTTCTTCTTTGTTTTAGTTTCTAAAATATCATTAACTAAACTAGAATTAGTGTTAACCACCAAATTGTACATCTCTGGCATATTACCAAACATATTCATACCACCACCGCCAGTAGCTTGCATCTCTTTCATACGGCGCATAAATTCTGGCTGTGTTATCATAAACGGTGAAGCTTCACTATCCATAGCTTCTAACTGAACTGTAAACTTTTCAGAAGGAATAACTTCTTTTAAAAGTGTATCTAATTCAGTTTTTTGTTCTTCTGTTAGTTTAGAAATCGCAGTATCCTCTTTTTTAATAAGGTTGTCAATATGATCTCCATCGACACGAGTAAATGAAATCTTCTCTTTACTAGTTTCTAATTTCTGAATTAAATGACTTACAATAGGCGAATCTAATAGTAAAACTTCGTAACCTTTGGTTTTTGCAGCTTCGATATAACTATGTTGTTCATCTTTGTTAGAGGCATATAATATAACCAGCTTATCATCTTTATCCGTTTGATTGGCCTTTATCTTATTATATAATTCTTCATAAGTGTAATACGTACCATCTACTGTTGGGTATAACGCAAATGCATCAGCTTTTTCAAAGAATTTTTCTTCAGAAAGCATTCCATATTCAATAACAATTTTAATATCATCCCATTTAGCTTCAAAATCTTCACGATTAGAGTTAAATAATGATCTTAATTTATCAGCGACCTTACGTGTAATGTAAGAAGATATTTTTTTTACATTACCATCAGCTTGTAAGTAACTACGAGATACGTTTAACGGAATATCTGGAGAATCAATAACACCACGTAACATCGTTAAAAACTCAGGAACAATACCTTCTACATTATCAGTAACAAAAACTTGATTTTGATAAAGTTGAATTTTATCCTTTTGCATATTCATATCATTCGTCATCTTAGGGAAATACAAGATTCCTGTTAAGTTGAACGGATAATCTACATTTAAATGAATATTGAATAAAGGCTCTTCAAATTGCATTGGATACAATTCTCTATAAAAGTCTTTATAGTTTTGGTCTTCTAATTCTGTTGGTTGTTTTGTCCAAGCCGGATTAGGGTTATTGATAATATCATCAACTGTAATTTGCTTATGAGGTTCTGTAGTTTCTTTACCATCTTTATCTTTAGTTGTCTTTGGCGTAAACTCAGGATCGTTAATTTCTTTAGTTCCAAATTTAATTGGAATAGGCATAAACTTATTATACTTGTTTAGTAACTCTCGGATTCTAGTGTCTTCTAAAAACTCTGTAGAATCTTCAGCAATATGAAGAATAATTTCTGTTCCTCTATCTTCTTTATCAGCTTCAACTAATGTAAATTCTGGAGAACCATCACAAGTCCAATGAGCAGCAGGAGCTCCAGTATGCGACTTAGTGATAATTTCTACTTTTTCTGCTACCATAAATGCAGAATAGAAACCTAAACCAAAATGACCTATAATACCAGAATCTTTTGCAGAATCTTTATACTGATCTAAAAATTCTTCAGCTCCAGAAAACGCTACTTGGTTAATATATTTTTCAACCTCTTCAGCTGTCATACCAATACCTTGATCAATAATATGAAGCTTTTTAGCGTCCTTATCTATTTTAATCTCAATTTGTGGATTTCCATATTCAGATTTAGATTCTCCAATGCTAGCTAAGTGTTTTAACTTTAGTGTGGCATCAGTGCCATTACTAATAAGTTCACGTAGAAAGATTTCGTGATCACTGTATAAGAATTTTTTAATAAGCGGAAAGATATTCTCTACCGACACATTAATACTTCCTTTTGTCATAATTTAATGTATTAAATATTTCCACGTCTGTGGAAAACTGTTTAGTTTTTTGTTTTAATTGTCTTGATGAGAGATAGGCAACAAAAATGCCAATTCAGTAAATATGACAAACTGACACCAACTTTTATAAAAAAATAAATTACTCATTTGTTAAAGTTTATAATACTCTATAAAAATGGTTTTATGCGTTGTAATTAAATAGAGTAAAGATTGACTAAATTTGTCATATATTTAATAACTATAATATAATAATGAAAACCTCTGAATAAGAGCGATTATAACAATCATTTTTTTATGTATAATTCAAAAATAATAGGTTTAGGAAAGTACCTTCCAGATAATGTAGTAACTAATGATGATCTATCTAAAATTATGGATACTAATGATGAGTGGATACAAGAACGTACAGGTATAAAAGAACGCCGTTGGATAAAAGAAGGAACAGAAGATACTTCTGCGGTAATGGGAGCGAAAGCTTCAAAAATTGCAATAGAACGTGCTGGCTTAACAAAAGATGATATCGATTTTATAGTGTTTGCTACCTTAAGTCCTGATTATTATTTTCCAGGTTGTGGTGTGCAAATACAAGACTTATTAGATATGCCAACTGTTGGAGCATTAGATATACGTAATCAATGTTCTGGTTTTGTATATGCTATTTCTGTAGCAGATCAGTTTATTAAAACAGGCATGTATAAAAATATTTTAGTTATTGGTGCTGAATATCATAGTAACGGATTAGACAAGAGTACAAGAGGTCGTGGAGTTACTGTTATTTTTGGTGATGGAGCAGGAGCTGCAGTTTTAAGTAGAGAAGAAGATAATTCTAAAGGTATTTTGTCTACGCACTTGCATAGTGAAGGTAAATATGCAGATAAACTCACAGTAGCTTCACCTAGTATTTCGCATTGGGTACCAGAAATTATTGAAGCAGGAGATGAAGATATATCCTATTTTCCATACATGGATGGCACTTTTGTATTTAAAAATGCAGTAGTACGTTTTAGTGAAGTGATTATGGAAGGTTTAATACAAAACGGCTTGCAACGCGAAGATATTGATATGCTCATTCCTCATCAGGCTAACTTAAGAATAGCTCAGTTTATTCAAAAGAAATTTAGTTTAAGGGATGATCAGGTGTTTAATAACATTATGAAATACGGTAATACAACAGCAGCATCTGTTATTATTGCTTTAACTGAAGCTTGGGAAGAAGGTAAAATTAAAGAAGGTGATAATGTGGTGTTAGCTGCTTTTGGCAGTGGATTTACTTGGGCAAGTGCTATTATAAAATGGTAACTAATGTATAAAAGACCTAAAAAAGAGGTAGTGTACTTCTTATTTTGGGATGAGAGATAATAATATAAAAAAAGTCGGAATTTTAGAGTTCCGACTTTTTCAGCTATTAACCAACTTTAACTAACACTACGGTTATAAAATAAATTTTATAACACTTATTACTTAAAACTTATCTACTATGTAGACGTAACAATTCTATTTTTATTGCAAAGGATTTTAGATTTAACGTGATATTAACACAAAAGAGTCCAAAGGCGGACAACCTTTGGACTCTTACTATATATTAATTTTAGTTTTTTTATCTTGAAGACTAACTCAAATAATTGTAAACTATAATTAGTTATAGCATAAGTCGTAATCAATTCTTTTTCATTACGATATAAAAATTATCAAATAATATGCCAAATAAAAACCCGAAGAAAAAACTTCGGGTTTTCTTATTTAATAGTCTAACATTAACACTAACCATCAACTATTTATGTCGACTATTAAATTATATTTTTTTTATATAAATCCTCCTCCAGATTTTTCATCGTTATCACGCCTTTTACGAGATTTAGCTCGGTATTTTCCACCTCCAAATCGGTAAGATAACCCAGCAAAAATGGTGCTGAATTCTCTATCGACTTCTACATTTTGTCTAAAAGGACGACGACTCTCAATAGATATTTCTTGTGTATCAAAAACATTATTAAAGTTTAGACTAAACGTCGCTCTATCATCTTGTAAGAAATTATATCTCAAACCAAGATTGACAAAATAAATAGGGTCTATTTCAAAATTTAATCCAGTATCTGGCCCTCTATATAATGCAAATGCAGATAGTGATAAACTCTTGTTTACTCTAAAATTATTAAATACTCTAAAGTTGTATATGATATTGTCAACTTCTGTTTCGTTAATACTAATATCATCTATGGTTGGGTTTGTTATACTCTGGTCTAATGTTTCAGCAATACCCGTTTGTTGTCTAGCAAATAAATCGAAACTTGCATTAATACTCCACCATTTAGTTGGTCTATAGTTACTAGAAATTTCTATACCGTAAGCTGAAGTGTTATCAAAATTATCATTAGTTAAAATGACGCGTCCAGAACCTAAATTAGATCGATCTACAAATACACCTTGATTAATTTCATCTTCTATAAGTCTATAGAAAACACCTCCTGTAAGACTACCTTTTTTTAATTTACGAGTGTAATTAACTTCAACAGAATTAGTAAATTGAGGTTCTAGTTCAGGATTGCCAAATTGAGAAATCAAAGCAGTATTAAATTCAGGAATAGGATTTACCTGCCCAACACCTGGGCGATCTACACGTCTACTAAAACTAAATTGGTATGAATTTTTTTCAGATGGATTATACGTTAAAAATGCAGATGGGTATATTTGAAAATAATCATTTTCAAATGGGAAATCCGTAGCACTATTATTTATTAAATCCGTATCTATAGCTAATGCATTCACATCAACAAATTCAGCTCTAAGCCCTAATTGATATGACCACTTGTCTAAAGCTTTACCGTAGCTAGCATAAGCAGAAAAAATATCTCTAGTATAATCAAAAGCAGTAGATGTAGGAATAAAATCTCCAAACTCATTTCTTACACGCGCATCAGAATTGTAATTAATAGTGTTTTCAAATAAACGGGCTTGTAGCCCTAATTCTAATTTTGCTTTATCAGATAACGGATTTACATAATCTAAGTTTATGGTTGTTCTGTTACGGTCTATACCGGTATTTTCTTCAAAATTTGGACGTGTATTAGCTCCTGAAAATAAATTGTCAGAAAAAATGGAGCTATCAAAAATATTATGATCAACTTCTAACTCTATATTATGACCTTCATCATCAAAATCTAATTTGTAGTTAAAGTTATATTGTTGGCTATCATTAGAGTTTTCATTATTTATAAACTGATTTTGATTATTGTTAGGTGCATTATCAAAAGTTAATAGAGTATTTACACCAGCTCCACCATCAAAAATATTTTGGTTTGTAAAGAAAGAGACTGTATTCTTATCATTGATGTAATAATCGACACCCACTTTAAATAAATGCGAATTTTGATCGTCTAAAACATTTAGAGATTGATTTAACCCAGTATCAATTTGTTCTAAATCTACGGTTTGGATGTTGTCTGATATATTATTGCCATAACTGCCATAGAAATTAAATTTTCCACTTCTATAATTTAGATCCAATGAACTATTAAATTTAGGCTCTATCTCGCGAGTAAGTCCTACATTAAAATTTCCATTAAATCCTACCATGGTGTTTTTATGTAGAATAATATTGATAATACCACTCATGCCTTCAGGATTGTATTTTGCAGAAGGATTAGTTATTAATTCAATTTGCTTAATAGATGTGGAAGGAATTTGCTTAAGCAATTGTGCTGCAGGAATATTTGATAATTTTCCATCAACCATTACTTGTACGTTTTGATTACCTCGTAATGCAATAGCTCCAGTTTGTTGATCTACATTAACAGACGGAATATTGTTCATAATATCCGATGCTGTTGGTCCTGATGTTGTTAAATCTTTACCAACATTAATAACTTTTCTGTCTACTTTTTGCTGAATAGTGGAGACTTCAGCTACTACCGTAACTTCATCTAAGCTTTCGGCATCTTCTGTTAGCATAATATCACCAATATTAGGATTATAATTGCCTTTGGCTAGTGTAACTGATTTAGCAATAGTTTTATAACCAATGTATTGTATCTCTACACTAACAGTGCCTTCTGGGACTTTTTCAATTTTAAATTTTCCGTCTTCAGAAGTAATGCCTCCAGTAATTATTTTGCCAGCATTGTCTTTAATTACAACATTAACATAAGGAAGTGGTTGGTTTAATTCTGCGTCCATAACTCTTCCAGAGATGGAACCATTTTTGATTTCTGAATTTGAATTGGGTTGGGGAAATGCTGCTAAAGAAATTAGCATAGCAAACATAACAAGTAAATGTTTCATTGATTGTGATTGTTTTTTGATTGATTTGATGATAGTAATTAAAATATAGACGACTACTTTTGTATGATGTTACTTTTTATTAAACCCTTTAACATCTTTTTAACACATGAAGAAAAAAACATTAGTTGTCGGAGCCTCACTAAAAACACATCGTTATTCTAATAAAGCAATACGTCGTTTAATTGATAAAGGCCATGAAGTTAAAGCATTAGGTTTAAGAAAAGGTGAAGTTGAAGGAGTCTCTATAGATACTGAACGTTTAAATTATAAAGCAATAGATACTGTAACACTATATTTAAATCCAAAACGGCAAGTTGAACTTTATGATTACATTATAGGTTTAAAGCCTAAACGTGTAATTTTTAATCCAGGAACAGAAAATATAGAATTCTATAATTTGCTTAAAGCAAATCAAATAGAATTTGAAATAGCTTGTACGCTAGTATTGTTAGGTACTAATCAGTATTAATAATCTCTTTTTTAGTTATAATTAGCAATCCTATAAAGGTTATAAATCCATTTATAGGAAGAATTTCCCAATGAAATTGGTAAGCACCAATAATACTTTCTGGGAGAGAAGTGATGCCGAATGTTATAAGTATAGATAACAACCCAACAATCCATGCATATTTATCTCTTATTTGTCGTTTGGTTAAAATACCAAATGCAAAAAGCCCAAGCAAAGGTCCATAAGTAAAAGTTGCAAACTTAAAAAGGTTACTAACAACGTTTCCATCTAAATAATTAAATAGAATAACAACAAACGCTAGTACTATAGAAACATAGACGTGTACTCTTTTACGAAGCGGTTTTTGTTCGGCTTCTGGTTTGTTATTAATATTTAAAAAATCAACAGAAAAAGAAGTGGTTAATGAAGTTAAGGCAGAATCTGCGCTAGAATACGCGGCAGCGATTAAACCAATAATAAAAATAATAGCTAAAGGTTTTCCTAAGTTTTGATTCATTGCAATCTCAGGAAATAATAAATCGGTTCTTGTCCTTCCATCCACTATAGGAATGTCTATTCCAAATTGTTCTGCGTATATAAACAGTAATGCACCAAGAGATAAGAATGCAAAATTGACAATAACGAGCAGAACAGACATGCTTATCATATTCTTCTGAGCTTCTTTTTTGTTTTTGCAGGCTAAATTTTTCTGCATCATATCTTGGTCTAGTCCAGTCATTGCAATAGTTATAAATATACCTCCTATAAAATATTTCCAAAAATAGACAGCAGCATTAGGGTCATCAAAGAAGAAAATTTTTCCTTTTTCAGAAAAACTATCAGAGTTTAAAAATTCTAAGTAAGTCCAATCTAATTTCTCGTTAATTAAGTAGATGGCTAATCCTACAGCACTCAGCATGGCTAGAGTTTGTAAAGTATCAGTCCAAATAATAGTTTTTATACCACCTTTAAATGTATATATCCAAATTAGTAATATAGAAATTACAACGGTAATCCAAAACGGTACACCTATACTTTCAAAAACGACATATTGCATTGCTAATGCAACCAAAAACAATCGAAAAGAAGCGCCTGTAACACGAGATAATAAAAAGAAAAATGCGCCAGTTTTATAACTTACTTTACCAAAACGTTGTTCTAAATATTCGTATATAGAAGTGACATTAAGTTTATAATAAATAGGTAAAAGAATAAAAACGATAACAAAATAGCCTACAAAAAATCCCAATACGCCTTGCATATAGCCAAATTGTTGTCCACCAATTAATCCGGGCACAGAAATAAATGTTACACCAGAAAGCGATGTGCCAATCATTCCAAAGGCTACTAAATACCACGGAGCAGATTTATTAGCCTTAAAAAAAGCAGCATTAGAATCTTCTTTTCCAGTGAAGTAGGATATTAAAATTAGAACCCCAAAATATGAGGCTATTAAAATTAGTATTGTGGTAGGAGACATAACTAAAGAATTTATTATTCCGAAAATAATCTTTTTATAAAAATTAATAGCTATCATTCTTAAATTTAAAAATTAAGTACCTTCGCAATCATGGAATTTTCTTCAAAATTATTAGAGAAAGCAGTTAATGAAATGGCGCAATTACCAGGTATAGGTAAACGTACAGCATTACGTTTAGTATTGCATTTATTACGTCAGCCTAAAGAACAAGCGCTATTATTATCTGAAGCTTTAAAAACCGTTAGAGAAGAAATTAATTTTTGTAAATCTTGCCATAATATTAGTGATAAAACACTTTGTGAGATTTGTGATAACCCAATGCGAAATAAATCACTTATTTGTATCGTAGAAGATATTAGAGATGTTATGGCTATAGAAAGCACAGGATCTTTTAAAGGCTTATATCATGTGTTAGGTGGTAAAATATCACCAATGGATGGTATTGGTCCTCAAGATTTAAATATTACAACCTTAATTGATAAGGTAAAAGATGGAACTGTAACAGAGTTAATTTTTGCTATGAGTCCGACAATGGAAGGAGATACTACTAACTTCTACATTTACAGACAGATTCAAGATTATAATATAAAAACATCCACTATAGCTAGAGGAATTGCTGCAGGTAATGAACTCGAATACGCAGATGAAATTACTTTAGGTCGAAGCATTATAGACCGAATTCCATTTGAAGCCTCATTAAAATCTTAATCGTTTTGAAATTATCTGTTGTTATACTTAATTATAATGTACGCTACTTTTTGGAGCTATGTTTACAGAGTGTTACAGAAGCCATAGATGATATCGACGCAGAGATTATTGTTGTTGACAATAACTCTAGTGATGACAGTTGCTCAATAGTAGAAACTCTATTCCCAGATGTGATTCTTATTAAAAACACAAATAATTTAGGGTTTTCAAAAGGAAATAATATTGGAGTAAAAGCCGCTAAAGGAGAATATGTATGTATCCTTAACCCAGATACAGTAGTAGCTGAAGACACATTTGTAACGCTTCTAGAATTTGCGGATTCAAAAACAGATTTAGGCATTTTAGGATGTCAACTTATAGATGGTAAAGGAAATTTTTTGCCAGAGAGTAAACGAAATATTCCTAAACCTTATGTGGCATTTCAAAAAATGTTAGGAAATGGATCTCAATATTATAATAACTTAGATGAAGAAGCTATAGGAAAAGTAGATGTTCTAGTCGGTGCATTTATGCTTCTTAAAAAAGAAGTTTATCATAGTGTTAGCGGATTTGACGAAGACTATTTTATGTATGGAGAAGATATTGATTTGTCATATAAGGTATCGAAAACTCATACAAATTATTATTACGGACAAACCTCTGTACTTCACTTTAAAGGAGAAAGCACATTAAAAGATAAAAACTATCTAAAACGTTTTTACGGGGCAATGCATATTTTCTACAAAAAGCATTTTAAACGAAATATTATTTTTAACACTGTAGTTTTTACAGGAATTAAATTAGCTTATTTAATAAAAAAATCAGACCCTATAGCAATTACAAAACCACAGCAAACACAGATTTTTTCTAGCAGAGACTTAAAAACATTAAAATCAAAATTAACACAACAGATAAAGGTGTATACGGATTTAAATTTAATAGAAGATCATAGTCTTATTATTTTGGATGCTGAAATGTTTTCATATAAAACAATATTAAAGACAATGAAAACAAATGCAAAAAACAAAAGCCTAACCTATAGAATTTTACCAAAAAAGAGTAATTTTAGCCTTGGAAGTGATAGTGCAATATCGCAAGGTGAAGTTATTAAATTTTGATTAAATTTTGAATTAACATCAATAAAAGACTACTTTTTTTAGTAATTTTGCATTCAATCACCGAATTAAGACTATCAAATTATAGATATGGCAAATTTTGAACTTAAACTACCCAAGATGGGGGAGAGTGTTGCAGAGGCAACAATTACTGCTTGGTTAAAAGATATAGGAGATACAATTGAAGCTGACGAAGCTGTATTAGAAATAGCTACTGATAAAGTAGATAGTGAAGTGCCGAGTGAAGTTGATGGAGTATTAGTAGAAAAATTATTCAATGTTGATGATGTTGTACAAGTAGGGCAGATTATCGCTGTTATAGAAACAGAAGGCGGAGGCACTATAGAAGTTAAAGCTTCAGCTAAAGAAGAAAAAACTGAGACAACTAAAGTAGTAGAAGAAGTATCTCAAACAGTCGTTGCTGCTCAGAATACTATAGAACCAATTATAACTTCGGGAGACCGTTTTTATTCACCTTTAGTAAAAAATATAGCGAAACAAGAAGGAATATCTCAAACCGAATTAGATACTATTCCAGGTACAGGAAAAGACGGAAGAGTCACTAAAAATGACATAAAAAATTATTTAGCATCTCGTGGTTCAGCTCCAGCTCCAGTATCACAAACACCAGCTAAACCAGCTAAAACTGAAAATGCACCAAAAGCAGAAGCTCCAGTTATAGCTTCTGGTGAAGATGAAATTATAGAAATGAGCCGTATGGGCAAACTTATTTCTAAACATATGGTAGATTCAGTACAAACATCTGCACATGTTCAATCATTTATAGAGGCTGATGTGACTAACATCTGGAACTGGCGTAAAAAACATAAAGACAGTTTTAAAAAGAGAGAAGGCGAAAATTTAACGTTTACTCCTATATTTATGGAAGCGGTTGCAAAAGCGATCCGTGATTTTCCTATGATTAATATCTCTGTACAAGGAGATAAAATCATTAAAAAGAAAAACATCAATTTAGGTATGGCAGCAGCTTTAGCTGATGGTAATTTAATTGTTCCAGTCATTAAAAATGCAGATCAATTAAATTTATTAGGCATGGCTAAACAAGTTAATGATTTAGCTAACCGAGCACGTACCAATAAGTTAAGTCCTGACGACATACAAGATGGAACTTACACTGTAACTAATGTAGGTACATTTGGTAGTATTATGGGTACACCTATTATTAATCAACCGCAAGTAGCTATATTGGCATTAGGTGCTATTCGTAAAGTACCAGCTGTTATAGAAACTTCTGAAGGAGATTTTATAGGCATCCGTTATAAAATGTTTTTATCGCATTCTTACGATCATCGTGTGGTTAATGGCGCACTTGGAGGACAGTTTGTAAAAGCGGTAAAAGATTATTTAGAGGCTTGGGATATAAATCGAGAAATTTAATTCCCATGAAAATGGGGATCTCATTCTAAGAGATTTAAATTAAAATATAAAAGGGCACAGTTTTAAAACTGTGCTTTTTTGTGATTTTTCAAGAAGTTTCGTTTAACGTTGTTGTATATGGTTAGTTGCGTTGGCTAGGTCTAAATTAGTAAAAGAAAACGAACCAGAGGAAATACTGAAGGAATTTTCCAAATAATCACTTCCAAAGCAATTAATTATACACGTTGTTGGTAGTATTTTTCTAAATTTAACTTAAATTTGCATAAAAACTACATTTTTTTAGTTAATTTCGGATTATGTTATTAGAATTTAAAATAAAAAACTTTCGTTCAATCAAGGATTGGCAAAGTTTCTCAATGCTTGCAGAGAATAAAGTCAAAGAATTAGAAAATTCTGTTGTAGATTATAAAGGTTATAAAATTCTCAATTCAGCAATTGTTTATGGCAGAAATGCCTCTGGAAAAAGTAACTTATTAAAATCATTCAAGGCTATTCAATATATGGTAATTTATTCGGCTGATTCTAAAGTTGATGATAAAATTGCGCCTTATGAGCCATATAAGTTAGATAAAGGTTTTAGAAATCAACCAGTAGAATTTTTAATTGATTTTATTGGAAGTGATGGAATTAGATATCAGTATTCAGTTGGTTATAATGAAAAAAAGATTGTTTATGAAAAATTGAGGTATTATCCTAAATCGCAGCCAGCTTGGTTGTTCAGAAGGGAAATTGGAAAAAAAATAAATTATGGAGAATCTCTAACAGGAAAGAAAAGAGATATCGAAGATTTATTATATGATAATCAGCTTTTCTTGTCTAAAATTGGGACAGAAAAAAATGAGCAGTTAGCAATTCCATATTCTTTTTTCTCTGAAGGATTATTTGTTTCCAATATACATGATACAGAATATGATAATGTTCTGATACAATTATTTACTAATAAAATGGGAAATGATGATATTCCCTTTTTTAAAGAGAATATTAATAAATTAATGTGTGTTGCTGATACTGGTATTCATTCTATTGACATACAAGAATCTGAAATAGAAAGAGAAAGTTTGCCTGAAGAAATGACTGATGAAGACAAGGATGAAATTATTGAAAGATATAAGTATAAAATTAGAACATCACATAAAGAGTTTGAAAATGGTGAAGAGGTCGGAAAGATTGATTTTCATTTAGCTGAAGAATCTACAGGAACATTAAAGCTATTAGCTGTTGGAGGTTTGATTTTAGAAGCTTTAGCTGATGGTCAAACATTAGTGATTGACGAACTTGATAAAAGCTTGCACCCAAAATTAACGAGAATGTTAATTAATATCTTCAGAACACCAAAATTAAATCCTAATAATGCACAACTTATTTTTGCAACGCATGATGTTTCATTGCTGGACAATGAATTGTTTAGACGTGACCAAGTTTGGTTTGCAGAAAAAGAGTTTGAAGGATTTAGTCACTATTATTCAATTTCAGATATTCCTGGAGTAAGAGGAAATATTCCTTATGAAAAGTGGTATATGAGTGGTAGGTTTGGTGCTACACCAGTAATAAATGAAAATGAGCTTGATTTTCACTATTAATGTTTTATGAAAAGAGGATACAGAAAATCAAGAAGAAACATAAGTTTTAATAAAAGAGGCTTAATTTTATGTGAAGGAGAAACTGAAGAAAATTATTTTCAGGGTTTAATTAGTCAAGATAAGTATAGACGTAAATTTTCATCGATTGATGTTAAAATATTTAAACCTAAAGACCACTCTCCTTTAGGGCTTGTGAATTATGCAAAAACAAAAATTAAAGAAGCTAAACGAGAAAAAAATGCATATGACTTTGTTTGGGTCATTTTTGATAAAGATGGTCATGCTAAAATTTCAGAAGCTTTCGAGGTAGCAAGAGTCTCAAGTCCAAAAATAAATATTGCTTTTACTGTTCCATGCTTTGAATACTTTGTTTTATTACATTTCGAGAAGACAACAAAACCATTCAAAAAGTGTGATTCTGTAATTAGTCAAATAAAGAAAAAATGGCTTCCTGATTATGAAAAAGCAACAAACATATTTGAAGTTTTACTACCAAATAAAGCAGTTGGAATTAAAAATAGTAAATGGGTAATTGAACAGTTTAATGATGAATTAGATTCTGGAAAAAGAGTTTATAAGTTATCTGCATATTCAAATATTCATGATTTAGTTGAATATTTGTACTCTCTCGTTTAATTACTGCCAATGCTAAGATAAAATCAGTTTTAACACTTCGACTAGCTCAATGCTAGTTGAATTTATCGAATGTTAAACGAAGTTAGTTGATTTACTTTACAAAGTCAAATAAATGACTATCAGTTGGTTTAAAAAAAATCATTGTAAAATTTCTATCCCAATAAAAATATACTAACAATGGTGACTAAAAAATAACCCACCAAAGTACTAGAGCCTTCATATTCATTGGCTACTCTTTGACCAAAAAATAGGGCTAGTATTGATAGCGCAGATAATTGTGCACCTATTAAACCTATAGTAGTACTTCCATTTATAATAATCTGTACTACTCCAATTAACGAACATATACCAGCAGCAACTTCTAATAGAGTAATTACTGGCAAAAGGATGCCAATGGTGTTTTTTAAAATGCTCTTTGCAAAATGCGATTTAAAGTATTCATAATTTCCTTTATAGTTAAAAACCTTGTCTAATCCAGATTGTATAAAAAGGATGGTTAAGAATAATAGTGTTATAATTTGTGCTGAGGTTGTCGCGTTTAAGAGGTCATTCATAATTTTGTATTTTTAATTACAGCTAACTTAGTTGTTATAATATTCTTGTGCTTTTTTTATGCGCTTATTAATATCAGATAGTCTATAAAAATTGCATTAAACGAAGTTAGCTAAATAATTTTAGATAGAACTTTAACCATATGCGTTAAAACTTTCAATACTATTAGGTATTCTGTTACCTTTGTATTTAAAATAGAATTTATGCAGCTCAACCTTAATAAACCCATTTGTTTTTTCGATTTAGAAACTACCGGAATCAACATTTCTAAAGATAGAATTGTAGAAATTTCAATTCTAAAAGTGTATCCAGATGGTAAGGAAGAGACTAAAACATGGGTTGTAAATCCAGAAATGCCAATTCCGCCAGAAGTAACTGCCATACATGGAATTTCTGATGCCGATGTTGTAGATAAACCGACGTTTAAAGAATTATCAAAAGAGATTTATACTATTATTAAAGATTCAGATTTAGGTGGTTTTAACTCTAACAGATTTGATATTCCTTTATTAGCTGAAGAACTGTTACGCGCAGACATAGATTTTGATATGAAAAACACACAATCTGTAGATGTGCAAACTATTTTTCATAAAATGGAGAAACGTACATTAAGTGCGGCCTATAAATTTTATTGCGATAAAAATTTGGAAGATGCACATAGTGCCGAAGCGGATACCAAAGCCACTTTTGAAGTTTTAAAAGCACAATTAGAAAGATATGATGAACTAGAAAATAACACTAAATTTTTAGCAGAATTCAGTTCGCATAAAAAGTTTGCCGATTTTGCAGGTTTTATAAATTACAATAAAGAAGGTGAAGAATGTTTTTCTTTTGGTAAGCATAAAGGAAAACGTGTTGTAGATATTTTAGAAAAAGAACCTGGTTACTTTGGATGGTTACTCAATGCAGATTTTCCATTGTACACTAAAAAAGTACTCACCGCTATAAAGTTGAGACAGTTTAATAATAAACTAGGATAATTGTTCTAAATAAAGAATAAATAATAATAATTGATAATAAGTAATACATTTTGAAACTCATTTGCATAGGTCGAAATTATACGGCACATATTGAAGAATTAGAAAACGAAAAACCAAAAGATCCAATTATCTTTTTAAAACCAGACACTTCTATTCTATTAAAGAAGCAACCGTTTTTTATTCCAGATTTCTCTGATGATGTTCATCATGAAGTAGAATTACTAATAAAGATTAACAAAGTAGGGAAGCACATAGATAGAAAATTTGCACATAAGTATTATAATGAAATAGGCTTAGGTATCGATTTTACAGCAAGAGATTTACAATCGCAATTAAAAGCAAAAGGACATCCATGGGAAAAAGCGAAAGCTTTTGATGGTGCAGCAGTAGTTAGTGAGTGGTTGCCAAAATCGCAATTTGCTGATATTAATAATATTAATTTTCGTTTAGAGCGTAATGGGGAGATTGCACAAAATGGAAACACAAAATTAATGCTCTGGAAAGTTGATGAACTCATCGAATATGTGTCAAAATATTTCACTTTAAAAATTGGAGATATTATCTTTACAGGAACTCCGGCAGGAGTTGGTAAAGTTTTTGCTGAAGATCAGTTAAAAGGATTCATAGAGAACGAAGAATTATTTTCAATAAAAGTTAAATAAAATGACAGAACATTATAAGTTAGATCGTGTAAGAGAATTGGCAGATGGTGATGAAGAATTTGTGGCTATATTAGCAGCAACATTTTTAGAAGAAGTACCAGAAGATGCTGAGCGTCTTAAAGTTGCTGTTCCTAATAACGATTATTATGAAGCTTACCAAGCAGCACATAAAATGAAACCCACTATAGATTTGTTTGAGCTTGGAGTTTTAGATAAACTTATAGACATACAAGACTGGGGAAAGTTCGAAAAAGCAAATGAAGATGTTTCTGGGCAATTAAAATCAGTTTTACAAGCAATAGATAATGCTGTAAATGAAATACGGTCAGATTTCGGGTTGTAATGAATGCTGAAATAATTACCATTGGAGATGAAATTCTCATCGGACAAATCATAGATACAAATTCTGCTTTTTTAGGAAAAGAACTGAACAAAATAGGAGCTTCAGTTTATCAAATTACTTCTATTCAAGATGATAAAGCGCATATCTTAAAAGCATTAGCCGAAGCCGAAGCTAACGCAGATATTATTATTATAACTGGTGGATTAGGACCTACAAAAGATGATATTACAAAGCACACACTTTGTGAGTACTTTGATGATGAACTGGTAGAAAATAAAGATGTACTTCAACATATAGAAGTATTGTTTTCAAAATACATCAGTTCGCCTATTTCTGATGTAAACCGTCAGCAAGCTTTAGTACCGTCAAAAGCAAAAGTATTAAACAACCGTTTTGGCACTGCTCCAGGCATGTGGATTGAAAAGAATGGAAAAATATTTGTATCGCTTCCTGGTGTGCCTTATGAAATGAAAGCTTTAATTAGTAATCAAGTCATTCCAGAGTTAAGAAAAACATTTAATTATCCTTATATATTACACAAAACACTTTTAACTCACGGTTTAGGCGAGAGTGCACTTGCGGCTCGCATTGAGGTGTTTGAAGATAGTTTACCATCGTATATTAAATTAGCATATTTACCAAACCTAGGAAGAGTGCGCTTGCGTTTGTCTGCAAAAGCAATGGATAAAGATTTGGTTGAAAGAGAGATGGAAAAGCAGATTAATCTTTTATTGCCACAGATAGAAGATATTTTTGTTGGTTATGAAGACGAAGCTTCGCTCGAAGCAGCTATAGGAAAACAACTAACTGATTTAGGAAAGACTCTGGCAATAGCAGAGAGTTGTACTGGTGGAAGTATAGCACAGTCTATAACAGCAAATGCTGGTGCATCAAAATATTATAAAGGAAGCGTAGTAAGTTATGCAACCGAATCAAAGATTAAGTTATTAAATGTTTCAGAAGATACTATTAAACAACATTCTGTAGTTAGTAGAGAAGTTGTTGAAGCTATGGCCAAAGGAGTTTTAGAATTATTTGACGCAAACTATGCCATAAGCACTACAGGAAATGCCGGACCATCTAAAGGAGATGCTGATGCAGAAGTCGGAACCGTATGGATATCAATAGCTAGTAAAGGCAGAATTTATTCAGAAATGTTTGATTTTGGAAATCATAGAGAAAAAGTGATTAAAAAGGCAACAAATAAAGCCTTTGAAATGCTTCAAAAAGAAATTGAAAAAAAGTAAGTCTTTAAATTTGTTGAAATGTAAAGTTTTACTAAATTTGCACCCTGTTTAAAATAAACATACCTAAAGTTAGAAAAAGATGTCAAGAGTTTGTGAACTTACTGGGAAAAAAGCAATGGTTGGGAACAATGTATCTCATGCTATGAATAAGACTAAGCGTAAGTTTGGTGCTAATTTAATTAAAAAACGCTTTTATATTCCTGAAGAAGATAAATGGGTAACGTTAAAAGTGTCTACTTCTGCATTAAAAACCATTAATAAAATTGGTATTTCTGCAGCTTTAAAAGAGGCAAGAGCAAAAGGGTTTTACAAATAAGAGCGAAAGCTAAAGTCAATTTACAATGGCAAAGAAAGGAAATAGAATACAAGTTATCTTAGAATGTACAGAGCATAAAGCTTCTGGTGAAGCAGGTACTTCAAGATATATCACAACTAAAAATAAAAAGAATACGCCAGATCGTATGGAGATTAAAAAATTTAATCCTATCCTTAAGCGTATGACAGTTCATAAAGAGATAAAATAATTACACCATGGCAAAGAAATCAGTAGCGTCTCTACAGACAGGATCTAAACGTTTGACAAAAGCGATTAAAATGGTGAAATCACCAAAAACTGGAGCTTACACTTTTGTAGAATCAGTAATGGCACCAGAATTTGTCAAGGATTTTTTAGCAAAAAAATAATTGCTAAATAAAAATATTTATAAAACTGCTTTCATTTGAAAGCAGTTTTTTTATGGCTATATTTGAGCGTTTTCATGACATCTTAGCAGTAAAACGATTAGGCAAGGAAATTGCTCTATATTCTAAAGAATAACAGAGTAAAAAACGATTAAACAATACAATGAGTTTTTTTAAGAAAATATTTTCTTCAGAAAAGAAGGAAACTTTAGATAAAGGATTAGAAAAATCAAAATCCTCTTTTTTCAATAAACTAAATAAAGCTGTAGCTGGTAAATCTAAAGTCGATGACGATGTATTAGATAACCTTGAAGAAGTGTTAGTTACTAGTGATGTTGGAGTTAATACAACGCTTAAAGTTATAGAACGTATAGAAGCTCGAGTCGCTAAAGATAAATATCTTGGTACATCAGAGCTTAATAAAATATTAAGAGAAGAAATAGCTGCTTTACTATCCGAAACCAATTCTGGGGAAGCTACAGATTATATAATTCCTGAATTACCAAAACGCGAGGATGGCTCTAAAACACCATATGTACTTATGGTGGTTGGAGTTAATGGAGTTGGTAAAACCACTACGATAGGTAAATTAGCATATCAATTTAAAAAGCAAGGTTTAAATGTTGTTTTAGGTGCCGCGGATACCTTTAGAGCAGCAGCTATAGATCAACTTCAGGTTTGGGCTGATCGTGTAGATGTTCCAATGGTACGTCAAGATATGGGGAGTGATCCAGCTTCTGTTGCATTTGATGCTTTACAATCTGGTGTTAACCAAAATGCAGATGTTATTATTATTGACACTGCAGGACGTTTACATAATAAAGTGAATCTTATGAACGAGCTTACTAAAGTAAAACGTGTCATGCAAAAAGTGGTTGACAATTCACCTCACGATGTATTATTAGTTTTAGATGGCTCTACCGGACAAAACGCGTTTGAACAAGCAAAACAGTTTACAGCAGCAACCGAAGTAACAGCTTTGGCTGTGACCAAGTTAGATGGAACAGCAAAAGGAGGAGTAGTGATTGGTATTAGTGATCAGTTTCAAATTCCTGTAAAATATATTGGAGTAGGCGAAGGCATCGAAGATTTACAGGTATTCAATAAATATGAATTTGTAGATTCGTTTTTTAAGTAAAACCCTTGTGAATCTCGATAACTATCGGGAAGAAATTTATTTCAATACAAATAGAAACTTCGATATTAAATTTTTAACACCTGTAAAACATTCATCATTGCGATGAGTTTTATACTTTTATAAAAATTATCGCGATGAAAAAACTCAGCCTTTTATTCCTAATTACATTAGTAATTGTTTCTTGTAAAGAAGAACCAAAAACTCCAGAAAAAACACTTGCAGACATTGTTATAGAACAAACGCAAGTTGTTCAAGATTCCACAGATTTTAGAGAATTTAAAGTTTTAGATTCTAAATACATCAACTCAGAATATGTAATGTTTTCTGTTAAGGACGATTTAGATGGATTTACTGAAGGTAATTATAACGAATTAAAAGCATTAATCATTGACCAAGATATTCCAACACTTCAAAGTCATATTTTAAACGGAAAATTATCGTACGAGAATCTTACAAAGTTCTTTTTGTACAGAATAGGTAAATATGATAGAAATAATGATTTATCGTTAAACTCTATTATAGCCTTAAATGCAAATGCTGTAGAAGCTGCAAAGCAAAAAGACGAGATCCTTAAGTCGTCTGGAAAAACATTAGAAGATATTCAACATTCTGTTTTTGGAATGCCAATTTTATTAAAAGATAATATTAATGCAGATGGTATGATGACTACTGCAGGAGCAGCAGCTTTGGCTAATAATAAAGTAAGTGATGCTTTTGTAGTAGAACGTTTAAAGGAGAACGGAGCTATTATCTTAGGAAAAGCAAACCTTAGCGAATGGGCATATTTCTTCTGTGGTGATTGCCCAAGTGGATACAGTGCTTACGGTGGGCAGACGTTAAATCCTTATGGGCGTCGTGTTTTTGATACAGGAGGATCAAGTTCTGGTAGTGGAGTATCAGCAACTACTAATTTCGCTGTTGCAGCTATTGGTAGTGAAACAGCGGGTTCTATTTTATCTCCAGCAAGTAGTAATTCTGCTGTAGGTATTAAACCTACTATTGGCTTATTAAGTAGAGGCGGAGTGGTACCAATTTCTAGTACTTTAGATACTACAGGACCAATCACTAAAAATGTTATTGATAATGCAATTGTATTATCTGCAATGATAGGAAAAGATAATAACGATAGTGCTTCATTTGTAAATCATGGGGATGGATTTAACTATGCAGATAACCTAAATGTAGATTTAAAAGGAAAACGTTTTGGTGCTATAAAAGGTTTGCTACAAGATACACTATATACCAATGCGGTTAATGTATTAAAAGGTTTAGGGGCTGAGATTGTAGAAATTGATCAAGAGCGTGTTAATCTTCCTGGTTTTAGTCAGTTTTTAACTGCAGAAATGAAAATCGATTTGCCAACTTATTTTAACAATTATGGTGATCAAAGTTTAAATCTTAAAAATGCAAAAGATGTTGTTGCCTTTAATGATTTAGATTCTCTTAAAACAGCACCTTATGGGCAACGTTTGTTTCATGGTATTGTAACAGATTCTACAACAAAAGACGAGCTAAATGCTATGCGAGATGTTTTACGTACAAACGGACGAAAGTTTTTTGATACGCCTATGGATGCGCATAATTTAGATGGTATACTATCTATTAATAACTTCCATGCAGGTTTTGCGGCAGTAGCATTATATCCGGCACTAACAGTACCTATGGGTTATAGAAATAATGGACAGCCAAGAGGTCTAACTTTTATTGCAAAATCAAAAGAAGAACTAAAACTACTCAGTTGGGCAAAAGCTTATGAAGATGCTTCTAAGATGAGAGTATCCCCTAAAAATTATAACTAATTTATTAAATCGTTTATTTTTTCCCATAGTATATTATCATAACTAGAAGGACCTAATTGCCCTTCATTACCTTCGCTACCCATTCTGATAATCACTAGGTTTTCACTTGGGATAACATATAATTTTTGATCATTAGCTCCTAGGCCAGCGATTAAATCACTTGGAGCATTTGGAATTAGAGTTCCAGAGATTAAAGTTTCAGAACTTGGTACTCTATGACTTGATTTCCCATTAAGCCACCAAAGATAGCCGTAAGAAGGATTCATTGGTTGAGATGTGTTCGTCATGGAATTGAAATAATTTTCATCATTAAGAATAGCTTCTTGTTCCCAAACTCCTTTATTCAAACATAGTAAGCCAAAGCGTGCCATACTACGAGCATTACTAAGGTAAAATTTATTGAATCCAAAAGGAATCCAGACTCCTTGCATTCCTATTCTGTTGCGTAGTTTTTCATTAAAATACGAATCAAAATCAGAATTCACAGCACCTGAAACAATAGATTGGGTTAATGTATATGGAGCATTATGATAATACCAAAAACCACCAGGTGCATTTAAGTAGGTTAAACATTCTGGATCTGTGCATGCAAATTGAGATCTATAATCTAAACCTGTTGTCATGGTGATATGATTTTCAACGGTAATTGCATTTTCTTGCGAATCAGAAAGACTACTCCAGTTTTCACCTAGATAAGTATTAGAAGGATCTGTTAAAGATAAAAATCCTTCTTCTTGAGCAATACCAACCATAAATGCAGTTAATGTTTTTCCTGCTGAAAACCATGGATTATTTGTTGTACTCGTTGTACCGTTAAAATAAGATTCAACAACAATTCTACCATCTTTCAAAATAATAAAAGCTTTTGTTTCACTGTCATCCAAAAAATTTAAAAGTGGTTGCAAAGCATTTTCGTTCCAGTTTAATTCTGATAACGATGAGGTTTCCCATATTTCAGAATTGATCGGTGGAAAATAAAGGCCTTCATCTTCGGGTTCGGATATTTCAATAGAATCACTTGATGTACACGAGAATGATATAATAAGAGCTAAAAGAATGTAGGTTAATTTCAAAACTTTCATTATTTGGGTTTTTATTTTAGACCTATAAAAATATTAAAGGTTTAATATACATCGTATCTTTGCACACTGATTTACATAATTATGCGTACTAAAACCCTTAAAAAGAATAAGATTAACGTCATTACATTAGGCTGTAGTAAAAATGTTTACGATAGCGAAGTTTTAATGGGACAGCTTAAAGCAAGTGGTAAAGATGTTGTACATGAAGAAGAAGGTAATGTTGTTGTTATTAATACTTGCGGTTTTATAAATAACGCTAAAGAAGAAAGTGTAAATACCATACTTGAATACATGCAGAAGAAAGAAGATGGTGATGTTGATAAGGTTTTTGTAACAGGTTGTTTGAGCGAACGTTATAAACCAGATTTAGAAAAAGAAATACCAAACGTAGATCAGTATTTTGGAACAACAGAACTGCCTGCATTATTAAAAGCATTAGGAGCAGATTATAAACACGAATTAATTGGGGAACGTTTAACAACAACACCAAAAAATTATGCGTATTTAAAAATTGCAGAAGGTTGTGATAGACCATGTAGTTTTTGTGCTATTCCTTTAATGCGCGGTAAGCACAAGTCTACACCGATTGAGAATTTAGTGATTGAAGCTGAGAAATTAGCCGCAAATGGTGTAAAAGAGCTTATTTTAATTGCTCAAGATTTAACTTATTATGGTTTAGATATATACAAGAAAAGAAACCTTGCAGAGCTTTTAGAGCATTTAGTAAAAGTAGAAGGTATTGAATGGATTCGTTTACACTATGCATTTCCAACAGGGTTTCCAATGGATGTGCTAGACATTATGAATCGTGAGCCAAAGATTTGTAACTATTTAGATATTCCGTTGCAGCATATAAGCGATTCTATATTAAAAAGCATGCGTCGTGGAACTACAAAAGAGAAAACAACAAAGCTATTAAGAGCGTTTAGATCTAAAGTTCCAGAAATGACTATAAGAACGACGTTGATTGTTGGCTATCCAGGCGAGACTCAAGCTGATTTTGAAACGTTAAGAGATTGGGTAAAAGACATGCGTTTTGAGCGTTTAGGTTGTTTTACATATTCGCACGAAGAAAATACGCATGCATACAATTTAGAAGATGATGTGCCTGAAGAAGTAAAAATGCAGCGTGCAAATGAAATTATGGAAATTCAATCTCAAATTTCTTGGGAACTCAACCAAGCTAAAATAGGGCAAGAGTTTAAAGTGATTATTGACCGTAAAGAAGGTAATTACTTTGTGGGTCGAACAGAATACGATTCGCCAGATGTAGATAACGAAGTATTAATCGATGCCACAAAAACCTATTTAAAAACTGGTGAGTTTGCTAGAGTTAAAGTTATAGAAGCAGAAGATTTTGATCTGTATGCTGAATTAATTAATTAGAGTGTTTGTTTAATCCACTCAACGACTTCATTACTTAACGCTTTATTTGATTTTAAGATAAAAGAACCATGTTTGCTGCCTTCTGCAATAACTATTTTGCGTTCTCCAGAAGTAACATTATATAATTCTTTAGCCCAATCCTTGCGTTTGCCTTCACCTTCAGAAGCTATAAAAAAGCCATTTTTAAAAGCGATAGGTTCATCTTTACCAAATAGATTTTGAACCGCAGAGGTTTTTGCAGACAAGACTACAATAGATTTAATATTATATTCAGAAGTTGCAGAAGCGACACAGGCCAAATTGGCACCAACTGAAGCACCCATAATGCCAATACGAGAATTATCGATACGTTTATCGTTCTTTAAAAAGTCAATTACAGCTTTTAAATCTAATGGAGCTCTATTTGGGTCATCAAATAATTTAAAAATACTAGTAGCACCTTCAACATCTTTTGATGATTCTCCGTGCATTCTAATATCATAAGCCAATAATGCATAACCTTCTTTAAGAAGTTGTTTAGATATTGGTAAACTAAACCATTCTTTTTTAGAAGAACCACCTTGGTGTATTAATATAATTGCAGGATAAGATTCTGCATCAGCTTCAGGTAATAATAATTTGGCACTTATGGTTTGATTGTCTGAAGTTGTTAAACTTAATTTAGCAGATTTTTCCTTTTTTTGAGCATTTAAGCTTACACAGAATAATATTGATAGAAGTAGCGGAGCAATTTTTTTGAAAAACATAGACTTAATTTTTATTCAAATATAAGGCTTAATATTGTATAACTACAAAAATAGTTATACGATACATTATATACTAAAATAGTTACTTAGGAGGCAAAGACATGACAAAGGCATAACTCTGATTTAAAAAATCGATGAGCAGAGCTTCATTAGTATATAACGATTCAGGAACTAAAACATAATCTTTCATTTTAGCTCCGTAAGAATAATAGTATCCTGTATTATAATCTTCCATAAATTTTGCCGCTACAGGTTTTGGTAAACGAAATCCTATTTCACCAGCTTTATTTAAAAGTGAGAACATATAGCCATTGGCAGAAGTGTAAATCATACTCTTACCTTTGCGTTTAAAATCTGGACATTGATCTACAAGTTTATCGTAGAGTTTTAAAGTGTCATTCCATTTACTCATAATAGTGGTTTTCTATTAGAAAGTTAAACATAAAAAATAAAAATTCAATTATAGAGACCTAGTAATCAATATCATATAGAAAACTTAATATAAATTCTCAACATATTTATATGCAGAACCGGTATTTAGCAGCACTACAGATTCGTTAGCTTTTATCCAATTGTTAGCTTTTAATTTTTTGTAGGCGGACCAAACACCAGCTCCTTCAGGTGATATAAATAAACCTTCAGTTTTAGAAAGTTCACTTAAAGCATCTTTCATCTCATCATCTGAGATAGCAATTGCAGTACCGTTACTCTCATAAAGTGTTTTCATTATCATTCTATCACCAAATGGTTTAGGTACTCTTAACCCATTAGCTATAGTTTCAGCAGGATTCTCGTATTTATCTACATCTTCTCGATTTTCATTAAACGATTGAACTACAGGGTCACATCCATCTCCTTGTACCGCAACCATTCGTGTAGGAATAGTATCAATCCAACCTAGTTTTTTTAATTCTTTAAAAGCCTTCCAGATACCAATAAGGCCTGTTCCTCCTCCCGTAGGATATAAAATAACATCAGGTAATTTCCAATTTAATTGCTCAGCAATTTCATACCCCATTGTTTTTTTACCTTCTAAGCGAAAAGGCTCTTTTAAGGTAGTAATATCAAACCATGAACTATCATTTTCGATTTTCATTTGGTGTGCTGCATCAGAAATATTTCCACTAACTTTAGTAACATTGGCACCCATAATTTCACAATCTAGCTGAAATACTTTGGGTGTTGCCTCGGGCATATAAATATGCGCTTTAATATCAGCTTTAGCACAATAGGCGCTTAAAGCACTTCCTGCATTTCCAGCAGTAGGAATACACATTTCTTTAACACCTAATTCTTTTGCCTTACTAACGGCCATACTAATACCTCTAGCTTTAAAAGATCCTGTTGGATTGCCAGATTCATCCTTTAAAAGTAATTGCGATTGATTATAAATTTTTCCTAGTTTTTCTAAATTTAGAAGCGGTGAGAATCCTTCACCCAAACTCATCTGATTTTCTTTTTTTAGCACGGGTAGCACTTCTTCATAACGCCACATGTTAGAAGGTCTACCATTTAGACTTTCTTTAGACCAGGATTGATTCAAATCATATACAGCTTCAAGAGGTTGATTATCATCTTTACAAAACGTATTTATTTCATTTTTGTCATAAATTCTACCACAATAGTGACATTTAAGATGACTATAAAAATTCTTTTTCATAATAAAATGAGTGAGATTTCTAACTATTCTTTTATCTGATTTCTAGGGGAATATAAAAATACTTTAATCTTAAATAGATGACTGTGTTTTTAAGTTATTTTTAGGAAAAATATCAACGCTCTAAATTAGTAATACGTTCTAAAAGTGTAGGATGCGAATAATGCATAAAAACATAAGCTTTATGAGGTGTTAAATTACTCAAACTGTTTTTAGACAACTTTTTTAGTGAAGTAATTAATGGTTTAGCTTTATATGTATTTTTTGCATAATCATCGGCTTGATATTCAAATTGACGTGATACATAATTCATGATTAAACTTGTAATCTCGGAAATAGGGGAATACAATAATCCAAAAGCTATTAAACCGACATGAAAACTTGGTGTTGAAACACCAATAGCATTGGATAGTAAAGGATTATTTATAAATATAGATAAAATATAAAGTGTTAATCCTGTTAATAAAACGGAAGCTATAAGGTTAAAAATAATGTGTTTTCGTTTGTAATGCCCGACTTCATGGGCTAATACAGCAACAATTTCTTCCTCATCTAAATCATTGACTAATGTATCGTATAGTGTAACACGTTTTTCGCTTCCAAAGCCTGAAAAATAGGCGTTGGCTTTTGTGCTTCGTTTAGAGTCATCAATAATAAAAATGTTATTTAATTGAAAGCCTACAGATTTGGCGTAAGTCGAAATTTTATCTTTTAATTCGCCTTCTTCTAAGGGAGTTTGTTTATTGAATAAAGGTACAATGAGTTTGGCATAAAATAGATTCATAAATAAAGTGAAGACAGTTACAATACCCCAGGCATAAAGCCAAAATTGTGTTCCTGTTAATTGGTAGAACCAAATGATTAAAGCTAAAATGCCACCACCTAATACAGCCATCATTACTAAGCCTTTTAATTTATCTAAAACAAAGAGTTTTTTTGTGGTTTTGTTAAACCCAAATTGTTCTTCAATAATAAAAGTTTTGTAATAGGAAAATGGAGTTGTAATAATATCACTAGCAAGCATAATAATACCAAAAAATAGTAAAGCGACGAGTATTGGGTGATCAACATAACTTCTGGCAATGTTGTCTACATATTCAAATCCATCTAAAAAAAGAAAGGTTAATGTTAATGCAATAGAGAATAATGATGACCAAACCCCAAATTTGTAATTGGTCCGTTTATAATCTTGAGATTTTTTATATTCTGATGCGTCAAAAACATCATTTAAAGCTTCAGGAATTGGGTCGTTATAATGTTTAGCATTAAGTGCGTCTAAAATTTTATCTTTTACAAAATTGATAACTATAATTCCTATGATGATATAGAATAATGTTTGTGAAATCATATCATAAGTTTAATTCTTTAATTCATTTTCTATTATAAATGATATTTCGCTTTGTCTATATTCGCCAATAGTTTTAAATAAATATTTTTTTGGTGTTATTATAACGTAGTTACCGCAAGGAATTCTATCTCTAAAGAGTAAAGCTCTTATTAAACCATTTTTGTCTTCTATAACTTCTTTTCTTTTGTATTGATATCCTTTTTCTGTGATGAAATATTGTGAAACATCAGCACGTTTTTTAATAAATCGTTTATAAGATTTATCGGATGTATAATGATCAATACAACTACCTTTATATTCTTTTGGCGGCTTAAAATAAAAATTGATGATAATGATATTAGTACTATCAATTTTAGAACCTGAAATTAATTCAAGTTCTTTTGCAACTTTTAGTCTTAGTTCTTTATTTAATCGAGTGACATTACTTCTAGAAAGAAGTTTTTCATAATTTAAAGAATCATTTTTTATTTTTTGAACGATATACCTTCTACTATCTTTTTGAAGATTAAATTCTTTCTTAGATATTTCATTATGGAATCTATCATAATATTTCTTTTGCCCAAAACAATCCGTTATAAATAAAAATACAATTACTAAGGTGAAAATTCTCATAATAAAAATCTATTCAAAATTCCGTTGGCGTTTTGCTTCAAAAATAAGAATTCCCGCAGCAACAGATACGTTCATTGAGTCAATGATTCCTTGCATAGGGATACTAATATTCTGTTTTGCAGCATTACGCCATTCTTGGGTTAAACCTGTAGCTTCCGTCCCTACAACTATAGCAGTTGGTAAGGTGTAATCTTGAGTATAATAAGGCTCAGATTCTTGTAATATTGCCGAAAAAATATTGAAATTGTACTGCTGTAAATAGGTAATGACTTCTTCAGAAGTTGCCATGGCTATTTCGGTAGTAAACACACAACCTACACTAGAACGTATAATATTAGGGTTGTATAAATCCGATTTTGGGTTAGCAATAATCACTGCATCCACATTAGCAGCATCTGCGGTTCTTAATAAGGCTCCTATATTTCCGGGTTTTTCAGGTGCTTCAGCAACTAAAATTAACGGGTTCTTTTGTTTCAGTTTTAAAGCATCGAGCTTATGAGATTTAGACTTCACCACAGCAATTATACCTTCGGTAGTGTCTCTATGCGCTAATTTTTGAAAAACAACTTTTGAAATTTCAATACTATCAATATTGTAATGTGCCATAGCGCTAGCTTCACTTTCTGAAAATAAATCAGGAAAAAACAAAAGTGTTTCTATAGCATAACCAGCTTTTATGGCTAATGATAATTCGCGTTTACCTTCAATTAAAAATTTTTCAGAACGCTTGCGTTCTCTTGCTTTTTCTTTGAGTAAAAACAATTGTTTTATAAGTGGATTACTAACACTGGTAATTAGTTTATTCATACATAACAAAATTAGGATAATAAATGTAATTTGCGAACAGTTAATACGTCAAAGCATTTATATTAATATAAACCAAACAACAATGAAGATTAAATATCTAGCCATTTGTGTGGCATTACTTGCATTTTCATGCAAAAACAAAACAGCAGAAACTACTGTAGAAGAAGTTGTAGAAGTTGAAGACATTACAACAAGTATTTACCCAGAAAGCATTACTAAAGTATTTGATGCTCATGGAGGTATAGACAATTGGAATAAAATGCAAACCCTTGCATTTACAATGAATAAACCTAATGGTGCTGAGGTTACGACTAATAATTTAAAGACTAGAGCTGAGTTAATAGATACGCCAGCATATACTTTAGGTTACGACGGTAGTAATTTATGGGTTAATGAAAAAGATGGTAATGAATATAAAGGTAATGCAAAGTTTTATAAAGGTTTAATGATGTATTTCTATGCCATGCCATTTATTGTAGGTGATGATGGTATTATATATGAAGAAGTAGAACCTTTAGTTTTTGAAGGTAAAACATACCCAGGAATTTTAATTTCGTATAATGCAGGAGTAGGAGCATCGCCAGATGATCAATACATTGTGTATTACGATGCTGAAACAGGTCAAATGGAATGGTTAGGTTATACGGTAACTTTTGGAAGAGATGGAAAAAGTAAAAACTTTAATTTTAACCGTTATAACAATTGGGAAACTATCAATGGGTTATTATTACCAAAAAGTATAGATAGATATAAATCTGAAAACAATGTGCCTACAGAAATGCGTGGTACAATTGAGTTTATAGATGGTAAAGTTGCAGAGCAAGCACCAGATAATACGATGTTTGCAATGCCAGAAACAGGTAAGGTTATAGAATAAGTTAAACTTATTCAATTAGATATAAAAAAAGCGAGTCCTTAGGACTCGCTTTTTTTATACTCTTTGTTTCGTATTGAAATAAGTTGACACAAAAAGGACTTAATTCTTATACTTATTACTATAGCGTTTCCAAAGTTCAGTTTGATGTGTTTCTAAACTAATCAATCTACCACCTATAAATGCATGTGTTAATTGATTAGTACGCATATCTAAAGCATCTCCTTCACTGATAAACAACGTAGCATCTTTACCAACTTCTAAAGTCCCTAAGCGGTCGTCAATACCTAATAATTTTGCGGTGTTCGAAGTAATGATTTTTAAGGCCTCTTCTTTATCAATGCCTTCTCTTGCGGCAGTACCAATATAGAATGGCAAATTACGTGTCTGAAAATTAGAAACATTACCAGTATGCATACCAACGGTAATACCAGCATCTATTAATAATTTAGGCATTTTATACGGTAAATCGTAATCGTCATCACTAGAATTAGGTAAGCTATGCGTATGCCCAATAAGCACACCTATATTATTTGCTTTTAATAGATCTGTGACTTTGTGTGCTTCATAACCACCAATAATCACCATATTTTTTATATTATGCGCTTTTGTATAGGCGATGGCATCAGTAATACCTCTTTCATCTTCCACATGGATGTATAATTGCTGCGAGCCATCATACAAACCTTTCATAGCTTCAAAAGGCAAATTTTTAGTGGTTTTAGATCCTTTTAAATAGGCTTTACTATCTTTAATAAGCGTGTTTAATTCTTCAACTTGGTTCGTATAGTTTGTACTTAATTTTACACCAGGATCTTCTCCTAGCCACCAACGTCCAAACGTATAAGGATTTGGCCAAGTTAAATGGATACCATCATCTACTTTAATAGCAGCATCTTCCCAGTTCCAAGCATCAAATTGTACAATAGATGATGTGCCCGAAATACGACCTCCTTTTGGGGATATTTGCGCTACTAACACACCATTTGGGCGCATAGACTCTACTACTTTAGACTCTGCATTATAGGCAATTAAACTTCTAATGTGAGGCTTAATATTACCTGTTTCGCGTTGATCGTTACTTGCTCTAACAGCATTGACTTCTACAAGGCCTAAAGACGAATTAGAAGTAATAAAACCAGGATATACATGTTTTCCTGTAGCATCAATAATATCCATAGTATTAGAGTTAACACTAATCGAAGCTGCATCAGCGACATTGGTTATTTTTCCGTTAGAAAACGTAATAATACTATTTTCTATCACTTGCCCATTACCAATATGTGCCGTAGCGCCTACAATTGCAATGTCCTTACTTTGCTTAGATGCTGGCGTTTGTTGAGCAACAACAACGGTACAGCATAACATTAAAAGCGCGTATATATATTTGAATTTTTTCATGTGTTTAAATTTATTGTTTTTCAAAGGTCACATGTTGTTCGCTATTAATATTCCCTTATGGGATAAAGCTTTCAACATGCTCGTTTCATAATCTTCGTTTTTATATTATTCTGAATCACAGTGTAATTGTTGCTTTTTAGAATTTTTCACTGGCTGTGTTTTTAAGCCTTTGTTTTTATCTTGAAGCATTAATTTTGTTAATTTGCTTTTCTCAGCTTTCATAGCAGCTCTTAATTCTAAATCGCGAGCTAAATCAAAATATGTGACTCCTTCTATAATCGTTTTTTCAGCTTTAGCATAAATAGACATTGGATGATCTGTCCATAACACAACATCAGCATCTTTACCAACTTTTAGGCTACCAACACGATCATCTAAATGCAATAATTTAGCAGGATTAAGGGTCACAAATTTCCATGCATCTTCTTCGCTTACACCTCCGTATTTTACAGTTTTAGCTGCTTCTTGGTTTAAACGACGAGACATTTCACCGTCATCACTATTAATAGCTACAGTAACACCTGCATTATGCATTATGGAAGCATTGTACGGAATGGCATCATTAACTTCAAATTTATATGCCCACCAATCACTAAAGGTAGAACCACCAACTCCGTGTTTAGCCATTTTATCAGCGACTTTGTATCCTTCTAAAATGTGAGTAAACGTATTCACTTTAAAGTTGAATTGTTCAGCAACTTTCATAAGCATATTAATTTCACTTTGTACATAAGAGTGACAACTGATAAAACGTTCGCCATTTAAAATCTCTACAAGTGTTTCCATCTCAGCATCTTTACGATACGATTTGCCACTATTTTTTAAAGCTTCATACTCTCTAGCTCTCGTAAAATAATCTACAAATACTTGTTCAACACCCATACGCGATTGTGGAAAACGGACTGTTTCATTATCTCCCCAATTTGATTGTTTTACATTTTCACCTAGAGCAAACTTGATAAACTTAGGTGAGTTATCGTAGATAAGATTCTCTGCAGATTCTCCCCATTTTAATTTAATAATCGCAGAGCGACCACCAATAGGGTTTGCTGATCCGTGTAATATTTGTATAGAAGTCACTCCACCAGCAAGATTCCTGTAAATATCAATATCGTCAGGGTCAACAGCTTCTTCAATACTCACTTCTGCAGTAGAATTATGACCACTTTCATTAACACTCGATGTCGCTATATGAGAATGTTCGTCAATAATACCAGCCGTAATGTGTTTGCCAGTAGCATCAATAACTTTAGCTCCACGACCATTTAAATTTTTTCCGATAGCAGAAATTTTACCGTCTTTAATTAATACATCTGTATTTTCTAAAATTCCTTCAGTTTCATTAGTCCAAACGGTAGCATTTTTAAATAGCAAGGTTTCTTGTTTTGGTAAAGTCTCAAATCCATAAGCAGTATTAGGATAAGTTACAGGTACTATATCTGGTGTGGTAGTGTCTTTTTTAGAAGACTTCTTTTTGTTTTCAGATTTCCCCGTTTTGTTTGCTGTAAACGAAGTCACATTACCATTAGATGAGGTTGCTTTACCAACTAAATTATTTGTATCAGATACTCTAGACGATAAACGTGTAAATGTTTTATTTGAGGCATCAACATCAGTAACGATGATATTAACCCATTCATCTTTATAAGTGATTTTAGCTCCTAATGAAGAACTGCCACTAGAAATTTTAACACTAGGCTTACTTAAACTTCCCGAGATAGCAATATCGTAAGAAGTACCATTAATATTTGCGTTATATTTTCCTCTTATATCTTTAACAGACATAGATTCAATTACCATTTTATCTCCTTTTACCCAATTTTCATAGAGCGTGGTTTCTTTTTCAAAGATATCTCCAGAAGTAATTAAAAAATTGGCATAAGCACCATTTTTTAAAGACCCAATCATATTTGATTTTCCTAGAATATTGGCAGGAATAGTAGTTAAGGCTTCCAAAGCTTTGGTTTTATCTAATCCATAACTAATAGCTTTAAGAATATTAGTTTTAAGTTCTTTAGGAGATTTTAAATTATCTGTTGTAAAGGCAAACCTTATACCATTATCAGCAAGTGTTTTTGGATTAATGGGTTTTTGATTCCATTCTTTCATATCAGCAACACTTAAGGTATTTGCTAAAAATGGATTCTCTACATCGTAAGCTTTAGGGAAATTTACAGGAAGTATATAAGTTGCTCCTGTAGCTTTTATATCTGCAATGCGTTCGTATTCATCACCACCTCCAACAATGACATACTGAATACCAAACTCATCGCCCACATTATCAACACGCACATCATTAAGTTTGTTGCCAGCTTCAATAATTTGAACTAAACCTTTATTAGCAATTAAAGCTTCTAGAGATCTATCTTTGGCAGAAGCATTCCCTTTTTCGTACCAATCAGCATCGTAATACATTTGGCGTAATAAGGCTGTAGTTCCCATAATAGATGATGGGTATACTTGCGCCGAAGTTACACTTCTGCTTAGCGATAAGTATTGCGCAGAGCGTCCATCTAAAATGCGTTCGGCATTTCCGCCTTGGTTAGTTAATGCAATTAATGCTCCCGTACCTCGTACAACACCATCTTGCATATGCGTATTAACAACGCCAAAACCTGCTTTCTTTAAATCGGAAGCTGATTTATTGTCAAAGTTAAATTTATCAATTGCGTTTTGTTCGGGCATGATATGGTCATTCCAATAAAAACCTTCTCGTCCAGCATCATATTGAGGACGTCTATTGCCTCTTTGACGTTCAGGTGTTTTTACTCCGAAATTTGAATAAATATCAATAAAAGACGGATAGATACTTTTATCTGAAAGATCTACAACTATGGCATTATCTGGTATTTTTACAGAAGACCCAGAGGCGATTACTTTTCCTTCTTTAATAAGAAGTGTACCTTTATTAATAACTTCTGTTGGCGTTACATAAATTTTGGCATTTATAAATGCTGTATAATTTGTGTTTTTTGATGTTACGCCATCATTTTTTGGAAAATGCTCTTGTGCCATAATCGTATATGTACACATAAGCAACATTGCAAAGAGATACTTTTTTATCATAAAAATGGTGGTTAAATTAGAAATCGAAAGATAAGAATTAAGTTGCTGTGTTTAAAACCTTGTTTAAGTTTTAACATGGATACATTACGTACGATCAAAATAATTGACATATAGAGCAACAACATAGCTGTAACTGTTTATGCCACCAGCTTGGTTATTGGTCTTTAAAAACGTGTCGTAAGTACTTTTAAAAATAGGTTCTAATGGGTTTTCATAGCTCGACCAAAACTCTAAAGCTTCGTCATAGTTTTTGCGTATGCCTTTGTTTAATGTATTGATTAATGCTCTATAAGTTTCAGGTTCACGACGATAAATTTCAAAAAGACAATGGCGTACAATAGATGAATATCCAGAATACTTAAAGTATTTGTCATCGTTATTAATCGCAGCTAATGCGCCTATAAAATTAGCTTCGTTTTCAGCAGCATAACCTAATTGATGGGCAACTTCGTGACTCGCCGTTGTCGGTATTTTAAATTTAGGGATTAAGCCATCTATTTGAGCTTCATTAGTAAATGGATTTAAATACCCAGAATAACCCATATAAGTTAATGGCAAACTATACAGTGATTTTTTAATACTGCTAGGTTTATAGTTGAGTTGCGGGAATTCTTTTTTAAGCCTTGTATAACCATTAGAAACTTTATGAAGAATTTCAGTTTTTGTATAAGGAATTTCAATTTTGATAGTGTCATTAAGTTCTATTAAAGCATGGGCTTTATTCGCTTTAGTTATAAGTTGTTTGGTAACTTCTATTAATTGTTCGGTAGAATACTCATGACTGATGTTTAATGACTTATAAAGTGGCAAACGGTAATAATTAAAAGCCCATAATAGGTGAAATGCAAAATAAGCTATAGAGAAAGCTGCAAGAACATCGAGCAACCAGTTTTTGGTGTCTTTTATAACACGTTTTCTGTTTTCCCAAAGCCATCTAAGTATATAGATGGTAGCAAGTGTATATAATAAATCTCCAACAGAAAATGGTAACCATCCAAAAGCATAACGCATTAATTTTGAAATACCAATATAAAGACCGTTACTATAATATGTCTCTACAAATTGCGGTGTTAATTTTAAAATAGAAGTGATACCAAGTACTCCAACAAATGAAAACGCGATGATAACTTTTTTGTACTTCTGCATCTTTCAAAAATAGACAATTTAAACAAAAAAAAGCTTGAGTAAATTAATACTCAAGCTTTTTAAATAAATTTAGATTAAAATATAAATTAGTTGATTTTAATTAATTCTATTTCAAAGATTAATGCCATAAACGGCTTAATTGCTCCTCCTGGTCTTGGGTTAGCTCCATAAGCTAATTCTTCAGGAATAAAAAACTTGTATTTAGCACCTTCTTTCATTAATTGAACACCTTCAGTCCAACCTTTAATCACTCCGTCTAAATTAAAAGTTGCTGGGTTACCATTTGTTGAGGTTTCAAATTGTACTCCATCTGTTGTAGTACCTGTATAATGAACAGTGACATTTGCTTGTGGGCTTTGCGGTTGTTTTCCTGTGCCTTCTTTTAAAACCATATACTGTAATCCACTTTCAGTAGTAATTACACCTGGTTTAGATTTATTAGCTTCTAAGAATGCTACGCCATCTTCTTTAGTTTTAACAGATTCTGCTTGTGCTTTTTCGCGTTGTTCTTGTTGTAACTTTTGACCATAAGCCTGAAGGATAATCTGGCAATTTTCTTCAGTAATTTTTAATGCAGTAGAATCAGATACATCTAAATATCCTTTCATAAAAGCATCAATATTTAAATTTGGTACTTGGCTTAATAAACCTTTTGCCTGATTGGCTCCAATGGCATAACTAACAGAATCGATATTGGTCGCTAAATTAACATTACTGTTTATTCTACTTTTTTTATTACAGGCAACTAATGTTGCTAGTAAAATGGCTAATAATAGTATTTTTTTCATTTTATTATGTCTTTATTCTTTAATAAATCAGATGCAAAATTATGATATTTTTTCCTTTTAAAATAGATTTTAAAAAGGAGCTTATGTATTATTAATCTTTATGGCTAATAGTTACCTTTACAGCTCTTTTATTTTAAATATTATGAATACCGAAATAAGACAACTCGAGCCTAAAGTACTTTGGAATAAGTTTGCAGATTTAAATGCAGTACCACGAGCTTCAAAAAAAGAAGAACGTGTCATTCAATTTATGAAAGATTTTGGTGCACGTTTAAACCTTGAAACTATTGAAGATGAAGTTGGTAATGTTATTATTAAGAAGCCAGCAACTTTAGGTATGGAAGATCGAAAAACTATAGTAATGCAATCACATTTAGATATGGTGCATCAAAAAAATAACGATACCGTATTTGATTTCGATACGCAAGGTATAGATATGATTATTGAAGGAGATTGGGTAAAAGCCAAAGGCACAACGCTCGGTGCTGATAATGGTTTGGGTGTAGCAACTATAATGGCAATTTTAGAAAGTGATACCATTGTGCATCCTGCAATAGAAGCTCTTTTTACTATTGATGAAGAAACAGGAATGACAGGTGCTAAAGGTTTAAAAGGCGGTTTGCTTAAAGGCGAAATTTTATTAAACTTAGATACTGAAGAAGATGATGAAATTGGAGTTGGTTGTGCTGGTGGTATTGATGTTACGGCAACTCGAGCTTATAATGAAGAAGACACTCCAGAATTTAAAATCGGTTATCAAATTACAGTTAAAGGGTTACAAGGTGGACACTCAGGAATGCAGATTCATGAAGGTTTAGGTAATTCTAATAAAATTATGAACCGTTTATTATTTGATGGTTTTGAAAATTATGGTCTACGTATTTCAGAAGTTGATGGAGGAAGTTTACGTAATGCAATTCCTAGAGAAAGTAATGCTATAGTTGCTATAGATGCTGTACATGAAGAAGCTTTTAATACTGAATTAAAACAATTGGCTACGACTATTAAGCAAGAGCTAAAAACCATGGAACCCGACTTAGAGATTAATATATCTAAGATAGAAATACCTGAGCGGATTATGGATTTAGGAGTACAGGAAGGAGTGACAAGAGCCTTATATGCGGCTTGTAATGGAGTACACAGAATGAGTGCGGATATTAAAGATTTGGTAGAAACATCTAATAACATAGCGCGAGTTATTATTAAAGAAGGTCAAATTAAAATAGGTTGCTTAACACGGTCTTCTGTAGAAAGTTCTAAACTTGATTTGGCAAACACCTTAAGAGCAACATTTGAGTTAACAGGATGCGAAGTAGAGTTTTCTGGAGATTATCCGGGTTGGACTCCTAATATGGATTCTGATATTTTAAAAGTGATGGTGCCAATCTACGAACAACTTAACAATGGAGAGAAACCTCATGTAGCAGCATGCCATGCTGGGCTTGAATGTGGTATACTAGGAACAAACTATCCAGAACTAGATATGATTAGTTTTGGACCTAATATAAAAGGAGCTCACTCACCGGACGAACGTGCACAAATTTCTTCTACGCAAAAATATTGGAGGTTTGTGTTAGAGACATTGAAGCATATACCAAAGCGTTAAGTGTATCTAATTATATTAATTAGATAAACGAATTTTCTTACTATCTTTATTAGGCCTATAGAAAGTGTATGATGACCTTAGTCATCATATTCATTTGTTATGTGCAAGGCGAAAAACACCCGAATTAATTAATAATATGAGTTTATTAAAATCAATATTTAGTACAAAAGAGAAACCCATAAACTCATATGCTGACTTTTGGAATTGGTTTGAACAGAACGAAAAGAAATTTTATAAAATCCTTAAAGGACAAGGCAATATCAACAAAGTGTTTTTTGACAAACTCGCACCAAAACTCAATGAATTGAAAGATGGATTTTGGTTCCTTGCAGGAATGTATGATGACAACACAGCGGAGTTAATATTGACAGCTGATGGAGTTATCAAAAATATCGTATTTGTTGAAGAATTAGTTCAGGCAGCACCGAAAATGAATAATTGGAAAATTACTGCACTCAAACAACCGTCTGACCTAAATCAATACAGAATTGAAATGGACGACTATAAATTTGATGGAAGTAAGATGGACTTTTATTCAACTGACCATAAACAAATGCCAGACGAGATTGACATTACAGTTACTCATAAAGATTTCAGCGAAGAAAATAGAGATGTAATGACAAATGGAGTTTATCTTGCTTTAGATAATTCTCTTGGCGAATTGAATTCAGTTACCACAATTGACAACGTGAATATAATTAACTCAAAAGACGCTACTTCGGACTTAATTCCATTAGAAAAACTAAAGAACTTTTTGAATTGGAGAGAAAAAGAGTTTGTGGAAAAATATAAAGGTTTCAGACATAATACCGAAAACGACAATTATTCTGGACTCGAAGCGACTCTAAAAAATGGACTTCCATTGGTTGCGGTTATTAACACAGATTTATTGAACTGGGATAGTAAAGCGTCTCATCCTTGGATTGCAGTAATGGAAATTAAATATGACGGAATAAAGAACAATGGAATGCCTGATGATTCCACTTATCAAATTCTAAACGAAATTGAGGATAAAATAATGGAAGAACTAAAAGATTGTGAAGGTTATTTAAACATTGGAAGACAAACGGCAGATTCTGTACGAGAAGTATATTTCGCCTGTATTGAATTTAGAAAGCCATCAAAAGTATTACACGAAATAAAAAAAGAATATAAAAATAAAATAGAGTTGGACTTTGACATTTATAAAGACAAATATTGGCAATCATTTAACCGATTTAGTCCGAATTGAAAAAAGCCCAGCACATAACAATGGCTATAAGTAATTGCTGGTTCTCACCTACTTCTGAATCCCGATAGCTATCGGGACTCGCGGATTTTAAGCTTTGTGTATACTTGCAAAGTTAATCGCTAAACCACGCAACTACTCATAGCCGAGACCGTTAATGGCAAGCAAGATAGAATAAATACTCAAAAAATAAATTCTATGATAACTATAAATCCATATATCTACTTTGATGGAAATTGCGAAGAAGCATTTAATTTTTATGAATTGGTCTTTCAGAAAAAAATCAGTCATATAAGTAAATACGGCGATGTACCAAATTCAGGTAAAAATCTTTTTCAAGAATCTGATGAAAAAATTATGCATGCCACCTTACCTATAAGCAATGAAACCATGTTAAATGGTTCAGACAATTCATTAGCCTATAAAGAAATGAAAAAATACAAGTCTTTTTCTCTTATCATTCATGCCGATAGCAAAGAAGAAGTTGACCTAATATTTGAAAAACTCTCTAAAAATGGGCAAATAAAAGTACCCGTAGGTTTAACATTCTGGGGTTCATATTACGGTCAGTGTATTGATCAATTTGGAATTAATTGGAAAATAAACTACGGTTTAGAAAATTAATGTTAATTGTTCTATTCTATTTACTCTGCAATAGCAGAAACTTCTATGTCAAATACTAAATTGGTTTTAGCAGGGATTAATGGTGCTCTACCAGCTTCGCCATAACCTAAATAATAAGGCATAAAAACACGTGCTCTTTCACCAACTTTCATTTTAAGCATGGCTTCTCTAAAACCAGGTACTAATGTGGCTTGCTGATTGTATGGCATTACAAAAGGTGCATAATCTTGATTTTTATCGTATTTGCCATTGTCTTGCGCTACATCTTTCCATGTGGTCCAGAATAACTCTCCGTTTTCAAAATAACCTGCACAATTTATAGAAACACTCTGACTAGCGTTTGGCTGTACAGCATCACTAAGCTCATTTAAGTATATCATTGCCATTCCTGTTGGAGACTCTACGCGGCGCCCTTTTAATTCTTCATTCTGTTTCAAGAATTTTTCTTTGGCAATACGTGCTTTTTCTTCTCTTTCAGCTTTTGCTTTAGCTTCGCGCTCTGCAATACGTTCTTTAATTTTTGGTAATTCTTCAGTAAACACTTTAGCTGCATCAAATTTACGTGCTTCAGAACCAACACGTATAATATTTAATTGCTCTATAACAACATCTTCAATAGGTTTATTAGTGCCTTGAGCTACTTGTACATTAGAAATAGCATCTTGTACATCTAATCCTCTTACCAATTCACCAAAAACAGCATGACAGCTTACTCTATAGCCACCACAATCTTTTAAATTTCCATTGGCATCCCACGCATCTAGAAACGGAGTAGGTATTTCTGTAATAAAAAATTGAGATCCGTTAGTGTTTTGTCCAGAATTTGCCATAGATAATATACCTGGTTTATCATGTCTTAAAGATTCAATAAACTCATCTTCAAACTTATAGCCAGGATCACCAGAGCCAGTAGCTGTTGGGTCACCTCCTTGAATCATAAATTTATCCATAACACGATGAAAAGTTGTACCATCATAATACCTCTTATCTTTATGTTCTTCTTTAACTAGAGGATGAACACCTTCTGCAAGTGCTACAAAATTTGCAACAGTTACTGGTGCTTCTTTAAAAAATAACTTAGCTACCATTGTATCTTTAGACGTTACAAACTCAGCATATAATCCGTCTTCTAAATCGGAATAATCATTTTTACACGATATTGTTACTAATAAAGCAATTAAAACTATAGGAATTAAAATTTTCTTAGTCATTTTTATTTTGAATTAAAGTGTTTAACGTGACTTCGCAAACGATAGGAATATTAGTTCCTATTTTATTATCATCTCCATAATAACCATAGGCAACTTGAGACGGGAATATAAATGTAATAATTTCTGAAGGTTTCATCAATTTTAAACCTTCTCGTAATCCGGTAAATAATATTTCTTGATCCATCAGATAATCTTTTGTGCCGATTTCATCTTTAGAATAGATGGTTGCTCCATTTAAATCGGAAACATTGTAACTAAAATTAACACGATCCCCAAATTGTGGAGTAATAGTGTCTTTTTCTACTCGCGTATTGTAGTAATACCAAAATCCATTTTCTGAAACGATATAATCTTTTATAGAATCTTTATCTATTATAGTTTCTATTTTAAGACGTTCGTTTTCTATAAGTATTTTGTTGCGTTCGGCAGATTGTTTTATAAACGAACCAGATTGAACAGACTCAGGTAAACGTGCTTCTGGAGATTTGCAACTCGCCAAACTTATAGTGATAATAAGAATTAAAAGTAGGTGTTTCATAAGGCTAATTCACTTTTATATTTAGGCAATATACTAATAAATTCATCAATGGTTTCGCTTAATGAAGAATCACTTCTGCCACCTGCAGCGTTAGTATGTCCGCCGCCATTAAAATGATTTCTAGAGAATTCATTAACAGAGAACTCACCTTTACTTCGTAATGAGATTTTTATAATTTGATCTTGTTTACTTTCAATAAAAATAGCAGCGAGAATAATACCTTTTAATGAAAGTGCATAATTGACAAAACCTTCAGTATCTCCTTTTTTAAAATTAAAAGTATCTAATTCTTCTTGCGATAATGAGATGTATGCCGTTTGCAATTCTGGAATGACTTTTAAGTTTTGCAAAGCTCTTCCTAAAAGCTGTAAACGTCCATAGCTATTAGTGTCATATATGCTATTATGTATTTCAGAGTTATTAGCACCTTTGTCAATTAAGTGACCAATAACTTGATGTGTTCTACTTGTTGTAGCTGGAAATCGAAACGACCCAGTATCCGTCATAATACCAACATAGAGACAAGTTGCAATAGAGGCATCTATAACTTTTGTATCGTTAAGCATTTCAATAAAATTGTATACCATTTCACAAGTTGAAGACATATTAACATCTGAATAAACATATTTTGCATAATCGTCAGGCTGTTGATGATGATCGATCATAATTTTTAATGCTTCAGATTCTTCAACAGAGGTTTCCATATCACCAATACGATGCAATGCATTAAAATCTAATGTAAAAATAAGATCTGCATTTTTAAGATGTTTTTCCGATTCTGAGCGTTGACTTTCAAACTTTAAAATAGAAGATTCTCCAGGCATCCACTTTAAAAAATCAGGATAATCATTAGGGGCAATGACTAGGGCATTATGTTTATAGTGTTTTAAATAATGGTATAGCCCTAAAGTAGAGCCAATGGCATCCCCGTCAGGGTTTTTATGTGGTATAATAACTATGTTCTTCGGTGAACTTAGCAAGGACTTTATATCTAAAATATCGGCGGTTGTCATAGCCTACGAAGATACAATTTAATAACAAAAGGGATATGTACTTTTAGTATATTTTAGATTATCTTACAGCTTTAATTTTTTTAATATGCGGTATTTTATTAGTTACATTTTAATCACTAGTTTTCTTTTTATTGGATGCAAATCGTCTAAAGAATCTCAAAGTAAAAACTACGATTATACCATAGCTTTTGGGTCTTGTAATAAACAATATGAACCTAATCTTTTATGGACTTCTATATTAAAACATCAACCAGATGTTTGGATTTGGGGAGGAGACAACATCTATGCAGATACGGATGATATGGTGAAGTTAAAAACGGAATATGATAAACAGTTGTTAGATGAGAATTATGGAAAATTACTAGCTTCTGCAAAAATACTTGGTACATGGGACGATCATGATTACGGACTAAACGACGGAGGTGAAGAATTTCATAAAAAAAGCGAAAGCCAAGAGTTGTTTTTAGATTTTATGGGAGTATCAAAAAATGATACAAGACGACAACGTGAAGGGGTTTATCATTCTGAATTGATAACAACATCAAAGGGTACTATTAAAGTAATTGTTTTAGATACGCGTTATTTTAGAACGGCTTTAGTTCCAGATACAGATACAAAAAAACGATACAAACCAAATACGGATCCTAGTGCTACTGTTTTAGGAAAAGCGCAATGGCAATGGTTAACTAACGCCCTTAATACGACTAAGGCAGATTTTAATATTATAGTAAGTAGTATTCAGTTTTTATCTGACGAGCATGGATTTGAAACGTGGGGTAATTTTCCTAATGAAGTAGAGCGTTTAAGCCAGCTTATTGTAAGTTCTAAAGCTAAAGGAGTTTTGTTATTATCTGGCGATCGTCATATCTCTGAGTTTTCAAAACTATCTATAGACAATTTAAACTATCCACTAATAGATTTTACATCGAGCGGATTAACGCATTCGTATTCTAGTTTTTCGGGAGAACCTAATGCAGATAGAGTAGGAGATGTGGTCCATGAAATAAGTTTTGGACTTCTAAAATTCGATTTTAAAACACACACCATCCGTATGGAAATGCGAGGTAAAAATGATGTTAAACTCCAAGAGTTAATACAACAGTATTGATGCTTGTTAATTCTATAAAATAGATTACTTTTGCATCGAATTTTACCAAAGTAGTTATCACTTTGGCATAAACCATTAAAAATAAATTACATGGCAACTAACAGAACATTTACAATGTTAAAGCCAGATGCTGTTGAAAAAGGACACATTGGCGCAATATTAGAAAAAATCAATGCTTCAGGATTTAGAATTGTAGCATTAAAATTAACGCATATGACGACACAAGATGCTAAAGCATTTTATGCGGTACACAGCGAGCGTCCATTTTATGGTGATTTAGTAGAGTATATGACACGTGGTCCTATTGTAGCTGCAATATTAGAAAAAGATAATGCTGTTGAAGACTTTAGAACTTTAATAGGTGCTACTAATCCTGCAGATGCAGCAGAAGGAACCATCCGTAAATTATATGCAGCTTCTATAGGAGAAAATGCAGTACATGGTAGTGATAGTGATGAAAATGCAGCTATTGAAGGCGCATTTCATTTCTCAGAGAGAGAAATGTTTTAGTCGCATAAAACCCATTTAATACAAAAGCGCAACGTATTCAATACACGATATTGAATACGTTGCGCTTTTTCTATACGCGTTATTTGAGTTACTCTCTTATAATTTGTCGATCTTTAAGATTATAGCGATCTCCAGCTTTTAGCATATAGAATTCTCGGCTTCCTTTTGGGAGTTTAAATATTTTGTTTTTATCGGCAGACCAACGCGTGCCATCATATATAGCAACATAACTTTTGCCTATAACAGTAAATGTATTTTTGTTGACAATAATACCAGTATCTTCATCTAGACCTATACCTAAAAGATGAGGTTTTTTGTCTAAAATTTCAAACAGATCAAACTGTCTATTTCTGGCTAGTAAATGCTGGTCAATTGCTACATTTTTGAGAAAGCTAAGACCTTCTTCATGGTCACCCATCATTATGGTGTTTGTTTTGGTGTCACCGCGAGCGAGATATGAACCTTGTATGGTTGCACCAGCTGATGATCCTGAGATGACTCCTCCACGATCTAATAGTGCATTAAAAGCTTCATGCGCTTTAGTATTAAGATAAGAATCTGCATGTCTCCACTGACGACCACCACTAAACCAAACCCCTTTAGCTGTTTTTATTGGCGCAATAAATGCTTCAGAATTCGATACCTTAGGATCTCTAGTATGTAACACCGTGACATTTTTAAAACCTCTGTTGATAAAACTTTGTTTATAACGATCTAAAAACTCTTGAGTTAAAGTATTGCTAGTAATTGCAGTAGGAATAACTACAATCGGAGCTTCAGGTCCGCCAACAAGCTCCATAAATTTTTTATAAAATAAATCTGAAGCTGCACCACCAACAATTAATAGTGTTCCATTTTTAGGACCAATAGTTTCTTGATCTTGACTATTGTTTTGAGCAGTAATATTCTTCTTAGAAAGATTAGCTATTAGTACTGTTAATACTAGAAGTGTGAGTTTTTTTAGTCTCATATAGGGGTTTAAAAAATGATTCAAAAGGTACAAAAATAATTGAATGCGATTTTCGACTTTTAAATTATATTCTCAATGGCTTATAAAATCTTTTTAATCGCATAGTCTAAAGAATTTTATCATATGTTATTTTCCACGTAAGTGGGAATCTTTTTTAGTTTATTGTTACAGTAAAAGCATCAATCTCGATAGCTATCAAGGTCGGGGATTTATGAGTTAGTTATAATTGTACATCGTTGGTTTTGTGTAGGTTTAGATGCTTAGTTATTTTAAACGATAAATAGATTTGTTTTTTTCTCCTGTTTTTTCAAATAAACCTAATTCGCAACCTTTCTTTAAATCTCTGCTTGCTGTGGAAGAAGAAATGTCTTTAAAGATATTCATATAATCTTTTCTTGTAAATTCAGTTTTATTTAATGAAACATAATATTCTAATCGGTCTTTTTCGCTTAAAGTTCTATTATTGAAATCTAATAATTCGCTTATTGAAATGTCAATTACATTTAGCATATATTCAATAAAAACTGTTGATTTTCCGGATCTATCACTTTCAGCTAAGGTTTTATAATATTTTTCTTGGTCATTGCTAATTAAAGTTTCAAATGGTAAAAACTCAAATATTGGATATTTTTCCATTAAAATTAGAGTTTGCCATAATCTACCCATTCTTCCGTTTCCATCTAAAAATGGATGTATAAATTCCATTTCGTAATGAAAAACACAACTCTTAATTAATTCTATTTCATCTGATTTTTGCAAGTATTTAAAAAGATTTTTCATTAAGTGAGAAACATTTTTAAATGAGGGCGCTAAATGTTCAACTTTTGAACCTTTTACAATTCCGACGCTTTGATTTCTATATTTTCCAGGATTATCAATTAGACCATGCATTAAGATTTTATGTGCTTTTAAAAAAGATGTTTCATTAGAAGGATTGTATTGTTCTATATTTTCATAGATTTTAATTGCATTTAAAACTTCAAGAACATCCTTTTTTGGTCCAACAACCTTTTTGTTTTCAAGAAGCGCAGTTATTTGTTGCTCAGTAAGCGTATTTCCTTCTATTTTTAATGAAGAATGAATAGTTTTTATTTTATTCTGTTTTCTCAATTTTGGGGAAGGTCTATCTAATAGATTAGCATTTACTTCTCCTATTTTTTCTGAAATAGAAGTTATCAATTTTAAAATAGAAGATGTAATCTCGTATGGAGGTTTCATTTATGATACTATCATTTGATACTATCAAAGATACAATCATTACTTAAAATTATGATAAAAACGTAATATTTTTATTAGACTTACTGGAAACTATATAACTATTGTAAGGTTAATTTACCACGAGATACAATCTCGCAGTAGCGAAGGGTCTCGTATAACTTTAAGTTATAGGTTTTAACTTGCTATTTTTCGATTACGCATCAACGCTTGCAATTCCAAGTGGATTCGTTTAGGTCTGTCCTGAGCGCAGTCGAAGGGTAGTAGAATCCACTCGGAATTGTGGTTATGCATTGTTGTAACACGTTATTTTTTAGTCGAAATGTGTTATTCATTCAGCGTCTTTATCTCTTTATCTAATTTTATAATAATCTCATTTATTTTTTTTTGAGTGTTAGAATAATTTGAGATTGCATAACTTCTCATAGTATTAACCATTGAAATTATATTGGTGATTTTATTGTTGCTTAATAAATCTTGATAGTTATTTGGTTCTGCGCTCATATACTTTTCATTAGAAACAAATTCAAAATTGTTACTAAAAAAAGGATTTATTACTCCACTTAAATAATTCTCAAATTGGTTTGCAAATATATTTTGAATATACTTTAATTCCTTGTCATAAATATTTATGATTTCAAATTTTAAATCATCATTGGAAATAAAAGATAGGCCATCATTTTTTAGATTTTCAAATGCTGCAATATTGAATGAAATCATTTGGTCATTTAGAAGAACAACTAAAATTCGTTTAATTGAATCATTAATCTCTTTTTTAGTCTTAAAGTGGTTATATAGCTGGTCTCCAAATTTTAATGTTCTTTCATCATTTACAATTCTTTCTTTTAAAATTAAGTTATTCTCTTGAAGTGATTTTCTAATTTGATTAAGATATTTCAATTCAGCTTGTTTATCTTTTTTATCATTATTCCAATTATTAATAGATAGTGCAATTAAAATTCCAATAACAACAAGGATTATTTCTCCAATTGCATAAATCAAATATTTACTGAACTTGTTTTCAGTCAGCATTTTTTGTCTAATTTTTCTAAAGAATTTTATCATATTCTATTTCCCGAGAAAGCGGGAATCTTATTGGTTGGTTTTAATGAAGGCTAATGGTTTCGGCTATGAGTAGTTGCGTGTGTTAGCACTTAATTTCAGAAGTAGGCGAGAACAAGCAATTACTTATAGCCATTGTTAGGCAACGTATTTTTTATTAATAATATTCGATTTTTCTTTTTACCAGAACTACTGGTATATCGTTTTTAAATTTCTGTTTTTCAATCCAATTTTCTTTTTCATCAAATTTGTATTTGCTAATCCATACATCACTCTCTGAATCGTCATTTGGCGTTCTTGAGAATTCAATAGTATTTCCATATTTATCAAATTTTTGAGTAGTCACAACAAAATAACTACTACCTTTTGGAATCCACTGTTCTTCAATTAATTTCCCATCATTATCATATTCTTTAACAACTTCTGTATAGTCCGTTTCATCAATAAAATTATTTTTGATTTTGATAACTTTTGAGTCGTCGTTATATAAATATATGTTTTTGTAATTCAAAGTGTCATAAGAACGAAATTCTGTGATATTTTCAGTAAGTATTAAATTTTGTTCATTAAATGTTCGTGATATTAATTTAGATGGTTTTGATTTTTTTAAGTATGTATTTTCTTTGATTATATTTCCTGATTTATCGTAGTCAACTTTAAAAGTCATTTGAATAGTATCACTAACATAGTCAGTTCGTTTAATACCTCTATTATTTTCGTCTCTTTCAAATACCATTCTTCTCTCGAAACCATCATTTTTATAAATGGTTTTTGTCAGACTATCTTTTTGATTATAGGTATACTCGTAACTAACAGAAGGTGAATCTTCATTATTGTATTTTTCAGTTTGTTTGGAAAGACGTTTTGAAGAATCAAAATAATAGTTTAACTCACTTTCATACGTTTTTTCAAACGTAAGAAAACCGTCTTTGTTGAATTCCATAAATGAATACCTATCAAAATCAAAATGATTCATTCCTTGACCAATAATTATGGAATCATTTACTACATCGAAATTGTAAAGATTTGTTTCTATGGATTTTATTTGTCCATTTAATCCGTAATCAGAAACATCATTATTTCCATTCAATGTATTCGTTGATTTAGAACAACTACACAATGAAAGACAAATTATTATTAATATTCCGATTGTTTTTTTCATATGTTGCCTAACTATTGTATATACGCATTGTGTATATTTCTATTATAACTATACAAAAAATGCGTTCAGTCTTTAAAAATAAAGAATAAACGCATATTATAGCGTTTTTTAGATGGTTTTATTGATCTAAACCTTCATATTCAGGGTTTAATAATACAGGCTTGCCAAAACCAAGTTTTTCTAATTTATCGAGTTGTGTCGCAGCATCTCCAACCACTAAATAAATCATTTGATCTGGCGTAATATATTTTTCTGCTAAGGCCTTCATATCTTCAATAGTTAATGCTTTAACGATAGCTTCTCTCGATTTTGCATAATCATCAGCCAAACCATTATTACTAATATTAGAAAGCATATTGAGTTTAGCTCCTAAAGTTTCAAACGCTCTAGCATTACTTTTAATGGTAAAGCCTTTAGTCACCGCTAAATCTGTTGAATCATAGTCTTTTCCATAGTTTTCTAAAATTTCTTTAACTAAAGCTGTAGACTCATAAGTGACATTAGAGCGTACACCACTAGAAATAGCAAAACTACCCGTTTTATCATTGCCAGTAAACCCAGACCTAATACCGTAAGTATAGCCTTTGCCTTCACGTAATTGTTGTGTCAGTTGAGAGGCAAAACCTCCACCACCTAAACGATAATTCATAACTGTTGCTGCATAATAATCTTTGTCAGTAGCTTTTGGCGCTGGATAACCAAAACGTAATACCGATTGCTTTGCATTTGGTACATCATAAAAATATACTGTAGATTTTGCTGGTTGTTTTACTTCTGGAAGATTAGGTAGTGTGATATCTTTAACTTCCCAGTTTGCATTAATGGATTCTAAATTTGCAATAGCATTAGATTGCGATATGTCTCCTACTATATGCATAGAAGCTAAGTTTGGCGAAATATTAGTATTGTAATAAGCCTTTAAATCATCTATAGTAATGCTTTCTAGAGAACTTTCGGTGCCAATATTGTTATTAGCCAAAATATGATTTTCACCATATAGTATTTTATTATATTCATTAGCTGCTATAGCATTTGGATTAGCAGCTATACGTTGAATTCTACTTTTAGTACTTTGCTTTAATAATTCAAATTCTTTAGCATCCCAACGTGGTTCTAATAAAATTTCGGAAACCAAAGCCATTGTAGCATCAAAGTTTTTAGATAAACTGTTTCCTGATATAAAAATAGCATCATTACTTGCAAATGCATTAATACGTGCACCTAAACTTTCAATTTCATTTTCTAATTGTTCTGGAGTTTTATTGGCAGTACCACGTGTCATTAAACTCGCTAATAAATTAGAAACACCAATTTTATCTTTATTTTCTAATAACATACCGCCTTTAATTTGCATTTGAAATTGTACAAGAGGTACTTCACTATTTTCTATGCCTAAGACTTTAATACCAGAATCTAGATTTTCTTTCCAAACTTCAGGTACTTTTACATCAGGGCTTTCTCCATATGGAGGCTCAATACTACGATCAAAACTAGAAGGAGTTTTCTCGTATGTTGCAGCAATAGAAGAATCAAAATTTTCTTCAGCTCCATCAACAATTTGTTCTTCTACAATTTCTGCCAATTCAGAATTTACTAATGTTAAATTTTTCTGACCACGAGGAACAAAACTTGTTGCGATATAGTTTTTGCCTTTTATATATGTGTTATATACACGCATTACATCTTCTGGCGTTACTGCTAAGATGTTATTAACTTCATCACTAATATAACCAGCGTCTCCTGCAAACATTTCGTATTGTGTTAACTGAGACCCTTTACCTAAAACACTAGATAAACGACCGTAAAAATTAGTTTCTTGTCCTGCTTTAATACGGTTAAGATCTGTTTCAGAAATACCATTTTCTTCAAAAGTTTTAAACCCTTTATCAAAAGCTTTGGCGAGATCATTTAAATCTACTTGATTGAATGCCGTAACACTTAGTTGTATTTGACCAGAGATTTCAGAATTGTAACCTCCCATACCCACATTACTCGTTAGTTGTTCATCTTCTACTAAAACTTTATAAAGTGGCGCTTTTTTTCCATTGGTTAAATATTGCGATAATACATTAAGCGCATATGAATCTTCATGGTATTGTGGTACACCTGGCCAAACCATAGTTAGGCGAGGTGCGCGTGCAAAATTATCTTCGTAATACAAATGTTTTGAAGCATCTAAAATAGCAGGTTGCTTTGCTAGTTTAGGAATATCTTCACCACGAGGAATTTCATCAAAATATTTTTTAACCCATGCTTTAGTTTGCTCAACATCAAAATCTCCAGCTATAGTTAATATTACATTGTTTGGCACATACCATCGATTAAAAAAGTCTTTGACATCTTGTAATGTAGCATTTTGTAAATCTTCTAAAGACCCAATGACTTGCCAACTGTATGGATGTCCTTTCGGATACAAATTTTGGTCAATAACATATTGAGTATGTCCATAAGGGCTATTATCTACACGTTGACGTTTTTCGTTTTTAACCACTTGTTTTTCTTTAGCTAAAACAGGCTCCGTAACCGTATTTATAAAATACCCTAATTTATCGGCTTCAGCCCAAATCATTTTTTCTAAAGCATCTTTTGGCACCGTTTGTAAGTAGTTGGTGCGATCTCTACTTGTAGAGCCGTTTGCACCAGAACCACCGATACGTGCCGTCATTTTATCTAATCCGCCTTTACCTAGGTTTTCAGATTCTAAAAATAATAAGTGCTCAAATAAATGCGCAAAACCTGTACGACCTACAATTTCTCTTGCAGAACCGACATGCGCAGTTAATGATACAGCAACTACAGGGTCTGAACGGTCTATATGAAGTAAAACTTCTAAACCATTATCTAAAGTAAATTTTTCGTAATTGACTTTAAATTCAGTTTCAGAATTTGATGAGGAGTCATTTTTACAAGCTAAAACAGTGCATAAAACTATAGCTATAAAGCCTGTTAATCTAAATCTTTTCATTTATTTAAAATTTTTCAAGAACCAGTGGTTCAGTTATCTAATTATCTTAGTAGGTATTAACCATTATTTGTCAAATGCCCATTATGGGCTTTCATAACGTATTTAATTTTGATTGATGTTAATTTATAATTCGAAGGCGTTGCTATTGACAAAGAATATGGAGTTGACTAAAAAGAGTTTTCCATTTTCCCAAAAACTTCTAAACAATGGGTTGTCTACCATATAAATAATGCTACCGCTGCCTTTGCGTTCTTCACCAAATATTAGTGTTTTATCTAAATTACTTAAAGCATCTTGGCCAGCAAAACCTGAAAATACTTTTGTATCGGCTATATGCGATACATTATAGCCACGTTCTAAAAGACTATATGCAGAACTGCCTAATTTTAAAGTAAAATAATTGTTATCGTAACCAAAAGCCATTGGATGTGTATTGTCAACTTCAGTTTTAAATATAGCACCTGTAATTAATCGATTCGCGTTTTGGCGTTCTCTATCTGCATAAGGGATTAAATTATCGGCCTTTTTTTCATCATCCTTATCATTGGTTTTGTATTTAAGATTAAAGCCTTCTTGCCCAGCAAAAGTTCTTAAAGCTCCATCTATAGCTATAATTTTTCCTCCAGCACTAACCCAATTAGATAATTTTGTTCTCACGGTTTTAGTAATTACACTATTGTAAAATCCACTAGGAATAATTAATACATTAAACGCATCTAAATTAGCTCTGCTAAGATTATTAGTGTTTATTGAGGTTACAGGATAATGTAACTGTTGCTCAAAGAAATGCCATAATGCTCCGTAACTCAGTGATGATGTACCTTGCCCAGAAAGCATTGCAATTTTTTGCTTATTTACTAATTTTATATCTGGAGATCCAATATCTGGAGTCAGTTGAGAAAACCCAGTATTAATAACAGAAAGTTGATGGTTGTGTTCAGCAATAATGGTATTTAACGTACTCACTAAATTTTTAATATGTGTATTATCTCCTTTAGTAATAATTAACGAGCCTCTATTAAAATTTTGCCCATTAGATTTAAATGGTTTTTCGGTAAAGCGTACTTTAAAGTTAGCTTTTAGTAATGCTGCCAAAAATTTAGCATCTTCAAGAGAATTCCAATGACTTACATAACCATAGGCATCAGTGAGCGTTTGAAAAGGAACACGCTTAGCTACTTTAGCACTAGCCACTTTTGTAGTACTTGCAATAGCATCTAAACCATGTGCATAAGGCATACTCCAAGCCGTAATATCATAAGTTAAAGAATCTGTAAGCTTAGCATTAGGTTCAAACAAAACCTTAACCATTTTTCCTTTAGGTTGATCAGAGTCTACAACTAAAGCATCACTATTTATAGACATACTTCCTTGCTTGCCAGTCGCATAATTATAACCAGACACTTTACTAGCAGTTGCATTACCATAACGGATTTCGTGCTTATCTAATAGAGCTTTTAAGCTGTTAATTTTATTTTCATTGCCTTTGAGTACGTAACTCTTGTACTTTAAATTAGAGTTATCAAAGAATTTAGAAAACTCACTATTTAGACGAGAAGCATTATTCGATGCAATTTCAACAGTTGAAAGCCCGGCTGTAGTATGGTGCGTTAAGCGCTCTACTAAAGTAAGTACATGACCTTCATCGTTTAAAATACCTAAACCTGCACGGCCATGACCACCTTGTTCATAAGTCATACCAATAGCTCCCATATATGTTGGGTATGTATCACCATAACTTGGGTAAAATAAATCGAAACGTTCTCTAGTGAAAAATAACCAACCTTCTTTATCAAAATATTTAGCATGATTTTTTCCGATTTCAGTTTGAAAATCACGTTGAAAATCTGAAATAATTTCATGGAATGGTTCTGCAGCAGGAGCAAAATAATACGGTTCGTTTATACCTTGTTCATGAAAATCAACATGGATATGAGGTAACCATTTATTATAAATGTTTAATCGCGATGCACTTTCAACTTGTGTTGCCCAAGCCCAATCTCTATTTAAATCAAACAAGTAATGGTTAGGTCGTCCACCAGGCCAAGGCTCGCTATGTTCGCTAGCTTGTTGATTAATATCGTATGGAGAGCTTGCGGTTTCATTAAACCAATTGACATAACGATCACGACCATCTGGGTTAATGCATGGATCGATAATAACTACAGTATTTTTTAACCAATCTTGTTTTTCGGTTAACAGTTTGTATAAGGTTAACATAGAGGCTTCTGTACTAGATGCTTCATTACCATGGACATTATAACTTAGCCAAACCACAGCAACATTTGTGTTACTTGGAGTACCGCTAATAACATCTGCATTTTTTAGGTGATTCTCTCTAATAGCATCAAGGTTTTTTAAGTTCTCTGCACTAGAAACATAAGCTACATATAAAGGGCGACGCTCATTGGTTTCACCATATTGCTCGAGTTTTACTTGATTAGGAATTTGTTTTTCTACAGCTTTAAAATAATCTACAACTTGATGATGACGACTAAATTGTGTGCCTATATCATAACCTAAAAACTGACTTGGAGATTTAATATTCTGCGCATTTGTATAAGTTAATACTAACATAGTAGCAAACAGAAAAGAAAATAGTTTTTGCATTTAAAAAAAAGTTTAGCTCCAAAGCTAATAAAAATAAAGAGTGCGATTGAAATAATTGGCTGTATATATTGAATTAACTAAAAATTAGCAGTTAAAATTTAGAGTTGCCTTATATTTATGCCGTAATTAAAGTATAGTATGCCGACCGAATGTATTTCATTTAGAGAAACTAACTATTTCTCTAAGTTTATTTGTGATTACCTTGACCAAAAAACAGAATTAAAGGATTTATATCATCGTTTTCCTAATCTTGATAATTTTAAATATCAGATTGAAGAGAAACAAAAGTCTGTTGATTTAAAGGCAAGAAAAGTTTTATCAGAAGTTTTATCGCAACAGTATTCAGGTATTATAGCTTCTGAATTGACCTTAGAACATATAGAACTTTTAAAAGCGGAAAACACCTTTACTATTACTACAGGTCATCAACTCAATTTGTTTACAGGACCATTATATTTTTTGTACAAAATTATTTCTACCATAAATCTTACTAAAGAATTAAAGGTAAAATATCCTAATTATAATTTTGTACCTATCTATTGGATGGCTTCTGAAGATCATGATTTTGAAGAGATCAATTACTTCAATTTTAAAGGCAAAAAAGTTCAATGGAATAGTAAGTTAACAGGAGCTGTAGGTCATTTTAATACTAAAGGTTTAGATGAAGTTTTAAAAGTAGTGATTTCAGAATTTGGACCAGGAAAACATGCAGATACTTTAAAACAATGGTTTGAAAATGCTTATGTAAAGCATAACAATTTAGCAGATGCCACACGTTATTTAGCGAATCAGTTATTTGCTGATCAAGGCTTGGTCATTATCGATGCGGATGACAGAGAATTGAAACGGTTATTTACACCTCATATTCAAAAAGAATTATTTGAACAAACTGCCTTTGATACCGTTTCTGAAACGAATAAAACAATTGAAGACTTAGGGTTTAAAATTCAGGTAAACCCTAGAGCGATTAATTTTTTCTATATCCATGAGGGTATACGCGAACGAATCGTTTTTGAAGACAATATATTTAAGGTCAATAATACTGAGGTGTCTTGGAATAAAGAACAATTATTACAACATCTTGCAGAAGTGCCAGAACGTTTCTCTCCTAATGTGATTATGCGGCCTTTATATCAAGAAGTAATTCTACCTAACTTATGCTACATAGGCGGTGGAGGAGAGTTGGCTTATTGGTTTCAATTAAAATCTAATTTTGAAGCCCAAAACGTAGTGTTTCCAATACTACTGCTACGTAATTCGGTTTTAGTAAAAACGAAAAAACAGGCTTCAAAGCTTCAAAGCTTAAACATTTCTACTAAAGATATTTTCTTAAAACGCGATACATTTATCAATAAAAAAGTGCGTAAAATTTCAAATATAGATATTAACTTTTTACCACAACTAAAACATTTAGAGAAGCAGTTTGAAGCACTTTATACTATAGCAAACCAAACTGATAAATCGTTTTTAGGAGCTGTAAAAGCGCAAGAAAAGAAACAAGTAAAAGGGTTAAAAGCTTTAGAAAAACGATTGTTAAAAGCACAGAAAAAGAAATTAGCCGATGAGGTTAACCGAATGACAGAACTGCAAGAACAATTATTTCCAGGACAAAGTTTACAAGAGCGTAACCTCAATTTTTCTGAACTATATTTAGAGTTTGGTGAAAGCTTGATTCCAATGCTAGTAGATGAACTAAAACCCTTAAAAGGACAATTTATAATCGTTACATTATAATTAACAGTTTATTATGTATTATACTGAAATAGGTTGACTCTTTTTTGATTATTATTTCGACGTTCAAAAGATTTTTTTCAGCCGTTTAGAAGGCAAAAAAATAGTT
>NZ_JAIQXX010000017.1 GCF_021887715.1 Winogradskyella immobilis
ACCAGTAATAACTTTAAATGGATCATCAATAGTTGATTTAAATGTAGGAGATACTTATACAGAATTAGGTGCAACGGCAACAGATAATATAGATGATGATTTAACACCGAATATAATTATCACAGGTTCAGTAGATACATCAATAGCAGGAGTGTACATAGTAACTTATAGTGTTAGTGATGCTGCAGGGAACAGTGCATCAGTCGACAGAACAGTTAATGTTAATGAAGTAGCTAATGGTTGTGCAAATGGAATTTCAACTTTTCCATATAATGAAAGTTTTGAAGGAGGAATTGGATCTTGGGCTCAATCTTCTGTAGACAACATTGATTGGACAAGAAACTCAGGGACTACACCGTCTCAAGGAACGGGTCCTTCTGCGGCAATCGATGGTAGTTTTTATATGTATGTAGAAGCTTCAGAGAATGGAACAGGTTTCCCTAATATGCGAGCAATATTTAACTCTCCATGTTTTGATTTATCTAGTTTAGATGAAGCCACATTTAGTTTTCAATATCATATGTTTGGCTCAAATGATTTTGGTAGTATAGATTTAGAAATTAGTGATGATGATGGGCAAACTTGGAGAAGTATATGGAATAGGACAGGAAATCAAGGGAATCAATGGCTAACAGAGGCTATAGATTTAACACCTTATGTAGGAGGTGGAGTTCAATTACGATTTAATAGAGTAACCGGAGGTATTTGGCAAGCTGATTTCGCGTTTGATAATGTTAGCGTATTAGAAGGAGCTCCTGTTCTACCTGAAAGTTGTTCTGGAGGTATTGATACATTCCCATATTCAGAAAGTTTTGAAAACACATTAGGTGCTTGGAGTCAGGAAGCAAATGATGATATTAATTGGACTATAGATGCTAATGGAACACCATCAAGTGGTACGGGACCAAGTTTTGCAAATGATGGTAGCTTCTATGTTTATGTTGAAGCTTCAGGTAATGGCACAGGATTTCCTAACATGCAAGCCATATTAAACTCACCATGCTTTGATTTGAGTAATACCACTTCTGCTACATTTGATTTTGATTATCATATGTTTGGCTCTAATGATTTTGGGAGTGTCGCTTTAGAAGCGAGTAATGATGATGGACAATCTTGGGTTACATTATGGAGTTTAACAGGCAATCAAGGAGATCAATGGTTATCGCAAAGTATCGATTTAAGCACTTATATTGGTAATAGTGTACAACTGAGATTCAATAGAATTACAGGAGGTATTTGGCAAGCAGATTTTGCACTTGACAATCTTAATCTTAATACAAATGCGGGAGCTAGAAATTTAGAAACAAAGGAGAAAATAGCGATTAGAGATGAAGTATTCTCTAATAATGAATTGAGCCTTTACCCAAACCCAGTAAAAGGAAATACAATTAAAATAAATTCAACTTTAGAACTTTTAGATTATGATATTTATAATGCATTAGGTCAAAAAATATCAACAGGAAAATTAAGAACGAATGAAATTAAAGTACAAGCATTAGAAGTTGGTGTATATTTTATACGCTTTTATACAGAAGAACAAACAATTATAAGACGATTTATTAAAGAGTAAATTTTGGTTAATAGCGACCATAAAAGGGCTTAGAGGTAAATTTATCTCTAGGCCTTTTTTCTATATATGTTTAATCTCATCATCATTGAGTAAATCATCTCCTCGTAACCTTAAGAAAATTTGAGCGACAGCAATAGTATCTTTTTCACAATAGGTGATAATACGATCAATGTTATTGTCTTTATAATAAACATTGTAAACCTCACTACCATCAATATCATCTTTTGGGGAAGGAATACCTAAAACATTAGTGAGTAATTTTAGAGAAGTATAAGTTTTATAATCTCCAAATTTCCATAATTCTAAAGTATCTAGATGAGGTACTTCCCAAGGTTTTTTGCCGAAAAGATTTAATTTATAGGGTAACTCTATATTATGAATAATCATGCGTCTTGCAATGTATGGAAAGTCGAATTCTTTTCCATTATGCGCACAGAGTAAATGTTTTGTTTGACTAAAATGAAAAAGTAATAAGTTTTTAAAATCTTTTAGAATTTTAATTTCATCACCATAAAACGAAGTCACTCTAAATGTTCGTATATCGCCTTCAATATTAAAATACCCAACAGAAATACATATAATTTTTCCAAACTCTGCCCAAATACCAGCACGATCATAGAATTCATCTGGTGTAAAGTCTTTTTTTCGTTGGTATCTAGATTTTGCTTCCCAAAGGTCTTGTTTTGTATTATCTAAATCGGAGAAATTCTCGGTTTCTGGAACTGTTTCTATATCTAGAAATAATATGTTCTCAAGATTTAATTTAGAAATCATTTCACATGAAATTAGTTATTATTCAACATCGCATATGCTTCATCAATATAAGTATAAAAATCTGTAGAAAATGAATTAACAAAACCTCTACCTATATGATGACCCAAACGAACAATAATAAGATTGTCTTCTGGGATAGTAATGACGTATTGCCCTAATATACCTCGCATTGCAAATATGTGTTTGTCCTTGTAATCACTAATCCAAAATCCATAACCATAAGGCTCACCTTTAAAACGTGGTTGTATCGCTTTAGCTACAAAAGTAGAATCTAAAATTTGCTGCCCATTCCATTGACCACCATCTTTGTATAATTTGCCGAAACGTCCAAAATCTCTAGCATTACTAGAGATGCAACAAAATGCTTTAGCTAATCGGTTTTCGTCATCATCTAATTGCCATAAGGCATCACTTTCACAGCCTAAAGGTTGCCAAAAACTTTCAGACAGATAATTAGCTAATGTTTTGCCAGTTGCTTTTTCAATAATCATTCCTAATAATTGGGTACTTCCGCTTAGATATTCAAAGGATTTTCCTGGGGTTTTTACAACTTTTTGGTTTAAAATAGTTTCTGCTAAGTCATCATCATAATTTGCTCTTGCAGTAATAGAAAACGGACTTGTATAATGCTCTACCCAATCTAAACCAGATGCCATGGAAGACAAATCACCAACCGTAGTTTTTGATTTTAAATACTGTGGGTAAAAATCACTGATAGGTTGATCCAAACTTTTAATATGACCTTCCATAATAGCTTTGCCTAAAAGCGACGTCGTTATGCTTTTAGCCATTGAAAACGAATTTGTTTTAGAATCTTTACTATAATTATCTGCATACCATTCATAAAATAGGCTATCATTTTTTATGATAAGATAAGCCACGGAACCTAGTTCTTCATTGGTGTCTTTTAGTTTTTGAGTAGCATTAACCGTATTGTAGTTTTCATGAAAAGGCCAGGCATCGGTTTGAGTCCCTTTTTTTATAGTGTCATTTTCAAAATAAGGATAATCGTCAATAAATGCAGAAACATGGCCAGTAAAATAAACGACTCTTACACCTTTAAGAATATATTCGTAATCAAATATGTACGCTGAGATTATAATAACACCTAGAATGCCAATAATCCATTTTAAAAGCTTTTTTAGAAATTTCATAAATGGAGTTTTATACTAATAAATATAACAAATTAAAAAAGAGATTGTTGTTTATACTCACTTTCATGGTTAAGCAACCATTGTTTTCTATGTAAACCACCAGCATATCCTGTTAAACTACCATCACTACCAATAACACGATGACAAGGCACAACAATCCAAAATGGATTTTTACCATTAGCACTGGCGACAGCACGGATTGCCTTTGGATCGCCAAGTTGCTTAGATAATTGCAGATAAGATATGGTTTTACCATATGGAATAGTCTCTAAAGCTTTCCATACCCGTTGCTGAAAAACAGTACCTTTAGGATTTAGTTTTAAATCAAAACTTTTCCGTTCTTCATTAAAATATGCTTTGAGTTGTGTTACACAATCTAGAAGTGATTCAGGTATAGTTTCGCTTAGCTCTTGGTTAGTATTTAATATTGAAACAGATATAATTCCATCTTTATCACCGACAATTTCAGCATGTCCAAGAGGAGTTTCAATATAACAGGTTTCCATTAGTTTTCAGGATTCTCATTATCAATTAAGCCTAAGCGTTTGGCTCTAGTTTCCCAACTCTTTCTGGCAAGCATTTGCAGATCCGAAACATTATCGCTTTCGTCCATAATTTCTAATCCAAGTAGAGTTTCAATAACATCTTCCATAGTTACTAATCCGCTGACAGATCCGTATTCGTCAACGACCAATGCCATATGATTTCTACTAGCAACAAGTTGTTCAAAAAGTTTAGGTATTGGTAGGCTTCGGCTTATAATAATAATATCCCGCTTTACATCAGATAGTAATTTATTGCCATTACCAAGAGCCATTTCCTTAAAGACATCGTCTTTTAAAACAAGACCTGTTATATTATCAGCGTCTTCAGTGTATACTGGAATGCGAGAAAACCGAATATTAGAGTTAGCCTTAAAAAATGTTTCAATAGTCATGCTTTCATTCTCAGTTTTCATAACTGTTCGAGGCGTCATTACATCTTTAGCTTGTACATCTTTAAAGTTAAGTAAGTTTTTAATAACCTTGCTTTCGTTTTCTTCAAATACACCTTCTTCATGTGCAATTTCGGTCATTGCAACAAAACCTTCACGGCTTAAAACACTACCATGACCTTTACCACCAATTAACTTTGTTGTGAGTTGTAAAACCCACAGAATACCTGTCCATTTTAGTGGAAAAATTAAAACATGTAATGCTTTTGTTGTAAAATTTGCTAATTGTTTCCAGTATGTAGCACCGATTGTTTTTGGTATAATCTCAGAAGCAACTAATATTAAAATAGTCATTATAGTAGAAACAACAGCCACCATAGCTTCTTCTGTAAATTCGAACCCTAAAACAGAACGTGTTTCTGAGCCATATAAATCAACATAAGCCACTTTAGCTTGTACACCAACTAATATTGCACCAACAGTATGGGCAATAGTATTTAAAGTAAGTATTGCAATTAATGGTCGGTCTACATCTTTTTTAAGAGCTTCTAAATCTTTAGCATAAGTTTTACCTTCATTCTTTTTTAGATTTAAAAATGTAGGTGTAATACTCAATAGCACAGCCTCTAGTATAGAACATAAAAATGAAAAGAAAATGGAAATGACAGCGTAAAAAATTAATAAAGCCATTAAATATATTGGTTTATGCTAAAATAGTTAAAAAACAAGTGCGATAGAAATAATTACGAATACCTTAAACAAAAAAGCTCTAATAAATTTAATTTATTAGAGCTTTGGGATAATAATTTTATTAAGAGACTTAAATAGATTTTTCCTTTTCTTTTTCAATCTCCTCTTTTCTTTCTTTAAGCAATTCTTTTCGTTTTTCAAGAATTTCTTTTTTTCTAACCTTTCGCTCTTTAATGATTTCCTCTCTTCTCTGTTCTAATGCTTCTTTCCGCTCTTTAAAAGCCATTTTTCTTTCGATATTTCTTTTTTCGAGTGCTTCTCTTCGTTGTTCAAAATTATTAGATTTTCCCTCTTTCTTATCTTTCTGCTCTTTGTACTCCTTTTTAAACTTCTCTTTTCTTTCTTTAAGTAATTCTTTTCGTTCTAGTTCACGTTTTGCTCTTTCGAGCTCTTTTTTTGCGCGTTCAATTTCAATTACTGCTTTCCTGTATTTAAGTTCATGTTTTTCAATTTCTTTTTGAGCACGTTTAACTTTATCTTCAGGTTTACCATTGCCTGCCGCATATTTTAGATTGTCCATCATATCATCAACCTGTTGCTTTAATGATCTACTAGCTTCATTATAATCTAGAAAAAGATTCATAGTTTTACTAGTTAATTTACAATTAAAGGCATTAGATTCTTTAGACCATTTGTATGTATTGCCACTTACAGTTAATCCGTCTTCGCCTAGTTGATCTAATAAATAGTTTTTTAATATATCATAACGTGATTTATTAGACCATTTTGCTTTAAAACGTAAGCTGTTATCAGATTTACTTGTGGAAACAGAGCTAGAGCCATTTGAGCTGCTTGACGGTGGTGCAGGTGGATCTGGTGGTGTTGTAGATTGAGCGCTAACACTTAGCGAAAAAAAGGTAATACATAGAATTTGAAATAAAGTTTTCATAACTGTTCGATTTTTAATGATTTATGCTGATACAAAAATATAGGATGATTTCATAAAAACAGAAGAAGCATGGATTGTTAACCTAGCATTAACCGTTAATTTATTTAATGTTTTTTAACCCATTCAAAAAATTCAGCTGTGACTTCATCAATATGATCAGTTTCAGAACCATCATCATTTATACTAATGAAATTGTGGTCATAGTGAGGGTAATGTTTAAATGTGAGATTATCTTTGCCTTTTCTCCAAAATTCTAATGGAATAGCATATGAGCTTTCAATAGGGACATTTTCGTCTTTTGTTCCTATAGCGACAAAGATTGGAATATCGATTTTAAGAAGACTTTCTAGAGGTGGTTTAGAAAAACTAACATAACTTAAATAGCTATTATCATCCCAAAATTTGTCTGGAGAAGGATTCTTATAAAATTCATGAAATAAATTTAAAAGGGAATCAATTATTATTTTTGATTGTTCTTCGGTGATTTTACCTCTATAAACATTTTTTCTAGATTTAATAATAAAATCAGCAAGCTGATTATGTCCACCGCTGCCCCAAAATCCTATATGAGTGATATCATTATTTATTGTACCTAGTTTGGCAACAACATCACTTCCTTGTGAAGTTCCTATTACAACCAAATTTTTAGGATTAAAAATATGTGTTTTGACATATTTAATTATAGCATCAACACGATTGACTCTAAAATCTAGAGTTTGCTTTTTCCAATAGTTTTTTGGTATCTCGTTAGGTTTTCCGCTAAACTTAAACCCTTGTTTCGAGAAAATTAAATATGCATAATTTTCAGGAATCAAATCGTGATTAAATGGATCTAATGAGACACAACAAGGATCAGTTTCTATCCAAAGAGGACCAGCATATGAGCCTTCAATATGTATAAATAAGTCTGAAGGAATAGAATTTTTAGGGTATTTGATATAAAAATTAATAGTATCATTTGCTTCGATAATTTGATGAGCTACAAACCCTTTTTCTTCAGGTGTTATTTGTGCAATTACCAATGTATTGATAAATAAAAAGAAAATATGGATAGAGCGTTGTTTCATAATAATTAGAATTAAAGAATATTAAACGTATATTTTCTTTTATTGAAAAAACAGTTAAAAACCATTGTTAACTTATGATTAACCTAAGTTAATAGTGTTGTTAACGGACTTTAAATTCTAAGCCGATTCCTCGAATGCTTTCAATAGAAATGGAAGCATCTTCTTTAAAGTATTTACGGATTCTACTAATAAAAACATCCATACTACGACCAGAGAAAAAATCATCTTGTTTCCAAACTGCATTTAAAATTTCTTCGCGTTTTAGTAATTGGTTTTTATGTTGAAATAAAAACAAAATTAAAGCAGCTTCTTTCTCTGTAAGTTGCTGCTTATAATCTTTATGCACTAATTCTAAACGTTTTAAATTAAATGTATATTCATTGATTTGAATACTATGTTCTTTAGAGATATTTTGTACTTGTGTTTTTGAACTACGCTTTAGAATATTATGCAATCGAAGTACTAATTCGTCAGCTTCAAAAGGCTTAACAATGTAATCGTCAGCTCCTAGTTTCAGCCCTTTAACTTTATCTTCTTTTAATTTACGAGCCGTTAAAAAAATAAAAGGAACTTCAGGATGTTCTTCTATAATATGTTCAGCCAGAGTAAAACCATCTAGTTTTGGCATCATTACATCTAAAACACAGATATTAAAAGTATTAGTTTTAAAAGCGTTTAAAGCAGCTTCGCCATGTTTAACCCAAGTGACTTTAAACCCTGAAATCTCTAAAAATTGCTTTAAAAGATTTCCAAAATCTTGATCGTCTTCTGCTAATAAAATATGTTTTTTAGTATTCATCTACGACTTTAATGGAATTGAGATATTAAACGTACTACCTTTGCCTAATTGACTTTGAATACTAATATTGCCGTCATGTGCTTTTACAATTTCATTGGTATAATATAGTCCTAAGCCGAGGCCTTTAACGTTATGAATTTGAGTTTGATCAATTCTAAAAAACTTGTCCAAGATTTGCTTTTTATGATGTTCAGAAATGCCAATGCCATTATCCGTTATTGCAACTGTAAAATGTGTTGCTGATGCAGATAAATTACAATGAATTTTAGGAGTATCAGTAGCATATTTAATAGCATTTTCTAATATGTTAATTAGTGCCGTTGTAAAATAAAACGTGTCGACTGATATTGTAATATTGGTATCTAAATCTTTGGTTAATTCAACGGTATGATCTTTTGTAGATAGCATAAAATCATTTAAGACATTAGTGACATATGCGTTTGCGTTTAGCGATGTTTTATTAAGTATAAGTTGTTCAGCACCTAAACTATTATCTAAAACTTGGTCTAAGAGTTTTTGTAAACGACTACTTTGCCTGTTAATGGTTTTTATAGTAGTGTCAATTACGTCAGGCTTTGCTTTTACTTGATCTTTCTCTAACATTTTAGTTGCTAGAGTTAATGTGGCTAAAGGAGTTTTAAATTCGTGTGTAATGTTATTAACAAAGTCAGTTTTGATATCTGCAATTTTCTTTTGCGTAATTAAATTTTTAATAGAATAATAAAGCAAACTAATTACCAAAATAAAGATGAGTATAGATAATACTAAAAGCCCTGTCATTTGACTTAAGACAATACTATTCCAATCGTTTGCAACAATATAATCTTCTCGGGCGACTTCAAAATTTATATTTAAACTCTGCCATACACCATTAGTATCTATATAATCTGAATTGTAATCGGTTTGCGTTTTAGATCTATTGGTAACATAGCCTTTTTTTGGATTAAAATCTTCACCAATAATATGGATCATGTTTAAAGGTTCTGATTCAGAGTAGATGGTATCATTAGAATTATCATTAAAAATGACAATTGATTTTAAACGACGATGAAATTTTAAATCATAGCCTATGTTTCTATCTCTAAAAACAGCCTTATAAGCTGAGATATAATTAGAATTAATTGAATCTTTAAAATTTTGGTAATCGTTAAATAGATCAGATTTGCTGATGTTGTTTAGCTTATAATCTGATATTTTTTTAATTAGATGTTCAAATAGTAGATCATTAAAAGGATCAAAAACATCATCTTCATTAAATCCAGAAATAGAACGCTTAGTGTTTTCAATAAACGTGTCTTTTTTGAGTTTGTATGTGTTATTTATTAAATAGCCTTGTATATAAGATAGCGCAACAAGCCCTAGAATGGAAAGCGTAATTAAGGCTTTGATCTTAGTATTCATGCTTCAAAAATAGAAGAAAACCCTATATTTTTTTAAAAAAGAAGAATATTAACCTTGCATTAACTTATAGAAAAAGAAGAAACCTAAACAACTCATGTTTTAAGAGACAGTAATAAACTTAAGGTTATTTTAATAATTAAATTTCATCAAAATAGTATCTTTACTTTTGAAAAAATAAAAAAGACATGTTATCAAAAACTATAGAACAGGCGTTAAATAAGCAAATACGTATCGAAGCAGAATCCTCTCAAGTATATTTAGCTATGGCAGTTTGGGCTGAAGTAAAAGGATTAGAAGGTATTTCTAATTTTATGTACGACCAATCGGATGAAGAACGCGAACACATGCTTAAACTAATAAAGTTTGTAAACGAACGAGGAGGACACGCGTTAATCTCAGAATTAAGTGCTCCAAGTATTTCATTTACTTCTTTTAAAGAGATGTTTGAGTTATTGTTAAAGCATGAAATTTTTGTATCAGAAAGTATTAACGAATTAGTACATACGTCACTTCAAGAAAGAGATTACGCTACGCATAACTTTTTACAATGGTATGTGTCAGAGCAAATTGAAGAAGAAGCAGTAGCGAGAACAATACTAGATAAAGTAAACATGATTGGTGATGACAAAGGTGGACTTTATCTTTTTGATAGAGATATACAACAGTTAACTGTTAATTCTGCTGCAGGACTAGATCCTCAAGTTTAAAAATGTTAAATTTTATTTAGATTAAATATAAACAACTATTTTTGCATACGATTTAGAAAACATTGTCGTGGGCAAAAAAAAGAAAGCGAAAAAACTTAAAAAAGCACGTATAGCTAATATTAAAACTATTGGGGTAGACGGACTTGGAGATGTTAAGTCTAAATGTTGTAAAAAATATAAAAAGGCAGAATGCAAACGCTGCAAAAAATGCCCTTGTTTCGATTTAATTAAGAAAGTAGCTTAAATAGTTGTTTTTAAGATATCAGCTTCATAACATCTTTAGCAACCTTTCGACTACGCTCAAGGTGACAAATTTTATAAATGTGTTGAAACTTCTGTTATATATTTATAATTTTAAGTATATCCTTTGCAAAATAGGAAGCTATAATATCTGCACCAGCACGTTTAAACGCAATAATACTTTCTAACATAACTTCATCGTGGTTAAGCCATCCTTTTTCTGCAGCTGCTTTTAACATGGCATATTCTCCAGAGACTTGATATACAGCAACAGGAACATCAAATTCATTTTTAACATCACGGACTATATCTAAATAAGGCATGCCTGGTTTTACCATCACAATATCTGCACCTTCATCAATATCCATTTCAGTTTCTCTAAGCGCTTCTATACGATTAGCAGAATCCATTTGATAGGTTTTTTTGTCTTTTGGAATATCTGCCATATCAACCGGAGCAGAATCTAGAGCATCACGGAAAGGACCATAAAACGCAGAGGCATATTTAGCAGAGTAACTCATAATACCAACATCTGTAAATCCGTTATCCTCTAAAGTTTCACGAATCAAAAGAATACGACCATCCATCATATCGCTTGGCGCTACAAAATCAGCACCTGCTTCAGCATGAGATAAACTCATCTGTGCTAGAAAATCTGCAGTATTATCATTTACAATTTTTCCTTTATCAATAATACCATCATGCCCATAAGCAGAATATGGATCTAAAGCCACATCTGTCATAACCAGCATTTCAGGGTATAGACTTTTAATGTATTTAATAGAGCGCTGCATCAATCCGTTAGGATTTATAGCTTCTTTACCTTCATTATCTTTTAAATTATCAGGGACTTTTACAAACAGTAAAACCGATTTTAAACCAAGAGACCAAAGCTCATGCAACTCAGTTTCTAATTGATCTAAACTGTACCGATAGTAGTTAGGCATAGATGCAATTTCTTCTTTAATACCTTTACCTTCTACAATAAAAAGCGGTACTAAAAAATCATTTGCAGTAATATGATTTTCACGAACTAAACCTCTAATAGTTTCATTAGTTCTTAGGCGTCTATTTCTTTTTAGTGGGAACATAAATTTATATTTTTAGTAATTCAAAGAGGTTTCGACTGCGCTCAACCTGACATTTAACTTTATTTATACCCAATCAATAGGATTTTGCAATATTTTAATTAATTTTTCTTCTTCACTGCCTTCTTCTGGATGATGGTTGTAAACCCATTGTACATGCGGAGGTAAACTCATGAGTATACTTTCTATTCTACCATTGGTTTTTAGACCAAACAAAGTGCCTTTATCATGTACTAAATTAAATTCTACATAACGTCCACGACGAATTTCTTGCCAATTGCGTTGTGCTTCTGTATAAGATAGTGCTTTTCGTTTTTCTACAATAGGCACATAGCTTTCTAAAAAACTATTGCCAACTTCGGTTACAAAGTCGTACCAGTTTTCCATACTCATGGCCTCTGTTTTTTTACAATAATCAAAAAACAAGCCACCTATACCACGAGCTTCATTTCGGTGTGCATTATAAAAATAAGTATCACACTTTGTTTTATATGTTGAATAAAACTCAGCACTGTGTTTATCGCAAGCAATTTTACATACTTTATGAAAGTGTTTGGCATCGTCTTCAAATAAATAATAAGGCGTTAAATCTTGACCGCCACCAAACCAGCTATCAACGATTTCACCTTGCGAATTATACATTTCAAAATAACGCCAATTGGCATGTACAGTTGGCACCATAGGATTTTTAGGGTGTAAGACCAAGCTTAAGCCACAAGCAAAAAAATCAGCGTCTTTAACACCAAAATAGTTTTGCATACTCTCTGGTAGTTTTCCGTGTACGCCAGAAATATTTACACCTCCTTTTTCAAATACTTTACCGTTTTCTATAACACGTGTTCGACCTCCACCGCCTTCAGGACGTTTCCAAATGTCTTCTTGAAACGTTGCTTTACCATCAATGCTTTCTAATTTAGATGTAATCGTGTTTTGAAGGTCTTGTATGTATTTAAAGAATTTATCTTTCATTGAAGTAGTATTTAAATCAGAATCATTATAATCTTCCAAATTATCTTTTTTATTCTGCATTTGATCTGCGAGGTTTTCAAAACCTTGTAGGTCTCCATTCTTAAAATTATAATGAGAAATTTTCAGATTTTCTAAATCATCAAACAAACTTAAAACATAAGTTTTATTCAATTCAAAATAATTTGTAGAATTAGAATTTACATAATAATGATATGATGAATAACGAAAGCCTTCCCAATTCTTAGAAGGGTTACGGTGTATGTAACAAAACAGTGTTTTTAAATAACTTTCTGAATCGATTTTTTTTCGTTTAAAATGTTTTTCAAATAAACTTCCTGTTCTATTATTTTGTTTATTAAAAGCCTTAACATAAGCATTAAAAAGATTTGAAAATGCTTGAGTTACAATATCTGGGCTATCTATTATTTTTACTAAAAAATGATAATGATTGTTTAAGAGGCAAAACGAAATAATAGAAACGTTACCATTTAAATACTTCCCTGCAAGCTCTAGAAAATACCTTTTATTTTCGTCAGTAAGAAAAATGGGATTTCCATTAATTCCTCTGTTATAAATATGGTAGAAATGATCTTTTTCTAAGCGTTCGAGTTTCATTTATGGTTAATGATTAAATACCTACAAGGTTTTAAAAACCTTGCAGGATTATTGCTTTTTATATAATTCGTATAATTCCATATCTAATGGATCTTTGCCCGGAGGTGTGTATTCTTTTAGTAGTGTTTTTTGCCACTCAAAAGTATTCTTTTTCGCTACTTGAACACTTCCTAAATTATCTTTATGTGTTATAATTTGAAGCGTTTCTATACCTAAAGTAGTAAAAGCATAAGTAGATAAATGACCTATAGATTTAGAGATTAGTCCTTTTCCTTCAAATGGATATCCAATACAATAGGCAAATTCACCTTGTTTTTTATCCCAATCTAGTTCTTTAATATAGATTAAACCAACAAGCTCTCTAGTTTCAGAATGTTTAAGTGTGAATAAGAATTCTTCTTTATTTATAAATGCTTTTACTTTTTTATCTACAAATAATTTAGATAATGTTGGATTTAGATTTTGCTCTAACGTTATTGGAAAATAAGGGTTTAAACGATCTGCATTTGATACAGCGAAATTGCAAATTTTCCATGCATCTCCTTGATGGATTGAATTAATCTCAAAACCTTCAAATTGTGCAATCATAAATTAAGCCTTTAGTTTTTCAAAAGGTTCAAAACCAATATAATCATCATCAGGCTCATACAGTAAATCAACAGCAATTACAGATGCTGAGGTAACACTTAAAGGTAAAACCAAAATAACACCAATTACAGGGATAAACAGTAGTAGTAAAAACCCGATACCATTACCTATGGCTAACCCTCTATTTTTACGAATAAAAGCAACACTTTCTTTATATGTAAAATGGCGTTCTAACGTGTAATCCATATTTCCAAAACCAGCATAGTAGGCTTGCATTATAAATAACAAAGCTGTAGAAAATATATTTACAACAGGTATAAATTTTAGAAGTAAAATAGGGATGGTAAATAATAGTTCTTGAGACAAGTTTCTTAAACTTATTCTAATGCCTCTAAGCAGTTGTTTTGTAAACGAAGTTTTTATATAATTTTTAGCAGGTTGCCCTGTATAAAAACTCTCTATTTTTTCTGAAACAGGACTCATAAATGGTGAAGACAGCGCCATTATTATATGCTTGAATAGAAAAGCTCCAATAAAGAAAATAATTATTGCCGCTATTATTGTTGAAATGAAGGTAAACGTTTCTTTTCCAAATTCCCATACCCAAACACTAGCTATCCATTCACCAAGATTATCGGATAGACTATAAGCCGCAATAAGAATAAGTATGGATACCACAAAACTAATTATCATAGGAATAACAAAGTACTTCCATAATTTCAGTTTTGAAATTAAACCATAAGCACCAGTATAAACTTGAAGTCCTCTAATTATATTTTGAATCATCTCTTTTAGTTTTTGATTAATAGAACTTGTCTACTAAACAAGACGCATAAAACGATAATGTGTTACGTAATAGGTCTTAACAATTTAAGACTTATATTCTTTTACAGCATCAATAAACGCTTTAGCATTATCTAACGGGATATTAGGTAAAATACCATGCCCTAAATTTACAATGTATTTATCTTTTCCAAAATCGTTAATCATTTGAGTGACCATTTTTTTGATTTCGGAAGGAGGAGAAAATAATCGTGTAGGATCAAAATTACCTTGTAATGTAATATTTCCACCAGTTAAATAACGGGCATTACGTGCTGAGCAAGTCCAATCTACTCCTAAGGCAGAAGCCCCAGATTTTGCCATTACATCTAAAGCAAACCAACAGCCTTTACCAAAAGCAATCACTGGAGCATCGTCTTTTAGAGCATCAATGATTTGCTGAATGTACTGCCAAGAAAACTCTTGATAATCTACAGGAGACAACATACCTCCCCAAGAATCAAAAACTTGTACCGCATTACAACCAGCTTTCACTTTTTCTTTTAAATACGCTATAGTTGTATCTGTAATCTTCTGTAATAATTGATGTGCCGCAATTGGATTTGTAAAACAAAACTCTTTAGCTTTATCAAAGTTTTTACTGCCTTGCCCTTGCACGCAATAACATAAAATAGTCCATGGAGAACCAGCAAAGCCAATTAATGGAATCTCATTATTTAGTTTTTCTTTGGTTGCTTTTATAGCTTCGTAAACGTAATTTAAAGCTTCCTTTACATCAGGAACAATCACATTATCTACATCTTTTTGTGAGCGTACAGGGTTTGGTAAGTAAGGGCCGAAATCAGGTTTCATTTGTACCTCAATATTCATGGCTTGCGGAATAACTAAAATATCCGAAAATAAAATAGCGGCATCCATACCATACCGACGTATAGGTTGTACTGTAATTTCGCTGGCAAGTTCTGGGGTTTGACAACGTGTAAAGAAATCGTATTTGGCTTTTATTTCCATGAATTCTGGTAAATAACGCCCAGCTTGACGCATCATCCAAACAGGTGGACGCTCAACAGTTTCTCCTTTTAGTGCTCTTAAAAATAAATCGTTTTTTATCATTTATCTGTCATTCCTGCGAAGGCAGGAATCTTTTTTAATTGAACTTTATAACTTTTTTTGTGGATTCCTGCGAAGGCAGGAATGACAACTAAATATAATACTCATTCACTAATTCAATAACACTTTCAACAGTTGGTACTTTAGCAATACGTACATCTTCAAAATGCTTTTGAGCTACTTTTGCTGTGGTTTCACCAATACAAAAAGCGATACCATTGGCTTTGTTTTGTTTTAAAAAACTTTCAACCGTAGATGGACTGTAAAACATTACACCATCTAAACTATTTTCAACTTTATCAGCATCAAACTTAGTTTGGTATGCTTCTATTTCATTGACTTTTATATGATTTTCAGCTAATGTATTTGGTAAATCATCTAATCGTAAATCACTACAGAAGTAAGTCACTTCAGTACCTTCAATATAATCCACTAAATAGTCAGCAAGTTTTTTAGCATTAGGCTCTGTATGCGTTACTTTACCGATACGTTTTTCAACCATTCGTTTTGTACGTCGGCCTACACAGTATATGTTTTTAAACTGCAATTCTTCAGGCGAAAAGTTAGTTAGTAAGGCTTCTACAGCATTTTTACTAGTGATAATTACATTTTTAATTTCAGCTTTAATAGTATGTTTTGAAATACGGTTTAAGCTAATCTTTATGGCATCATTACTTTCTGCAACAACGGTATTATGAAATAAGGCGGATTGACCTTCTGTTAGTTTTTTAGTAGAATAGATATTGGTCGCTTTGTCTCCTTGTTTTATTTGGTCCATAAGCGTTTTTCCACCTTTTCCTATAATATAATCAGCACAGAATTCTGCGATATCATCCTTTTTATTTAAGGGAGCAACTTTAGAAACTTCAATTTTTTTAGTGCCATCTTTACTTAGTAGGATGCCTTTAAAATTAATTTCTTCATTTTTAATATATGCCAAAGCTCCAATCGGAGCTGTGCAACCTCCTTCTAAACGATTTAAAAATTCACGTTCTATACGGGTACAGATGTCTGTTTCTTCATGATTAAGTTCAGCACAAATTGCTCTAATTTCTTCATCAGCTTCAAGTGCAGTAATCATAATAGCTCCTTGTGCAGGTGCAGGAATCATCCAACCGAGATTAATTGAGTTTTCAGGAGTTAAATTTAAACGTCCAATACCAGCGCCAGCAAAAATGGCAGCATTCCAATCGTTATCTTCAAGCTTTTGTAACCGTGAGTTTACATTACCTCGTATACCAACTACAGTATGCGTAGGATAGCGATTTAACCATTGTGCACGTCGACGTAAGCTTCCTGTTGCAATTACAGCATCTCTGGCAGAAAGAAACTCCTCATTATGTTTAAAAACCAAAGTATCATTAACGTTGCCACGTTTAAGTACTGCAGTTTGTACAATGCCTTTTGGTAAAACTGTAGGAACATCTTTTAGTGAGTGTACAGCGATATCAATATCTTCATTAAGCATAGCAATATCCAAAGTTTTAGTAAAAATACCAGTAATACCAAGCTCATATAAAGGTTTGTTTAATACAAGATCTCCAGTGGATTTTACAGGAACTAAAACGGTTTTATGCCCTAAATGTTCTAGTTGTGATTGTACGGTTTTTGCTTGCCATAGAGCCAATTGGCTATCGCGAGTACCAATGCGAATAATTTTAGACATTGTTGGTTGTTTCTAACTGAAATATTTTTTTGATGAGCTCTATGCTCTCATCTGAAGTATTGCCATCTTCTCTTAAATGATGTGCAAAATGATTGGTGATTTTCTGAATGATATTATTGCTAATTAACTCAGCTTGTTCTTCGTTAAAATCTGTGATTTTTTTGCGCTGCGTATTTAATTCAGAGTTTTTTATATGCGTAAGCTTATGTTTTATAGCTTGTACAGTAGGTACAAATTTCAAAGTCGCTAACCATGTATTAAACTCAGACATAACATCAGAGATAATAGCTTCAGCTTCTGGGATGTATGTTTTGCGTTTTTCTAAAGTATTGTCGGTAATTTTAGCTAAATCATCTAAATGCACTAGAGTTACATTATCTAATGTTTTTACATCTTCATTTACATTTTTAGGAATCGATAAATCTAGAATCAATAATGCTTTTTTAGATTGTAAAATCGATTTAGAAATGGTGGGATTCTCAGCACCTGTAGCAACAATCAGAATATCAGTATTAATAATTTCTGTTTCTAAATCTTGGTAATCTTTAACGATTAAATTAAACTTACCCGCAATGGCTTCAGCTTTATCTTTAGTTCTATTTATTAATGTAATATGAGAATTTTTAGTATGTTTTACTAAGTTTTCACAAGTGTTTCTTCCTATTTTGCCAGTACCAAAAAGTAAAATATTTTTTTCTGAAATGTTCAGAACCGTATTCATAATATATTGAACAGAAGCAAAGGATACAGAAGTAGCACCAGAAGACAATTCGGTTTCTGTTTTAATACGTTTACTCGCTTGGATTACAGAATTTACTAAACGTTCTAAATACGAGTTTAGCAAACCTTCTTTTTTAGCTTGTTTAGCTCCATGTTTTAGTTGACCTATGATTTCAAAATCTCCGAGTATTTGACTATCTAAACCAGAACCTACTCTAAACATATGCGAAATAGCATCTTTATTTTTGTAGATATAAGCAACCTCTTGGAAGGCTTCAACAGTACCTTTTGTGTTTTCGCACAAGAGATGAATTAATTGATATGGATGCTCTGCAAATCCATACAATTCAGTACGGTTACATGTAGAAACTACTAAAACACTCTCAATACCATTATTTTTTGCTTGAGATAACAAGTTAAGTTTTGCTGTCTCACTCAAACTAAAATGACCACGCACTTCAGCATCTGCTTTTTTATAGCTGAGACCTATAGCATAGAAGTATGTGCGCTTTTGTTGTTGCATTTTTCGTTTATCTATCAATAGAATTAACCACGCAAAAATAATTTTGTTATTCAGATAAAAATAACGCTTAAAGAACTTTTAGTGTCGTTTGTGGTTTTTTAAGTTTCTTTTTTAATAGAATACAATAAATCTTATATTTTTGTAGTGTTAACAAGGGTTTTTCTAATTTTTGTTTAGAACGAATCTAAATAACATCAATATGAAATCTGAAAGTATTGTTAAAAAAAGTATCGCTACAAGTGCTTTTAATGAAACCTATATTGAAGAAGGCTTTTTTGTATTAGCATATAAAAACGAAACAGAAGCTGTTGAAATTTTAGAACGCGCTATTGATAATAGTTATATTCAATTTCATTTTTGCACTAAAGGCAAAGCTGTATTTGTGTTTAATGAAGGACGATATCGTTTAGATATTAAAGCAGATACATCGTTACTATTATATAATCCTGAGCGTGACTTGCCGATTCATTTAGAAACAGAACCAAACTCATATTTAGTATCGTTAGTCATTTCAATTAAAAAATTTCATGGATTATTTTCTGAAGATGCTAATTATGTAACATTCTTAACCGATGACAACAGAAATAAAAAGTATTATAAAGATGGAAAAATTTCTCCATCAATGGCGATAGTTTTAAATCAATTATTGAGTTTTAGTTTAAACATCTCAATTAAACAGCTTTATTTTAAAGGTAAAGCTTACGAACTATTAAGCCTCTTTTTTAATAGAAGTGAAGATGCCGATATAGAGCAATGTCCATTTCTTGTAGATGAGGTTAATGTAGCCAAACTTAAAAGAGCAAAAGATATTATTACTGCGCAAATGGCAGAGCCACCAAGCTTACAAGAGTTGGCAGATACTATAGGTTTAAGTCTAAAGAAATTAAAGGAAGGTTTTAAACAAATCTATGGCGATACGGTTTATAGCTTTTTGTTCGATTATAAAATGGAAGTCGCACGCAAACTTTTAGAGTCGGGCACTTATAATGTTAATGAGGTAGGCTTAAAAGTAGGTTATAGTACAGCAAGTCATTTTATTGCAGCATTTAAAAAGAAATATGGAACTACTCCTAAGAAGTATGTTTTAGGGGTGAGTTGAGTAAGAGATTATAAAGAGAAACTAATCTTAAATAATACTTGACTTGGTCTTAACCTAAAATTAGTTTCTAGATAACGAAAATTGTTGATTGTTATCGTTCTATAATTTTCGGTGTTAAAAATATTGTTCCATTGCAATTCAAAATCAATATTTTTCTTACTCCAAGTGAAACGGTAAACCAAGTCCGCAAAAAAGTTTTCTGTATTTTCTGAGAATAAATCATTTTTAATATACTCCGTTTTTAATCCTAAGAATTGATTGTCCTTTGGATAAATATTAATATTGAATTTATGAAATTGTTGCGTTATAGTCTGGTTTTCTTGGCCTTGAATTTCATTATTTGAAAATTGAAAAGTAGATTCTAATTCTGTATTTAGCCAATCATTTATATCAACATCTACTTTACCATTTAAACTCCAGTTTTCATTTGTAATATCAGTAATTTCACTATTTATTATTTGTTCTAAATCTTGTAGGCTATAATTAGCACTTAGTGTAAGGTTGGTATTAAAGTCACTAAAATATTTACTTACTCTTGTTGAAATGCTATGTCTGAAACGTTTATTGTCTTGTTCAATAGCTTGTAATTCTGTTGCTCCATTGTCTAAGATTTGATTATTATATAATAAATTATTATCAGTTGTTGTATTGTTGTAAATTAAATTAAAAAAAAGTGCATTAACAGGATTTCTATAGCTAATAGAACCCGAGTAACTAAAATTTTGCAGTTGTGGTAATGGTGCGTCTATACGCCGTATATTTCTGTAATTTAGGAGAATATAGTTATAATATACCTGGTTGATAGTGCCAAATTGATTGTTTAGGTTTGCACTTCCTCTTATGCTCCAAAATGAATTTAAATCATAATTGATCGAAACGCGTGGCTCAAAAGTAACACGGTTTAAATTTTGACGTTCTTGTAAAGGCGCATCTTCTAATTGGTAATTATGTAGATTGATTGGTGTTGTTAATTCTAATCGCCATTTTTCTTTTTTGTATTGTGTTTTCAAGTTAACATATAATTTAGATCGTGTCCAATCTAAATTATTTTCAAGATTTAAAGTTTCGTTAGTGTTTGGTGTAAAAATAGTACTCTGTAAATCTTGTTTTTCAAACTGAAAACCAATCTTTGGACTAAAACTAAATTGTTTCCACCCTTTTGTAAATCCTAATGTGTTATTGGTGTAAAACGTATTCAGTTCAATATCTTGTGTTACTTCATCAAAAGGATTTCCATTGTTTAGTATAGCGTTAAACTGACCTGGATTAACAGTTAAAGACTGCGGTGTTTTACTATAGCCAATGTAAGATTTTAAAGTAGCAATTTGTTTCCCTAATGGGAACAAGGTTTTTAAATCGTTAGATAGCTTAAAATACCGATTATTTAAGTTTTGATTTACAGTATTAGTATTTAATTGAATATTACCTCTTTGACTGTCCCAAAACCCTTGAAATTTCAAGCTGTTTTTAAAGAATTTTTTCTTTGTGTTTTTTTGAAGTGTTAAGTTGGTTTCTAAAGTGTTTATATAAAACTGATTGTTGTTATTTTCAAATAATGCAATAGTATCATTTGCAGTAAAAAACTGCGTATTGGTAGAGCCACTTTGCTGTTGATAATCATTGATGTAAGATGCATTTAAACGCAGTTCGTAATCGTTTTTTAGGGTTTGCAAATAATTGGTTGTAATTAAATGAATGTTATTGTCTAACCAGCGTTGTTCTGCAAAATTAGGCACGTTCAATTTCTGTATGGCTAGCCAATCTTGTTTTTGGTCATTGCGCTCAAACCGATCTATAAAATCTTCAAAAGTCAATGTTTTGAGTTGAGATGCTACGTTATTACCGGTGTTATTGGCTTGATATGAATTAAGCATTTGCTTTTTCTTTGACAATAATATTGGGGTTATGTTAGCGTCCCAAAGTAATGGTGAAAACCCTGAGCCTAATTTTGCTTGGCCCGTAAAAGTGAAACTATTTTTAAGTTTTATATTTAGCGCAGCTTGGTCAGAAAATACTAAACTGTCTAAAAGTTTAATGGGTTGGTGATTTTCTAAAACCTGTATTTTGGAAACTTCTTTGTGTGGTAAATTATTATTAGCAAGGTTATATTTACCTTCAAGTAAATCTAAACCTTCAATGTAATATTTATTAATGGGTTTGCCTTGATAAAATATTTTACCATCACTTAAAACTTCAATTCCTGGGATGTTTTTTAAAACATCTGCAATGGTTCTGTCTTGTTGTTTGGTAAATGCACTAACGGAATAATTAATGGTATCACCTTTGCGCGTAATTGGGGTAGATTTTACAAGAACCTCTTTTAACTTGGTTATTTCTTCTTCTAAAACAAAATTTATGGTTTGGGTTTTGTTGTCAATGGTTTTAACAACTGTTTTATAACCCATAGACCTTATGTTGAGTTGTATTTTTTTAAGTTGACTACTTAATGAAATTGAGAAAAACCCTTTATCATCAGTAATATCATAACTTATAATATTATCGGTGTTTAATTCGGTTAGTGTTATACTTGCCGCAGAGATAGGTTGATCTAGCTGTGTTTTTAAGCTACCACTAATTGTAGCTTGAGAAAAACCCAGTGAAATAAAACAAAAACAACCTAGAAGCAGGAATAATTTCATTCATCATTTTCTTTTAATTCTATTACATTTTTATTTTTCGATAGCTCTCGATACTCTTTAATAAATGCTTTTTTTTGGCGCTTGTTGAAACCCACACTTCCTCCTTTCTGTTCAAAACTTTTAAATGGGTTTTCAATGTATTTTTGTAATGTTTCCTTGTACGTGTTTTTACTTACATTAATAAAGTTTTTAGAATTAAATGTTAAGGTATTACCTTTTGGTAAAGACTCAATGCCTTTAATTAAAAAGTGATACTCTTTTTTATCATCATAGATTTCAAGAATTAAACCTGGTAATCCAGAGAATTTGTATGGTCCGCTATTTATAGGAATCTCACTAGTATACCAAGCCGTATAATTTCTACCTTGGTAATGCGTTATTGCTTTCCTGCAATTATATCCTAAAATTGACTTAGTGGCTTGATGGTTAGTCCAATTGAATTTTATAACTTCTTCGTATAGAAATTTATCGGTAGCTATTTTTTCCTGAAACCATATTTTATCAGTGCTTAATTCGTTTATAACAAAAAACAGAAACTTAGTTTGAGGTAAGCTGCTCATAAACCTATTAAAGCCTAATTTTTTTTTAGCATTCATTAATGAATCTAGATTAAATTTACCTTGACTCATAAATTTAGAATAGTTTTTAGAAACGAATAAGAACATGTTTTCATTTTGCCGTTCTTCTGAGTTTTTTAATGCTTTAAATTCTAAATTGTATGTTATTTTATAATCTAAAGGCTCATTAATTTGAGAATGGCCTAGTGAAATAAAACAAAAAATATACCCTGTAAGCAAAAATAGTCTCATTCTTTACTTTCTTTTAATTCTATTACATTTTTATTTTTCCTTTCCTCTTGACCTCTTTTAATAAATGCTTTTTTTTGGCGCTCGTCTAAATGCACAATCATTCCATACTGTTCAGCAATTCTAAATGGGTTTTTATTAAATTTTTGTAATGTTTCTTTATACGTATTTTTACTTACATTAATAAAGTTTTTAGTATTGAATGTTAAGGTAGTACCTTTTGGTAAAGACTCAATACCTTTAATTAAAAAGTGATACTCTTTATAATCATCATAGATTTCAAGAATTAAACCTGGTAATCCAGAGAATTTGTATGGCCCGCTATTTATAGGAATCTCACTAGTATACCAAGCCGTATAATTTCTGCCTTGGTAATGCGTTGTTGCTTTTCTACAAGTATACCCTAAAATTGATTTAGTGGCTTGATGGTTAACCCAATCTAATTTTATAGCCTCTTGGTATAAAAGTTTGTCTCTAAATACATCTTTCTGAAACCATATTTTATCCGTGCTTAATTCGTTTATAACAAAAAACATAAACTTTGAAGGAAGTGTAGTTCTAGGTTTAGCTTGGCTTAATGAATCTACGTTAAATCTACCTTCACTAATAAATTTAGAATAGTTTTTAGAAACGAATAGGAACATGTTTTCATTTTGCCGTTCTTCAGAGTTTTTTAATGCTTTAAAATCTAAATGGTATGTTATTTTATAATCTAAAGGCTCATTAATTTGAGAAAAGGATGTTGAAGAAACAACTAAAAATAAAAAAGCAATTTTTATTAACCTTGATACTTGCATAGTGTTACATATTTTAAACCCTAAAAAAGTATAATCTCTTTAGGGTTTGTTAAGTTATATATTAGCCTCCTATTTCTTCTCCGCCACCACCGCGAGGTCCACACCAATCATTTTATTACAGCGTTTAAGAAAAATATGGTACTACACATAAAAAGTATATTTTGAAGGTAAGTTAAAAGTGATATGATAATTAATAATTATTTTTTAACCTTTTTTAAAAACCTCCCCAAAAAATTTAATCCAATAATTGATAATGTTATAACTAAAAAAAATAAACTAATTAGATCAAAGCCAAACAAATAATAATCATAATATAAATTTATGGTAAATAATTTATTTGGAAACATTAACCAAAGACTAACTAATATTAGGTTAGCTAATAACAAGAAAAAAGATTTTTTTTTCATTTATTTAATTTTGGCGTTATGTAAGGCTCATTTAAGAACAAACAATTAAACATACTCATTTTATCGAATTTAATTATGTCAAAAGCTATTTTTGGAATAATTTTGTCAAGATCTTCATTAATAATTTTAAATAAACCTTTACTTTTTAATATTAAATCAATTTCCTTTCTCAAATAATTATATTCTGCTGGGAAAAAAGAAAAGTGATTATTAAAAAACTTTTCATCTGTTTTTACACCAATTTCAATATTACTATAATCTCTTTCAATATAATATATACAATATGTAGGAAATAATATGCTTAGATTACAACATATTGATTTAATTATCATAGAGTTTGAGTCTTCAAATCTATATTGAAAATTAAAACATCTATCATTAAAGCTAAAATTGGTTACATCGACTAAGTAGCAGTTTTGTATTTTCAAATTTGTAATTAAATCGCTTAATTCATGAAACAACGGCATAATATCCCAACTTTCACTTGCAAACTTTATCTTGTTTTTCAAGTATCTGTATTCTCTTGATTCTCTATATGCTTCAGAATAAGCATCTATTATGCCTCTGGGATAGAAATAATATAAATAATTGTCTAGAAACATATTTTTTCGAATTATACAGGTTTATTATTAATCACAGTCTCCTGTGCCAAAGAATTTTGTTTTATAAGGACTTGGCGGTGGGACTAACCCAGTAAAGTTAAATTGAACCCTGCCTCCACCTCCAGTATAATCTCTGTAATTTTTAATTAATCTTTCTCTAAATTGTACTCGTATATAAGCATCTGTTAATTGTTGCCTGCCAAATTCTCTAGCCATTTCTTTCATTGTTAAATCTAGTATATCTGCAGATAATTCTGCTGCAGAATCACCACCTAAATTACCACCTAAAGAATAATCAGAAGGCAACCCGAATTTTATAGGCTGAGGAAATATTATAGTATTTATTCCTATTTCAAGGGTAGTAGGGTTTATTAGTACAATGTTAAAACGAATTCCAGCAACAGAAGCTTCTTGCCAATTTGAAGTAGTATTTATAAAATTGAAACTTTCACAACTGGGTCCATCATCAGCAGATCCATCACCATCACCAGCGCCACCTCCTCCTCCGCCATCTTCTTCTTCATCTGAAATCTCAGGGGGACATTCTTCATAGGTGTGAAGTAATATTTTATTTTCGGTTCCATCATCATAAGTAATAATTAAAAAAACACCTATAGTTTGGCATCCATCATCTCTAGAAGCTGTAGCATTATTATCTTGATTAGGATAACCTATGTTTATAGAAATATCTTCAGTTGAAAAGTAATTGAACAATTGATTATTAGAATTGTACTTAAGGGAGGATTTCTTTATTATATCATCATTTATTTCAAAATTTTCATTGTCCCGAGTAACAAAAACCTCGAGTGTCTCTGTAAATTCATTATTATCGTTTTCAGTAAGTACAAGAAAAGAACGAGCATAAACTTCATTACTTCCTTGAAGATATGATCTAAGATTTGTGTTTGTTTTAAAACCATCTTTAATTACAGGAATTAAAGGGAAATAATGACTATTATTGATTTTAAAATTGTTATCCCAATCAGGCTCTCCGTAGAAATTAGGGTTGTTATCTAATCTATTATTATGATTATTTTGAAACCAAAGTTCTGCTCTTAAATTAATATTTGTATTTTCTACATTAACTTGTTCATTTTCACATGAAAAAAATGAAACTGTTAGAAGAGTTAAAAGTATAATTAGTTGCCTTTTCATAATTTTAAATTTTAAACCTATTATATAGGTATGGTTAATAATTACGCAAAGATGTTGTGCAAAGAAAAATAGCAAAGAGGGATGCAAATATGTTTAAATAAATACACTTTTGATTAGGTTTAGCAAAGCTGACCAAAAATGAGTTTCATTATAATAAACCAGCACTGGTTTTGTATTAATACTGCTAAAACACTTACTTTAATGCCTTTGCATACATCTCTGTAAATGATTCAACACCACTAAATTAGAAAAAAAAAAATAGAACAAACAAAAAAATGTAAGAATTTTTTGAAAAAATTTTAATTACGGAAAAACCGTAATTGCAATTAAAAAATAGATAGAATTTTAACAATTTTAAAGTTTAGTTTGGCATGATATTATTTTTAATGTTGGGTTTTTAGAGATCATAGATAGCTGTATTACAAAATGCAATAGTAATAGAAGTGTTTATTTTAGAATTGGGTTGTATTTTTGTAAAGAATTACAATACTAATTAAAGAGATACTGAAATAAATTCACTATGAAAGGCATACTACTAGTTAATTTAGGATCACCTGATAGTCCAACTCCAAAGGATGTAAAAACATATTTAGGTGAATTTTTAATGGATGAACGGGTAATTGATTTACCAGTATTGGCAAGAACACTTTTAGTAAAAGGGATAATTTTAAATACAAGACCAAAAGCATCAGCCAAAGCCTATCAAAAAATTTGGTGGGAAGAAGGTTCACCTTTAATTGTTTTGTCCGAACGTTTACAAAGTAAAATTCAAAAAAGAACAAATAATCCTGTAGCATTAGCGATGCGATATGGTAGTATGACGATTAAAAAAGGATTACAAGAACTTGTAGATAAAGGATGTACGCATATAAAAACCATTCCGCTTTATCCACAATTTGCTATGGCAACAACAGAAACCATAGATGTTAAGGTTGATGAATTGGTTACTGAATATTTCCCAGAAGTTACTATTACAAGAACACCTGCTTTTTATCATCGCGAAGATTACATCAATGTTTTATCTAAAAGTATATCAGAAACTTTAGAAGATTTAGATTATGAGCATATTTTGTTTAGTTACCATGGTGTCCCGGAGCGACATATCCGCAAAAGTGATATTACTAATGGAAACTGTAAAATGAATGGCAAATGTTGTTTTAAAAAGGGTAGTGAGCAACACGAGTTTTGTTATCGCCACCAGTGCGAAATTACAACGGTAAACGTTGCTAAAAAGTTAGGTTTAAAAAATGGTACGTATTCAACAACATTTCAATCCAGACTTGGTTTTGATCCATGGTTAAAACCATATACAGATCGCACCATAGAACGCATGGGTAAAAATGGGACTAAAAAAATGGCTATTGTTACTCCTGCATTTGTTAGCGATTGTTTAGAGACGTTGGAGGAAATTGCTATGGAAGGCGAAGAAATTTTCCATGAAGTTGGTGGTAAGGAATTTACAGTTATTCCATGTCTTAACGATAGAGATGATTTTGTGCAAGTACTAGTAAATATAGCAAATGAATGGGCAGAAACACCTGAAGCGACTACGGTGTAATAATGACTAAGATATCCTCTAAAGATTTAGGAACAGAACCTATTGGAAAACTATTAGTAAAGCAAGCAGTACCTGCATCTATTGGCATTTTAGTGATGTCGCTAAATATATTAGTAGATACTATTTTTGTAGGTAACTGGATTGGGTCTACTGCAATTGCTGCTATAAATGTTGTTTTGCCTGTGTCATTCTTTATCGCTGCATTAGGTATGGCTATCGGTGTTGGTGGATCTTCAATTATTTCTAGAGCACTTGGAGCAAATCAAAAAGGAAAAGCACTCAAAACTTTTGGCAATCAGCTGACTTTAACACTTCTATTTACAATAACATTTGCAATACTCGGCTTGTATTTTGTAGACACACTTATTCCGGCATTTGGCGGAAAAGGCAACATTTTTGAACCTGCAAAAGTGTATTACGAAATTATTCTTTACGGAGTTCCTGTATTGGGTTTTGTTATGATGGGTAATAACGTCATTAGAGCAGAAGGAAAACCTAAGTTTGCCATGTATGCGATGCTTATTCCTTCAATAGGAAACTTAGTCTTCGATTATATTTTTATTAACCTATTAGATTTTGGAATGGCAGGAGCAGCATGGGCAACAACAGGTTCTTATATTGTGTCGTTTTTATTTATTCTTTGGTATTTTCTTTCAGAGCATTCAGAATTAAAAATAAACACTTCGCACTTTAGATTAGACAAAGCTATCGTTTCTGAAATTGGAGCTTTGGGGTTTGTAACCTTATCAAGACAAGCTGTGGTGAGTGTTACATTCTTATTAGTGAATAATGCATTATATAATTTTGGAGGAGAAACGTCTGTAACGGCTTATGCTATTGTAGGCCGTATGTCAATGTTTGCATTATTTCCTGTATTTGGTATTACGCAAGGGTTTATTCCTATTGCAGGTTTTAATTATGGAGCTGAGAAGTACCAGCGTGTTAAAGAAGTTATCTATACTGCAATTAAATATGCTACAGTTTTAGCGGCAATTATTTTTGTAGTGTTGATGGTTTTTCCAGAATTTATTACAAAATGGTTTACTACAGATCAAGCTGTAACTGAAGTGACTCCAAATAATATGCGAATTGCTTTTGCAGCCATTCCTGTACTAGCATTACAGCTTATAGGATCTGCTTATTTTCAAGCCATTGGTAAAGCCATTCCTGCTTTAATTTTAACCTTAACAAGACAAGCTATTTTCTTTATTCCATTACTATATATAATGCCTGTTTTCTTTGGTGAAATTGGAATTTGGATTTCATTCCCAATAGCGGATGTATTGGCGACTATGGTTACTTATTATTTTTTAAGGCGAGAATTAAATACCCTTGAGAAAAACATATAAAACCTTGTGAAGGTGAAGCGTTAGTTGTTTTGAAACAAGTTTTGAGACATTTAAAATTTGATTATCGAGTTAAAATTACAGTGAAATATGGAAGACTAAATTTTTAACCCGAATTATGTAATAGAACTTTGTAATGAAAATTGAAAGCACAATAAAATATGACATTTTATAAGTTTCAGCATAGCATGGCTACGGTTAAACTCAAAAATGTAGTGTAGCGGTATATTTTGAAGAGCTTTCAAGATGGAATAGATTTTCTATTGCATGATTTGGGTTTAATCCGTAATTTTAAATCTTCTAACTAACCTTTATAAAATATGATGCGATTTTTTAACACTCTAGCAGTTGTTCTGCTATCGTTTTTTAGTTTAAACCTTCAATCTCAAAATTTTAATGAATCTGATTATTCGGCTTTAGAGTATCGACTTATTGGTCCTTTTAGAGGTGGTCGAAGCGCTGCAGTAACTGGTGTTCCTAATCAACCAAACTTATATTATTTTGGAGCTACAGGAGGTGGCATATGGAAAACTACTAATGGAGGTCGAGAATGGGAGAATATTTCTGATGGTTATTTTGGAGGAAGTATTGGTTCAATTTCGGTGTCTAAAAGCGATCCAAATGTTTTATATGTTGGAGGAGGCGAAAAAACAGTAAGAGGCAATGTATCTTCTGGGTATGGCATCTGGAAAAGTGTAGATGCTGGTAAAACTTGGCAAGCTTCAGGACTTAAGAACTCTAGGCATGTCCCAAGAATAGCTATTGATCCTAATGACCATAATATTGTTTACGCAGGAGTTTTAGGAAATATCTATAAACCAACAGATGATCGCGGAGTTTATAAAAGTACTGATGGCGGAAAAACATGGAGAAAAACATTATTCTCTAATGCCAATGCAGGTGTTGTAGATTTAATAATGGATCCTACAAACCCAAGAATTTTATATGCATCGACATGGCGTGTTCAACGAACACCTTATAGCTTAAGTTCTGGTGGTGAAGGTTCAGCACTATGGAAAAGTACAGATAGCGGTGAAACATGGACAGAAATATCAACAAAAAAAGGATTCCCTAAAGGCACGTTAGGCATTATAGGCGTCACAGTTTCTCCTGTAAATAATCAACGTGTTTGGGCTATAGTAGAAAATAAAGATAAAGGAGGTTTGTACCAAAGTAATGATGGAGGTGAAACATGGACGCAGGTCAATAGCGAACGTAAATTACGTCAACGCGCATGGTATTATACACGTTTATATGCAGACACAAAAGATGTCAATACAGTTTATGTTTTAAATGTACGCTATCATAAAAGTACTGATGGAGGACGTACATTTAGCACTTATAACGCACCTCATGGAGACCATCATGATTTGTGGATAGCTCCAGAAAACCCTAACCGAATGATTATTGGTGATGATGGTGGCGCGCAGGTAACTTACGATGGTGGAGAAACCTGGAGTACTTATTATAATCAGCCAACATCTCAGTTTTATAGAGTAACAACAGACAATGCGTTTCCGTATCGTATTTATGTAGCGCAACAAGATAATTCTACAATACGTATTCCGCATCGTACGGATGGCGGAGCTATTACTGAAGACGATTGGGAACCTACAGCCGGTGGTGAATCGGCTCATATTGCAGTAGATCCAAAGAATAATGATATTGTTTATGGTGGTAGCTATGGAGGCTATTTAACACGTGTTAATCATAAAAGAGGTACTACAAGAGCTATTAATGTTTGGCCAGATAACCCAATGGGTCATGGAGCTGAGGATATGAAGTATCGCTTTCAATGGAATTTTCCGATACTATTTTCAAGACATAACCCTAATCGATTATATACATTTTCGCAAAGTGTACATGTGTCTGAAAATGAAGGACAGTCATGGAATGTCATTAGTCCAGATTTAACAACAAACGATCCAGAAAAGCAAAAATCTTCAGGCGGACCAATCACACAAGATAATACGGCAGTAGAATACTACTGTACTATCTTTGCAGCACAAGAATCTCCATTAAAAGAAGGTTTACTTTGGGTAGGAAGTGATGATGGATTAATCCACGTTACAAGAAATGGAGGTCAAAACTGGGAGAATGTAACACCGAAAGGGATGCCTAAATGGATGATGATTAACAGTATTGAACCTAGCGCTTTTGACGAAGGCACATGTTATGTAGCAGGTACTAAATACAAAACAGGTGATTTTACTCCGTATTTATACAAGACTACAGATTATGGAAAAACCTGGACGAAAATAACAAATGGTATTAGTGGAGAACATTTTACAAGAGTAGTTAGAGAAGATCCAAAACGTAAAGGGTTATTATATGCAGGGACTGAAACAGGAATGTATATTTCTTTTAATGACGGAAAAAATTGGAAACCGTTTCAACTCAATTTACCTATTGTACCGATTACAGATTTAACCATTAAAGACAATAATTTAATTGTTGCTACACAAGGAAGAAGTCTATGGATTATTGATGATTTATCCGTAATTCATCAACTGTATAATGCAGATTTAAGTAAAGATGTACTCTTTCAGCCAAAAGACACGTATAGAATGCGAGGAGGAAGTAGAAGCGGAAGTAGAACTACAGGAACAAATCACCCAAATGGTGTAATGACGTATTTTAATTTAAAAGATTATAAAGACGATGATAAAGTGTCTTTAACCTATTTTGATACTAAAGGGGATACCATAAAAACATATTCTACAAAAAGTAAAAAGAATAAATTAACGGTTGAAAAAGGAGCAAATCAATTTGTTTGGAATATGACATATGATGGAGCAGAACGCCTACCAGGGATGATTTTATGGGCAGCAAGCTTACAAGGTCCAAGAGCTATTCCTGAGACTTATAAAGTATCTCTTAATGTTAATGGAGAAGAGCAATCTCAACCATTTACAGTATTAGCAGATCCAAGAGCAGAAAGCACATTAGCTGAGATGAAACAACAGTTTGAGTTTATTAAAGACGTTAATAAAACTATGGATGATGCACATAAATCGATTAAGAAAATTAGAAATATCAATAAGCAATTAAGTGCATTTGAAACTCAATATAAGGATGATGAAAGTGTCAAAGATTTGGTAGAAAAAGCTAAAACTTTAAAAGAGCAACTTTCAGATATAGAAAAGGCATTATATCAAACCAAAAATAGAAGTGGGCAAGACCCGCTAAATTTCCCAATTAAGTTAACCAATAAATTAGGGCATTTAAATTCGTTGGTAGGGAGAGGAGATTTTGCGCCGACTGCACAAGACATAGCCGTTAAAAATGAATTAACAGGAAAGATAAATGTACAATTGCAAGCGTTTAATAAAATTTTGAATGATGAAATTAAAGCATTTAATAACGCATTTAATGGTAAACAATTAAACTATTTATTTGTAGAAGATTAATGGCACAATATTATGATTACATAAAATCATTGCACCTTATTTTTGTGGTCACTTGGTTTGCAGGATTATTTTATATACCACGTTTGTTTGTATATCAAATAGAAGCATTTCATAAACCATCACCAGATAAACAAATCTTAGGAAAACAACTAAAATTAATGACAAAACGGCTGTGGTATATTATCACATGGCCGTCAGCTGTTCTAGCTACCATATTTGCTATTTTATTAATTTGGATAAGGCCATTTTGGTTAGAACAACCATGGATGCATGTAAAATTAGGTTTTGTTTTATTGTTAATCATCTACCATATAAAAACGCACCACTATTTTAAACAACTTCAAAATGATGTTGTAAAAAAATCATCAAGCTTTATGCGTATCTGGAATGAAGGAGCCACATTTATCTTATTCGCAGTTGTTTTTCTGGTGATTCTTAAAAATGCAATAAATTGGATTTTTGGAGTGATAGGTATTATTGTTTTAGGCGTTCTTTTAATGCTAGGGTTTAAAATTTATAAAAACATAAGAGCTAAAAATCCAGAAGCATAAGAAAAGCATCAATTTTCAAATTTTAAATTCCAAGATATTTGTATTTATCAGGGTTTGATTATTAATGACTTAATTTTAAAATAACTACTATATCCTGCAAGGTTTATAATACCTTGTAGGTATTTATATTAGTCAAGTCTAAACCTAACAAGTTCAAAAAGAGACCTTGTAGGATTAAAATAATTATATTTTTAACCGATATGCAGCTTATTATCTGAAAATTTTGAAGTGTATTAGTCAAACTCAGATTATTTGGTATTTGAGTTTTACACGCAATGTTTTTTGGTTTGATTATTGCTATATTTAGTTTTTTAAAAACTAAAAATTTAATGCTACCCGTTTATCGGGCATTTCAATGAAAATGAAAAAACTGTCTTTACGAGCACGTATTTTTATAGCAATGATACTTCTAGTATTTATTGCATCTGTACTTATTGCGGCTGTAACGATATACCAATATAATGAAGAAGCTACGGACTACCATAGAGAACGTTTATTGCGTAAAGAGGCAGCAATACAGCGAAGTATTAATTTAGCGATTAGGAAAACAACATACCCTGTTAGCAAAGAAAATATTCCACTTATTTTTAAGACGGAAATTTTTGATATTGCAACCATTCACAAGCTTCAAATTAACTTATACGATTTAGAAGGCGATTTGCTAAAAACATCTAAGGGTATCCTTTTAGATGATTCTATTAATAATTGCCTTAATGCCGATGTGCTTAATGCATTATCTAACACTGTAGAGCATCGATATGTTATTAAAAATGAAGAAAACGGACAGACATTTCAATCGTCATACACTTATATTACAGACGAAAAGTTCAAGAATATAGCCATTTTAAATTTACCTTATTTAGAAGACGATGATTTCTTTAACAAAGAACGGAATCAACTGTTAAGACGTTTAGGTTATGCCTATCTGTTTATGATCTTGGCTGCGATTGTATTTGCCTATTTTATATCAAAATATGTAACACGGTCATTGAAGACCATTAGTGATAAAATGAATCAGACACGGTTAGAGCGACGCAATAAAAGAATAGAGATAGAATCTTCTAGTCAAGAAATTGCAACGTTAGTTGATTCTTATAATAGCATGATTGATGAACTTGAAGAGAGTGCCGTACAATTGGCTACAAGTGAGCGAGAACAAGCATGGAGGGAAATGGCAAAACAAGTGGCACACGAGATTAAAAACCCGTTAACTCCAATGCGTTTGAGTGTGCAAAGTTTTCAACGAAAATTTAATCCTGATGATGAAAACATACATAAAAAAGTTGAAGAATATAGTAATACTCTAATTCAACAAATAGACACGATGAGCTCTATAGCTTCTGCATTTTCAAACTTTGCAAAAATGCCTGCGCAACAAAGTGAAGAACTCAACGTCGTTCATATTGTAAAGTTAGCCTTAGATATTTTTAACGAACACTATATTTCTTTTATCACAGAAGAAAAAGAAATTATAGCAAATTTTGATAGAACTCAACTAATTAGAGTGGTGACAAACTTGGTTAAAAATGGTATTCAAGCTATACCAGAAACATCAGAAAACCCTAAAATAGAAGTCAATGTGTTTAGTGATGAAACAACTGTAAAAATTACAGTTATGGATAATGGTTCTGGTATTAGTGAAGAGAATAAACCCAAAGTATTTGAACCTAAATTCACAACAAAATCTAGTGGTATGGGATTAGGTTTGCCAATGATTAAAAATATTGTGGAAACCTACCAAGGAAGTATTAACTTTACATCTCAATTAGGAGAAGGTACAATCTTTACGGTAACTTTTCCTAAAGTATAATAACAATTAATCAATATGGGTTTCTGTTTTACGGAAATAAAAAAATATTTTTTCAATGATTTACGATAACATTTTAACAGTTACAGAAAACGGAATCACAACAGTTACAATCAATAGACCTACAAAATTAAATGCATTAAATAGAGCTACTATAAATGAATTAAACGAGGCATTTACAGAAGCAGATAAAGATAAAAACACAAAGGTTATTATTGTTACAGGAAGTGGTGATAAAGCATTTGTGGCAGGAGCTGATATTAGTGAATTTGCTGATTTTTCTGTAAAACAAGGAGAACAACTTGCAGCTAAAGGACAAGAATTATTATTCGATTTTATTGAGAATTTAAGCACGCCAGTAATTGCAGCCGTAAATGGTTTTGCGCTAGGTGGCGGATTAGAGTTGGCAATGGCATGTCATTTTAGATTAGCGAGCTCTAATGCTAAAATGGGATTACCAGAAGTGTCTTTAGGGGTTATTCCTGGTTATGGAGGTACGCAACGTTTACCGCAATTAGTAGGTAAAGGTCGCGCTATGGAAATGGTAATGACAGCAGGTATGATTGATGCTAACCAAGCACTGAGTTATGGTTTGGTTAATCATGTTACTGAACTAGCAGATTTAATACCTACTGCTAATAAGATTGCAAGTAAGATTATGCGAAATTCTTCAGTTGCCATTGGATCTGCGATTAAAGCAGTTAATGCCAACTTTAAAGATGGAGTTAATGGTTATACTACTGAAATTGAAGAATTCGGTAATTGTTTTGGCACTGCTGATTTTAAAGAAGGCACTACGGCTTTTTTAGAAAAACGTAGAGCGGAGTTTCCAGGAGAGTGATCACTTTTGTAATTGTTTTTTACTAATTATAATGCTAGTAATAAAAACAACAACTATACAGACTTAACAGAGATGTAATAAGACAAAAAAGAATACAATTCATCATTAGATATTTACAGTTCAAGATGAAATAGTTTTAATATAAAGCTTGTTGGATTAAATTAGAATCTAATAAAATCACATTAATATATGAAACTAAAAATCATAGGAATAACGGGACTCATTTTTCTAATAATTAATCAGTTATTACTTTTAAAAGGTAACGAGTTTATACAAACACAGCAGCCTATTGATTATGCACATTGGCTGTTACTACTAGGAGTTCTTTTTTCATTGTCTTTAAACCATGTGTTTTCAGATAATATGTTTAGTAATACAGCGACTATTTTAACTTCTTTAGGAGTAGTTGCTCTTATAGGTCAATCCACTATTGATTTTTTATGGTGGAGTTACGGGACAGACTATGCAGGAATGGAAAACTTGATTCGTCAAATTATGAGTAAGCCTTCAATTCGTATCCCCTTTGTAACTATTGGTCCAGCTTTATTTTATTTAGGATTGGCAGTTCATGCAAGTAAATTAATTAAAAAACAACCTGTAGGGGTTTTTCTCGTGTTTTTAAGTCTTATCACAAATGCATTGGGTTCGTTTGCTCTTGATAATAGGATATTAGTTGTTGTGGGACATATTTTACTTGCTTTAGGAATAAGCTTACTTCTTTTTAGAAAAGAGGTGTCTAATCCAAAATAACACAATTCTTCCTACAAAACTTGTGAATAACCAAATCCGTTATTAACACTATTTAGAACTAATAATAGGTAATTTTAAAGTCCTACTTTTTCAAGTTTCACTTTTTAATTGTCCATTTATGAGCTCAAAATCTATAATTAAGGGTCGTGGTGCCCAACAGAACGTCCACAATCGTTTTTTTGAATTGTCTTACGAAATGCGCGATGATTTTTTAGAATATTGCCAAAAAGAAGGAGAACTTGCCGATAAAAATAAAACGCTATACTTACCTGTTTTTCCAAAAACAATTGTCAATAAAGTAACGAGTCCAGATGTTGGTATGGCGTATTCTATGAATATGTATCAAGGCTGCGAACATGGGTGTATTTACTGTTATGCACGTAATAGCCATGAGTATTGGGGCTATAGTGCAGGACTAGATTTTGAGCGACGCATACTTGTAAAAAAAGATGCACCAAAACTTTTAGAAGCATTTTTGAAAAAGAAGACTTGGAAAGCGTATCCGATTGTTATGTCTGGAAATACCGATTGTTACCAACCTGCCGAAAAACAGTTTCAAATTACGAGACAATGTTTGGAAGTGTTTTTAAAATACAAACACCCAGTTGGTATTATTACAAAAAATGCGCTTATTCTTAGAGATTTAGACCTTTTAAAAGCATTAGCTAAAGAGAATCTTATAGGCGTTAATATATCTATCACTTCATTATCTGAAACAACCAGACGTGTTTTAGAACCACGTACAGCAACTATTAAAAAACGATTAGAAACGGTAAAAATTTTAAGTGAAAACGGCATTCCTGTTAATGTGATGTTAGCGCCTATTATTCCGTCAATTAATAGTCATGAAATTTTACCATTAGCAAAAACGGTTGCTGAACACGGAGCATTATCTATTGCACATACTATTGTACGATTAAATGGTGCCATTGGCGAAATTTTTACAGATTGGGTTAGAAAAACTATGCCCGACCGTGCAGATAAAGTACTACATCAAATAGAAGATTGCCATGGAGGAACACTTAATGAAAGTCGTTACGGAAAACGCATGCGAGGAGAAGGAAAAATAGCAGAACAAATTAACACTATGGTTCGTCTAGCAAGATCAAAATACTTTAAAGGAAAACAAATGCCTAAACTAAATTGCGATTTGCATGAGCAGTATAAAACAGGACAGATGCGGTTGTTTTGATTTATCTGATTGAAAGCCTTAATAGAACGGTATTTAAATTTTCATATATCATTCATAGCAAAGCGAAGAATCTTAATATACTTTCTTCCTGAAAAATGAGAAACTACTTTTCACCATTCCACTCAGCATAAAACTGTTTAAGATAATCTTCCATAAACTCATGACGCTTTTCAGCAATTCGTTTTCCAGTTTTAGTGTTCATTTGGTCTTTAATTAACAATAACTTTTCGTAAAAATGATTGATTGTTGGCGCTTTAGATGCCTTGTACTCGGTTTTACTCATGTTGAGGTTTGGAACAATTTCAGGATTATAAAGCGCTCTATTTTTAAACCCGCCATAATTAAAACAACGTGCAATACCTATAGCTCCAATGGCATCTAATCGATCGGCATCTTGTACGACTTGCAATTCTAAAGAGGTAAATTTATCCTCTGAGTCTAAAGAGTTTTTAAAAGACATATTTTCTATAATAGCAACCACATGCTCTATAATTAAGCTATCTACATTTTGTTTAAACAAGAATTTACGTGCTATTGTTGGACCTACAGTTTCATCACCATCATGAAATTTACTATCAGCAATATCATGCAGTAGAGCAGCAAGTGAAACAATTTCTATATCTACGTTTTCGTTTTCAGAAATAAGTAAAGCATTATTAAATACTCTTAGAGTATGAAACCAATCATGACCACCTTCAGCATCTTTTAATGCGTTTTTCACAAAAGTTTTAGTGTGCTCTATGATAGAAATGCGTTCCATTTATCATTGACTATTAAGGATTCACCCATTTAAATTGAAATGAATTGTCTGGAATAACTAATCGATCTGCTAAACGCAACATACGTGAAGGCAATTTCATTAAATAATCTCTTGCTTTTTCTGCTTCTTCATTAAGATTGTTAATATTGCTAATATCCCAACGGTCAATAAGTTTTTGTAAAATCTCTATATAATCTAAAGAGGTATAAACTCCAATACGTTGTGCGGTATTAGAAAACTCTTCAAAAGCAGTACTAATTTTATTGCCAGATTCTCTTAAAAAATGAGCAGGCATGGCTATTTTTTGTTTCATCATATAATGAAAAGCCATCATCATTTGATTCGGATCTACAGTAAAAATACGTTCTACAAATTCTGAATATGCATGGTGGTGACGCATCTCATCTCCAGAAATAATTTTACACATTTTAGCCAATTGTTTATTGTCTTTTTCTTTAGCCATTTTAGCAACACGGTTATGAGAAATATAAGTGGCTAACTCCTGAAAACTTGTATATACAAAGTTTTTATAAGGATCTCTGTCGGTACCGATATCAAAACCATCAGCAATAAGATATTGAGTGGTTTTTTCAATTTCCTTCATGTTAACTCTACCTGATAAATACAAGTATTTATTAAGCACATCACCATGTCTGTTCTCTTCAGCGGTCCAATGTTTTACCCATTTACTCCAGCTATTACCGCCATTATCAACTTGGTTTACACCTTCAACATCCATTAACCAAGATTCGTAAGTCGGTAAAGCTTCTTCAGTAATCATATCTCCAACTAAAACGACCCAAAAATCATACGGTAATTCTTTAGACAATTCTCTAATTTCTTTTACCTCTTCTGTAAACGTATCTTTTTCAGAATTTGGTAAAAAATCAGTAGGTTGCCAGATTTTTTCAATAGGAATTAAATATTTTTCAATTAAGCCATCAACATCTTTTTCGAGATGTTGCATAACTTCTAAACGAACATTTTTTAAGGACATAAATAGGTTTTAGTACTGAATATCTTCAGTGATGGTTTTTTCAACAAGGTTTGCTAACTCTTGCGGGTCAGCAAAGGTATCAATTTTAATAGGGGAATGCACTTTAAATTTCACATGTACACCAATTCCCATCGGAAACTTGCCATAACGAAGTAATTTCCATGAATTATTAATAGTAATTGGCACAACATAAGCATTAGGAATGCCTTTAAAAAGTGTAATTAAACCTTTGTTTTGAAACTTTTTAGGAGCGCCATCTTTGCTTCGAGTTCCTTCAGGAAAAATAACGGCAGCTCTATTGGTTGAAGCAATATATTTTGAAAATTTACTAATCGCCACAATAGCTTGCCTTGGGTTTTTTCTATCAATCAGTACCGAACCTCCATGGCGTAGATTGTAAGACACACTCGGAATCCCTTTTCCTAATTCTTTTTTACTTACAAATTTAATATGATGCTTGCGCATGTACCACATTATTGGCGAAATGTCATACATACTTTGATGATTAGAGACTACAATTAAAGAATGCTCTGTAGAGATACTATGCGGATTGTTAAATGTAATGCGCGTACCAAGAACATTAAGGCAGCGAATTAAGAAAAACTGTAAAGCATCTACACTAATTTTATGCGCTTTATATCCAAAAACATTAAAACAAAACCATTGGATAGGATGAAAGATGACTAAGGTTAAGCCAAAGCATAGAAAGTAAATAACAGTTAGTGGATAAGCAATTAGTTTTACCATGCCGTAAAATTAAAAAACCACGATAAAAACCGTGGTTTAATTCTTTAAAAATTAAGATATTTTCTTATTTTTTTAGCAATACTCGTTATAAGCATCAGTAAGGTTTTCTGCAATTAATTCTGCAGGACGACCTTCAATATGATGACGCTCTAACATATGTACTAACTCTCCATCTTTAAATAAAGCAATGCTCGGTGAGCTTGGAGGAAAAGGAATCATATGTTGTCTTGCTTGGTTTGTAGCTTCAGTATCTACACCTGCAAAAACAGTGACTAAATTTGTAGGACGTTTTGCATTTTCTAAACTCATACGAGCTCCTGGTCTAGCATTTGCGGCAGCACATCCACAAACAGAGTTTACAACAACTAAAGTTGTTCCTTCTTTTGCAATGGCATTATCTACAGCATCTGTTGTCTGTAATTCTTCAAAACCTACGTTAGTTAAATCTTCGCGCATTGGTTTTACTAATTCTGCTGGATACATATTTTTATTTTTTTATAATCATGTTTAATGATGCAAAGATATGTAAAAATTAGACCTTAATGCTATGAGTTTAGTTAACAGTTTAAATGGTATCATTAGTGTTTTCTATTGATTTTTAAACATTAAAAAAGTAACAAAATTCAAAAATACAGACTAACATAGTATATTTACACATTGATAAAAAATCGGTAAAAGAATGAGTTTTTCAAAATGGATAGGAGCGGCATTAGGTTGGTCGTTTGGTGGGCCAATTGGTGCTATAATTGGTATGGCATTAGGTAGTTTTGTGGATAATGCTACAGATAATAAAGGTCCATTAATTGGTGAACGTCAAACAGGGAGATCTAGACAACGAACAAGACAATCTCATCCGTATAATAGGCCACAGAAACGTCCTAGAACACAGTCTGGCGACTTTGAAGTTAGCCTACTTATTTTAGCATCTATAATTATTAAAGCCGATGGTAAACAAGATCAACGCGAACTCGATTTTGTACGTCAACAGTTTACCAACATGTATGGCAAAGAGCGTGCTAATCATGCTTTTGAGTTATTTAAGCGTGTAAGTAAGCAGAATGTTTCTATGCGTCAGGTTTGTATGCAAATAAAACAAATGATGGATCACGCATCGCGTTTGCAATTGCTTCACTTTTTGTTTGGGATAGCTAAAGCTGATGGTATTGTTACAGAAGATGAGTTACGCCAAATCTATACCATGTCTGGTTACTTAGGTATTAATAATAGAGATTATGAGAGTATTAAAGCCATGTTTTATAGCAGTATTAATAATGCGTATAAGGTTTTAGAAATTGATAAATCGGTTTCTGATGATGAGGTGAAGAAAGCATATCGAAAGATGGCTAAGAAATATCATCCAGATCGTTTAGGCCATTTAGGAGAAGAACATCAAGAAGGAGCAGAAGCCAAGTTTAGGCAGGTACAAGAAGCCTATGAGCATATACAAAAAGAGCGCGGATTTAAGTAAACTTAAGGTTTACCATTTTTATCTTTTCGTTGCTTTTCTATATATTTAAAATAACGTTGTGTTTTATACTTTCTATAAAGCAAAGCAAATAGGGCGATTAACCCTAAGATCATCAATCCGATCTTTCCTGTTAGGTAATCAAATAGTTCCATAATACAATATTATAAAAAATAATAGTCGAGATTAGAGAAAAAGCCTTGCTTTTTTAATTTAGACATTAAGTTTCGATATGTTTGAGTATTAGCTATTAAACTAACAGGGACAAAAATAGATCCTAAAATAATTAAAACTAAAACTCTTTTAGGTAGAGTTTACTATGTGCTAATTGTGCTAGATAATTACCCTCTAAACAAAAAGAAATCATCTTTCATGTCTTCGATTTGAGTATCTTCATTAGTAATGATATAATCGATGGCTTTAGAGGTAAATTCGTTCCCTTTTTCAGTTAATGAAACAATGTTTTCAGTGATAGAAATCATATTATTTTTTTGTGCCAATTCTAAAACACTTTTAGAACGAACTTTTTGCCAGTTAATGTGTTCGTTGAGATGATTAACATGGCGTTCTTCTTCCTCATTATGGTTTTTTAAATGTAATAAAAATGTTAATAAAGAAACCTCTATACGTTGTTGTTTTTCTCTATACAACACAGCAATAATGCCTTTGCTAGGCGCAAATAGATAGACCATTAAAAACAGTAATCCAAGAACTGTAGTAATAGAACCCGCAATAGACGCATCTAGCCAATGCGCAACCCAATACCCAAGTATAGCACTAAACACACCAAACCCAATGGCTAATCCTAACATTTTCTTTAAATCAGTAGTTAATAGATAGGCAGTCGCTGCTGGAGCAATCATTAAAGCTACAACCAGTATAGCACCTACAGCATCAAAAGCACCAACAGTAGTTACAGACGAAACAGACATTAAACCGTAATGCAGTATCACGGGAGAAAACCCTAAAGAAGCTGCTAATCCTTTATCAAACGTACTCACTTTAAGTTCTTTAAAAAAGGCAAATAATAAAGTTATTGTTACTAATAGTATACAGCCAATAATCCATAGAGATTTCGGCCCTATGTCTGTGCCTCCAATAACTAAACGATCAAAAGGTGCAAAAGCCAATTCGCCTAATAATACCGCATCGACATCTAAATGCACATCATTGGCATTTTTTGCAATAAGAATAACACCAATACTAAACAATGCAGGAAATACCAAGCCAATAGCAGTGTCTTCTTTTACCAATCCTGTTTTTTGAATGTATTCCACAAGAACAACAGTAATGATGCCTGTTAATGCAGCTAGTAAAATTAGTACTGGAGAATTTAAATCGTGAGTAATGAAAAATCCAACCACAATCCCTGGTAATATAGAATGGCTAATAGCATCACTAATCATTGCCATTTTACGGAGTACTAAAAACGTACCAGGAATAGCACAGGCAATGGCTACCAAACTCGCTATTATTTGTATTTCTATTTGTGCGCTACTCATTGTTTCTGGTTTGTTGGTTATAGAGATTTGCAGCGGTTTTGAATCCTAGGTCAGTTAAACTCCATAGGTTTCCATTTAATTTCACATAATCTTTTTCTACCAATTTTTGAAGTGTGCCTTTAGTATAGCCTTGAAAATTATTTAAGATTCTAATAGCATGCGGATGCGAAATATCTTCATGTGTTTCAGCAATATTATACATAAAAGCTAACGTTTTATGAAGTTGTAAATCGCGACGATTTTTAATAAATCGTATTTGTTTAAATAATAACCCACGACTTGGGGAAAAGATAAATGAAAAAATCACGAATACTCCAGCAACTAATACAATGACTGGTCCGGTAGATAAATTGTTTTGACTCGCACTTATAGCAGTGCCAAACACTCCTGAAAAAGCTCCGAAAACGGCAGCTAAAAATACCATTACCGCTAAACTATTGGTCCATTGCCTTGCAGCAGCCGCAGGTGCTAAAAGCATAGCACTCATTAATACAACACCGACTGTTTGTAATCCTAAAACAATGGCCAATACAATAAAACTAGTAATTAAGATATCAATGATTTTAGTATTAAATCCTAAGGTTTTGGTATAGTCGGCATCAAATAATAGAATTTTAAATTCTTTCCAAAATAGAAGCATAATCAATAAGCAAATCCCTGTAACAATAGCCATCATCCAGACATCACTTTCTAATAATGTTGCTGCCTGACCAAAAAGGTATTTGTCTAAACCTGCTTGATTGGCATTGGGTTGTTTTTGGATGTAGGTTAATAATAACATTCCAAAACCAAAAAACAGTGATAATATTAAACCTAGGGCAGTATCAGATTTTAAGTGTGTTTTGGTAATAATACCTCTAATCCAAAATGTACCAATAAGCCCGCTGATTAAAGCTCCAATTAAAAGTGTATTGCTGTCTTTGGCTCCAGTAATTAAAAACGCAATGGCAATACCTGGAAGTGCTGCGTGCGAAATAGCATCACCTAATAAACTTTGTTTTCTCAGTACAGCAAAGCTGCCTAGCATACCACAAACAGCGCCTAGAATTGCTGTGCCGAGCGTAATGGTTCGGAGTGTGTAATCCGAAAAAACTAGTTGTATGTATTCTTTTATATCCATTTTTGTTATTCCTGTGAATCCCGATATCTATCGAGAAGAAATCTTATCCTAAGTAACATTATTAGATTTATTGTATACTGAGACTGCTTTTACTGTTAACTAAAAAGCTATTCTTGCACACTTACTTTATAATTAATACCGTAGGTTTTCGTTAAATTATCATCATTAAAAATATCCTTTACGGGACCAGTAGCAATCTTTTTTACATTTAGAAAAGTTACCCAATCAAAATATTCGGGTACAGTCTGTAAATCGTGATGAACAACAATAACTGTTTTTCCTGCTTTTCGTAATTCTTTTAAAATATTAATGATTGCAATTTCGGTGGTAGCATCAACTCCTTGAAAAGGCTCATCCATAAAATAAATGGAAGCGTTTTGCACCAATGCTCTAGCTAAAAATATACGTTGTTGTTGCCCACCTGAAAGTTGACTGATTTGGCGACCTTTAAAAGGTAGCATGCCTACTTTTTCTAAAGCTTCAAGCGCCGCTTTTTTCTGTTTTTGACCTGGACGTTTTATCCAACCTAAACTCCCGTAAGTTCCCATCATTACAACATCTAGTGCAGTAGTCGGAAAATCCCAATCTACGCTTCCTTTTTGTGGAACATAAGCTACTAACGCACGTTGTTTTTCATAGGGTTTGTCGTAGATGCTTATGCTACCAGCTATAGGATCTAAAATCCCTAAAATAGATTTTATAAGTGTTGATTTACCAGCTCCGTTAGGTCCAACAATAGCCATAAGCACACCTTCGGGAATTTCTAAATCGATATCCCAAAGCACAGGTTTGTAGTTATATGCTACAGTTAAATCATCTACTTTTACTGCTATTTTATCTTTCATAATTGTTTCGTCTGTTAAGGTGTAGTAGAGACCTTCTTTATTCAATAAACTACTGTAAATAGTTCTCGACTATGTCGAAATGTGTTTTTTTGCTAACTGCTAATTCATTTCAACGCATTTACAATTGTATTCACATTATATTTAAACATGCCTATATACGTGCCTTCAATTGTGCCAGCATTGCCAAGTGCATCAGAATATAAAGTGCCTCCAATAGTTACATCATGACCTTTAGACGTTACTGCAGCTTGTAAAGCTTCAATTGTACGTTTAGGAACAGAGCTTTCTACAAAAACAGCTTTGATTTTTTTTTCAATGATAAAAGCCGCTAATTTTTGTACATCTTGAACACCAGCTTCTGTAGCTGTAGATAAACCTTGTAATCCAACGACCTCAAAACCAAATGCTTTTCCAAAATAATTAAAAGCATCATGTGCGGTAACTAATATTCTTTTGTCTTGAGGAAGTTCTTCAATTTTTGTTTTTAATTCGTTTTCTAATGCATTGAGTTTAGCTATGTATGATTCTAAATTAGTATTAAACAACACTTTTTGCTCAGGAATTAAAGTGGATAATTCGCTAGTTACAAACTCAGCAGCTTGTTTCCAATAGGCAACATTAAACCAAATATGAGGATCGTAATTACTTTGAAAATAGTCAGACCCTATTAAAGTATTTTTATCAATAACTTCAGCGATGGCTTTTGTTGTAATATTTTGGCTTTCCATTTTTTCAAAAACTTCAACGAGTTTACCTTCTAAGTGAAGTCCGTTATAGAAAATGAGATCTGCATTGGCTAGTTTTGAAACATCTCCTTCACTCGCTTTATATAAGTGTGGATCTACACCGCTTCCCATTAAGCCTTGTAAATTAATGGCATCGCCACCAATATTTTTTACAACATCAGTAATCATACTTGTTGTGGTAACAACATTAGGTTTTCCGTTTGATTCGGTTGTGTTTTTACAAGTAAAAACTAAACTAAGTAGGACTATAATTAGTATTTTTTTCATTTTTTAAATTTTATTTTTTAGGAATTCTAAAACTTATACCAGCACTTAGTAGTATGTCTTGTCCTTCAGTAAAACTAGTTCCGACTGTAGCGTCTAATTGCACGCTGTTGGATACTAAATACGTGAGACCAGCATCCCATAAATGATTGGCGGAACTGTTTTCAGGAAAATCGCCATAAACCTCAACATAAGCACCAATTTTATCGGTAATACTATAGCCATAAGCTAGAGTATATAGGTAAGTAGCTTCTGGTGAATCATTTCCCCATGCAGCACCGATGTTATAAGATAAGCTCGATTTTTCATTTAAAGTGTGTGCAAAAGAAAATCTAAAATTAACACCAGTATTATCTGGTCTAAATTCGTCTTTTACTGTAAAAGGTAAGTTTAGATGCAATAATAAACCAACTTCAGGAAGGAATCCTTTCTCTTCAGCAATACCAACTTTTACTCCGAGAAGTAAGGGTGAAAATGTGCTTTCAGAAAAAATTTCATTACCATTTAATTCTACAGAGCTATTAGTATAATCCCAGCCTAAACGTAATTCTAAATTTTTAATTAGACCATAGCGAATTAACATGGTGTTATACGTAAAGTCGCTTAACTCTATATTATTGTCTTTAAAACTCTCATAAAATGCCCCGGTTTCTACTTGAAAAAATCCGATAGGGACAGCAGTTGGCGATTCCGTTGCATCTGGTCGATCAGTAATTAGTGGGCCTAAATCTGCTTGATTATCAGTTTGAGCAAAACTCGAAAAGCTTGCAATAAAAGAGATTACAACTATTAAAAGTTTAATTGATTTCATTGACGTAAATAATTTGGGTAAAATCTTGGTTTAGAATAATAGTATTTGTATTAATGATAATTTGTGTCATTTTAGAATTTTGAAATTGCTTGACAATAGAAATCTTATTCCCATATTTTATGCCATTTAAAGCACAAAACTCAAAGAATTCTTTGTCTTCACTCATTAATCGAGAAATGACATAAGTTTTATTTTCTTCAGCATTTATTAATGCAATAGAAGTATCTATGGTGGTAATTTCGCCATTGGCATTTGGTATAGGATCTCCATGCGGATCAAACTTTGGATGGCCGAGATATTCACTAATTTTTTCGGCTAAAAAATCTGAAGTTTCATGTTCTAGTAGTTCAGCTTCACGATGAATTTCATGAAGCGACATATCAAACATTTTATGTAATAATGCTTCCCATAACCGATGTTTACGGACAATATTTAATGCCATTTTTTCACCAGCATCTGTTAATTGCAGCGCTTGATATTTTTCATAATTAAGTAAACCTTTAGCAGCTAACTTTTTTGCCATATCAGTGGCAGCAGCGTTGGATATCCCTAATTTGTTAGCAATATTGCCAGGTTTGGTATTGGTAATATCTTGTTTTTCGTTATTGTAAATGGCCTTTACAAAATTCTCAATAGCTACAGACATTTTTATTTGCTTGATTTAATTTTTAAGCTTGCTTAAATATTTTGCAAATGTAACTAAAAATATATATTAGATTGATTTTATTGAATATTTTGTGACATTTATATAGATTTAAAGTCTTTTAAGTATGAAGAACGTATTACTTAACATATTATATTTTTTCTGTGTTACTATTTCTGCACAAGAATATCAATCACTAGATAAAGGGAAAGTTTATGAGATCTCTATAAAAGAGCATTTTACATATAATGATTTTGAAATAAAAATGGCCTCAGTTGGAGTTGACTCTAGGTGTCCACAAGAAGTTACATGTATTAGGACAGGAGAGGTAGATGTCGATGTTGAGGTCTATTATTTAGGAAAAAGAATTTTAGAACAACAATTGACCTTTACTCCTTCAGGTTATATGCCAAATAGTGGAAATTTATATAATTCAGAAGACTTAAAAATAACTGCTTTTGACTTAGAACCTTATCCAAAGGCTACAGAAGTCATTTTAAAACAGGATTATAAACTTAAAATTTCTATTGTAGATCATAAAGAATAAAACTCAATGGCAACCGCAACCGTCGTTACCACAGTTTTTAGAAGCTTTACGCTTAGGTTTCCAAAAGAATTTGCGGATTATAGACCAAGTGGCATAACCAATAATAAGAACTACTAATATGGTTTGAATAATATCATTCATAATATATTGGTCGTTATGGATAGAATTGCTTTCATTTAAGGATTAACAAGATAATCATTTTAAAAATTGAAATGCAACTAAAGCAGCTAAATAAGCAATGACTGTCATGCTTCCTAATTGTATCATTGGCCATCTCCAACTGTTAGTTTCGCGTTTTACAATGGCTAAAGTACTCATGCACTGCATAGCAAAAGCATAAAATAATAGCAAGGAAATACCAGAAGCAAAGGTAAAAATTTTGCTGCCATCGGCATGAACTTCTGATGCCATTCTATTTCGTATGGTATTTTCATCTTCTTCTGAGCTACCAACACTATATATAGTTGCCAAAGTACCAACAAAGACTTCGCGAGCAGCAAATGAGGTTGCTATACCAATCCCTATTTTCCAATCGTAGCCTAAAGGTTTTATTGCGGGTTCTATAGTTTTTCCTATTATACCTATAAATGAATGTTCTAGTTTATGGGAAGCAATAGCATCGTCTAGAGCTATTCCGCTTAATTCAGGATTTTCGGCAGCAACAATGGTTTCTGCATTATTAAAAGATTCTCCTGGTCCGTAAGAAGCAAGACCCCAAATAATAACAGAAATAGCTAAGATTATTCGTCCAGCTTCAAAGACAAAAGTCTTTGTTTTTTCAAGTACAGTTAGGCCTACATTTTTTAAAAGCGGTAGTTTGTAGCTCGGCATTTCTATGACGAAAAAAGATTTACTTTTTGTTTTTAGAATTTTATTTAAAACGTAAGCCGAAAATATGGCCATTAAAAACCCTATAATATATAAGAGCATAAGTGCCAAAGCTTGATAACTTAATCCAAAAAAATAGTTGTTAGGAATCACCAAACCTATAATAATAATATAAACAGGTAATCTCGCAGAACAGGTTGTAAATGGAGTGACAAGAATAGTGATTAAACGCTCTTTCCAGTTTTCAATATTACGCGTGGCCATAATAGCCGGAATAGCACAAGCCGTACCAGAAATTAAAGGCACAACACTTTTACCACTCAAGCCAAATCGACGCATAATACGATCCATAAGAAATACAACTCGGCTCATATAACCGCTTTCTTCTAAAATGGCAATGAACAGAAATAGAAATGCAATCTGTGGAATAAAAATAACCACACCACCAATACCAGCAATAATACCTTCGGCAATAAGATCTGTTAATACACCAGATGGTAAAGTGTGTTTTACCCATTCCGATAGATTAGCAAACTGCGCATCTATAAAATCCATGGGCACAGTTGCCCAATCGTAAATGGCCTGAAAAATAGTTAATAGAATAGCAAAGAAAATAACATAACCCCAAATCTTATGCGTTAAAACACGATCGAATTTTGCGCGTAATCCTGTAGCTTTAGAAGCGTCAATTGTTAGTCCTTCTTTTAAAACTCCATTAATAAACTGGTAGCGCTTTATCGTTTCTTTTTGTTGAAGACGTTTTAATTCGACTTCAGATTTTGTTTTAAACTGAAACACGTCCATCTCTTGACGTGTCATTTTCCCAAAATTTACATCTTGAGTAATGACTAGCCAAAGTTTGTAGAGTTGTTGGTTTGGAAATGCTTTTTGTAAACGTTCAAAATATTCAACATCAATTGTTGAAGCATTTAAACAGGGTTCAATTGAAAGATCTCTATAATTTGAAATAAGGTGTTTTAAGTCATCAATACCTGTGTTTTTTCGTGTACTGATTAATGCAATTTTGGTGTTTAATTGTCTTTCAAGCTCAGGAATGTTTAAAGAAATACCTTTGTTTTTCATTACATCTGACATGTTTATTGCCAGAATAGTAGGGATTTCTAAATCTTTTATTTGTGTAAAAAGCAATAAATTTCGCTTAAGATTTTCCACATCACTAACTAATACTACAACATCTGGAAAATCCTTATCGTTTTTGTTAAGTAAAAGTTCAATAACAACATTTTCGTCTAAAGATGACGCATTAAGGCTATAGGTTCCAGGTAAATCTAGAATATGTGCTTTTACACCACGAGGCAACTTGCAAAGTCCTTCTTTTTTCTCAACAGTAATACCGGGATAATTACCAACGGTTTGATTTAAGCCAGTAAGCGCATTAAACACTGACGTTTTTCCTGTATTAGGGTTACCAATTAAAGCAACATTAATCTGTTTACTCATTTAATAACTTATCAATTAATACTAATGCGGCAGTCTCTCTTCTTATGGCTAGGTGGCTTCCGTTTATATTGAGGTACATGGGATCTGCAAAAGGAGCTACTTGAACTAACTGCACTTCGTTGCCAGGTAAACAACCCATTTCTAAGAGTTTTAGAGGAATATCATTAGAGGAAATATCAGTAATTATTCCACGTTCTCCTTTTTTTAAATCGGCAATTGTTAATCCCATCTTTATTTAGACTGATTTTAAAGAAGCAAAAATAAACGAAATTATTCAGTAAGAGAAAGGCAGGAGCTTTTTTTTAAAGTAAAGTTTTGTTAAAACCCTCCAAAAGATTTTAAAGTTTCAATATCATCTAGAAGGCGATCAATATCTTCAGGATTAGTACCATCATAGAAGCCTCTAATTTGTCGTTTTTTATCGATGAGCATAAAGTTTTCGGTATGTATCATATCATAAGTATCTCCATTACCAGCCGTTTTTACAGCTAAGTAACTTTTACGGGCAAGCTCATAAATTTGTTTTTTATTACCTGTAACCAAATTCCATTTAGTATCGTTAACCCCTTTGAGTTTAGCATATGATTTTAAAACAGGGACACTATCTACAGTCGGAGTTACGGAGTGCGATAATAGCATTACCTCATCATCGTCCATAATTTCTTTTTGTATTTGATACATGTGATCTGTCATAATAGGACATATCGTTTGGCATGTCGTAAAGAAAAAATCAGCAACGTATATTTTATCTTTATAAGTCTCTTGAGTTATCGTTTCTCCGTTTTGATTTGTTAAGCTAAAATCAGAAATAGTATGGTACTTGCTTTTGTGCCTAATAGTTTCGTCAACCATTTCATCATTAACCATCTCAGGTTGAAATATAGGTAATGGTTGTTCTACATTTAAAATAGTATAAATAACAGCAATAATTACAACACATAATACAGAGAATGCAATGGCAAAATATTTATAACCTTTAAAAAATGCTAAAAATGACATAAACAGACAATTTATAGAGCTGCAAAGTTACAATGAATCTATAATTACAACGTTATTTTTAACAGTAATTACAAGGCATTTTAAGTATTTAATATAAAGCACATTAAAACCAAGTTAAAAAAATGATGAATAGAGACATTACTGTTTTCTAAATGCATTGAAAAGCTTACTTTTGTCAATCGAAATTTGAAAATGAATACATGGAATTTGTAATAAAGATATCTCAATTTTTACTTAGTTTATCCTTGCTTATTGTGCTGCATGAGTTAGGACATTTTATACCTGCAAAACTATTTAAAACTAAAGTTGAAAAATTTTATCTCTTTTTTGATGTAAAATATTCACTGTTTAAAAAGAAAATAGGAGAAACAGTATATGGTATTGGTTGGTTACCGTTAGGAGGTTATGTTAAAATAGCTGGGATGATTGATGAGAGTATGGATAAGGAGCAAATGGCTCAACCGCCACAACCTTGGGAGTTTCGTTCTAAACCAGCATGGCAACGCCTTATTATAATGCTTGGTGGTGTTACGGTGAATTTTATATTAGCTTATGTTATTTATGTTTTTATGTCGTTCATTTATGGTGATACAGATATTAAAATAGATAGCTTAAAAGGTGGTTATTGGATTGAAAACCCTGTTTTGGTTGATCTAGGTTTTAAAACAGGAGATAAAGTTATAGCCATTAATGATAATTCTATAGAAAATGATTCTGAAATAGGTCAGTATATTATTTCTGCTGAGACTATAACCATAGAACGTAACGGATCTCAACAAGTCATTGATTTACCTGATAACTTTTTAGGGCAATTATCAAGTTCAGGGAATAAAGATTTGTTTGAATACCGTTACCCATTTATAGTAAGTAAAGTGGCAGATACTTCCTTAAACAAATCTGCAGACTTAATTAAAGATGATATTATAACAGGTATAAACGGGAAAGAGTTACCATTTTTTGATCAATTTAAAAATGAATTAAAAAACTACAAGGGTCAAACAGTAAATGTAGACGTGCTTAGAGGAGATGAAACTCTATCTAGAGCATTAAAAGTAGGTAACGATGGAACTGTAGGAGTATTTAGATCGATTAACCCTAATAAGTTTCAAGAGCTAGGGTATTACGATGTTATAAGAAGAGAATATACTTTTGGAGAAAGCTTTGGTGCTGGCGCAGACAAATTTGTAAAAACCATAGTAAATTATGGAGCTCAGCTAAAAGCAATTTTTACGCCTAAAACTGAAGCTGTGAAAGGCTTAGGAGGTTTTAAAGCCATATATGATCAGTTTCCGAGTGTATGGAGCTGGTCTTATTTTTGGGGTATAACGGCATTTTTATCTATAATGTTAGCTATTCTTAATCTATTGCCAATACCGGCGTTAGATGGTGGACACGTTATGTTTTTACTGTTTGAAATGGTATCTGGACGTAAGCCTAGCGAAAAGTTTTTAGAGCGTGCACAAGTTATAGGATTCTTTATTTTAATAGCTTTAGTATTATTTGCTAATGGTAATGATATTTTTAAGGCGATAACTAATTAAACAATTGTTCTAAAAAAGTATAGTATCGTTTGGTTAGGATTAAAAAAATATTTTATATTTGCGCTCGCTAAAGCGAAAAAATTTTCCTCTTTAGCTCATCCCGATAACTATCGGGAGGTTAGAGTAAAAGAAGTTCTTTAAATTTTGAAATGTATTGTGTTTATATCATTTATTCTAAAACTATTGATTCGTTCTATATAGGAGAGACAATAGATATTGAAAGTAGAATTAAACAACACAATGAGAGTTTCTATGAAACAGGCTATACAAAACAAACAAAAGATTGGATTTTGTATTATAAAATTGAATGTAATTCAAGAACACAAGCTAGAAAAATAGAAACACATATAAAGAAAATGAAAAGCAAAAGATATATTCAGAACTTAAAAAAGTATCCTGAAATTATCGAGAAGCTTAAAAATAAATATAATTAACCTTCCTCTTTAGCTCAGTTGGTTAGAGCATCTGACTGTTAATCAGAGGGTCCTTGGTTCGAGCCCAAGAAGAGGAGCAAATAAAACCTGACACGAAAGTGTTGGGTTTTTTTGTGGAAAGAATTGGGCGAGAAGTTTATATTGAGCGTAGCCCTTCTACGTCCAAAGCATTTTTAAAATAAATCATTCCTTATAAGGAATTTTAAAAGTTTATTCCATAGATATAATAAAGAACCCTTTAAATTCTTTCTTCCATTTTAGTTTGTCTTGTTCAGAGAGTAAA
>NZ_JAIQXX010000018.1 GCF_021887715.1 Winogradskyella immobilis
TAGCTTCACCGTGTATACTAACCTTATTTCTCTCTTTTGTTCTTTCTGATTAATATATCTAATGTAATAGATTGTAAACTTAAGACGTGTATAATGTATTAAGGTAATAGCAGTTTCGAAACAAACCCCAACGTGCATAAATCTAGATTATCAAATAAAATTAACGACCTTTGAAAGATAATTAATTTAAATATGAGATTCCTGCCTTCGCAGTAAGTTAACATGGCAAAACGCAATAACGATAACCAATCTATACAAGATGTGCTCAAAGCCTTTGTAGATACTAATAATTTACAATCTGGTTTAGACAAAGTTAATGTGCGTGAAGCATGGGCTAACCTTATGGGAAATGGCGTTAACAATTACACCACTGCAATAGAACTTAAACACCAAACTCTCTATGTACAATTAAGCTCTAGTGTATTACGTGAAGAATTAAGCTATGGTAATGAAAAAATTATAAAAATGCTCAACGAAGCCATTGGCAAAGCTATTATTACAAAACTCGTTTTACGGTAACTGAAGTATTAAAGACTATTAAACTTTTTATTAATAATTATTTAGTATTTTCATAACTTCATAATATTGAATACATGAAATACTTTAAGTTCCTGATATCCTTAATCTTAACTACTGGGATATTCTACGGATTAAACACCAAATTTGGCTCTATTCCACCTATCGGAAAATTTTTAAATCCTTATTCTGGAGTTTGGCAAAATGAAACCGATGAGATTATTAATGGTTCAATTAGTATTCCTAATTTAAAGGAAACTGTAACTGTTCATTACGATGATCAATTAATACCACATATTTTTGCACAAAATGAAGCAGATTTATATAAAGCTCAAGGTTATATCACTGCTAAGCATCGTTTGTGGCAAATGGAATTTCAAACGTATGCAGCCGCAGGCCGATTATCTGAAATTATTGGAGAAGGAGCTTTAAATTACGATCGACAAGAACGTCGACGTGGCATGGGTTACGGAGCAGAACAAACTTTAAAAGACATGCTTGCTGATCCAATTACTGGACCGCTAATGCAATCTTTTGCTGACGGAGTTAACAGCTATATCAATAGTTTAAGTCCTAATGATTATCCTGTAGAATACAAATTACTCGATTATGCTCCAGAACCATGGACTACAAAAAAGACGGCTAACCTGCTTATGTATATGACAAAAATGCTTGCTGGTGGTGATGATGATTTAGAATATACTAATATCCTTAGAAAGTTCGGTCAAGAACGTTTTGATATATTGTTTCCGGATTACTATCCTAATAATGATCCTGTAATACCAACAAACACTGATTGGAGTTTTATAGATGTTCCACAAACTCCACAACCGAATAGTCAAATAGTATTAGATTCTATTTCAGAAACTATAGAAAAACCACACCCAGATAATGGGAGTAACAATTGGGCTGTAAGTCCGGGAAAATCGTATTCTGGTAATGCCATCTTAGCTAACGACCCACATTTAGGTTTAAACCTACCTTCTATTTGGTTTGTTATGCAATTGGCTACTCCAGAGCATAATTCTTTTGGAGCCACTTTACCAGGTGCTTTAGGTGTAGTATCTGGATTTAACCAATATTGTGCATGGGGAGAAACCAATGCCACTCGAGATGTTATAGATTGGTATAAAATTGAATTTAATGACGATAGAACTAAATATAAACATGATGGTATTTGGAAAGATGTCACTGTACGTATAGAAGACATAAAAATAAAAGGTAGAGAAAATTATAAAGATTCTGTATTGTATACACATCATGGTCCTGTAACCTATGATAAAAATTATTTAGGTGACAATGCAAAAGCAGGTTATGCTATGCAATGGGTTGGCCATATGGGTGGCAACAATCAATTGACTCTAATAAAAATGAATCGTGGCAAAAATTATAACGATTATGTAGATGCTATTCAACATTTTATGGCGCCAGCGCAAAATTTTGTGTTTGCTTCAACTGAAGGAGACATTGCTTTATGGATCCAAGGAAAATTCCCTAACAAATGGAAAGGTCAAGGTCGCTTTTTAATGGATGGATCTAAATCTGAAAATGATTGGCAAAGTTACATACCTCAGCCATTTAATGCCCATACCAAAAACCCAGAGCGCGGTTTTGTTAGCTCTGCTAATCAACACCCATTTGATTCGCTTTATCCATATTATAACTATAATGATGGATATGAAGGCTACAGAAATAGAGTTATTAATGATTTTTTTAGAGCAAAAGAAAAGTTTACCATTCAAGATTTTAAAGATTTACATAACAATAATTATAATCTTAAAGCTGCTGATATTCTACCATTCATGTTAGAGAATATGGATATTAATAGTTTAAATACAGAAGAAAAAGAAGCGTATCATATTTTAAAATCTTGGAAATACAATAATGACATTGATGAAATTGCGCCTAGTTTATGGAGCAATTGGTGGTCTAAATTGTATCGTTTAACTTGGGATGAATTTAATATTGAAGACTTAGCGTTAAGTTGGCCATTTTCTCGACAAACCATGCATCTTTACAAAACCAAAGGAGATGATACTTTTATGGATATTATTGACACACCAGAAAAAGAAACAGCTAAAGATTTATTCCTTATTAGTTTTAAAGATGCCGTAAAATCTATTAATGAATGGAAAGCTAAAAATGGAGATTACAAATGGGGCGACTATCAAGCCACTTACGCTGGTCATTTATTACAAGCACTTCCTGCATTTTCACGTTTTAATATCCCAATTGGAGGTGGAAGAAGTATAGTAAACGCCACATCTGAAAATCATGGACCATCTTGGCGTATGATTGTTGAAATGACTTCACCACCAACAGCATTAGGCATATATCCAGGTGGCCAATCTGGAAATCCAGGAAGTAAATATTACGATAATTATATAGATGATTGGGCTGCCGGAAAATATAACACGCTCAATTTTATGCAAAGCGCAAATGGAGACTCTAGCGTTATCTCAACTCAAACACTAACACCAAATGAATAAGTCTATCATTAATTTTATAATAACCATTATACTCGCTTTTGTATTTTCTTTATTTCTGCCATGGTGGTCTGTAATGCTCGCTGGTTTTTTAAGTGCTTTGTTTGTGCCTCTAAAACATTCATCTGTATTTTTTATACCATTCTTAGCGATAGTTATATTTTGGGGTATTTATGCTTTTACATTAAGTAGTGGCAATGATTTTATTTTGGCAAAACGTATTGCAGTATTATTACCTTTAGGTGGTAACCCTTATGTTTTAATACTTGTTACAGGAATTATTGGTGGAATCGCTGCTGGCTTAGCCGCCATCTTTGGTAAGCAATGCCAATTATTATTAAAGAAATAAAGATTTACAAATGAAAGTAAAAGTATGCTTAATTCAAGATAGTCCTGTTTTTTTCGATAAAGACAAAACCATAGCTAAGATTGAAAATTTAGTGAAGACATATGCCAAGCAAGGTTGTGAGCTCATCGTATTTCCAGAATCTTTTATTCCTGGTTATCCACGAGGTTTTTCTTTTGGTGCTGTTATTGGTAGCAGAACAGATGAAGGTAGAGCATTATATACAGAATATTACAATAACAGCTTAGATATAGAAAGTGAGGATTTAAAACGTCTTGAAAAACTTTCTAAAACTGAGAATGTGTATTTGGTTATTGGAGCAACAGAAAAACAAAAAACAAACGGTAGTTTGTATTGTTCTATGCTCTACATTTCGCCTACCGATGGTTTACTCGGGACGCATCGAAAAATAAAACCTACTGGTACAGAACGTATTATTTGGGGAGAAGCTAATGGTGATGCGTTAGTGGCTTTTAACACTAAAATAGGAAAACTTGGCGGGCTCATTTGCTGGGAAAATTATATGCCTTTAGCACGTATGTCTATGTACAAAAAAGGTGTTGAAATATACATTGCTCCTACTGCAGATTCTAGAGATGAATGGACAGCAACCATGCAGCATATTGCTTTAGAAGGTCGTTGTTATGTTTTAGGATGTAATCAGTTTTTTACTAAATCCATGTATCCTGAACGTTATAAGTCTTTAGTAAAAAATGAACCGGAAAACCTATGTCGTGGCGGAAGCATTATTGTTTCCCCTTTGGGTAAAATTATAGAAGGCCCATTGTTTGATAAAGCTGGAGCGTTGATTGCAGAATTAGATTTAGATACAATTAGTCATAGTAAACTAGATTTTGATGTCATAGGCCATTATTCAAGAGATGATATTTTTCAGTTTAATGCTATCAATCAACCAGATATTATTCAAGAAAAAGATATAAAATCTTAGTCTTAGTTAACTTCTGGTATAAAAAGCGACATATCTTACATGAATACTTCTTTACTCTTTTTACCTGATATTTCTGGATTTACTGAATTTGTTCAAAATACTGAAGTAGAACATAGTCAGCATGTTATTTCAGAATTATTAGAGGTTCTTATAGAAGCTAATACTGAGCAATTGCAACTTGCCGAGATTGAAGGTGATGCCTTGTTTTTTTACAAAGAAAACGAAATCCCTTCTTTAGAAAGACTACTAGCGCAAGTAGAACACATGTTTACTGCATTTTATAGTCATTTAAAGCTTTTAGAAAAAAACAGAATCTGTCCTTGTAATGCCTGCTCTTCTGCACCTAAATTACAACTTAAAATTGTAGCGCATTGTGGTGACTTACAATATATAACTGTACAGAATAACAGAAAACCTTTTGGTGCTCAGGTTATTGAAGCACATCGTTTAATGAAAAATTCTGTAGCTAGTGATAATTATGTATTGTTGAGTGAAAATTTAACCAGTCATATTGGCTTAACAGAAGTATATCAGACTAAACTTTTCAACTTTAATCATGGTAATAATACCTACGATGGTAAACAGATTAATTATTTGTTTTCTATTATTGATAAAAACGAATTAAAACTAAAACCATTAAATCAGGCAAAGACAGTAAACCTAGATAAACCTGCAACATTAACTTTTGAAAAAGAGTTCCCTATTTCTGCAAATCAGTTATTAGAATATATTACAAACTACAGTTACAGAAAGCATTGGGTTAAACATGTCAATGATTTTGAATTTAAACATAATGAAGTTACGAGAATAGGAAGTGAACACGTTTGTGTTATTAACGAAGATCATTTTAATTTTACAACCATTATAAAAGATGTAAAACCAGGTGAATTAGTTTATGGAGAAAAGACAACCAGTCCACCGCCTGTAGATGAATTATATCAGTTTTTTGTTATAACCCCTTTAACATCCAATACCTGTAAATTAACTGTTGATGTTCACTTAGAAGCTAAATCTATTATTAAAAAAATGATAATTTTAATGTTTATGAAAAAAGCTATGCGCAAAAATATAGGTGAAAGTGTAGAACAATTATTTGTATTTGTAAACTCTAAAGAAAATAGCAGATAACTTGTTTTTATAATCGCACACAATAGAGTCTTTTATCGTTTTAAATTTTTATTCAAATTCATGATGTAATTCTTCAATAATACTGACCTAAAGTATAGTATTAATTAAAAGAAAATTCGTTCTATAAACAATTGTGTATTCCGTTTGGTCTTATTACTTTAGTTCTATGACTGAGGAAGCTATTGAAAAAGAAAACGCAGCAATTGCAAAAGCTTATAAAGAACTTTTAAAAGTAAGCTATCAAACTTTAAGCAGAGATGATAAAAAATTAATTCGTCATGCCTTTGAGGTTGCTCTTGATGCGCATAAAGAACAGCGCAGAAAGTCTGGTGAAGCTTATATTTTTCACCCTATTGCTGTTGCAAAAATAGTAGCTCAAGAAATCGGTTTGGATGCAACTAGTATTGCCGCAGCATTACTTCATGATGTTGTAGAGGATAATCCTAATTATACCATTGCAGATATAGAACGTCTTTTTGGAGAAACCGTAGCTCGAATCGTTGATGGGCTTACCAAAATATCTTCTTTAAAGAAGGATTTAGACGTGTCTTTACAGGCGGAAAACTTCCGCAAAATGCTGTTGACACTTAATGATGATGTTCGTGTTATTATCATTAAAATTGCCGATCGTTTACACAATATGCAGACTATGGACAGTATGCGTCCAGACAAGCAAGTTAAAATTGCATCAGAAACATTATACATATATGCACCACTAGCTCATAGAATTGGACTTTATAATATAAAAACAGAGTTAGAAGATTTAGGTTTAAAATATACTGAACCCGAAATTTACAATGACTTGTTTAATAAAATTAAGGATAGTAAAGAAGAACAAGATGCTTATATAAAAGCCTTTTCTAAAATAATAAAAGACTCTTTAAACAAAGAAGGGTTTGACTATGAAATTAAAGGGCGTCCAAAATCCATCTTTAGTATACGGCGTAAAATGGTAAAACAAGGTGTGTCTTTTGATGAAGTATACGACAAATTTGCTGTTAGAATTATTTACAGGTCAGAGGTAGAAGATGAGAAATTTATGGCTTGGAAAATATACTCTGTAGTTACCGACCATTTCACACCGAATCCTATTCGATTAAGAGATTGGATTTCGTCACCAAAATCTACAGGTTATGAAGCCTTACATATTACTGTAGTTGGACCTAAAAGTAATTGGGTAGAAGTTCAAATACGTAGTGAACGTATGAATGAGATTGCTGAAAAAGGTTATGCAGCACATTATAAATACAAAAACAAAGACGACAAGGAAGATAGCCTTGATATCTGGATTAATCGTTTGCAAGAAGCTTTAGAAAATAATGAGGCAGATGCTGTAGATTTTGTAGAGCAATTTAAACTCAACTTATATTCAAAAGAAATTTTTGTTTTCTCACCTAAAGGAGATTTAAAATCTTTGCCAAAAGGAGCCACACCTTTAGATTTTGCATTTAGTATTCATACTGAAGTTGGTATGAAAACACGTGGCGCAAAGGTCAATGGAAAATTGGTGCCTTTAAGTCAAGAATTACAAAGTGGAGATCGTGTAGAAATTTTAACTTCTGAGAATACAAAACCAAATACCAACTGGCTAGATTATGCGTCTACAGCACGTGCAAGAAGTAAAATAAAATCGTACCTCAATGCTGACAAAAAAGAAATGGCTGAAGAAGGTAAAGAAATTTTACGCCGCAAACTAAAACAACTTAAAATAACACTTAACGAGAAATCCGTTAATGAATTGGTGAGTTATTTTAAACTAAGTACTTCCTTAGATTTGTTTTATCGAATGGGTATTGGCAGTATAGATAATGCTATGCTTAAAGCATACGCTGCTTCTCGTAGTAATGTTTTTGTTAGTTATATAAAAAATAAAATACGTAAACCAGAAACTCCTAAGGATATCAATAAAGATGAAATTACATCTAATTATGATATGCTTGTCTTTGGTAAAGAAGAAGAAAAACTTAACTATACAATAGCCAATTGTTGCAATCCTATACCTGGTGATAAAGTTTTTGGTTTTGTAACCATAAATGATGGTATAAAAGTTCATAAAAAAAACTGCCCTAATGCATTAAGCTTACAATCTAATTATGCCTACCGCATTATGCAGGCAAAATGGATAGATTCTTCGCAACAAGAATACACATCACAAATTATACTTTCTGGATTAGATGATATAGGCCTAGTCAATGATGTTACTAAAGTTATTTCTTCTAATATGCATGTTAATATGAAAAGCTTAAGTTTTTCTAGTGATGACGGTATTTTTTCAGGAAAAATAACTGTTATAGTAAAGAACAAAACTATGCTTAAAAAATTAATGAGTAATCTTAAAAAAATTAATGGTATTGATAAGGTAACTAGAGTATAAATTTTGTTTAAATTTGTAGCTTAATATGAATGCAACTACAGGAGAAAGTAACCAAGAAATAGTAAAACGTGTTTTTACAAATTTTCTAGAAGAAAAAGGACACAGGAAAACACCTGAGCGTTATGCTATACTTCAAGAAATCTATGATAGCGAAGAACATTTTTATATAGAATCTTTATATATAAAGATGAAGAATAAAAATTATCGTGTAAGTCGTGCTACATTATACAACACTATAGAGTTACTTTTAGAATGTGCTTTAGTTCGCAAACATCAGTTTGGTCAAAATCAAGCACATTACGAAAAATCTTATTTCGATAAACAACACGACCATGTCATTTTAACTGATACTGGAGAGGTTATAGAATTTTGTGATCCTCGCATTCAATCTATAAAGAAAACTATTGAAGAGGTTTTTGATATTGAAATCAATAATCACTCACTCTACTTTTACGGAACAAAGAAACAAAACAAAACAAACTAACTTTTTATAATGGCAGTAGATTTACTACTTGGTTTACAATGGGGAGATGAAGGCAAAGGAAAAATTGTCGATGTATTAACCTCTAAATACGATATTATTGCACGTTTTCAAGGCGGTCCAAATGCAGGTCATACACTTGTTTTTAATGGAAGAAAACATGTGTTACACACTATTCCTTCTGGAATTTTTCATGATAACACAATTAATCTTGTCGGTAACGGTGTTGTTATAGATCCTGTAATCTTTAAAAAGGAACTCGATAAGTTAGACGAGCAAAATGTCGATTACAAAAAATCATTATACATCTCTAGAAAAGCGCATATTATTTTACCAACGCATCGCTTATTAGATGCTGCTAGTGAGGCTGCCAAAGGAAAAGCTAAAATTGGTTCTACGCTTAAAGGTATTGGTCCTACATACATGGATAAAACCGGTAGAAATGGTATACGTGTTGGCGATATAGAACTTTCTAATTGGAAAGACAAATATCGTGCCTTAGCAAATAAGCATGAAGCTATGATTGCTTTTTACGATGTAGATATCCAATATGATTTAGATGAACTCGAGATTGATTTCTTTAATGCTATTGAGACTTTAAAATCTTTAAAATTTATTGACTCAGAAGAGTATATACACCAAGCACAGACATCTAAAAAAACCATTTTAGCAGAAGGAGCTCAAGGTTCTTTACTTGATATCGATTTTGGAACCTATCCATTTGTAACATCTTCTAATACAACTGCCGCTGGTGCATGTACTGGTTTAGGAGTTGCTCCAAACCAAATTGGTAAAGTCTATGGTATTTTTAAAGCCTATACAACACGCGTAGGTTCTGGTCCATTTCCTACAGAATTATTTGATAAAGATGGAGAAACCATGGGACGTGTTGGGCACGAATTTGGTGCAACTACTGGTCGTCCTAGACGTTGCGGTTGGTTAGATTTAGTAGCTTTACGCTATGCTTGTCAAGTCAATGGTGTTACAGAACTTATTATGATGAAAGGAGATGTACTTTCTGGTTTTAAAACCTTAAAAGTATGTACAGCTTATAATTATAAAGGTGAAACGATTACACATTTACCCTATAATATAGAAGCAGAAAACGTTACACCTATCTATACTGAAATTAAGGGTTGGGATGCAGATTTAACAAGTATGACGGAAGCTTCGCAATTACCTGATGCGCTTAATGGTTATGTAGAGTTCTTAGAAAAAGAATTAAACATTCCTATTACTGTGGTATCTGTAGGTCCAGATCGTAAGCAGACTATTATCAGAAAATAATTAGCTTTTACACTAATTATTAGAGTGTTAAAAATAGGTTAACTCATACTAAAGCAAATCCAATACTGTTATTTGCATATAAATATTAGAGGTTTGAAGTTACTGAGATACATTATAATTACTTTATGCTGTTTTGTTACAATACCTGGTATTGCTCAAAATACTGAGAGTATTACTATAAAACATTCACCAGGAACATCAACTAAAAACGATGTCACTACGTTTCTTAGAGACAACTCAAGACAGGTGCATTTCGTTCATAAAGGCATTAATGTCTATTGTGACAAAGCCGTTTATTATCCTAAAGAAAAATTTATAGAAGCATATAGTAAAAGTCCAAGTAGAGTTCGTATGATTCAAGGAGACACAATAACAATGTCTGCCGATTATGTAGAATATAGTACTAAAACCGAACTTGCTTTTGCTAAAGGCAATGTTATACTTACTGAACCACAATCTACATTAACTACAGAAAAATTACATTTTGATCGCCTTAAACAACAAGCTTATTATGATGTTACAGGCAAAGTTGTTAGAGACACTTCAGGCACAATAACAAGTCAGATTGGTCGCTATTATATGAATACAAAAAAGTATCAGTTTGTTCAAGATGTTGTTTTAGTTAATCCTGAATACACATTAAATACTGAGCGATTAGATTTCTTTACCGAATCTGGGCATGCCTATATTTTTGGACCATCTACCATTGTTAGCGAAACTGATAAAATTTATTGCGAACGCGGTTTTTATGATACCAATGAAGATTTTGGATATTTTGAACGTAAAGCAAAAATCTATTATGACAATAGAGAAATTGAAGGTGATAGTATATATTTTGACAGAAAAATAAATTTTGCATCAGCCACTAATAATTTTAAAATGACTGATACAATAAATAAAACTGTTGCTAGAGGTCATTATGCTGAAGTATGGAAAGCTAAAGACTCCCTATTTATTACCAATAGAGCTCTAGTTGTTACTGCTCAAGAAGAAGATTCTATTTACATGCATAGTGATCGGTTTGTAGTTACAGGACCGCCAGAACATCGTATCACTAAATCTTATTACAATGCTAAAATTTATAAAAGTGATTTAGCGGGGAAAGCAGACTCTATACATGTAGATCATAAAACAGGATTGGCACAGATGATAAACCTTGCTCGATTTAGCAATAATGATGCCTTTGCTATAAAGCGCAAACCTGTACTTTGGAATCTAGGGAACCAAATGACTGGAGATACAATACATTTAATTTCGAATGTAGAAACAGAAAAATTAGATTCATTAAAAGTTTTTAATAATGCTTTTTTAGTAAGCAAAGACACTTTAAGTGAAGATGGTTACAATCAAGTTAAAGGAAAATTCTTAGTAGGTTTATTTAGAGATAATGAACTGTATAATGTAGATATTATAAAAAACGCTGAAGTTATCTATTACAATAGAAATGGTAAAGGCGAATTGGTTGGTATAAACAAATCTAAATCTGGAAGTATAAACATTCAAATTTCGAATAATAATATTGACGAAATTCGATTAATTCAAAAAGTAGATGGAGAATTAAGTCCTGAATCTTTATTTCCTAAAAATACAAGTCGATTAAAAGGTTTTGACTGGCGTGGAGAAGAACGTCCTAATAGCGTTGAAGATTTATTTAAAGACGATCCTCCTTTGGTTTTAAAAAAGATAAAAGGTCTTAAAGATTATGTGCCACCAGAAGATTTTTTCGACGAAGATTTAAAAGAACGTATAAAATCTGCTGAAAATAAAGAAAATACTAAGGCCGAAAATAAAGCCGCACGTAACCTTCCTAAGGCAAAATCAGATTCTAATTCAAAAAAAGAAAAACCAAAACTAGGACAACCATTACCTAGTAAAAAGAAAACTTCAGGAAACTAAAATGCAAGACGATTTCTTTACATATCAAGCGCAGACGACTCCACATCCTCTGGCTATGGAAATAAGTCATGCAGAAGGCTCATATATTTATGATACTAAAGGTAAAGCTCACCTCGATTTTGTTGCTGGTGTTTCAGCGTGTAGCTTAGGACATCGTCATCCTAAAGTTGTAGACGCTATAAAAAGCCAACTCGATAAATACATGCATGTCATGGTTTATGGAGAATACATACAAGAACCTGCTGTTGCATTAACCAAATTATTAGCCAAACATTTACCCGAGAATTTACAAACCACATACCTTACTAATTCTGGCACAGAAGCTATAGATGGCGCCATAAAATTAGCCAAACGTGCCACAGGACGAAGCGAAATTATTTCAGCGCATAATGCTTATCACGGTAATACTATAGGAGCTTTAAGTATTATGGGATACGAGACTCGAAAAAAACCTTTTAGACCCTTAATGCCAGATGTGCGTTTTATTCATTTTAATGATGAATCTGACTTAAGCCTTATCACAGAAAAAACAGCAGCTGTCATTTTAGAAACCATACAAGGAGGAGCTGGTTTTATAGAACCTAATAACAATTATTTAAAAAAAGTAAAAGCGCGTTGTCAATCTGTTGGTGCTTTATTAATTTTAGATGAAATTCAACCTGGATTTGGAAGAACAGGAAAACTTTTTGGTTTTGAACATTATAATTGTGTGCCAGATATTTTAGTCACTGGCAAAGGTTTAGGAGGTGGCATGCCTATTGGAGCATTTACAGCTTCAAATGCATTAATGAATACTTTAAAAGACAATCCTACTTTAGGTCATATAACTACTTTTGGAGGTCATCCTGTTATTGCATCTGCAGCATATGCAACTTTAAAAGAAATCACGACATCTCATCTTATTGCTGAAACATTTGAGAAAGAAGAAATTATAAGAACTCATCTTCAACACAAACATATAAAAGAAATTAGAGGTCGTGGATTAATGCTAGCTTTAATTACTGTTTCTGAAGAAATTACAAATCAATTAATCTTAAATGCAAAAGAAGAAGGTTTAATACTATTTTGGTTACTTTTTGAACCAAAAGCTGTACGAATTACTCCTCCTTTAACAATAAGTAGAGATGAAATTATTGAAGGTTGCTCTGTTATTATTAAGATTTTAGACCGTCTATAATAGTCTAATTTATTTTTAATCAATTCATAATTAAATACTTCAATTCGTTATTTGTAATAATTAAAAAAAATGCAGTTGTTAATTATTTTGTTAAAAACATTGAATCAAAATTACTCAAACTTAAAACGATAACACTAAATTTATTTCAGTGAACATTAAAGCTGCCTATGGAATATAGCTCAAACGACGATTTTCAAGATATGTCTTTGACAAAATTTGAATCGATGCTTAAAACAAACGATGTTTTATTTTTCGATTCTAGCGAATTTGAAAACATTATTCACCACTATCTCGAAAACGGTAAAATAGCACTCGCTAAAAAAGCTATAAAATTAGGCCTACAACAACATCCCACATCTATAAATCTTAGCTTATTTAAAATTGAAATTTACATCCTAGAAAATAAGTTTGATGATGCCAACACTTTACTAGATGATCTTCATAATTTAGAGCCTAATAACGAAGAAATATACATTCAAAAAGCAAATGTATTATCTAAACAAGATATGCATCAAGAAGCCATAAATGCTCTTTTAATTGCATTAGATTTATCACAAGCACCTGATGATGATGGCGATTTATATGGTTTAATTGGCATGGAATATTTGTTCTTAGATCAATTTGAGAATGCACTTATTTATTTTAAAAAATGTTTAGATGTTAATCTAACTGATTACTCAGCGCTACATAATGTAATGTATTGTTTTGATTTTTTAGATCAGAATCAAGAAGCCATAGATTTCTTAAATGTATATTTAGATAAAAATCCATATTGTGAAGTCGCTTGGCATCAACTAGGTCGTCAATATTTCGCTATCAAACAATATGAAAAGGCTAATGCTTCTTTTGATTTTGCCATCATATCTGATGATACATTTATTGGAGCTTATATTGAAAAAGGTAAAGTTTTAGAAAAACTGAAAAAATATACCGAAGCCATTGAAAATTATAAAATTACATTGGCTTTAGATGACCCAACTTCATTTGCCCTATTACGAATTGGACATTGTTATGAAAAGTTAGGTGAAGATGACTTAGCTGTACAGTTTTTTGATAGAACCGTTAAAGAAGATCCGCTTTTAGACAAAGGTTGGATTGCTATAACTAAGTTTTACATAAAACATCAAAACTATCAGAAAGCATTATATTTTATTAATAAAGCAGTAAACATTGATAATGACAATGTATTGTATTGGAAACTGTATGCCCAAATTAATCAACGCCTTAACTTTTTAGAAGAGGCAGAACGTGGATATAAACACGCCTTAGACCTAGGAAATTACGAATTAGATACATGGTTAAGCAGAACAGATATTCTTATCAATTTAGGAGAATATGAAGCTTCAATTTTTAATCTATTACAATCTCTAGAATTTTATCCAGAATCGGCAGAAATAGAATACCGTTTAGGAGGTCTCTATTTTAAGCTTTTACAAACTGATAAAGGACATTATCATCTTAAAAATGGCTTACGTATTAACGCTGATTACGATTTTATTATAGAAGAATTGTTTCCATGTTTATTAAATAAACCTATGGTGAAAAATATTATTTCTACTTCTAAAAAATCTTCCAACTAAAAATCCATACCTTAGCATTTCTTAGATAAAAAAGTAATGCAAAGACATTTTTTTAATTATATCATTATAGGAATAAAAGGTATTATCATGGGTGCTGCTGATGTGGTTCCTGGTGTTTCTGGTGGAACCATTGCTTTTATTTCTGGTATCTATGAAGAACTTATAGAAAGCATTGATAAGGTTAGTTTAAATGTCTTTAAAGTCTGGAAAAAGTCTGGTTTTAAAACTGCTTGGAAATCAATTAATGGTTCTTTTTTATTGGCGTTATTTTCTGGTATAACTATCAGTATTTTATCATTAGCTAAACTTATAAAATGGTTATTGCACAACGAACCTATTTTACTTTGGTCATTTTTCTTTGGTTTAGTTTTAGCCAGTATTATTTATATAGGAAAACAAATTAAACATTGGTCTACAGTTGTTATAGTCGCTATTATTATAACGTCTATTATCTCTTATCTTATAACACTTGCTGAACCATTTGCTTCGCCTGATAGTCCTTTCTATTTATTATTCTGCGGTTTTATTGCTATCATAGCTATGATTTTACCAGGAGTTTCTGGTGCATTTATTTTATTAATTTTAGGTGTTTATCAAGTTGCAATAGATACTATAAATCATTTAGTTGAAGGTATTACTACAGGAAATACAGATATGTTAAAAGATGCTGCGATCAAATTTTTATTATTAGCAGTAGGTTCATTAATCGGCTTAAAAACATTTAGCAAAGTACTAAACTGGATGTTTAAACATAAAAAGAATCTTACGTTAGCTATACTCACTGGTTTTATGATTGGTTCTTTAAATAAAATATGGCCTTGGAAAGAAATCCTTAAAACACGTATTAATTCTGAAGGTCAAGAAGTCACTCTTTTAGATAAAAGTATACTTCCATCTGCTTACGAAGGAGATAATAAGTTTTTATGGGCAATACTATTTATGGTTATTGGGTTTGCTACCATATTAGTAATAGAACGGCTAGGTAAAGACAAAAACAAAGCCTAATGAAAAGTAATAGTACTAAAACACTTAAAGACCGCATATTTTTAGTCCTTAAAGGTTTAGGTATGGGAGCTGCTAATAAAGTTCCTGGAGTTTCTGGTGGTGTTGTTGCTTTTGTTGCTGGGTTTTATGAAGAGTTTATTTATTCGCTACAGCGCGTTAATAAAGATGCTTTTAAAATGTTACTTAAAGGGCAATTTAAAAGTTTCTACAATCATATTAATGGCACCTTTTTATTCTTGCTATTCTTCGGAATGATTATCAGTTATTTTAGTATCTCTAAAATATTAGATTATTTAATAGAACATTACCATTTGTATGTCTGGAGCTTATTCTTCGGAATGATTCTTGGATCAATTTATTACATCTATAAAGATTTTAAAGCTTGGGGAACAACAACTTTTTTAGCACTAGTTATAGGTATTACTACTGGAGTTAGCATTAGTTTTCTAGACCCAGCTATGGAAAATGACAATCTATTTTTTGTTTTTTTCTGTGGCATCATTAGTGTATCTGGAATGACATTACCTGGCTTTTCTGGCTCTTTTATTTTAATTCTTCTTGGTAATTATGTGTTACTCTTAGTCGATTCTGTTAATGCGCTTTATGATACAGTAGCTGATATTTTCCGTGGAGATTTTGAGTTTATTCATAACCAAGTTAGAGTTAGATTATTAAAAGTACTTACTGTATTTACTTTGGGTTCAGTTACTGGTTTGGTAACATTATCTCATATTTTAAATTATATACTTAAACACTATAAAAATGTAACTTTAGCTACGATCATTGGATTTATAATTGGATCGTTAGGTGTGGTTTGGCCATGGAAAGAAACCATTCATAAAGTCTCCGAGCAAGGAGTTACGATTTTAGATTCTACTGGAGCTCCTATTATAGAAAATTACAAACGGTATTTCCCAGAATTATCAACAGAAACTTTTTTAGCAATACTATATATAATTATTGGTATTGCCATAGTTTTAAGCCTTGATTGGTATGGACAAAAAAGAAAAAGACAACACATATAAGTTTGGGTTAGTTGGCAAAGACATTGACTATTCCTTTTCAAGAGCCTACTTTGCTGAAAAGTTTAAAGTCGAAGGTTTAGCGCATACTTATGCAAATTTTGATATTCAGCATATATCTGAACTCAAAACTATTCTTCAAGGCACCAAAAAAATTAAAGGCCTAAATGTTACCATTCCGTACAAAGAAGATGTAATACCTTTTTTAGATAAGTTAGATAAAAAGGCTTTAAAAATAGGTGCTGTAAACACTATAAAAATTACTAAAAAAGGAAAATACATTGGTTACAATACCGATTTTTATGGGTTTAAAAAATCTTTAGAACCACATTTAAAAAATTATCATAACAGAGCTTTAATTCTTGGTACTGGCGGAGCTTCAAAAGCTATTGCCTATACTTTAAAAAAATTGAACATTGAGTATCATTTTGTTTCGCGCACTAAAAAAGAAGGTGTAACATTCTGCTATTCTGAGTTAAACACATCTATTATTGAAAATCATAAAATTATAATTAATTGCACTCCTGTTGGTACATTTCCGGATGTAAATAGCTACCCAGACATTCCGTATAATGGTATTACAAATCAACATATACTATACGATCTTATTTATAACCCTGAAAAAACAAAATTTTTGAGTTGTGGTATCGCTCAAAACGCAATAACTATTAACGGAAAAAAAATGCTAGAACTACAAGCTGAAAAATCTTGGAAAATCTGGAATAGTTAATAAATACTAGCCTATTATTCCTTTACGTTTTGTATTTGTAACACATTTGTTATCTTTAACCCTACACATAAAATTTACGACTGATGTCTAAGAACGATAACCTGCTGAATGCAGATGGAAAAAAAGAAGTTGAAATTAACAATTCAACTCCAGTGCCAACCGAAAACACAACTACAGAGTCTATTGCTGTTACAGAAACCAATACAGATAATCTTGAAATTGTATCAGAAACCGAAACTCAAGTTTCTGAGACTCTACTTGCAAAAGAAGATGAAGATGACAACAACACCACTTCAGAAGAAGCACATGTAGAGGAAATTGAAAGTTCTAATGCTGAAGATGCTGAAGATGAATCTAATGTTGAGCGTCACAAACTAGAAAGCAAAGATTACCATGCCATGTCTATGGATCTTTTGGTAATTGAATTTGAAAAGCTTATAAAAAACCATAAAGTTCAAAATATCTCTACACATGTTAATGAGATTAAATCTGAATTTAATTCTAAGTACGCTGCACTTTTAGATGAAAAGAAAGAAGAGTTTATAGCTGATGGTGGAAATCAAATTGATTTTTATTATACAAACGATACTAAAAAACGTTTTAATACAGCTTACAAAGATTATAAGTACTCTATAAATGCGTATTATAAAGAACGAGAGCAAAGTTTAAAACAAAATCTTGAAAATAGACTCACTATTATAGAAGAGATAAAAGGCTTACTTAATGTTGAAGAGAATATAAATACAACATATAAGCATTTTAAAGAATTACAAGACAAATGGCGTAATGCTGGTCCAATTCCTAGAGATAAATACAATAATGCATGGAATACTTACCATCATCATGTAGAACGGTTTTACGACTTTTTACATCTCAATCGCGATTTACGCGATATGGATTTTAAGCATAACCTCGATCAAAAATTAAAAATTATTTTGCGTGCTGAAGAGCTAGCCGCTGATGAAAACACAAACCGTTCGTTTAGAGAATTACAAGTACTACACAAACTTTGGAAAGAAGAATTAGGTCCTGTTGCTAAAGAACATAGAGAAGACATTTGGGAACGTTTTAGCAATGCTACAAAAACTATACACGATAAGCGTCAAGCCTATTATGCTGACCTAGATAAAGCTTACGAAAAAAATCTTGAACGCAAAGAAGATATTATATCTCAGATTATTACTGTAAATGAAGATACAACAGATTCTCATGGAGCATGGCAGAAAAAAATTAAGACTATAGAAGTGCTTCGCGAAGATTTTTTTAACGCAGGTAAAGTCCCTCTAAAAGTTAACGAAGCCACTTGGGCAAAATTTAAAAATGCTGTTAGAGATTTCAACAGAAATAAAAATAAGTTTTATAAAAGTTTAAAAAAGGATCAATTTAATAACCTCCAAAAAAAGAACGATTTAATTAAAATTGCTGAGGATAATAAAAACAGTGAAGATTTTGAAACTGTGACTCCATTAATGAAAAAGATTCAGAACGAATGGAAAAAAATTGGTCATGTACCAAGGAGAGATTCTGATAAAATCTGGAAGCAATTTAAAGGTGCATGCAATCATTACTTTGATCGTTTACACGCAGGTAAAAAAGCTGAAAATCAAGAATTATATGATGCATTTGATAAGAAAGCAAAGCTCTTAGAAGATCTCAAATCATTTGATTTTACGGAAGACGTTAATGCAGATGTCGCTACATTACAAGCTAAGATTAGCGAATGGAAAGCTGTTGGACATGTGCCGCAAAACAAACGTTTTATTGATGGAAAATTCAGTAAAACTATTGATGCAACTTTCAATCAATTAAAAATGGACAAATCTAAATTAGAGATGATTAGATTTGAAAGCAAACTCGAAAATTTATCAAACCCTGATGACACACGCTTGTTAGATAATGAGCAAAACTTTATTCGTAAAAAAATTGATGAAGTAAAAGGGGAAATTAATCAGCTAGAAAATAATCTCCAATTTTTCTCTAATGTAAAAGATGACAATCCTTTAGTTAAAGATGTCCATAGAAATATTGAAAACCACAAAAAGGCATTAGATACTTGGCAAGAAAAATTGAAGAAGATTCGTAGTATGTATTCTTAAAACACTTTTTTCACAATACTATAATTAAAATTTATGTCGTTTTATAATATCCGGAAAGCATTCTTTCACTTAATTCTGTTAACCTTTTTCTCTTTTAGCTTTTCTCAAAATAGTAATGATGGTATTTATTTAACTTTTGAACAGTTCAAAAGAAGAGAACCTTGTTCTGTAGAAAATATAGTATTTAAAAATAAATCAGAAAAACTTTTAACTGTAAATAAAATAGAAAATCAATGCAATGGATATGATAAAATTAATAAGCTAATTGCCATTACTCATAATGGCAATATATACTACAATATGAAACATAATATTGAATTTGTAACTAGAAACAGGTTTTCTAAACTTGTAATTCTGGGCAGATATTGTGCTTTTGTAGTTGATGAATCTTATCCAAGAAATATTCAAGGTCAAGCAGGTTTCACCAGTACACGTTTAATAGGCGGTTATATAGAAGATGGTGTTGGTTTTAAATTGAAAAAAAGTAAAATCTATTTTTTAGATATAGAAAAGGATTACAAACCACGTGTTTTAACAAGAAAACGATTAAAAGATTTACTTTCAGATAGACCAGAAAATTTAAAGAAGCTATTAGATTCTGATAGGTCTTTAAAATTATATTTAGAATTACTAGACAGTCTTAACAAAGATTAAACAACCCTTGTTAATAATAAGGTTACTATTTGCTTTACATAATAAGTAAAGAAATCTCTACTATATTCCATTATACTCTTAAATAATCATTACGTAAAAAGTTAACACAAACATTCGTTTAACTATGATGTTTTTCTATACAGATGAAATAAATCAAAATCCACTTGCTTAAACAAGTGGATTTTGCCCTAACTAAACTAAATTAACCTTAATTACTCGCTTAATATATAATTAAGATTCTACTAAGATTTATGAAACTAACTACAGTCTCATATAATAGTTACGTTATAAAAATGAGTTTGGATTTTTTAATTCAATTTTTTTTGAAAATTTTTGACATTGTTATACCAGCGAATGTGGGAATAACTGTTTATTATAACAACTTAGCTTCTTCCCAATACACATCCATTTCAGATAGAGTCATATCTTTTAATGGCTTATTAATTTCCTTTGATTTTTCTTCTAGATATTGAAATCGTTTTATAAACTTTTTATTGGTACGCTCTAAAGCATTTTCTGGGTTTATATTTAAAAACCGTGCATAATTAATCATAGAAAACAATACGTCGCCAAATTCGTTTTCAATAGCGTCCGTATTACCTGTTGCTATTTCTTGTTTTAATTCTGTAAGCTCCTCCTCTACTTTTTCAAACACTTGTTCTGGTGCTTCCCAATCAAAGCCAACTCCTGCTACTTTATCTTGTATTCTATTGGCTTTAACCATTGCTGGCAAACTCTTCGGGACTCCTTCTAAAACACTTTTTTTGCCTTCTTTAAGTTTTAACTCTTCCCAATTTCGTTTGACGTCTTCTTCATCATTAACTTCAATATCTCCATAAATATGTGGATGACGACTTACCAGTTTATCACTAATACTATCGCAAACAGACTCTATATCAAAACTATTGGTTTCACTTCCTATTTTTGCATAGAATACAATATGCAATAGTACATCGCCTAATTCTTTTTTAACCTCATCTAAATCATTGTCTAAAATAGCGTCGCCTAATTCATAGACTTCTTCTATAGTGAGATGACGAAGCGACTCCATGGTTTGCTTTTTATCCCACGGACATTGTGCTCTAAGCTCGTCCATTATAGTTAACAAACGATCAAAAGCTTTTAATTGCGAAGTTCTATCTGGCATCTTTTTGGTTAAATTTAGAATTCTAAAATTACCACAATTATATGCAAACTAAGAAAGGAATACAGGTTTATTCTTCTTCAGAAGTATCATCGTCTTCATCAGTATCTAATACTGATAAAAGATCGTTTTTTTGAAGAATATTATACCATTGAATCACTTTTTTAATGTCTGAAGGATAAACACGATCCTCGTCATAATCTGGTAAGACATCAAAGAAAAACTCTTCTAAATCGTCTTTACTTGCTTTATGGCTAATTTCTGTAGGCTGACCATTAGCTTTAGTTTTAATTGTATTTAATACATTCTTTAAAGGAATTTCTTCTGCTAATGTATAAATAGCAATTTCACTTAAAATACTGATATTGCTATGTGCGCCAACAGTAATTCTTTTTTTATCTATTAAGGATTCTACAATAGCTCCTGTACGTGTTTGTGCTACAATTTGATATAATCCTGGTTTTCCTGAAATTGATAAAATTTTATCTAAACTCATAGGTATATGTAATTAGCGCTTTCTACTCATAGCAGGAAATCGCATTTTGTAATCTATTTTAATTTTTCCTTTTGAAATGTTTTGCAACTTTCCTTTAATTAAACGCTTTTTAAACGATGATAGTTTATCAGTAAAAAGAACGCCTTCTATATGGTCGTATTCGTGCTGAATAACTCTAGCTATTAAACCTGAATATTCTTCAACATGTGTTTCAAAATTTTCATCTTGATATTGAATCTTAATATTAGGTTGCCTAAATACATCTTCTCTTACATCTGGTATACTTAAACAACCTTCATTAAAAGCCCATTCGTCTCCTTCTTCTTCTAAGATAATTGGATTTACAAACACCTTTTTAAAAGCCTCTAATTCTGCCTTCTCATCTTCTGAAAAACTTTCGTCTTCAGAAAAAGGTGAAGTATCTACTAAAAACAAACGTATAGCCAAACCAATTTGAGGTGCTGCCAAACCTACTCCATAAGCTCCATACATGGTCTCGTGCATATTGTTTATAAGCTCAGAAAGTTTAGGATAATTACTATCAATTTCGATAGCTTTCTTTTTTAAGACAGGATCACCATAAGCTACAATCGGTAAAATCATAATGTATTTGTTTTCGGGTGCAAAAATATCAAATTCAAAAATCAAACACCAACTTCTATAGACTTAATTAACAAATTGTGATCTCTATTGATTAGACATATAACTTTGTAAAATTAAGGTAGCACTAATCTCATCTATTAATGCTTTATTTTGACGTCGTTTTTTGCTAATTCCGCTATCAATCATTGTTTGAAATGCTATTTTTGATGTAAAACGTTCATCTACACGTTCTACCGGAATATTAGGAATGGTTTGTTTTAATTGCTTTAAAAACTTTTGAATATGTACTTCGCTTTCAGAAACTGTATTATCCATCTGCTTTGGTAAACCGATAATAAACATATCTACCGTTTCTTTTTCTATATATTTTTTTAAAAAAATTAGTAGCTCTTTTGTTTCAACAGTAGTAAGACCAGATGCAATAATTTGCATTTCGTCAGTAATAGCAATTCCTGTTCTTTTTGTTCCGTAATCTATAGCTAAAAGTCTTCCCATATATTTTACAAAGATAATATAATAAGAAACGCTCCTAATAATCAAGGAGCGTTTTCATTCTGCTATTAATTATTCCATGATTAACATCTTACAAAAGAATATAATCACTCTATTAACTAATATCTAAGACACCTGTTTATTATAAAGGTCACAAATTTTTCTAAATATTTTTTTGATCTTTTATATGAGCTTATCTTTGCCATCAGAAATTAAATATACATTAATGAAAGATTTACAATCTATTATAGAAAATGCTTGGGAAGATCGTTCCCTTTTATCTGATGTTAATACAACAGATGCTATTAGAGAAGTTATAAACCGTATAGACGTTGGAGATTTAAGAGTCGCTGAACCTGTTGAAGGTGGTTGGCAAGTTAACGAATGGGTTAAAAAAGCTGTTGTTTTATATTTTCCTATTCAGAAAATGGAGACATTAGAAGCTGGTATCTTTGAGTACCACGATAAAATGCCATTAAAACGCGGATATGCAGAAAAAGGAATTCGTGTTGTTCCTAATGCCGTAGCTAGACATGGAGCATATATCTCTAAAGGTGTTATTATGATGCCTAGTTATGTTAACATCGGAGCTTATGTAGATGAAGGTACTATGGTTGACACATGGGCAACTGTGGGTAGTTGTGCACAGATTGGCAAAAATGTACATCTTTCTGGTGGTGTTGGTATTGGTGGTGTTTTAGAGCCTCTACAAGCAGCTCCTGTAATTATTGAAGATGGTGCTTTTATAGGCAGTCGTTGTATTGTTGTAGAAGGAGTACGTGTAGAAAAAGAAGCTGTTTTAGGAGCTAATGTTGTACTAACTATGAGCACAAAAATTATTGATGTTACTGGTGACGAACCTATTGAAATGCGAGGCAGAGTTCCTGCACGCTCTGTAGTTATACCTGGTAGCTATACAAAATCATTTCCTTCTGGAGATTATAATGTACCTTGTGCTTTAATTATTGGAAAACGTAAAGAAAGTACAGATAAAAAAACCTCTTTAAATGATGCTTTACGAGAGTACGATGTAGCGGTGTAATCTATAATTTTGAAACTATTAATTATTCAGCAAAAAATGATTGGTGATGTGCTTACAAGCAGTATGATGTTTGAAGCACTTCACCAAAAATACCCTAACTCACAATTAGATTATTTAATTAATTCGCATACATTTCCTGTAGTTGAAAACAATCCCTTTATCAACGAATTTATTTTTTTTACACCAGAGGTTCAAAATAATAAAATAGCTTTTTTACGTTTTTTAAAAAATTTAAAACAAAAGAAATATGATGTTATTATAGATGTCTACGGAAAATTGAGTAGTAATCTTATAACACTTTTTTCGAAATCTAAATTTAAAATTGGATATCATAAACCGCAATCTTCTTTTATATATACTCATCCAATAAAGCGTAAAACAAAACCTGATTATAATGCAAGTTTGGCTATAGAAAACAGAATGCTTTTACTAGAACCTCTTAATGTTCCTTTTAAAGTATATAAACCTTCTATATATTTAAGTAAAACCGAAATTGAAGACGCTAAAAATTATTTAAAGCACCAAAATATAGATTTAAATAAACCTTTATTTATGATTAGTGTTTTAGGAAGTAGCTTAGCTAAAAGTTATCCTTTTGAGTATATGGCGAAATTGTTAGATGCTATAATAAAGATAAAACCTAATGCTCAAATTCTATTTAATTACTTGCCAAAACAAAAAGAAGATGTAGAATTAATTTTTGATCTATGTAAAAAAAGTACGCAAAACAATATTTTTATAGATGTATATGGCAAGAGTCTAAGAGAATTCTTAGCGATAACATTTCATTGCAATGCTTTGATTGGTAATGAAGGAGGCGCTAACAATATGGCAAAAGCATTAAACATATCTACATTTACAATTTTTTCTCCACACCTAAATAAACAGAATTGGTTTGGTAACATAGAATCGGATGATCATGTAGCCGTTCATATAAATGATTATATGGAGCATACAAATAAAGATAGGATTGAAGCTAAAAAGAACCCTGAATCGTATTACCTAAAATTAAAACCAGAGCTTATAATACCTAAATTAAATTCTTTTTTAGTTAATTTTGAATAATGCATTACAAATTCTTAATTTATATCTCTTACCGTTATGCCATTCCTATTGGAGTGCCACTTGAGAATGAGATTATACGTAGAGAATATTCTGTGAAATGGTTTTCTGATAGAGACAAAGATATTGTTGAATTAAATTCAAAAAATAATGTTTTAGAATCTATAGAACAAGTATTGGATTACCAACCTCATATTATTTTAGCTATTACTGACATAATACCTGATTTTATTAATGCGTTAAAAGTACAAGTGTTTCATGGATTTCCAGCTAATAAAAGAAAAGGAACAGATCAATTTAAAATTAGAGGTTTATTTGATTTGTACTGTACACAAGGTGAATCTTCTACAGGTGTTTTTACACAAATTAGTAAAGAAAATAAAACTTTTGAAGCAATAGAAACTGGTTGGTCTAAAGTAGATCCGCTTTTTCCAATAGTTAACAAACCTATTTCTGACAATCCTGTTATTTTAATAGCATCAACTTTTACAAAACAATACAGTTTAGCGTTAAATGATGATGTTGTAAACGAAATTCAACGTATTTCAAAACTAAAGAAATGGCGTTTTATGATTGTTCTACATCCAAAACTACCGGAAAGTACTAAGGAAAAAATCAAAAGCATTCAAAATGATTATTTGACCTATTATGATACTACGGATTTAATACCGCTTTTTAAAAAAGCCGATGTAATGTTTTCGGATACTACTTCTGCCATCATTGAGTTTTTATTACAAAAAAAGCCCGTTGTTACTTTTAAAAATAATATGCCAGGACCATATTTAATTGATATTTCTAGAATAGAAGATATAGAAGTTTCAATTAAAAAAGCATTGAAACGACCTAAACAACTTATTAAAGAAATTGAAGAATTTGCTCAATTTTCTCATACATTTAATGATGGTAAATCAAGTAAAAGAGTTATTGATGCTACAATTTCTTTTTTACACAAAGACAAAAGCCATTTAAAAAAGAAACCGCTTAACTTAATTAGAAAATACAAGATTAGAAAGAAATTAAATTATTACACATTAAAATCTTTTAATCGCCCATTTACAATAAAAGATCAAGATTAATTCTTTTATTAAATCATATAAACTACCTTGATAGTAGATATAATAGGAAGTATTTATTAAATATTCATCTATTGATAGCATCAAAAAAGTTATTTTTACCAATTCATAATCAACATTTATTTGACCTCAAATCATTCTAAAATATCAGCTTTACTTATTACCTATAATGAGATAAATCATATAGAAGATGTAATTGCTAATGTTCGTTTCTGTGATGAAATTATTGTTGTAGATTCTTATAGCAATGATGGAACTTATGAAAAACTTAATGAATATACCGATGTAAAAGTAATACAGCATAAATTTAAAAACTTTGCTGACCAACGCAATTTTGCTATAAATCAAGTTAATAACAATTGGATTCTTTTCATTGATGCAGATGAACGTATAACTCCTGAGCTACAAAAAGAAATATTAGAAAAAGTCAGTAGTAACACTCAAAGTGTAGCTTTTAAATTTAAAAGGCAATTTATTATTCAAGGAAAAAAGATAAAATATTGCGGTTTTCAGACCGACACTATTTTTCGGTTATTTAAAAAAGGAACAACAAAATACAGAGAAGATCGATTCGTCCATGAGTTACCAATTATAGATGGCGAGACTGAACTTTTAAATCATAAAATGCTTCATTATTCGTTTAATGATTATGAAAGCTATAGAAAAAAAGTAGAGCATTATGGTAAACTAAAAGCACTTGAATTACATAAAAAAGGAACTCAACCGAATGCTTTTAAGTTCTATTCTAAATTCTTATATAAGTTTATATTCAACTTTATTTTTAGGTTAGGGTTTTTAGACGGAATAGCAGGTTATAACATCTGTAAATTAAATGCTTTAGGAATAATATACAGGTATAGAGAACTTAAACGTTTATCTGTTACGCCAAAATAGAAGCTTTTTTTTAAGCCTTTTTTTGCGATGAAATTTATCCTGAAAATCTTGTGTCTCTTTCCACATTAAATTAAAAACTTTGGTATACTCCATACAAATGCATTTAGAATATTCATCACTCATAACCTCAATCATTGATTTATGAGTTGCTAATCTCGAAAAGTTTTTAATACGAGTTTCAAAATCTAGTGTTTTAAACTCCATCCTATTTAAATCAACCAAATAAAATTGATAATCGTCATTATCTGCTTTAATTAATGTATTTCCTGGAGAATGATCTAAAAAATGAATTCCTTTTTCGTGCAATTTAAAAGTAAACCTGGTAAAAGCTCTTATTATGTTTTCATGATTTGGATAATTAAAATCTGTAGTCAACTCTCTATACGTTAAATCGTATGATAAATGCTCACTAATATAATAGCTCTTTTTAAATAAAAATGGTTTCGAAAATTCATAATAAGCTATAGGTTGTGGTGTTCCAATACCAAATTCTTTTAATCTACACGCATACTCAAAAGAACGTTGTGCTTTACTTTTTCTAAATAATTGATATGCTAGTTGGTTTACAATATTTGGGATTTTAAACGATTTTACATTAATGATTTGCTTATCTAATTCAAATAGCTTTATAGAATTTCTATCTTGTTTTCCAAAGTTTTCTCCCTTAGTATTATAATTTAAAATGATACTGTCTAAAAAACTTTCTTTATCATTAAATTTATTATGAATAATTTTATTCTTCATTTAAATAACTCTCTATACCGTTTTTACACCAAGTAACTTTATTAGTAATTGTATTCTGTTCTATTTCGTTATTAATTTCTAATCTATCTTTTGATTTCTCATTATGATATATATGATATAAAATTCCTTTATATCTTAAACGTCTAGCCTTAATACCAAAATTATGCAACCTAAGTGCTAATTCAGAATCTTCTCTTCCCCAACCTTTAAAATCTTCATTATAACCATTTACTGCTATAAAATCTTTTCTAAAAAAAGACGTATTACATCCTCTATACTTTTTTGAAAATTTAGTGCTTTTTTTATACAAAAAACTTAATAAAGGTATACGAATAGTTCTCGTTCTCTTTTTGATCCCTTTTGAGAATACACCAAACCTAATCTTTTTATTTTCAAATAATGTTTTAAGATAATGCTTCTGAATATTAACTCTACTTCCATATAAATACACACTAGCTTCAGCTAAACTAAGATGATCTTTAACAAATAAAGGATGTAAAATACAATCTCCATCTGCCTGAATAATATAATCTCCTTTAGCTATTGCTATTGCTTTATTTAATATCACTGACTTTCTAAATCCTTCATCTTTATGCCAAACATGTATTAAAGGAGATTTTAGTTTGCCTTTGAACATTTCAATAACATCTTTTGTCTCATCACTAGATCCATCATCTGCTATAATTATTTCGTCAGGCAATATTTTTTGGTTATTTACACTTTTAAGTACTAAGCTTAAAGCTTCAGGCCAATTATAGGTAGAAATAACCAAACTAGAAGTAAAACTAGGTTTCATATAGCAATATTACAACTTTTCGTCGGTCTTAAATAATTTATACAGCAACTAAAAAATGATCAAAACCGATTATCTTTGCTAAAACTCAAAGAGCTATTACAACAGAAGTCCACAACACAATAAGAGTATTAAAAAACGGAGGAATTATCCTTTATCCTACAGATACGGTTTGGGGTATTGGCTGTGATGCTAAAAATGCTGAAGCCGTTAAAAAAATTTATGCTTTAAAAAAAAGAATCGCTACTAAATCTATGATATGTTTAGTTGCCAATCAATCTATGCTAAGGAATTACATTTCTCACATACCAGATTCCGCTATTAAAATTATTAATACAGAAACACAACCAACCACTATCATCTATAATAACCCAAAATATTTAGCTAATAATTTAATAGCTGAAGATAGTACAATAGCTATACGAATCCCTAATCATAAATTTTGTCAAGAATTATTACTTCAATATAACGGCGCTATTGTTTCTACCTCAGCAAATATAAGTGGTCAATCTACTCCACAATCCTTTAAAGAAATTACTCAAGACATTATTAAAGGTGTAGACTATGTTGTAAATTTGCAACACGAAAAAACAGATGTAAATCCATCAAAAATTATTAAAATTAATACAGATGGATCATTAAAAATTATCCGTGAATAATTAGCTTAAATTTTAAAGCTAAAGTCTAAGATGAATTACAAAAACGCACTACAACATCATATTTTTAAGATTATATCTAAATCTGCAAAATCTTTAAATATAGACGCTTATGTTATTGGAGGTTTTGTACGCGACTATTTTTTAGAACGTGGAGAAGCCAAAGATATAGATATCGTTGCTATTGGTAATGGCATAGATTTAGCACAAGAAGTTTCTAAGCAAATTCCTAATCACCCAAAAGTTCAGGTCTTTAAAACTTATGGTACTGCAATGCTTAAGTATGAGGATATTGAAATTGAATTTGTTGGTGCGCGCAAAGAAAGTTATTCTGAAGACAGCAGAAATCCTATTGTAGAAAATGGATCTTTAGAAGATGATCAAAATCGAAGAGATTTTACTATAAATGCATTAGCATTAAGCCTAAATGAAAATACTTTCGGAGAACTTCTCGACCCTTTTAATGGCATTAATGATCTTGATGCAAAAATCATTAGAACACCTTTAAACCCAGATATAACATATAGTGATGACCCATTACGTATGTTAAGAGCTATTCGTTTTGCTTCGCAATTAGATTTTAAAATAGAAAGCAATTCTCTTAATGCCATAACTAAGAATAAAGATCGAATAAAAATTATTACTAAAGAACGTATTGTTACTGAAATCAATAAGATATTATTAAGTAAAAAACCTTCTGTTGGATTTATACTCCTAGAAAAAACAGGACTTCTTAATTATATTTTACCAGAACTTACAGCACTTAAAGGTATTGATGAAATTGAAGGGCAACGCCATAAAGATAATTTTTATCACACGTTAGAAGTTGTCGATAATATATCTAAACATACAGAAGATTTATGGCTACGTTGGGCTGCACTTTTACATGATATTGGTAAAGCACCTACTAAAAAATTCCATAAAAAAATTGGTTGGACATTTCATGGTCACGAGTTTAAAGGTTCTAAAATGGTTTACCATTTATTTAAACGCTTAAAGATGCCTCTTAATGATAAAATGAAGTTTGTTCAAAAAATGGTATTGATGAGCTCTCGTCCAATTGTATTAGCAACTGAGGTTACAGATTCTGCAGTACGTCGTTTGGTTTTTGACGCTGGCAACCATGTAGAAGATTTAATGACGCTTTGTGAAGCGGATATTACTACCAAAAATCCAAAAAAATTTAAGCGCTATCATAACAATTTTAAAATCGTTAGAGATAAAATTATTGAAGTTGAAGAACGAGACCATGTTCGTAATTTTCAGCCACCAGTTAGTGGTGAAGAGATTATGAAAACCTTTAATTTAAAACCTTCAAGAGAAATAGGGATTATTAAAGAAATTATTAAAGAAGCTATTCTCGAAGGCGAAATACCAAACGAATACGAAGCCGCATTTCAATTAATGCTAAAAGAAGGTGAAAAATTAGGATTGATAAAACATGAAGAAAGATAATAATAAGGTTATATACTGGTTACTTATCGGTTGTATTTTAATATTTATAATGGTCGTAGTCGGTGGTATTACGCGTCTCACGCATTCAGGATTATCCATATCTAATTACAAATTAATTTCTGGAACCATTCCGCCAATGAACAAAATAGAATGGAACGAAGCTTTTGATTTATATAAACAATACCCAGAATATCAAAAACTCAACTATAACATGACTTTAGAAGAGTTTAAAGATATTTATTTTTGGGAATGGATTCATCGTGTTATCGGTCGTTTTATAGGCTTAGTGTTTATCATTCCGTTCATCTATTTTTTAATTAAAAAACAGCTCACAAAAGCAACAATAAAGAAAGCTTCTCTATTACTCGTTCTCGGAGGTTTTCAAGGTTTTTTAGGTTGGTATATGGTAAAGAGTGGTTTAGTTGATCGTCCAGATGTTAGTCATTACAGATTAGCGGCACACCTTACTACAGCATTTTTAACGTTTGCTTACACATTTTGGGTGGCTTTAGATCTAATTTTCCCAGAAAGGAAAACCTACAATAAAAAATTTAGAAACTTTATTAGAATAGGTTTAACCCTTTTAATATTACAGATTATTTACGGTGCATTTGTTGCTGGTTTAGATGCGGGTTGGATACATAACCACTGGCCATTAATGAACGATGGAAAATTTATACACGAAACTGTTTATATAGAACAAAACCCATTATATCTTAATTTTATTGAAGGCAGAAGCGGTGTTCAGTTTGTGCATAGAATCTTAGCATACATTGTTGTTATTTTTATCATATCTATTTGGTATAAAACAAGAAAGATGCAGCTTACATTGTTACAAAATAGAGGTGTTAACCTATTATTTATAATGGTAGGTTTACAATTTTTGTTAGGTGTATTAACACTTGTTCTTGGAGTTCCGGTATGGCTAGGTGTTGTACACCAAGTTGGCGCATTTATATTGTTAAGTACAATGGTATTTACACTTCATCGTTTCTCTAAATAGTTTAACTTTGCAATATGATTTACAGATTTAGAGTCATCTTAGACAACGACACCGAAGAGGATATTTTTAGAGATTTAGAAATACGAGAAACCGATACTATGGAAGATCTTCATAATATCATAACACAATCTTTTGGTTTTGATGGTATGGAAATGGCATCGTTTTATGTTAGTGATGATGAATGGAATCAAGGCGAAGAGATTTCTATGTTTGACATGAGTGAAGCTGGTAATGAAGTCAAAGTGATGAGTACTACAATTATTAAAAATATAGTACATGAAGCTTCTACGCGTCTTATCTATGTTTACGATTTTTTAAACATGTGGACCTTCTTTGTTGAACTTGCAGAAATTGTAGAAGAAGCGCAAGGTTTAGATTATCCAAATCTTATGTTTGTGCAAGGTCAAGTACCAGATGAAGCCCCAGAAAAACAATTTGAAGCAGACACAGATGATGAAGGTTTTAATGAGTTTGATGATGACGTAAAATTTGACGATTATGAAGATTTAGATTTTGACGAGAATTGGAATTAATTTAATTCCACATTATATACACTAAAGCATTTCTATTAAGAAATGCTTTTTTTATAACTAACTGTAACAAAAAAACGAATCGTTCGTCTTACTTCTATAACCGATCAAAAAAATCAATCATTTTGGAGAATATCCTAACAATTAATAACCTTACTAAAAAGTTTGGTTATCTCACTGCAGTTAAAGATTTAAGTTTTACTATCAATAAAGGTAATGTCTATGGCATTTTAGGTCCTAATGGTAGTGGAAAATCTACAACACTAGGTATTGTATTAAATGTCGTCAATAAAACTGAAGGTAACTTTCATTGGTTTGATGGCAATACCTCAACACATGATGCTTTAAAGAAAGTTGGTGCCATTATTGAACGCCCAAACTTTTATCCTTACATGACGGCGTTACAAAACTTAAAATTAGTTTGTAAAATTAAAGGTGTTGACACAAGTAAAGTTGAAGAAAAGCTAGAAGTTGTAGGTTTATTAGATCGACGAAATAGTAAATTTAGAACATTTTCTTTAGGTATGAAACAGCGTCTAGCTATTGCTTCTGCTCTATTAAACGACCCTGAAATTTTAATTTTAGATGAACCAACAAACGGTTTAGATCCACAAGGTATTCATCAAATTCGGCAAATCATTAAAGATATTGCGGCAAATGGCACTACAATTTTATTAGCATCACATTTATTAGACGAAGTAGAAAAAGTATGTTCTCATGTTGTGGTACTTAGAAAAGGTGAAAAGCTATACTCAGGGCGCGTTGACGAAATGATTAATAGTCATGGTTTTTTTGAGTTAAAAGCAGATAAACATGACGAATTAATAAAGCTATTAGAAACAGATACTTCATTTGGAAAAATAACCATAGAAGATGAAATTGTTACCGCTTTTTTAAATAATCCTATGTCTGCTTCAGAATTTAATAAACTAATGTTTAGTAAAGACATTACATTATCTCATCTTGTAAAACGTAAAGAAAGTTTAGAAGAACAATTTTTACAATTAACAGATAACTTAAACTAATATATCCTAAGCTTGTCGAAGGATCAATCAAAATATATTAATCTCTAATCAGGATTACATTAAACCAATCAAAAATGATACGTCTCGTACAATTAGAATTACAAAAACTTTTACTGAACAGAACCAGTAAAATATTAATCTTTATATCTTTTATATTACCATTTACAGTTCTTATTTTATCTTCTATAAAGATTAATGTCTTTGGCTTTTTTACATTAGAGCTTGGTGAATTAGGGATTTTTAACTTTCCTATCATTTGGCATATCACTACTTTTTTTGCATCGTATTTTAAATTCTTTTTTGCTATTGTCGTGGTGAGTATGATTGGTAATGAGTACAGCAACAAAACCTTAAAACAAAACCTAATCGATGGCTTAAGTAAAAAAGAGTTTATACTGTCAAAATTTTATACTATCGTATTCTTTTCTCTAGCAGCAACTCTGTTAATTGGTCTTGCTACATTTTTAATTGGGTTATACTATTCAAGCTATACAGAAGCTAATATTATTTTTAGAGAAGTAGATTTTCTACTCGCTTATTTTCTTAAACTCGTCGGGTTCTTTAGCTTATGTTTATTTTTCGGAATGCTTTTAAAACGTTCTGCGTTTGCATTAGCCTTTTTAGTTATATTATACCTATTAGAATGGATTATCGTAGGCATTATTACATGGCAATTTAATTACAATATTGCTGAAAAGATTCATAACTTTTTCCCATTACAATCTATGTATAAGCTTATAGATCAACCTATACAACGTATGGTCATGACTAAATTCCCTGACAAAGCAGATTTAGCTTATGATTATGCTTTACACTTCCATGAAATCGTTATTGTTTTAGGTTGGACAGCACTTTTTATCTTTTTATCGTATCGATTATTAAAAAAGCGAGATTTATAATATCTTTGGTAGCCTTGGCTATCGCAAATGAAAAAGATATATATAGCGCTATTTTTTATAACAAATTGTTACCTATTAAGTGCACAGAATGAAGCTTCATTTTGGTATTTTGGCCAACGTGCTGGTGTTCAGTTTAATGCAGTAGACGGCAGAGTTACTGCCATTACCGATGGCCAACTAAATACATTAGAGGGTTGTACCACAATTTCGGATACTAATGGTAATTTATTATTCTATTCAGATGGCATCACAGTATGGAATCGAAATCATCAAGTGATGCTAAATGGAACTGGATTAAAAGGAGATCCTTCAAGTACATCTTCTGGATTAATCGTTCCTAGGCCTCAAGATCCAGATTTTTACTATATATTCACCGTAGATGAACCGCACCATTTCAATTCTGCATCATTTCCTAATGAAACGGATGGAGATGGCATTAACGATGGTCTTACATATTCAAGAATAAATATTAATGACAATGGTGGTTTGGGAGCTGTAGAACCAACAGAAAAAAATGTTCCGCTCATAACATACGATACAACCAATCCACTTCATGTAGATTATAGATGCTCTGAAAAAATTACTGCAGTTAGAGCTGATGATTGCTCTTCGTTTTGGGTAATTACACATTTTGCAGATAGTTTTTATGCATTTAAAATTGATGAAAATGGAGTAAGTACAACCCCTGTAATATCCACAGTTGGACCCAATGTTCCACCTCAAGGTTATCGAAGAAATGCACTTGGTTATTTAAAAGCATCACCTGATGGTTCTAAATTAGCTGTGGCGCATTTTGGATTATCTACTGTTACTGCACAAGATGCTGGTGGTGGTGTTTATTTATTTGATTTTGACAATGATACTGGTACAGTTTCCAATAGTGAAGAATTATACAGTCCTCAAAATAATGACAGCCCATATGGAGTTGAATTCTCTTCCGAAAACAGGAAAGTATATGCTACTATTGGTTTAGGTATTGGAGGAAATGGTGCCAGTCAAATATTACAATGGGATTTAGAGCAAATAGATATCCCTAATTCTTTAGAAGTTATTAGTACCTCTAATACTTTAAGTGCTGGCGCATTACAATTAGGAATAGATAGACGGATTTATAGAGCACAAGTAAACTTTCAAAATTTTAATAGTACAGGACGCTATCTTGGTGTTATTAATAATCCTGAAGCTGATGGAACTGCTGTCGGTTATGATGAACAAGGACTTTTAATAGATCCTAGTGGAACTGGACAAAATTTAAGCCGTATTGGTTTACCTCCTTTTATTCAATCGTTATTTAATACGCAAATCGACATTATACAAAATGAAGTCAGTACTACAGAATTGAATCTTTGTGCAGGAGAATCTTTTACACTTACCGCTGAGAATATTGTTGGTGCAGATTATGCATGGTCTAAAGATGGTAATCCATTACCAGAAACATCTTTTGAATTGGTTGTTGACACACCTGGTTTTTATGAGGTTTTTATAGAACCTAATACAGGAGAATGTCCTATAGAAGGTAATGCAGTAGTCGGAGTTTTTGATATCCCTGTCGCAAATACAGTTACCAATATTAATATCTGTGACGATAACAATGATGATATTTCTACATTTGACTTTGTTTCTGAAACTAACCAAGTGTTAGCTAGCCAAGATTCAAATCAATTTTCTGTTAAGTATTATGAAACTTTATTAGATGCCAATGATGGTATTAATGAAATTACCTTTCCTTATGATAACAGAAATAATCCTCAACAAATCTTTGTAAGAGTAGATAATAATGATAATATCAATTGCTTTGATATTACTGATTTTACTATTACTGTTTTTAACACTCCTACTATAAATAATGTTGTTCCACAAGCGGTTTGCGATACTGAAGGTGACGTTTTAGATGGTATTGTTACTACAGATTTATCACAATTTAATGAAACACTTCTTGGGCCTCTACAAAATTTAACGACTACTATTAGTTATCATATCAATCAACAAGATGCAGATAGTGGTAATAATCCACTACCTATTAATTTTAGTAATACAACAGCTTTCTCTCAAGATATATTTGTACGCCTTGAAAATGACGCCAATTCTACATGTTTTAGTACAGCTTCTTTTACACTAACTGTAAACCCGTTACCAGAAGTAAATAATACTTCCATTTTTCAATGTGATGAAGATGGTGTACCAGATGGCATAACAGCTTTTAATATAAATGAAGTTTTTGATGATATTATTGGTGGAAGTTCAGACAGAACTGTAGATTATTATTTATCTGCAACAGATGCTATATCTGAGACAAACCCTATAAACGCTAATAACTATATTAATATAAGTAATCCCCAAATTATACACACTAGAGTTACGAATACAATTACTGGCTGCGTTAATTTTGGAGAAGTTTCTCTAGAAGTTAGTGCAACAGCATCCAATGACGCAACAATTACAGTTTGTGATGATGATGGTACTGAAGATGGATTTTTCGAATTCAATTTATCAGATGCTGATGCCGAAGTTACTGCTGGTTTACAAGCAGGATTGGATGTCGTATATTATCAAAATTTTAATGATGCGCTTTTAGAAAATAATCCATTATCTAATGCCTATATCAACACAACTCCTTTTAACGAAACTATTTTTGTTAGAGTTGAAAATGCAAATGCGTGTTTTGGTATCAACCAAGTAGAATTAGTTGTTAATGAATTACCAAATATTGAAACAGAGTTTGAGACTTTATACTGTTTAAATACGTTTCCTGAGACTATTACATTAACTGGAGGAGTTATTAATGATAATCCTAATGATTTCTTCTATGAATGGTCTACAGGAGAAACTACTTCTGAAATACAAATTAATGTTCCTGGCATATATACAGTAAGAGTTATTAATACTCTAGGCTGTTTTAAAGAACGTACCATAAATGTATTAGCATCTAATGTGGCTACAATTACAAATATTGAAGTTAGAGATGCTTCACAGAACAACACTATTGTTATTTCTGTAACTGGAGAAGGAGATTACGAATATGCCTTAGATTTTATAAATGGAATTTATCAAGATAGTAATCGATTTGAAAATGTAAGTCCCGGATTGCATACTGTGTTTGTACGTGATAAAAACAATTGTGGTATTACTGAAGAAATTGTTTCGGTAATAGGATTTCCTAAATTCTTTACCCCAAATGGAGATGGTAATAATGATTTTTGGCAAGTACAAGGTGTATCCTCTCAATTCCAACCAAATTCCATTATATATATTTTTGATCGTTATGGGAAATTACTCAAAGAACTTAGTCCTAGAGATTCTGGTTGGGATGGTATTTATAATGGTAATCTTATGCCTACAAATGATTATTGGTTCTCTGTGACTTTAGAAGATGGCAGGCAATTTTCAAGTCATTTTACGCTAAAACGTTAAGTATAAAAACTGTAACTTAGTTTTATAAAAAATCAACATTGAAATTACGATCAATTTTATTTTTCTTATTACTAATAAGTGCTTTAAAACTCTCAGCACAAGATGTATCTTTATTCCAGCAGTTTAACGGTCGGTTTGATTATTTAGCCATTGGAAATACTTTAAATCTTAATGAAAATGGCCCGTTTTCTCAATGCGAAATCACAACGAGTTCTTCTGCTACTTTACAATTACAAGACTCACAAACCGTGATTGCAGCATATTTGTATTGGGCCGGATCAGGCACTGGAGATTTTGATATCACTATTAATGAAATCCCCATAACTGCCGAACGTACTTTTAGTGATGCTTTAGATGCTGACCGAGTTTTTTTCGCAGCTTATGCAGATGTAACCTCTATTATTCAAAATCAAGGTAATGCAGAATACACCATTTCAGATTTCGATATTTCTGCAATCATAGATCCGTTTTGCCCTTCGGGCACCAATTTTGGAGGTTGGGCAATTACCGTAATTTTTGAAGATGAGACATTACCATTAAACCAACTTAATGTCTATGATGGGTTGCAAAGTGTGCCAGATTCTTTAACCATAACATTAGATAATCTTAATGTTTTAGACAATGAAGATGCAAAAATAGGTTTTATAGCTTGGGAAGGTGATGATGCCTTAGCAGTAAATGAACAACTATCTATTAATGGAAATATTATTAGCAACTTTCCCCTAAATCCTGCTAATAATGCTTTTAATGGTACCAATAGCTTTACAGGTGCTACGGATTTATATAATATGGACATCGATGTTTATAACATTCAAAACAACATCAATATTGGAGATACTTCAGCAACTATAAGCTTAACTTCTGGTCAGGATTTTGTAATGATTAACAATATAATAACTGTATTAAATAGTCAATTACCGGATGCTACTATTGTAATTAATGATGTTGTATTAGAATGTGACAGTAGACAAATTAGTATCGATTACATGGTTAATAATACCAACAGTACAGATATACTACCCCAAAACACTCCTATAGCTTTCTATGCAGGTGGTACTCTAGTTGGACAATCACAGACACTTCAAGATATTCCTATTGGAGGTAGTGAAACTAATACTATTGTAATAGATATTCCTGAATCTATTAATGAAGTTTTTAATCTTGAGATCATCGTTGATGATGATGGAACTTCTACTGGGATAATCACAGAAACTGATGAAACTAATAATAGCGCTAATACTTCTATCGAATTAATCATCGTTCCAGATATTATAATTTTACCAGGCCTTATAACCTGTAATTTAGGGTTTGAAATTGGTGAATTTAATTTAATTTCTGCTATTGAAACTGAAATAGATGTTACAACTAACTCCTTTGAATTTTATACAAGTCTTGAAGATCTAAGAAATACCATAAATCCTATTTCTTCTCCTGAAATTTTTAACAATACTACAAATCCAGAAATCATATATGTAAGGGTAGAAACCTCACTTTGTTTTGAAATTTATCAGTTTAATCTAATTGTAGAAAATTGCCCTCCCGAAATTCCTGAAGGTTTTTCACCTAATGATGATAATAGAAATGACACCTTTAATATTAGAGGTTTGTATGACATTTTCATAAATCACGAGCTCCAAATTTATAATCGACTAGGCACATTAATTTTTGAAGGCAATAATGACACTCCATGGTCTGGTTTCACCAATAGAGGATTAAATAACAGAGGTAATTTAGTCCCTGTTGGTACGTATTATTATATTTTAAACCTAAATGATTCTAATTTTAAACCTATAAATGGCTGGGTTTATGTTAATTATTAATTTTTTCAACCTCTATTTACGAACATTATCTATTAATAAGAAATACATTTAATCGACATTTTTTGCTCTTTATCTAATTTTTAACTACATTTGACGGTAATCCAATGATTTATAGTCATCTTAATAGCATCTTTAAGGGATTATACTTGTACTTAACCGCAACAAAATGAAATGGTCTAACCATATTCTAAGTATATGCCTTTGTGTAATAAGCAGCCTCACTTTTGCACAAAGAATTTCAGTAGATAACACCTTATCCGCCCAGCAGCTTATTGAAGATACTTTTTCTCAAGGTTGTGTTGAAATTTCAAATATTACATCTCCTATTAATGGTAGCTTAAGTAATTTAGGCAGCTTCGGTTATTTTCAAAGTGCTAGTTCTAATTTTCCTTTTCAAAATGGATTGGTGCTTACATCTGGTAACGCTAATTCTGCAGGAAATACAACAAATAACGATGTCTTAAATGATGGAACTATAGCTTGGGGTGGTGATACGGATTTAGAAAATATATTAGGTATTTCATCAGGAGATTTAGAAGAAACCATGAATGCTACGGTTATAGAATTCGATTTTATTTCAATTTCTAATACCGTACAATTCAATTATATTTTTGCTTCAGAAAATTACTTTGCTAATTTTCCTTGTATCGATGATTTTGTTGATGGATTTGCCTTTCTAATCAGAGAAGTCGGCACTACCGCTTATAACAATATAGCAGTAATACCAGGCACAAATATGCCAATTAGATCCAATAATGTACACGGTCAAATCGATGGGTTCTGTAATGCAGAAAATGAACAATTCTTTGATGGTAATAATCTAGGAGATACTAACTACAATGGTAGAACTGTACCATTAACCGCTACTGCAGCAATTATTCCGAATGTGCAATACCATATTAAACTAGTAATCGCTGATACTAGAGATGTCAATTTTGACTCTGCAGTATTCATTGAAGGAAATAGCTTTAATGCTGCGGTAGAATTAGGGGATGATATTACAACCTGTGCTAGTGATGTTTTACTTAATGCGAATATAAACAATGCACAGGCAAGTTATAGTTGGTTTAGAGACAATACACTATTAAACGGTGAGGTTCAATCATCATTAAATGCAACGGTATCTGGTACTTATCGTGTAGAAATAGATATTCCTCTAGCTGACTCAACCTGTACAATTACCGATGAAATAGTTATTAATTTAAGCAATACACAATCCTCAAGTACAATAACAGATATCGAAGTCTGTGATGACCAAAGTAATGATGGTGTTGATGTATTCAATATTAATTCAAAAGACAGTGAAGCAATAAACTCAGTAGCTTCAGGTGGTAATTATGTAGTATCTTATCATATTTCCGAAACAGATGCACAAAATAATAACAACCCTATTTCAGGGAACTATACCAATACAAGTAATCCGCAAACCATTTTTGTAAGAATTGAAGATGTGGATAATGGTTGTTTGGCCTTTAATGATTTTCAACTTATGGTAAATCCTAGGCCTACAATTACTCAACCTGCTACACTTCTAGTCTGTGATGACCAAGTCGCTGATGGCTTTACTGAAATTGATTTAAATCAGGTTAATGATGAAATTACTAATGGACAATCTAATCTGCAAGTTACCTATCACTTTACACAATCTGATGCTGATATGGGGATTAACATTATCCCTATGCCTTATGTAAATACAAGCCCAAATGATATGGTCTTTGTAAGTGTAATAAATCCTCAAACGGGTTGTAGAAGTACAACTACTTTAGATATTAGTCTATTAGAGAACCCAGTTATTGCTAATCAACAAAATTATTATATTGATGCTTGTGATCAAGATAGAGATGGCTTTGCTAATTTTGATATTACTAGCGTAGAAGCTGATATTTTAAATGGATTAACTGGCGTGTCGATAACCTATCACGAAAACGAACAAGATGCACTTAGTGGATCTAATCCAATTGCTGACCCTACTAATTATGCAAACACCACAATTGAAGAACAAATTGTATTTATCCGAGTTATTGATCCTAATACAGGTTGTGTGTCAATTGCACCAATAGAAATTCATTCTAATCTACTACTTACAGGAACCAATATCTTAGATTTTTCACTTTGTGATATTGATAATGATGGAGTTGAAGCCTTTAGTTTTTTAAGTATTCAAGATATTATTGTTTTTGACATTCCTGATCTAGATGTTACATTTTATGAATCAGAGAGTGATCGAGATAATGGTGTAAACCCTATTGACGAATCTGCAGACTACTTTCCAACTAGCAATCCACAAACAATATATATATCAATAAGTAGTCCTACATGTACCGAAATATCAGAATTCGATTTAATATTAAATGAAATACAAACCTTTCCACCTATTGGTCCACAAGTGGTTTGCGATGAAGATCAAGATGGATTTACAACTATAGATTTAACACAATTTGATCAGCAGTTGTTTGAAAATCAATCTGGTTTTGATGTTGCATACTTTGGATCTCAAGCAGATGCAGAGAATAACTTAAATCAACTCCCAGCATTTTATAATAACATCTCTAATCCATTTACTGTTTATGCAAGGGTGCGTTCTAGCACATCCTTTTGTGCTGATGTTACAAGTTTTGAAGTCGAAGTGGTAGATGCTCCTATAGTCAATGTTCCATCTCCTATTATACAATGTGATGATGATCAGGATGGCTTTTTCATTATTAATTTAGAAGATAGAAATAATGAAATGATCGGAAATACTCCAGACAGAAGCATTACCTTTTTTAATACTCAAGATGATGCAGATGCTAATACTAATTCAATTTCTAATCCACAAACTTATAATGCGCAAACTGAAGATGTTTTTGCCAGAATAGAAAATACAATAACAGGATGCTTTGTTACGCAGTCATTATCAATAATTCTAAATACGCTTCCTGAGCTTACTACAATCACAGATTTTAGAATTTGTGAAAATGATACGGATAATGTTGGTGATTTTATACTAAGTACTAAAGATGCTGAAATTTTAAATGGTGAAACAGATAAACAAGTCTTTTATTTTCTTAATGAAAATGATGCAAATAATGGCAATAATCCTATAGATAAGTTTTCAAGTTTTCAAAACACATCTAATCCACAAGAGATATTTGTACGTGTCGAGAATGATACTGACCCTGATTGTTTTGGCGTATCTTCATTTTTATTAGAAGTAGGAACTAATCCACCTTTTAATGAACCTACGGATCTTTTTATCTGTGATGACATGTCTAATGATACTTTTGAAACTATCGATTTAGATACTATAGCTACTCAGGTAACTGATGGTATTACTGAAAGCTTGGAGGTAACATTTTATACCACATTAGAAGATGCCGAAGCAAGTACAAATGCAGTATCCTCTGAGTTCACCAATACTTCTAATCCACAAGAAGTATTTGTACAGATTAGTAATGGTAGTAATTGTACATCGATTACATCTTTTATTATCAATGTAATTCCTGTGCCAATGGTTACTGATCCTGAACCATTTGAACAATGTGATGTTAACTTTGATGGTAGAGTAAATTGGGATTTAACAGACTCTGAAGTTAATATTTTAGATGTAAGACAAGAAAATATTTCTGTTTCCTATTTTGAAACACTAGAAGAGGCAGAATTAGATGCAAATCCAATTGCTGATCCTGAAAATTTTGAGAATTTTTCTAATCCTCAGACCGTATATATAAAAGTAATCAATACAATCTCTAATTGTCCTGTAGTCCTTCCTATTGAGCTCATTATTAATTTACCGCCAAGCTTTAATGATTTTTCTAGTTATGAGATCTGTGATAATAGTGGTAACAGTTTCGACTTAAATATTATAAACGATGTTATTGTTGATAACACACAAGATAGAACTATTAGTTATTTCTCAACACTTCAAGATGCAACGAATCAAACCAATGTTTTAGATACAAATTACACCTATCAAACTACTAACGACACCATTCATATTAGAATTGAAAATACGGTTACAGGTTGTGTATTTATTTATCCTTTTCAATTAGTTGTAAATCCATTACCAATCGCTAATACTCCAAATGATATTGTGTTCTGTGATGACAATTTTGACGGCTTTTTAGATATTGATTTAGAAGAACAAACTGCTGCTATTTTAGGCACACAGAGTAATGCTATTTTTGCGGTCACCTATCATAATAGTCTAGATGATGCCAATGCATCTAATGATGCTTTATCTAGTCCATATACAACTAGTGATAATGAAACCATATATGCTAGAGTGACAAATACACAAACCTCATGCTTTAGTACCACATCATTCAATACTATTATTAACCCATTACCTCTAACGGATATACCAGATCAAACGATTTGCCCGGAGAATTTCCCATTAGTAGTTAGTGCTGAAACTGGCTTTACTGATGATACTTATTTATGGTCAACAGGTGAAACAACTCCTGAAATTGAAATTACAGAAATTGGCACTTACGATGTCACCGTAACAACCATTAGTGGATGCTCAGTAACAAGTATATTTAATGTTATAGAATCTGAACCTGCAAATATAGATGTAGTTGAAGTCGTTGATTTTTCTGACCCAAATAATGTAACAATAACTGTTACTGGTATTGGAGATTACATCTATCAACTTGATGATTTTGAACCTCAGGAGTCTAATTTCTTTGAAAATGTTGGTTTAGGATTTCATACGCTAACCATAATAGATGTTAATGGTTGTGCTTCAGTAACCAGAGAAATTTTAGTTATTGACGCGCCAAAATTCTTCACACCAAATAATGATGGAGATTTTGACACTTGGCATATTGTTGGCGTAGAAACTCTACCTGGTACCATTGTCAATATTTTTGATCGTTACGGGAAATTACTAAAACAACTCTCATTTAACTCTAGAGGTTGGAATGGTATGTACAATGGTAGCCTAATGCCAGCTACAGATTATTGGTTCTCAGCTGATGTGCGGCGAGGTGACATCGCTTTTACAGTTAAAGGTCATTTTGCATTAAGACGTTAATTTTTAAAGCTTTTATTACGTTTTTCTTTGTCGTAAATTTGCTAAATGCAATTTAATATTGAGTCCGAGTTTAAACCTACTGGTGATCAACCACAAGCCATTGCACAATTAGCAGATGGCATTACTAATAATGAAGCTTACCAGACTTTATTAGGCGTTACAGGTTCTGGTAAAACCTTTACCATAGCTAATGTCATTAAAGAAGTACAACGGCCAACACTTGTTTTAGCACACAACAAAACTTTAGCTGCTCAATTGTATTCTGAGTTTAAACAGTTTTTTCCTGACAATGCTGTAGAGTACTTTGTTTCTTATTATGATTATTACCAGCCCGAAGCTTACATACCAGTTTCCGGGGTTTATATAGAAAAAGATTTATCTATTAATGAAGAAATTGAGAAGATGCGCTTAAGCACTACTTCTTCCCTACTTTCTGGTCGTAGAGATGTATTAGTGGTTGCTTCTGTATCTTGTTTGTATGGTATTGGTAATCCTGCTGAGTTTCAAAAAAATGTAATTACACTTAAACGCGATCAGCAAATTTCAAGAACAAAATTGTTACATCAGCTTGTACAGAGTTTATATGCGCGTACTGAAGCTGAATTTAAAAACGGAAATTTTAGAATTAAAGGAGATACTGTAGATATATTTCCTGGTTATGCAGATAACGCCTTTAGGATTCATTTTTTTGGAGATGAGATCGAAGCCATTGAAGCTTTTGATGCTCAGACCAATGAGATTATTGAAACTTATGACCGTTTAAATATCTATCCGGCAAATATGTTTGTCACCTCGCCTGATATCTTAAATAATGCTATTAAAGGCATTCAAGATGACTTGGTAAAACAACATGATTATTTCAAAGAAATAGGCAAACACCTTGAGGCTAAACGCTTAAAAGAACGTACTGAATTTGATTTAGAGATGATACGCGAGTTAGGGTATTGTTCTGGTATAGAAAACTATTCTAGATATTTAGATGGTAGAGCTCCAGGCACACGTCCTTTCTGTTTGCTAGATTATTTTCCTGATGATTATTTAATGGTCGTCGATGAAAGTCATGTTACAATTTCTCAAGTACATGCCATGTACGGCGGAGATAGAAGCAGAAAAGAGAACTTGGTAGAATACGGTTTTCGTTTGCCAGCTGCTATGGATAATAGACCCTTAAAGTTTGAAGAGTTTGAAGCCCTCCAAAATCAAGTGATTTATGTTTCTGCAACTCCTGCCGATTACGAAATGCAAAAAACAGATGGTATTTATGTAGAGCAAGTGATTAGACCTACAGGGTTATTAGATCCGATTATTGAGGTCAGACCTAGTCTAAATCAAATAGATGATTTAATTGAAGAAATACAAATTAGAGTTGAAAAAGACGAACGTACACTTGTAACCACTTTAACCAAAAGAATGGCCGAAGAGTTAGTAAAATATTTAACTCGCATTTCTATTCGTTGTCGTTACATCCATAGTGATGTTGATACACTTGAACGGGTTGAAATTATGCAAGATTTACGAAAAGGTATTTTTGATGTACTAGTAGGTGTCAATTTACTACGTGAAGGTTTAGATTTACCCGAAGTATCCTTAGTAGCAATATTAGATGCAGACAAAGAAGGCTTTCTACGTTCAACACGTTCTTTAACGCAAACCGTAGGTAGAGCGGCTAGAAACCTCAATGGAAAAGCCATAATGTATGCCGATAAAATTACTAAAAGCATGCAAAAAACTATTGATGAAACCAATTACCGACGTGAAAAACAAATTGCATATAATACAGAACACAATATTGTACCTAAAGCATTAAATAAAAGTTTAGATAGTGCATTAGCTAAAAATTCGGTGAGCACATATAGGACAGAATTAGATGCCAAAATTGCTGCAGAACCTGAAAGCGAATATTTAACCAAGAGTCAGTTAGAAGTCAAAATTCGTGAAAAACGAAAACTTATGGAAACTGCTGCCAAAGCATTAGATTTTATGGAAGCTGCAAAATACAGAGATGAAATAACTGCTTATCAAACTAAGCTTGAAAAATTAAAAGTGAAATAATTGTTGGCTGTTGGCTGTTGGCTGTTGGCTGTTGGCTGTTGGTAAAAAAATACAAAAGTATAACTCATCTAAACATCTAAACATCTAAACATCTAAACAAAACTAATTATACTGAACTTTAAAGATATCTATTAAAAAATCTGGTGGTACAATTTTATTAGGAAAACTCTCCATTAAATCTAAAACACGACTTATAGATTCATGACTTAAGCCCATGCGTAATCCAAAATTATGAATTTTAGCCAATTGCTTACCATTCATATTTTCTCCAATATTCATTAATAAAACTAAACGATGAAATTGTACAATACGCTCACTAAATGATTTTAGGTGAACATAAGTTACAGGGTGTTGAAATAGATAATCAAAATCTTCTTGAGATATTTCTAATTGCTTTGCTACTCCTAATAAAAAATTATATTCAATAGATTTTATACTTTCATCTATCTGAGCAAAAGCAATCATTTCAGAAAGTAAACTAAGTTTCTCTACACGATTTATCATCTTCAGAATAAGGGATTAATTAATTACCTCAAAGTTAAAAAGATGTGTTTAAAAATAATCGTAGTTATAATGTAACTCATCGAAAAATAGAGCGTATTTTATCGGGTTTTTTAGTCTCTAAAAATCATTTTGTTAAATGAAAACATCGTTTTTTAATTATTAAATTTATTTATCATAAATAATATATAAATTATTAATCAACTGATTACAAGAACTTTAAATTTTATTTTTTGTTTTCATATGAATCAAAAAAGCTGTTTTAGTCATAGATTTTTACCAAAAGAAATTAACATTTATTAAAAATTCAAATTTTAAAAAATAAGTTTCCTACTTTCGCAATCAAATCATATTTGTATGGGATTAACTAATAACGATATTTTTAAAAAACTACGTGTTGCGCATAAATTAAGAGATACTGATATTGTAGATATATTGGCTTTGGTTGATTTTAGAATTTCTAAAAGTGAAATTAATTCATTTTTTAGAAATGAAAACCATCCCAAATATGTAGAATGCGGAGACCAAATTTTAAGAAATTTCTTAAATGGACTAGTTATTCATTTACGTGGTCCATTACCTAAAAAAGAGCAGAAGCCTCAAACTAAAAAAGATTCAAAAACATAAAAAAGCTCCTAAAATTCAGGAGCTTTTTTTATTATTAATAAATTATACTAAGTCTTAAATATTATTTTTAGACCTTAAATCTGTTATATAATTAGCCAAAATTGTTAAATCCTCTAAGCTTTCATTACTCAACTTATTTTCTTTTATAAAAGTTTTAATTTGAGAAGCTTCTTTTGGAAACATTTTCTTTATTGCTCTATTCTTTGTTGTTAATAGAAATAACTTATCATTATCTAACAGGTAATAAACTTTATTTTTTTCTAATTTAATCTCCCGAGATAATAAAGTATTATGATATTTTTTTCTTTTTTTGATAGGTGTCAATTCATAATTACTTCTAGTTAGAATATTATAATTATAGGTGTAATCATCAATTATAAAATATGAAGTGTACGTATTTCCATCGTCACCAATATAAGATTTAGCTTGGTAAGTAAGGTCAGAATCTATAAATCTAATACTTAAATCACCATCTCTCTTAAGCCGATAAATTTTGTCATTAGCTTTTATCTCTATAATACCTTCAAAGACATTATATCTTGCTGTAACAGGTTTTACACTCCCATTAATAGATAAATCCGCTTGTTGCCATTTTAAATCGTCTGATGCTTCGATTGCTTTTACAAGTCTATTTTCATATCTTACACTTGGCGATGGCCCCGATGTCTCGTTTGCATTTGAAAATCCCCTACTGTAAGACAGTTGTGCATAACTAAAATTAACAGTTAAAAAAAAAGAGAAAATAAATGTATAGAATTTCATAGTAACAAGTATTAGATTAAATATTTCTATTTAATAAAGTTAATAAATAATTGATTTCATTAAAGATACATCAAAAACTATACCACTCAATTATATGTTGTTAATTTATCTAGAATTTAAAAATCATGATTTTGATAGTGATATGAAATACTCAAAAAAAAGCCCCTAAAATTTAGGAGCTTTTCTCTATTTATATAATAAAAATACTTATGCTAATACAGTTTGTACTTTATCTGCAGCTTCTTGAAATTCTGTTGCACTCATAACATCTAAACCAGAATTATCTATCAGCTCTTTTGCAATATCTGCATTGGTTCCTTGTAAGCGTACTATAATAGGCACATCAATATTACCCATGTTTTTATAAGCATCTATAACACCTTGTGCCACACGATCACAACGTACAATACCACCAAAAATATTAATCAAAATAGCTTTAACTGCTGGATCTTTTAATATAATTTTAAATGCCGCTTCTACTCTAGCTGCATCTGCTGTACCACCAACATCTAAAAAGTTAGCTGGTTCACCACCGGCTTGCTTAATTAAATCCATAGTAGCCATAGCCAAACCTGCTCCATTAACCATACAACCAACATTACCGTCTAGGTCTACATAATTTAAACCTAAAGCTCCAGCTTCTACTTCAATTTGGTTTTCTTCACGCAAATCGCGCATTTCAGCCAAATCTTTATGTCTATATAATGCGTTATCATCTAAGGTAACTTTAGCATCAACCGCCATTATTTTATTATCACTTGTCTTTAATACAGGGTTAATTTCAAACAATGAAGAATCTGATTCTACATAGGCTCTATACAATGCCGACACAAATTTTGTCATATCTTTAAATGCAGCTCCAGATAATCCTAAGTTAAAAGCGATTTTACGTGCCTGAAACCCTAAAAGACCACTAGCAGGATCGATCTCTTCAGTAAATATTAAATGTGGAGTTTCTTCAGCAACAGTTTCAATATCCATACCACCTTCTGTAGAGTACATTATCATATTACGACCATTAGCACGATTTAGTAATACAGACATATAAAACTCACTCGTTTCAGTTTCTCCTGGATAATATACGTCTTCAGCTACTAATACTTGATGTACACGTTTTCCTTCTGCCGAAGTTTGTGGTGTTACCAAATCCATACCAATAATTTGATCCGATATAGATTTAACTTCTTCTAAATTCTTAGCGAGTTTAACTCCACCTCCTTTTCCACGACCACCAGCATGAACTTGCGCTTTAATCACATGCCATCCAGTACCTGTTTCTTCTGTTAATTTTTCAGCAGCTGCAACTGCTTCATCTGCATTTTGAGCAACAATACCACGTTGGATACGTACACCAAAACTACTTAATAATTCTTTTCCTTGATATTCGTGTAAATTCATTATGAATTGAAATTTAATATGATCATTTTAAGCGTCTATATTATGCTTAAAATTTTAATGTTGCAAAAATAAGCATCCTAAAGCGTATCTCAAATACTTTTTAAATTAGAATAATGCTTTTTATATTAACTTTAGTATTTGTCTGGTTTTCAAAAAATTCATTACATGATTAATTTATTGCTGTTAAATAATTAACAATATGTTTAAAATGTGCAAGAATCTATTCTATTTCTTTATTAAGTATCATTAAAAAAATACATTTGTAAAAAAATTATTCATGCGTAATACTCAACTATTAAAAATAGCTAAAGACTTCGGCAGTCCTGTTTATGTATATAATGCTGATACTATTGTTAGACAATACAATCGTTTAACATCAGCGTTTAGTAAGGTTAAACAATTAAAACTCAATTATGCTGCTAAAGCTTTATCCAATATATCTATATTAAAATTATTTAACAGCTTAGACTCTGGTATAGATACGGTATCTATACAAGAAGTACAACTAGGCCTTAAAGCGGGTTTTAAGCCAGAAAAGATAATCTTCACACCAAATGGAGTATCGCTCGAAGAGATTGAGAACGTTGCAAAACTTGGAGTGCAAATTAATATCGATAACCTTTCTATACTAGAACAATTTGGAACAAAACATCCAAACATTCCTGTGTGCATACGTATAAATCCTCATGTTATGGCTGGTGGAAATACCAATATTTCTGTAGGCCATATTGATAGTAAATTTGGGATTTCTATTCACCAAATGCCACTTTTATTACGTATTGTAGAGAACACAAATATGAATATTAATGGTATTCATATGCATACAGGTAGTGATATTTTAGATATCGATGTCTTCTTGTACGCTAGCGAGATTTTATTTGAAACCGCTAAAAATTTTAAAGATTTAGAGTTTATCGATTTTGGATCAGGTTTTAAAGTACCATACAATACCGGAGATATTGAAACTAATATTGAAGAACTAGGAGAAAAACTAGGTACCCGCTTTAACGAATTTTGTAAAACCTATGGAAGACAATTAACATTGGCCTTTGAACCTGGTAAATTTTTAGTTAGTGAGTCTGGTGTATTTTTAGTTAATGTTAACGTGGTAAAACAAACTACCTCAACTGTTTTTGCACAAGTCGATTCGGGATTTAATCATTTAATTCGCCCAATGTTATATGGCTCTCAACACGAAATTGTAAACATTTCAAATCCTAAAGGTAGAGAACGTTTTTATTCTGTGGTTGGTTATATCTGTGAAACCGATACGTTTGCAAACAATAGACGTATTAACGAAATCAATGAAGGAGATATCCTAGCTTTTAAAAATGCAGGTGCTTATTGTTACTCAATGGCGAGCAATTATAACTCGCGATACAGACCTGCTGAAGTACTTATACTCAATGGTGAAGCGCATCTAATAAGAAAACGTGAAACTTTTGAAGATATCTTAAACAATCAAATTGAAATAGATGTTTCTATAAAAGAAAAAGTTACAGCTTAAATAAAAAAGCGTTTCAACATATTGAAGCGCTTTTTTTATACCTTTAAGTTTTTCAAAAACCACTAAGTCAAATAAATAACTTCTATAAAATCAACCTGTATATTATGAAAAAAACAATTTTAATTCCGAGCTTAGCTATCTTCATCGGACTACATAGCTGTAAAGAGCAACCAAAAGAAACTACAATTGAACCCGAAGTTGAAGTCGTTACTTCATCTAAACCTCAAATACAACACACATTAACCACAGAACAAACACATAACAAATTTAGTAACTCTATTCCACCTGTATTAACAGTAAAATCTGGTGCTGTGATTGAAGCCTTTACCAAAGAAGCTAGTGATGGACAATTCAACCTAAATTCTACGATTGAAGCTCTAGACGCTTTAGACTTTGAGCCTATTCATCCACTAACAGGACCAGTATATGTAGAAGACGCACAACCCGGTGATGTACTAAAAGTGACACTTCACACCATTGAATTAGGTGATTGGGGTTGGAATGCTATTTTACCAGGTTTTGGATTTTTAGTAGACGACATTAATGTTAAATATTTAAAGTTATATGAATTAGAAAAAGATAAAACCGAAGTCACCTTTAAAAATGACATCAAATTGCAATTAAATCCTTTTCCAGGTGTTATGGGAGTGGCACCAGATACTGACGAATTATTAAGTACTATTCCTCCACGTGCAAATGGTGGTAATATGGATGATCCTAATATGAGTGAAGGCACAGTGATGTATTTTCCAGTATTTGTAGAAGGAGGTTTATTTTCTATTGGTGACGGACATGCGGTTCAAGGCTTAGGAGAAGTTTGTGGCACTGCTATTGAAACATCGCTTCGAATCGTTTATGAAATTGAATTACTTAAAGACAAATCCATTAAAGAACCTCAATACGAAACCGATGAGTATTACGCTACGACAGGCTTTGCGCCTACGTTAGATGAAGCTGCTAAAAAAGCAACTTTATACATGGTTAATTATTTAGAAGCTAATCACGATTTAACTACTGAAGAAGCTTATGCGCTTTGCTCATTAGCAGGAGACTTACAAATCGCCGAAGTAGTAGATCTACCAAACATGTTGGTAACAATGCATATGAAAAAATCTATTTTAAATATGAAATAAAATTACACTCAAGATGTCAGTTCGAGTGTTTTGTGTCATGTTGAGCGCAGTCGAAACAAAGCAAAACATATCGAAAACTAATGAACTACCCCGACATAGCACGTCGAGGAATTCTATAGATTAAACAGCTTTTAAATTGGCACCCCTAAAGTCCCCTCAGGGGGACATTATAAATAAACGTGTTAAGAACCTGTCCCCTTGAGGGGACTTTAGGGGTGTTTTAATAATTTTATCTTTAAAGAAACATAAATAGAA
>NZ_JAIQXX010000019.1 GCF_021887715.1 Winogradskyella immobilis
AATATCAGTGCCATTACCTGCAACACTCATAGTGCTTATAGTGATATAATCGTTTTGACTAAAGTTTAAGACTTCGTTTCCAGGGTTTGTGCCTAAGGGAAGTCTTACGTGAGACCATAAATAAGCAACTTCTTCTATAACAGCAGAATTTGTAGCAAAAAAGAGATTAGTATCAATTGCAGAAGGATATGGATTACCTATTAAATTCCAATGAAACGATTGATAGTTAGCTGTATTATTCACAACAGGATAAGTAATATCACCCGTGTTATATGGACCGTTAAAAGTAAAATCATAAGCTGTATTAGGCATAAAAATAGCAGCATTATGTGTGGCTGCAAATCCTTGTCCTGGGGTCATAGGGAAACTTCCTGTTTCTCTAGTCCATGCATTAGCATCATCATCAATGCCATCACCATCTTCATCAATAAAATTATTTGCATTAAACCAGAATCGAAAACTTGGATTGGCTGGAAATAAGGCAGAATCAGTAGTTTCATTTTCAACCGGGGAACTCCAATAAGTATAATCGAACCAGTTGGCTAAGATAGCAGTTGTTTTAATCACATCAGAATTTCCTCCACTACTAGTAAACGTACCTGCATCACTACCATTACCACGTTGTACAAATGTACCTTGAGTTTCTGTAGTAATTCTTCCACCATTAACAATAACATTATTAATTATCTCAATGAAATTACCACCTTTAATAGCTAGAGTTCCAGAATTTATAGTTAGACTACACGCGGAAAAACTACCTCCATTAACTATGGTATCATAATCTCCATTAATAATAGCAGCTATAGAATTGTTTGGGCCTGTAATATTATCCCATGATGTACCATCCCAAGTTGCTGTTGTAAGGCATAGTTGGCAAGAAAAATTACATTGTGCTAGAGCCAGGGATTGATCTCCTGCTCCATCGGTAGTTGTCCAATTATTAATGTCAGATACAGCAGCTAATATTAACTTAGGGTCATTGGTAATAGTACAATTATAGGCACCATTATCATCATCACCACCAATATTAATTGAGTTTACTCCATTAACCAAACCAGTAGGGATTGCAGATTGTTGTTGACTTCCAGCAGTAACAGTCCAATCAGGGTTATTATAATTTAAAGCATATATAAAAGACGGATTTGAGTCTAAGCCTTGGTATACAATAATTTGATCTCCATTGCCTCTAAATTCGAAGTCATCAGTTTCAGTAAGTGTTCCTATATTAGGGATAATAGTTAAAGTACTGTCATTATCGGATTGAATAACGATCTGTGTGCCACATGTAACTGCTGTAGTAGCAGTCCATGTAAGTGTACCTTCTCTATCTGTATCTCCAACTCTAAAAGCGTTTGTGTCTAGCCAACCTCTATCTGTAAAATTAATTTGAGTACCTGCGGAAATATCAGTCAACAATAGAAAAGCAACTTGATCATCACCATCATTATTATAACCTGTAATAACAATATCACCTGGGTTAAGAATATCACAAGAAAAATTACATTGTGCTAGAGTTAAAGATTGATCTCCTGCTCCATCAGTAGTTGTCCAATTATTAATGTCAGATACAGCAGCTAATATTAACGCTGGGTCATTGGTAATAGTACAATTATAGGCACCATTATCATCATCACCACCAATATCAATAGAATTAATTCCGTCTGTTAACCCTGTAGGAATAGCTGATTCTTGCTGAGATCCTGCGGTTGCTGTCCATCCAGGAGCATTATAATTTAAAGCATATATAAAAGTTGGATTTGTATCTAAACCTTGATATACAATAATTTGATCTCCATTGCCTCTAAATTCAAAATCATCGGTTTCAGTAAGAGTTCCAATATTTGGAATAATGGCTAAAGTACCATCATCAGCTGATTGAATAGTAATTTGAGTGCCACAAGGGAGGTCAGTATCTGAAGTCCAAGTTAATGTACCTTCTCTTCCTGTATTACCTGCTCTAAACGCATTAGTATTTAACCAACCTCTATCTGTAAAGTTAATTACTGTACCCGTAGTAATATCTGTTAATAATACAAAAGCGATTTGATCATCACCGTCATTATTGTAGCCTGTGATTGCTATATCACCTGCAGAAAGTGTAGTTTGAGAAAAACTAATATTAAAAACTAATATTAGTAATATAAAAGAGCAATATTTTTTAATCATAGGGCATTAAAAAATGATATTGCGAAGATAGAAAAATATACGATTAATAAATGAAAATTCTTACTTCAAATACAATATAGTGTTCATATTAAGACATTTATTCTTATGTTATAGATTGTCTTTCGTAGTACGAGAAATGGCTTGCTCATTTTTCCAATCTATCCATTTTTGACCTCTAAGCCTTCGCATAATATTATCAAAACTGCGCATAATTAAGATGTTATATATAGCTTTACCTAAGTTTTTAGGATTGCGAGCAATAGCACGTAAACTCATAGAAAAGCCAGGAGTTATATAGCGCATGTAATGCCAATAACCTTCAGGCATATACAAGACTTCTCCATGATTAAGATCACATACCCAACCTTTAGCATTTTTAAGAGCAGGCCATTTTTTAAAATCAGGATTTGCAAAATTGATATCTTCTCTCGTAATTAAAGAATGTGGAATTTTATAAAGATGTTTATTCTGTTTCTGATCAAACAAAATGCATTGCTTTTTGCCTTCAAAATGAAAATGAAAAATATTAGCTAAATCAATGTCATAATGCATAAAAGTATGAGAGTCTTTACCTCCAAAAAAGAGCATAGGTAAACCTTTCATGAGTCGTAATCCAAAATCGGGAAATGTATAATCTTTTTGAAGTTGCGGCACTTCTTTTAAAATATTCCAAAGAAAAATACGATACTTAGTAGGCTCTCGTTTAAGCAAATCTACATATTCGCTCATTTTCATTTTAGCATGGGCTTCATTAAAACCATCTTTATAATCTACTGGTCTATCGTCATATAAAGGCACAGTTACATCACCAGCAATATCTTTCATGTAATCTAAATTCCACTTAGTGTATGCTGGCCAGTCTTCAATAAAACGTTCTATAACCACAGGTTTTTGTGGTTTAAAATAGTTTTTAATAAAATCTGATTTTGTAATCGTTTTTACACGAGGAATATCTTGGAGGTTTAATTGCAATATTGATTGATTTTAATAACTCAAAGTTAATAAAACGTTATCTAAAAATAAATAGTATAGAATGAAGTTTAACGAATTATTTTAAAACTTTAGCTTTTTGCTTTGCGTCTTCATTGCGTTCAATCTTATGCTCTGGCCTTGTCCATTTTGGTTTTTCGCCTAAAGATTGTAACTCAGAATCAACGGCCTCAACAGTCTGTGGCTGTGTTTTTTTAGTAAATGGTTTTTGAGGATTTAAACCTAATAATTTAAACATCTCCATATCCTCATTAACATCTGGATTTGGAGTTGTTAATAACTTGTCTCCTGCAAAAATTGAGTTAGCACCTGCAAAGAAGCACATGGCTTGTCCTTCGCGAGTCATTTGTGTTCTTCCTGCACTTAAACGCACTTGAGTTTCTGGTAATACAATACGCGTTGTAGCTACCATACGCACCATATCCCATATAGAAACTGGATGTTGATCTTCTAAAGGAGTACCTTCAACAGCAACTAAAGCATTAATAGGAGTAGATTCTGGTTGCGGATCTAGTGTAGATAATGCGACAAGCATACCAGCTCTATCTTCAATTTTTTCACCCATACCAATAATTCCTCCAGAACAAACGGTTACATTCGTTTTGCGAACATTATCGATAGTTTCTAAACGGTCTTCAAAACCACGTGTAGAAATCACTTCTTTATAGTATTCTTCAGACGAATCTAAATTATGATTGTAAGCATACAAACCAGCTTCAGCTAATCTTTGCGCCTGGTTTTCTGTAACCATACCTAAAGTACAGCAAACTTCCATATCGAGTTTATTAATGGTACGCACCATTTCTAAAACCTGATCGAATTCTGGACCATCTTTTACATTTCTCCAAGCGGCTCCCATACAAACTCTTGAACTTCCAGATGATTTTGCACGCAATGCTTGCGCTTTTACTTGTTGTACAGACATTAAATCATTCCCTTCAATATTGGTATGATAACGCGCTGCTTGTGGACAATATCCGCAATCTTCAGGACATCCACCAGTCTTTATAGATAACAACGTAGAGACCTGAACCGTATTTGGATCGTGATGTAAACGGTGTATTGTAGCTGCTTGATACAACAATTCCATTAACGGAGTATTGTATATGTCTAGAATTTGTTCTTTTGTCCAATCGTGCCTTACTGTACTCATAAAAATTCAAATCTTTGAAAAGCAAAAATAACTATAACCATTTAGATTCTCGCTCTGTGGCATCTAAAATATCAACATTTAATAGTGTAGCAATTTGTTTGGCTTTTTTAAAAGCATCATTTATATCGTAGGTATTATAGGCTTCAATTCTTTTATTTGTGTTATAGAACAAGTTTAGTTTTAAGACTTCATTAGTAACATTTGCTTCGGCAGATGTTTGTCTTATTGTGGTAGTTTCATTTGTTTTAAAAACGGAAACGTATTCTATTTCTGGAAGCTCTTGCCATTTCCCAATAGTAACTCCTAATATCGATTTTGTTTTCCTATATTTTCTATCTTTAAAATTGAATTCCGAACCTTCAATTAAAAGCATATAAATACCAATACCAATAACGGCAAAACCTATAAAGTCAGAGAATAATGAAATGATACCAACTACTAATGCTAGAACTCCAAGAACTAGTTTCCATATGGGAAGTTGTCTTTTAAATATAAATACATCCATGAAAATAAGATTCATTTAAGATTTATGACGCTTTATCCTGTAAAGTTTTTGACACCTTGTAGGTATTGCTTGTAAATTGTATAAACCTACAAGGTGTCAAAAACCTTGCAGGTTTATAAGGTGTTATTTATCTTCAGATTCTTCTACTTCAGCATCTTCAATAGTATCGTCTTTTTTGTCTTTCCCTTTTAAATACTCAGGTAAATCCATACCAGCCATATTAAACATTTCTTGTAAAGGTGGTACTGACTTGTACATGCCAGATAAGAAATTAGCAGTTGACGATTTTCCGTTTTCACCATTACCGCCATTATCCCAAACCGTCACTTTATCAATTTTAATATTTTTGATAGCATCAGCTTGTATTTTTACTAATTCAGGTAATTTGTCTGCAATTAATAATAATACGGCATCTCTACTACTATTTCCAGCAGCTTTTACGATTTCTTGTAAACCGGCAGCTTGTTTTGTTAAAACTTCAAATTGTCCTTGAGCTTCAGCCTGTGCTTTAAAGAGAATGGCATCTGCTTGTCCTTTGGCTATTCTTCTAATGTTTTCAGCTTCTGCTTCAGCATCAATTTCCACTTTACGTTTATCAATTTCAGCAGGAACAATAATATCAGCCATTTGAGAAGAACGTTCACGCTCAGCTCTTGCAACCTCTGCTAGTTGTTCAGCAGCATAAGACTCTTCTAATGCTTTTGCCGTTTGTACTTTCTCAGATGCTATTGCCACACGTTCTGCTTCCGCTTCACGTTGACGACGTAACGAGTCCGAATTAGCAACAGCAATCTTAGCGGTATTCTCTCCTTCTACAGCTTGTGCATTTGCAGCAGCAACTTGTGTTCTTTCATCTTGTACAGCGTTGGCTTCACCAATAGATCCGTCTCTAGTTTTCTCAGCAACCGATTTACGAGCGGCGTTAATTGCGTGTGCTGCAGCTTCTTTACCAAGTGCTTCAATATAGCCAGACTCATCAACGATATCTGTAATGTTTACGTTGATTAATTTTAATCCAACTTTCTTTAATTCAGTTTCTACACTTTGTGAGATATTAGTTAAGAATTTATCACGATCATTATTAATTTCTTCAATATCCATTGAGGCTACTACTAAACGCAGTTGACCAAAAATGATCTCTTGTGCTAATTCTTGAATTTCATTTTGTCCTAATCCTAATAAACGCTCTGCAGCATTTTGCATAATACCTGGCTCAGTAGAAATACCAATGGTAAAACGAGACGGCACATTAACACGAATGTTTTGTTTAGATAAGGCATTAACCAGATTCACTTCAATAGAGATTGGAGTTAAATCTAGAAATTCGTAATCTTGAATAACAGGAATAATAAATGCAGCTCCACCATGAATACACTTAGCAGATTGTCCGCCGCCAACTTTTCCATAAACGACCAGTATTCTATCTGATGGACAGCGTTTATAACGTTTAATTAAAATAATTAAAGTTAATACTACAAATAATACGACAAATATTAATAGCATAGGACCGCCTATGCTTTCCATGTTAAAGTTCTCTTGTATGCTCAGTAATTTCATATAGTATATTTTAATGGTTAGTATTGAGTTATTTTAAGTTTAATCATTGCTTAATAAATGGTTCTCACCTGTCTGCAACTTTTCATTTTCTATGTTAGAGACTTCTATAGGTTTCCGTGTGCGATCAACAACAAGTATTCCGTTAGAAGTGACATCGAGGACTTTTATAATAGTTCCAGATTTTAATTCTGTTAATGAATCTGTCAGTGCATCTAACTCTCGCATAGTGCCTTGCACACTAACGTTTACTTTACCCATTTTAGAACGATCTGCGCCAATGGTTAAATAAACTTCGCCAATAGCATCGATTGCATTTTTATACTTTAATGTTCCGCTATCCGTGAGTTTGCTAATAAAATAGAATAGCGCAGCCATGATCATCATCATTAATAATCCAGAAATAACTGAAATAATTATGATTAGTGGAGTTGAAAGGCCAGCATCAATGCACGCGATTCCACTCCAGCCAAAGATGGTGAAAAAGCCCACCAAGTTTTTAAAGGAGATGAATTGAAATCCAGCACTTGCATCCATATCAGAGTCCATATCTTCAATGCCATCACCGTCTCCGCCTGCAAATGCCATTAGCATTACTACCGAAAAAGTCAAAGAACCAATAATAGCAACTAGCCAATATATCTTAGGTAAAAATTCTAAATTTGAAAACCATTCAGTCATAATGTTAAGATTTAAAATGCGTTAATAAATATACGACCATTATAAGACTGCGCAATCTTATTTTGAAAGTAAAATAGTCACTGCATTACCACCAAAGCCGACGGCATTAATCATAATTTTTGAAATCTTTTTTGGATGCGATTGCTCCAAGTAAGGAATGTCAATAAATGTTTGATGGTTAAGCATAAGTACGGCCATTTCTATACTTAATAATCCGGAAGCTCCTAGACTGTGACCTACTTTCAATTTATTAGTAGTCAAAGCAGGAATTTTGTTACAAAAAATCTGTTTTATTGCATTGTATTCTGCTAAATCTCCTTTTACAGTTCCGGGTGTGTGAGTAACAATAATATCAATGTCGTCAGGCTTTAATTTACCCAAAGCCATTGTCATTGAACGTTGAAAACAATCGGCATTTGTAGATAAAGAGGCGTTATGCTCTAAAGGTTCTGTGCCATAACCAATGCCTTCAATAAAAGCTAATGCATGCTCTTTTTTGCCTAATTCTAAGCAAGCCATTGCAGCAGCTTCACTAAGAATCATGGTGTTTTTAGTTTTATTAAAATCTAAAGCTTTGCAAGGATAAGATTCTTCACTTTGTTCTGAATGACAATAAATTTTAAGCGCTTTCATTTGAGCTATAGTAAATGGCGTTAATGGAGCTTCGCTTCCTCCTACTAAAAACTTATCAGATAAACCAGATTGTAACCAAGCCACTCCATTTAGCATAGAATGCAGTGCTGTAGAACAGGTAATGGAATGTGAAATCTCTGGACCTTTAGTCTGTAAATCGTGCGCAATCCATGAAGAGATATTCCCTAAAGTTGTTGTTGGTGAGCTTAAAGGTTTAGCCTTATTCTTATCTAAAAAATCTTTAAAATACGTTTCAAATAAACCTGTAGCTCCACGAGACGAGCCTACATTTATTCCAAAATTATCTTCTGCTTGCCAACCGGCTTGTTGTACTGCTTTTCGAGCAGCATATATTCCGTATAATACTGAATCATCTAATTGCTTATATTTAGAATTAGAATTGCGAAGTTTAGCAATATCTTGTTTTGCTTCTTCAGAAAGTTGTGCTACTAAATCTCCATTTATTTCAGAAAAAAAATGACGGTTAGATCTATAATTTCTCCAAATAGATTCTGATTGAAAACCTAAAGGAGAAATAGAAGAAATGGCAGTTATGGAAATGGGTTGATTCAATATAAATATATTAAAAAGCAAAAGTAAGATTTAAACACAAGTCTAAAAACGAACCTATACAATTTATTATCTTTTTGTAACATATTCGTGTTTTAGATTACTTACATTGAGATATCAATTACAATATTATGGAAGAACAAAGACAAAAAAGTTGGTTTGCAAAAAATTGGGGATGGGTTTTAGGTGGAGGTTGTTTAACGTTAATAGTAGTTGTAGTTGTGGTTGTCGGTGGAATAATTTATAAAGTAACTGATACGATAAAAGAGTCAGAGCCTTTTACGCATGCTTATGCCGAAGCCATAGAAGATGAAAGAGTTATTGAATATTTAGGGACTCCGATTGAGACGAATGGTATAGGAAACACAAGTTATAATTATTCTAACGGATCTACCACGGCAGAATTAACAATACCAATAAAAGGCCCTAAAGACGAAGGTAATATTGTGGTTAGTGCTGAAAAAATAAGTAATGAATGGGCTTACAAATTACTTTATGTAAAAATAGATGGGGAAATAGAAACGATTAATCTATTAGAAACAAACAAGGAAGAAGCATTAGACGATTTCTAACGCCGCTTCAATTGTAGCATACACTTTTTCTAATTGTGCGTTTGTAATAACATAAGGCACTTGTATATAAATAGTATTACCAAGTGGTCTTAAAAACACACCACGATCCATAAAGAATTTTAAAAGCTGATCTCTTAAACTTCCGTACCGTTGCATATTGGTATCTAGATCTAAAGCAAAAATAACTCCTAATTGTCGTGTAGATTTTACTTTAGGATGATTCTTAATTCGTATATTAAACACAGTATGTGATTCTGTAATTCGCTGAATATTATCTTGTGTCTCTTTAGAGGTTAAAAGCTCAATACTAGCAATTGCGGCAACACAAGCAATGGGATTACCTGAATACGTATGGCAATGAAAAAAGCCTTTAGCTATATCATTACTTAAAAACGCATCGTAAATATTTTGCGAACAAGAAGTAATTGCCATAGGAACTAAACCAGCGGTTAAGGCTTTACTTAAACAAATAATATCGGGTTTAGTATCTATATAATCTGAAGCAAAATGACGCCCTGTTTTTCCAAAACCAGTCATGACTTCGTCAGCAATAGTTAAGATGCTATTGGCTTTGCAAAATTTAAGAACTTCATTTAATCCATTAGCATCATGGATTTTCATTCCGGCAGCACCTTGTACTAAAGGTTCATAAATAAATCCTGCAACTTTACACTCTTCAGAAATCGACTTTAGTTTGCTTAAAATAACATCATGATTAGATCCATCAGGAACAGGAATCCGCTTTACTTCAATTAAAAGATCTTCAAATGGGCCATTGTAAACAGATAAGCCAGAGACTCCCATTGCGCCAAAAGTATCTCCGTGAAAACCATTTTCAAAAGCAATAAATGTAGAACGTTTTTCATCGTTGTTAAAATAGTATTGCAACGCCATTTTAATTGCAGCTTCGACAGCAGTAGAGCCATTGTCATTAAAGAAAATTTTAGCTTGACCTTCAGGTAAAATAGCAATTAATTTTTCAGATAATTCAATAGCTGGTTGATGCGTGAAATCGCTAAACATCACCTGGTCTAATTGCTGCATTTGTTTATAGACTTTATTAATGATATAATCATTACAATGCCCAAACATACAGGTATACCATGAAGCAATGGCGTCGATATATTCATTGCCATTTTCATCAGTTAATAGACAACCTTTGGCTTTTACAATAGCTAAACTATCAGGGTTGAGCTGATGCTGTTTTAATGGATGCCAAAGGTGTTTTTTATCGCGTTCTTGTAATGTCATATTTTCTGTCATTTCTGCCTCTCGACTTCGCTCGAGATAAACTACAGCAGGAATTTTTTAAGTATTACTTATAATCTTTTCCTTCAAGGTCTTTTTTTGACCTTGTAGGTATGGTCTATTTTCTTTTATATACCTACAAGGTTTTTAAAACCTTGCAGGATTTACCTTCTTCATGAGATTCCTGCGAAGGCAGGAATGACAATCTTTCAATTCAAATTTTCTTTAAAAACTCTCGCATATTCCTTAATCACATTTTTATCAAAATAGGGCTCGTCATTTATTCTGCCAATAACTTCAACTCCAGTCATTTTTTTAATAATAGATTCTGTAGACTTATGTTCGTCACCACTGTAAATTAGAGCGATATCAAATCCTTTGTCTTTTAATGTGTTAATTGTTAAAAGTGTATGATTAATACTTCCTAAATAATGCCGAGAAATGACTATAACTTTATCTTTTGGTTGTATAAGATCTAAAATAGTTTCAGAATTATTTAGTGGCACCATCAATCCGCCAGCTCCTTCGACGATCAGATTGTTTTTGGTTTTTGGGCGCTTAAGTTGTTTTAAGTCTATGGTTAATCCATCAATTTCGGCTGCACCATGAGGACTCATAGGCGTTTTTAAAGCATAACTATTAGGATGAAAAATAGAAGCAGTATTTGAAATGAGGCGTTTAACCTTATGCGTATCGCTATTGTCTAATTCGCCAGCTTGAACAGGCTTCCAATAATCGGCTTTAAGCGCTTCTACTAAAATAGCTGAAGCTATTGTTTTTCCTACATCTGTTGAAATTCCAGTAACGAAATAGGTGTTCATTTAAAAACAGTTTTACAATCATTACAGATGTGTTTACTTTTTTCAAAAAAAGGAAACAACATATATAGTATATTTTTTTGATTTGGAGGCGCCATTAAAATATGAGTTGAATTGCATTTTGGACAATGAATATCATTACCGTTTTCATCTTTACGATAGCTCCTTATCCTATTATATATTTCAGTGGCTTTCTTTAGATCATCATTATGAACAAATAACTTAACACCACCAATAGCTTGACTTAGTAAAGGATCAGCATCAATAGTTTTTTCGTCTGCTAAAAATGTTCTGATATCTTCAGACTCTAATTTAGATTTTATAACCTGTGCTTCTGTTGAGTATTCAAAAACAGCGAGTTTAGAAAAACTATCTTTCATCTATAAATTAAATTTTGTGCTACACAAAGGTAGCTAACAAGCTTAAGACTTCCGAAATTTCTTTTTCAGAATTATAACTGTGTAAGCAAAACCGTAACCGCTCATCTCCAATAGATACTGTTGGTGATAAAATAGGCTTTACATTAAATCCTTTATTTTGAAGTTGATGTGCTATAGATTTTACTTCAGTATTACCCGAAATAATACAACAATGGATGGCAGAATTACTTGTTATAAATTTAGCTTGAAGCTGAAGTCTTTTTACTTCGGCATTGAAAAATGCAATATTACTATGAAGTTTACTTACTTCTTTTAAAGAATCAGAAACCAATTTATTATAAGCCATCTGTATGGTTGCTACAGAATGTGGCGGAAGTGCAGTTGTGTAGATTAATGACCTAGAAAAATTAATCAGATAATCTTTTAAATCTTGAGAGCCTAATATAGCAGCACCATGGCAACCTAACGCTTTACCAAAAGTTACAATTCTAGCAAAAACTTCATTCTCTAGTTGCATTTGTTGTACTAATCCATAATCAAAGATGCCAAGAGCATGGGCTTCATCTATAATGAGGTTTGCACTATAATCTTTGCATAATTTTGATAGCTCTTCTAAACCTGGAGAATCACCATCCATAGAAAACACAGATTCAGTGACAATATAGATTTCTATATTGTCATGCTGAACTCGTTTCAGCATCTCTTTCAAGTTGCTTAAGTCATTATGCTTAAACTTATATGATTTTGCATGACTAAGTAATATGCCATCACGTATAGAGGCATGCGAAAATTCATCGTATAAAATAATATCTCCGCGTTGAGGTACAGATGAAAAAAAACCAATATTAGCATCGTAACCCGAATTAAAAACCAAAGCGCTTTCGCAATGATGCGTCTTGCTAAGTGTCGTTTCTAATTGCTCATGTAATTGATGATTACCAGATAAAAGACGAGAACCTGTAGCGCCATTTTGAGTGTTATTCTGAGATTTTAGCTGGTTATAAGTAGCATTAAAAATAGTTTCAGATTTAGAAAACCCTAAATAATCGTTAGATGAAAAGTCGATTAGAGTATCAGACGTACTTAACTGCCTAAAAGCATTGTTAACTTTACGATCTTCTAATTTTTTATGGAGCTTTTTTGGTAGCATCAATCTATGTAAACGATTTCACCTGTTAATCTATATTCATCTTTATCTATCCATTTATGATAGCCCTTTTGTCTTGCGTCTAACAAATCAATTTTTAATTTTTCAGCAAAGAAAAAAGCTTTTTCGATAACTTCATCAAAGTTATCAAAAACAAACAAATTGATGATTTCATTTTTGTTATGCCATAAATTTACTTCATAACCATTCTCCGTTTTAAAAACTGATATATATTCTAGTTCTTTTAAATCTTTCCATCTTTTTCGAAATGTAAAAGGGCCGATACTCATTTCGTGTTTAATTTTAAGATAACTAAAATTTAGATGTATTGCTTTTGTAGTTAAACCAGGCATTATCATATATTTAAATACAAAAAAGCCTAGAATAATAAGATAAAGAATAGTTGATGATTTATCTTCATTTTCAGTGAAGAAATAATAACAAAGCGCAAAGTAAACGGTTAATATAAATGCAATGAGTATGCTTATTCCAATTGTAGTTTTGGGCTCTCTTATGGTAAATTCTTTTTCAATCATCTTAACAAAGATACCTATTATTGAATTGAAATCTCGATAATAGAAATAACCTTTTTAATAAAAAATTATTGTTTTTCGATAATTTTATTATATATTTGTTATCGTTAAACAATAATTATTAGATCACAATCATGAAAACGACAGTAAATTTAAAAAAGCAATTTAACTATGTGTTAGCAGTTTTTTTAGCATTGAATATATGCTCAAAATTAATGGCTCAAGAAAAAAAAGCAGTAGATCTAAAAGATTTTAAAATAATTATTGAACATACTGAAGATGGGATTAAAATGCAAGGTGTGGAAGGCAGTGCATGGATATATTTATCATTTGACCTTAATAATGATCGTTCCCAAGCTGTTGATGAATATGGAGCAATAATATTAGAAGAAGCATCTTCTGTGAAAGATAAAAATCTTGCCGATTTTTTGTTTACTGTAACTAGGACAGAAGATGGACTTAAGCTGAAAGGTTTAGAAGGTACTGCTTGGACAGACCTTAGTTTTTCTCTTGGTAAAAACCATAAGCAAGCCATTGATCAAAATGGAATGACTTCACTAAATTAAAATAATCATCTTTTATCGCCATGAAAACCATCAAGCTTTTAAAAATCTTAATCACTATCATTTTTTGGGGAATGATAGTTTTACTCGGATTAGGGATTATATGCTTTATATTACTACTATTTTTTGAGGATTTATTTCCACCATTTTTACAAGGTTTCAATATGCTTTTTAATGATAGATTTCCTTGGCAAGTATGGATTGGTCCAATTGCATCAGTTATAGCTTTTGTACTTTTTATACTAGCAATTAATTATTTAAGAAAGTGCATTGCTCCAATACAAGAACAACGTTTTTATTCTGAAGAGGTGATTTCTAATTTAAAAAAATCGGGACGTTTATTCATCATTATTGCTTTGGGTACAAGCTTCATAAGAATAGTAGGCGTGTTTATGATTAAAAATTTAACCAATAGGTTGGCATATGGAGGAAATTTAGGAGGTCAGATTGGTGTTACTAATTTAATGCAGACAACGGATTCTAGTGTTTGGAGTTATTTGGGCGCTATATTATCTGCTATTGGAGGAACCAATTTCTTTCTATTAATTATAGGCCTCTTTTTATTAGTGTTTAGCAGTGTTTTTAAAGAAGGGCAATTGCTTAAAGAAGAAAACGATTTAACGATATAATTGAAATGAATAAAAGAAATCTAAAATATCAGCAAATCATAGTGCTTTTATTTATAGCAGGAATACTTTATTATGGCTGGTTATATTACCATCCTTGGATAACAGCACTTATTAAAGGAAGTTTTATAGATAAAGATTTTAATGAGATGAGTTATAATATTATAAAAAGTGAATCAGGATTTTATATGCGATTCTTTTGGCAAACGCTTCGTTTTCTGTCACTGTCATTGTTATTGGTAGGGATGTTTAAATATTTTAATCTGATTCAAGAATTCGAAAAAAAATGCTTATTTACAGAAATGAATTATAAAGCATTAATGAAGTGTGGGAATTTATTTATGATGTATAGCGCAATCATATTCATGATTAGGTTATTTGATCCAGGTAAAAATATAATCGGTTTCGGTCTAACTGTTTTTATAGGTTCTACATTATTAACATTTGGAGAAGTGTTTAAACGCGCGTATCTCAATAAAAAAGAAAACGATTTAACAATATAAAAGTATGATTATGAAAATGTTTGGTAATAAATCTATAGCATCAATACTATATAGGGTGTTCTTAACTATGTCAATACTTTTAATGCTCGTTACTATTTACAGGGTAACAAATATGCTTGTCGGAGAAGATTTACAGTATTCTGAAGATGGAAAATATATAGTACAAAAGTTTAGTGATGGTTTAGTTTATACAGAGCCAGATAACTATAACGAATTAAGAAAAAGAGGATTATTTAATATAGGTTATTTGAGTTTATACCTTTTTATAGTTTCGTTAATATTCAAAAGCGTAAGTGCAGAAAGTGTTTTTTCAAGGAAAGTCATTACCATATTACGAATATTTGCAATAGTTAATTTTGTACCATTTTTATATGCTTTAATCTATAATATTACCACTTGGAGAGAAAGCTGGTTTTTTGAAGATGTATTGTATAGTAATTTGGCTTTTGTTTTAGCTGGTCTTTCCACATTGATTATAACAGCAGTATTTAAAAAAGGTTTAAAAGTGCAACGAGAAAACGACCTAACCATCTAAGCTATGTCAATAATCGTAAATTTAGATGTGATGCTTGCCAAACGTAAAATGAAAAGCAAAGATTTGGCAGAGATTATTGGTATTACTACGGCTAATCTATCTATCTTAAAATCCGGGAAAGCCAAAGCCATTCGGTTTTCTACCTTAGAAGCCATTTGTAAAGCACTCGATTGTCAACCTAGTGATATTTTAGAATATATAGACGATGAGTAATTATCATCTTTCAGTTTAAGTGTTTTCTGTCGTATCGAGCGCAGTCGAGATAAAAAAAATACTTCGAGAACATTTTTTTGATATAACTTCACAACAGACTAATACCCTAAAAATACTATCTTAGTTGCTCAAAAATTCAAGATCATGCAACGTGTACTTTTACTATTAGTATTTTTAAGCTTATTTCAATGCAAACAAAGTGAAACATCAGAAGCCTTACCTTCTATAGACGGAAAATCAACCTATACGATTTCTTTTGAAAATGCGGTACATCACGAAGCTTTAGTTAATGCTACATTTTCAGGAATCCCAACAGGTGAGTTTGAATTCAGAATGAGTCGTACTTCACCAGGACGTTATGCCTTGCATGAGTTTATGAAAAACGTATACGATGTAAAAGTAACTGATGACGCAGGAAATGCCTTAGAAACATCTCGCCCAGACCCATATTCTTGGATTGTAAACGGTCACAATGGTACAGTAAACGTCAGCTATATTTTATATGCCAATCGTGGTGATGGCACCTATGCACAAGTCGATGAAACGCACGCACACCTCAATATTCCAGCAACGTTTATGTATGCCCCCGTTTTGGCTAATAACGAAATAGAAGTCACCTTTAATGTACGTAAAGATTTCAATTGGAAAGTCGCCACACAATTAAAACACCTCGAAGGCAACACCTATTACGCTAGAGATTTACAATATTTTATGGATAGCCCAACTGAGGTTAGTAATCATAGTGTACGCTCGTTTGATGTAGGCGACCAAAAAGTGAATTTCGCATTGCATCATAACGGTATAGAAGCCGAATTTGATGCCTATTTTGAAAGCGTTAAAAAAGTAGTATTACAACAAGAAGCCGTATTTGGTGAGCTGCCAAAATACGATTATGGCGAATACACCTTTTTAGGCTGTTATATCCCAAATGCTTCGGGCGATGGTATGGAACATCGTAATTCTACCATTGTAACCAGTACACGCAGTTTGGCTAATGGCGGACTTTCGGGAAATTTAGGAACCGTATCGCACGAGTTTTTCCACTGTTGGAATGTCGAGCGTATCCGTCCGCAAAGTTTAGACCCTTTCGATTTTGAAGAAGCCAATATGAGTGGCGAACTCTGGTTTGCCGAAGGCTTTACCAGTTACTATACCAATTTAATGATTACCCGTGCAGGTTTAATGACGCCTGAGCGTTATGTACGCGGATTAACAGGTGGATTCAATTACGTGTGGAATTCCCCAGGGCGACAATTTTTCAACCCTATCGAAATGAGCTACCAAGCCCCATTTGTAGATGCGGCACGTTCGGTAGACGATATTAACCGTAACAACACCTTTATTTCTTATTATACTTACGGAAGTGTTTTAGGACTAGCTTTAGATTTATCATTGCGTGAGCAAAATTTAAACCTTGATGATTATATGAAATTGGTTTGGAACACCTACGGAAAAGTTGAAGATTATTACACCGTTAAAGATTTACACACTACCTTAAACGCATATGCAGGAGCAGAGTTTGGTGATGCTTTTTTCAATAACTACATCTATAAAAGCGGAATGCCAGATTACGAGCGTTTGTTTAAAACCGTGGGTATAAATGTAACCAAAAATGACAATCGTGTTTCTTTTGGTGGGTTTATAAGAAATCAGGTGATTACTGCTAACGTAACAATGGGTTCATCAGCGTATAACGCAGGTTTAGAAAAAGGCGATAAATTGCTTAAAGTAGGAAAAACAACACTTACAGAAACCAAATCACTTAACGATGCCATTAGCCAATACAAACCTAACGATACAGTAACGGTAACGTACGAGCGTTTAGGTGAGGTGAGAACAACGCAATTAACCTTTCAAAAAGACCCATCGTATAGTATTGCGCTGTCTGATGCAGAGAATGCAGAAGCTAAAACCAATCGCGAGGCTTGGTTAGGTGCTAAGTAATGCACTTCCTGAAACAGTATTTATAAGTTGTTTGTTTTGGGCGTTCCCACGCAATTATTGAGACAAGCTCAATAATTGCGTGGTCAGGCTTTCCACTATATCTCCCAATTAAATTGGGAGGATGCCGTTACAATCCTTAACGCATACATACTTTATTTAAAATTTGTCACTCAGAGTTGTCATTCTAAACTTGTTTCAGAATCTCACAAACCGTACCTTTAAACCTATGCTTGCACTCGTAGATTGTAATAACTTTTATGCCTCTTGCGAACGAGTATTTAACCCGAATTTGCAAGACAAACCAGTTGCTATTTTAAGCAATAACGATGGCTGTATCATCTCGCGTAGCGACGAAGCTAAAGCCATAGGTTTACCAATGGGTGCGCCCATTTTTAAATGGGAAGGTTTTTGCAAATTGCACAACATTAAAGTACTATCTTCCAATTACCCACTGTATGGCGATTTAAGCAGTAGGGTGATGTCTATTTTAGAACAATTTACACCCAATGTTGAGGTGTATAGTATTGACGAAGCCTTTATAGAATTCAATAATTTAGAAGAGGACACAGATTTTGGTTTACAAATACGTCAACGTATTTTACAGTGGGTTGGTATTCCAACCTCTGTAGGCATTGCACCTACCAAAGCGTTGAGTAAAGTAGCTAATAAAATTGCACGCAAATTCCCTAAAGAAACCAAAGGTGTTTATGTCATTGACTCTGAAGAAAAGCGTATTAAAGCTCTGAAGTGGACAAAGTTAAAAGACGTCTGGGGTATTGGTCATGCCTTGCAAAAACGACTTAAAGCTAAAGGTTGTAAAACTGCTTACGATTTTGTACAACTACCAGAGGAATGGGTGCGTAGCACGTTTTCTATAGTAGAATGGCGCCTTAAAAAAGAATTAGAAGGCATTTCAAAACTATCCTTAGATAATTTTGAAACCAAACGTGCTATTGCCACTACACGAAGTTTTGAATACACCTATTCGGATATTGAAAATATAAAAGAGCGTATTTCTACCTTTGCCAGTAGTTGTGCCGAAAAACTAAGAGCACAAGGCTCAAGTTGCTATGCAATTTATGTAATGTTACGCAGTGATCGCCATAAAAAAAATGTAGAACAACATCGTGTAAGTGCGGTTGTACAATTACCATACCCTACAAATTCATCGCTTATTATTAGTGGCGAAGCTGTAAAAGCAGTTAAATCTATATTCAAAGCAGGAATTAAATATAAACGTGCTGGCGTAATTGTTACCGGATTGGTGCCTACAGATAATTTCCAGATGGATTTGTTTGAAGCCGAAAACCCAAAGCATCAACCTTTAATGAATACTGTTGATATACTGAATGCCAAGTATGGCGATTACAAAATAAAACTAGGGAACCAAGATTTAGAACGCACTTGGAAAATGCGTCAAGAACGTTTGTCACCAAAATACACTACAGATATTAATGATATTATTGTTGTGAAATAAAGTTTCAAAAAATCCGTAACTTTATAAAATCATTAATAATCCACGCCTTATGTTGTTACATCGTTCCGAATCACTTACCTTCTTTACGCCAGACCATTTTAGTAACATCGACATTCCTTTTTTTGATACGGGAATTTCAGCAGGGTTTCCTTCACCAGCCGAAGATTTCAAACAACAACGTCTGTCTTTAGATAGAGAATTAATTAAAAATAAAGAAGCCACATTTTTTGCACGGGTAAGTGGACAATCGATGATTGGTGCTGGATTAGATGATAATGACTTGTTGGTGATTGATCGTAGTATAAACCCAACTCATAATAAGATAGCGGTTTGTTTTTTAGATGGCGAATTCACTGTAAAACGTTTAAAGATGAGTGATGGCGAATTGTGGTTACAACCCGAAAACCCAAGCTATCAACCTATTAAAATCACTAAAGAAAATAATTTTGTGATATGGGGTATTGTTACTAATGTTATAAAAAGAGTATAATAATCGTGGTAGAAGTTATCTATAAACGTGCAGAAACTTCTGAAGAATTACAACAAATTTTAGAATTACAGCAACGTAATATAAAAGCAGTTTTAAAGGATAGCACAATTAAAACTGAAGGTTATGTTACAGTAGAACATACATTTGATGTTTTAAAACGTATGAATGATGCTTGCCCACATATTATAGCAAAAGCAAATGGCGTTGTTGTGGGTTATGCGCTTTGTATGTTAGAAACATTTAGAGATGATGTACTTATATTAAAACCTATGTTTGAGTATATGGATACAATTATAGAATCTAAAAACCTATTGCGCTTAAAGTATTTAATCATGGGGCAAATATGTATAGACAAAACATTTCGTAAACAAGGTTTGTTTAAAAAGCTATACACTCATTTTAAAATAGAATTAGAATCGGATTTTGATGCTGTAATTACCGAAGTTAATACTAAAAACACACGTTCTTCTAAAGCTCATAAATCTGTAGGATTTGAAGTTTTAGATGAGCATACCGAAAATGGCGAAGATTGGGAACTTATCATTTGGAAATGGCACTGATTAAAATCAATATAAAAATGCTAGCATAAATCTTAATATTTTGTTAAAAATTTAGTATATTTGGTTAACTACTAACTAACCATACCATCATTATGAATACTTCTGAAGAGAATTTAAGAGTTGAAATGATAAGAAATGCTGCATTATTTTTGATTATGATATTATGTGTGTATTTCTTTATAGATAGTATTAAGCTAATTCTAGTTGCATTTCAAGATCGTATTTATGAAGGTATAGCTTCTAATTTATAGAGGCAATAACAATGTGATATAATAGAAAAAGCTTCAAGAATTTCTTGAAGCTTTTTTGTTTTTTATAAAGTGAAAGTATTAATCAGCTAAAACAATCACTTTATTATCTTTCATTTCAATTGTTCCAGAATTGATCTCTAAAAATGTACCATTAGCATCTTTAGTAAATTTAGTTTCAACATCTTCTTCTAGAGTAATGTCTCCATAAATTTTTACTTGACCAGCTTTTAATAACGATACAATAGGAGCGTGATTATTAAGCATTTCAAACTCTCCATGAACTCCAGGAACAGCAATGCTAGTTACTTCTCCGCTAAATAAGGTAGCTTCTGGTGATACAATTTCTAAATACATCTTTTAAATTTTATTTAAAAGCTTCCGAGAAATCGGAAGTCTTAATTTAAGCCTCTGCTAACATTTTTTCTCCAGCTTCAATAGCTTCTTGAATAGATCCTTTAAGGTTAAATGCCGCTTCTGGTAAGTGATCTAATTCACCATCCATAATCATATTAAACCCTTTAATAGTTTCTTTAATATCTACTAATACACCTGGGATTCCTGTAAACTGTTCAGCTACGTGGAAAGGTTGAGATAAGAAACGTTGTACACGACGTGCACGACCTACAGCCATTTTATCTTCTTCAGATAATTCTTCCATACCTAAGATGGCAATAATATCTTGTAATTCTTTATAACGTTGTAATAACTCCTTTACACGTTGTGCACAGTTATAGTGTTCATCACCTAAAATGTCAGCCGTTAAAATACGAGATGTAGAATCTAACGGATCTACCGCAGGATAAATACCAAGCTCAGCAATTTTACGAGATAATACTGTTGTTGCATCTAAGTGGGCAAACGTTGTTGCCGGTGCAGGATCTGTTAAATCATCCGCAGGTACATAAACTGCTTGTACAGATGTAATAGACCCTTTTTTAGTAGATGTAATACGTTCTTGCATCGCTCCCATCTCTGTTGCTAGTGTAGGTTGGTAACCTACCGCAGATGGCATACGACCTAATAATGCAGATACTTCAGAACCAGCTTGTGTAAAACGGAAGATATTATCCACGAAGAATAATACATCTTTACCTTGTCCATCTCCAGCTCCATCACGGAAATATTCTGCTATAGTTAATCCTGAAAGTGCCACACGAGCACGAGCTCCAGGAGGTTCATTCATTTGTCCAAAAACGAAAGTTGCTTTAGAATCTTTCATAGCAGATTTGTCAACCTTAGTTAAATCCCATCCACCATCTTCCATAGAATGCATAAAATCATCACCGTATTTAATAATACCAGATTCTAACATTTCACGAAGTAAATCGTTTCCTTCACGAGTACGTTCACCAACACCTGCAAATACAGAAAGACCACCGTGACCTTTAGCAATATTATTAATCAACTCTTGGATTAATACTGTTTTACCAACACCTGCACCACCAAATAAACCAATTTTACCACCTTTTGCATAAGGCTCAATTAAATCGATAACTTTAATACCAGTAAATAAAACTTCAGTAGATGTTGATAAATCTTCAAACTTAGGTGCTTGTCTGTGAATTGGTAAACCGGCATCACCAGCTTTAGGTAAATCACCTAATCCATCAATAGCATCACCAATTACATTAAATAAACGACCATAAACATCACCACCAATAGGCATTTGTATAGGAGCACCAGTTGCGTGAACTTCTGTTCCTCTACTTAATCCATCTGAAGAATCCATAGCAATAGTACGTACGGTATCTTCACCAATGTGAGATTGTACCTCTAATACTAATTTAGAACCATCTTGGTTATTAATTTCTAATGAATCGTAAATCTTTGGAAGCTCTGAGCCAGCAGCGAATTCAACATCGATAACTGGACCTACAATTTGTGCAACTTTACCTGTAACTTTTGACATTACTTATATGTTTTTGTTTTGCAATAATTTAATTAAGAAAAACACGCGGTTTTTCGCGCTGCAAAGATATAGTTTTATTTAAATATAAAAGTGTTTTTGCAAAGCTTTTTTAAGCAAAAAAAATGCACTCAATTTGAGTGCATTTTTCTTATGTTTTTAGACTTGTATTATTGTAACGCTGGTGAATAATTAGTTGGGAAATCTCCTATATCATAGAAGTTTTCGGAAGCTTCAAAATTAGAACCATAAGTAGCGTCAATAGACCTCATAAACTCATTAGCAATCAATGCATAACCTCTAGCCGTAGGATGAACACCATCTAAAGAGAATGCGCCACCAGTAACGAGTTCTGTTGATAGAGTAAAATTGCCAGATGTTAAGTCTCCGCTAAGAATACTATTAGCGTCTACAAAAGCAAAGCCAGCAGCAGTAGCAGCAGACTCAATCATTGAATTGAAAGTTGTCGTAGCATCAGAAATAGCTTGTTGCTCACTTGGCAATAATACAAAGCGATCTGCTAGAGGTGAGGTTATGCCTTCTACAGCGAACTGACCAGCTAATTCAGGTGGTAATCCTTGTTGAACTAAACTACCTGCTACAGTTTGGTTTACAGTACCAATTATAGAGGCACTCGTTAGAGTTAATAGATCATCAGCATTGGCTTGACGTGTTTGACCAAAAGTAGATCCAAATAGATTAGCAACAATTGGCGCTGCTTGAGCTGGTAACCCAAATTGTGCTAAGAAATCTGGGAATGTAGGGTTCTGTAATAAAACTCCAGTGATTTGAGCAGATAAATCTACCAATGTTTCATCTACAATAACTACAGGGCTAGCGGCATCGGTAACAAATACAACTTCACGTCCGGCAGCAGCAGTAAGGCCTTGTGATTGTAAGAATGCAAAAACACCATTTAAGGCTCCATATATTGTGTTTAGTGTTGGGATTTGAGATCCAAAACTTGGGTCAGCTGGGCTTAAAGGCGCAAAAGGTACCGTAGTAAAAAACGGTATTGTAGTCACATCAGGAATGTTAGCCATAACTCCTTGCCTACCTGACATAGTAGACATAATAGCATCTAGAGAAGCACTAAATAAAGGAACAGGTGTAATATTACTAATGTTTTCATCACCTCCACTAGTTGCAAATCCTAGTACATCATTATTTCCAATCCATAATGATACAAAAGAAGGATTTTGTGCTATAGCATCTTCTAGCATAGATGAATTAGGAGAAGTTGCCATTCTTATAAAATAAGGATTAGCCGTAGGAGGATTTGTTTGGAGACCTGCAGGATTACCAAGACCATTAAATACAACTTGAAAACTTGTAGCACCAGGAACACCCATATTATTAAAAGGACCTGTAGGGTTATTTGAAAATATGTCAGTTGTAGGTGTTGCAGGAAGCGTTGTTGGTCCTGAACCATCAAAAAATAATCTAGGATTAAATCCAGGAAGTTGATTGCCTCCAGCTAATAATCCTCCAATATTATCATTAGTAAGCGGTTGGTTAAAGTTACCTCCGCCAACTAAAGCAAAGCGTTGAGATAATAAATTAGGAAACGAATTATTTTGACCTGCTTGAAACAAGGCGTTATCTGTAAATCCTGCGGTTAATGAATTACCTATAGATACAAAACTTGAAAAATCGGCATTACCAGCGGTTAATTCTGGAATAGGATCAACCTGAATGTTATCGTCATCATCACTACACGCTGTAAAAGCGGCAAAGAGAAGACATAACCATATATATTTTGTTTTCATAATATTATTCTTTTTCATTTTTATAAATTATTAATTGTCCATGAGAATAAAAATATTGAGCCAACAGGTCCAGGACCAATAGCAGTAATAAATTCATTACCAGTAAGATTTGAAGCACTTAATCTAAAGTTTGATTTTATACTAGGAATACTATAATTGATTTGTAGATCTACAGTATTGAAGGCAGGCACATTACCATCTGCAAATGGGGCTTGCCAGAAATAAGAATCACTCCAACGCCATGCTATGTTAAAACCAAAGTTTTTAAATAATTCGCTGTTACCAAATGAAGCCTTTACTTTATGTTTAGGGGTATTAAATCCTGGTCTGAAATCAGGATCAGAATCTTGATCAAATTCAAAATCTGAAAATGTATAATTGACACCAATATTAAAATCACCAAAAACTTTAGTAGTTATACTGGTAGTTGCACCAAAAGATTCTATATCTGCATCAGAATTTGTGGTGACTTGAAATGCTTGAGAATTACCAGCAGCTAAGGCTTGCACACCTGAAGCATCAAGAACAGACCCTACTAACGGAGAAACTACAACTTCTGATGCGAGGAAATTCCTAAATGTATTATAGTAGCCATTTACATCTATAGTTACTTTTTTATCAAACAATTGACTTCTATAGCCTACTTCAAAGGAAGTTACTTGCTCAGGCATCACTGGATTAAGATTCCCTACTTCTAAAACAGATGGATCACCAGTAGCTGCAAAAATAGCGGCAGATGTAGCTGTATACGCATTATTAAATGCTAAACTTCCATTAAGTGTCGTTAGAGTACCGTCGCTTAAAAAAACATTTCTTTCAAAACGTTCAGGATTTCCTGGTGCAGACCCCAGCAATATAGCAGAACCAACATCTAATCCTAAAAATAGGTTTTGACTTGTTGGATTTCTAAACCCTGTTTGAACAGAAGTTCTAATATTATGATTTCGTTCTTCTCCTAAAGTATAACCAACAGAGAATCTTGGAGTAAAAAAGCCATCGAAAAGTTCATTTTTATCAAAACGTCCAGAACCAGTTAACTTTAATCGTTCATCTACTAATTCTTTTTGAATTTGAACATAAGCTCCTACTTCATTGTAAGTAATACCACTATTATTATCGGTGAAGATGGTTCCATTAGAATTTAAACTATTTTCTCTAAAAGATCCACCTGCTTGTAAATCAAAAATATCTTCGATTAAGTGACTAAAATTGTAATTTGCATCAACATGGTAAAATTTAGATTCGTCTTGAAAACTTGACCCAGAAGAAAAATCAGGATTTTGTGTAACTCGATCAAAAGTTTGTTGAAATTCAGGTGTTCCTGGAATTAAACGTCGAACCCCATCGACTTCTCCAGTGAGTATATTTCCTGAAGCATCAATATCAAAATCCTCATCTGCTACACCACGAGCAAAAGCGTGAGCAGCACCTTCATTTTGTCCACCAAAAGTGGCTAGAGCAAAAGCGCCAATATAATCGCCAAACCATTGTTGATCTGATTTCCAAGCTCTATTGATATTAATTCCCGTGAATACTAAGTCATATGAATTACCAGCATCATCATCATTTACATAACCACGTACAAAGAAATTGTCATTCTTTATTTCAACTTTATGTTGTTGAAAGAAAAAATCGTCTAAGTAATTTCTGTTTGTAGCTTGAAATACCGTTGAACCTACTCCAACACGACCATTGTATGAAATCTCAAAATCATCTCCCCAAGGTCTATAAGCTAGAGTCCAATCTGCTTTTACACTTTCTGCATCAAAATCTGTTAAGTCCTGTTCGTTATATCCTGTTCTACTTACATTTACATCAGGAATAATTCCTAAACCTCCAGAAGCAGCTCTGATATTTGTAGAGACTTCGTCTCCAAAAACATTTAAACCATTAAAATTAACATTAGATTGTCTTGTGCCTCCAGGTGTATCTATATCTTGTTCACTATTAGCAAACCAATCTGTACCTTTCAAGTAAGAAAAATTAATTTCGGCAGCAAATTTATCACTAAATTTGTGTGCGCCTCTAAAACCAACATCATAATATTCGTTTTCACCTGCGGCATCTTGAGAAGTAAATCCTGTTTTCACATAAGCTTTAACACCTTGGTCATCAAAAGGGTTTTTAGTTTGTATAAATAATATACCATTAAAAGCATTAGCTCCATATAGAGCAGAAGATGCACCAGGAAGAATCTCAACACTTTTTACGTCTAACTCAGAAGCTCCTACCAAATTACCAATTACTATATTTAGAGCAGGAATAGAATTATCAGCCCCATCAATTAATTGTACAAACCTACCATTATTAAAATCAGCGAAACCTCTGGTGTTAACTTGTTTAAAAGTTAAACTACCAGTGTTTATATCAACTCCTTTAAGGTTTTCTAACCCGTTGTAGAAACTAGAAGATGCTGTATTTTTAATTTCTCTAGCTCCAAAACGTTCAACAGTTACAGGAGATTCAAAAATACGTTCAGGTGTTCTAGAAGCAGAAATAACAACTTCATCTAATTCATTACCTTCTATAAGAGTGACGTTAATTGTTTGATTATTAGAAGTGACTTGCTCAGTTTTAGTTTCAAACCCAGTATAAGAGATTTTAATTGTAAATGGAGGGTTTAAATCTGTTGTTAACGTGTAATTACCTTCAAAATCAGAAGTAGTACCTGTAGCTGAACCAGCTATTATAATATTTGCACTAGGTAAAGGTAAGCCTTTGTCATCTATGACTTTCCCTTTTACTGTGGTTTGAGCAAAAGATAAGACACAAAAAAGCATTATAAAAAGCTTTAAAAATGTTTTCATGTTAAGTTTTTATTAATTTGTTAGGATAGCAATTTAAATAAATATATGAAAAGTAGGCAATGATTTTTCATAAAATTATGCATGCATAATATTTTTTTGTAAAAATGGAAGGTGTAAAATTGAAAAACCCATTAAATGAGTTTGCTGATTTAATGAGTTTTTCAATAGGAATAAAAACAATTTTATTCTACAGTAACAGATTTCGCCAAATTTCTTGGTTGATCTACATTTTTATTAAGCATCACAGCAATATGATAGGATAATAGTTGAAGAGGAATTGTAGTTAGAAGCGGAGTTAATGATTCTATAGTGTCTGGAACTTCTATAACATGATCTGCTAAGTTTCTAACATCAATATCTCCTTCTGTAACTATGGCAATAATTTTACCTTTTCTAGATTTTATCTCTTGGATATTACTTACTACCTTTTCATAATGTCCTTTTTTAGTAGCAATCACAAAAACAGGCATTTGTTCGTCAATAAGAGCAATGGGACCGTGTTTCATTTCAGCAGCTGGGTAGCCTTCAGCGTGGATATAAGAAATCTCTTTTAATTTTAAAGCGCCTTCTAAAGCTACAGGAAAATTATATCCTCTTCCTAAATACAAACAATTTGTAGCATCTTTATAGATGTCAGCTACTATTTTTATGTGAGCATCTGATTGTAAAGCTTTTTTTACTTTTTCAGGAATTAACTCTAATTCTTGCAGATGGTAATGAAAGATAGAATTAGAAATTGCTCCTTTCTGCTTTGCTAACTTTAATGCCATTAACGATAAAACAGTAATCTGGGTTGTAAATGCTTTTGTTGATGCTACTCCAATTTCAGGACCCGCATGTGTATATGCGCCAGCATCAGTTTCTCTAGCTATAGTTGATCCAACAACATTACATACACCAAAAACAAACGCACCATTAGCTTTTGCGAGTTTAATAGCAGCTAAAGTATCCGCCGTTTCTCCAGATTGCGATATAGCAATCACAACATCGTTATCTGTTATTATAGGATTTCTATATCTAAATTCAGAGGCATATTCAACTTCAACAGGTATTCTTGCAATATCTTCAAAGATATATTCTGCAACTAGACCAGCATGCCATGAAGTACCACATGCAACGATAATAATACGATTAGCATTTAGAAACTTTTCAATATTATCATCAATTCCTGCCATTCTAATAATCCCTTCGTTTGCTAACAAACGTCCTCGATAAGTATCTTTTATAGCATTTGGTTGTTCATGAATTTCTTTAAGCATAAAATGATCATAACCGCCTTTTTCAATCTGCTCTAGGTTGAATTTTAACTCTTGCATTAAAGGGTCAACTAAAGAATCATCTTTTATTTTTCTAATTTTTATTTGTTTGTTTAAACGAATAACTGCCATTTCTTCATCTTCAAGGTAAATAGCATTTTTAGTATATTCAATAAAAGGGGAAGCATCGCTAGCAATAAAAAACTCATCTTCGCCAATCCCAATAGCTAATGGGCTTCCTAATTTAGCCACGACAATTTCATTAGGTTTATTTTTGTCAAAAACAACAATGGCATATGCTCCTATAACTTCATTTAATGCAATTTGAACAGCTTTACCTAATTTTACATTACGTTGTTTTTTTACTTCTTCAATAAGGTTGATTAAAACCTCAGTATCAGTATCTGAAGTAAAGGTATAACCACGTTTAACAAGTTCAGTTTTAATAGCTTCATAATTTTCTATAATTCCATTATGAATAATCACTAAATCACCCGAATTTGAATAATGAGGATGTGAATTAATGTCATTTGGAACTCCGTGAGTAGCCCATCTAGTATGTCCGATTCCAAGTGTTCCCTTAGTGGAAGTTTCATTTTCTAATTGAGATTGTAAATCTGAAACCTTACCTTTTGTTTTAGAAAGCTTGATGTCATTACCATCATAGATTGCTATGCCAGCACTATCATAACCTCTATATTCTAATCTTTGCAAGCCTTTTATAATAATTGGATAAGCCTCTCTTTTACCAATATATCCTACAATTCCACACATAGTTTGTTGGTTTTTTAGTTGATTCGTTTAATGATGCTAATTATTTTCTTCGCAATCATCATCGGTATTTAAGCAAGTGTAAAAGATTTCTAGGAAAACACGTCTGCTTGGATCCTCACTATTACTTCCATGTAATATAGTACCTCTGGGAGAAATAATAGAGCTTACAGGGATATTGTTTATTATCGAATTATTTATTTGTTGTGATCTTTGCGGGACAGTTCCTTCAAGGTTAACATCGGAAGAAAGAGATAAACCTAATTCTACATTTGTTGAATCTTGAATTAGTAAGTTATTTATATGTGATGTAATTATCATTTTATATCGAATACCTTGTGCGTTGGGCTCTTCGTTTTCACGCTCTAAAACACCTAAATGATTTACTATAGATGAATTCGGGTCAGTACTGATAGCTAGATCTGTAAAATAGTCGGCAAGAGGGACATTATTACCTCTGTCATATAAATATAAACGTTCGGGTTCTTCTCCATTAACTAATATGGGATCTACAAAGAATACCAAATTAGCTTCGTTTACCAAGCGTCTTGAAGATTGAAATGTACCATCTTCATTAAGGTTTACAAATTGTTTACGCCAAGCTTCAAAGACATTATCAGTACTATTGTCAGAATCCATGTTTTCTCCATTAAAAAGGCGAATTGCGGCAATTGATCCTTCACCACCTTTTAAGAATAAACGACTATCTCCATTAACTTCATCTCCATCGTTAAGAGGAACATTAAAATCGTTTTTAAAAAAATTAGCGCGATTAGGGCCAAAAGTAAGTGTAAATGTCTGTTGTACACGTTCACCTAAAATATCTGAATCTTCCGTATAAAATAATGTAATATCAGCATTGTTAGTGCCTTGCTCTGCAAAGCTTAAAACCATCATAGTCCCATCATTATTTATAGGTTCTACTTTAAAATAAATACCTCTAAAAAAGTTATTAAAATTATTTACGTTACTAAGCTCTGGTGTGCCCCCACGTTCTAATATTTTATTTCTCCAATATGATAAATTATCTAGTTTTATTCTGATTGATGGCGGACCTGATTCAGTAACCATGGGTTCTTCTATAGCACCATCTGTTAAAATAATCCCTTCACTAGATATAAGAAGAGTGTCTTCTACGTGAATTAAAGTGCCTTCTAATTCAGAGTCGGGAATTAATTCTATTGGCGAGGCAGACTGATTAGAATAGTAACTTTGAGGGGTGTTGAATACAGCAGTTGGATCGAAGTCTCTTAAAAAATAATTATTTTCATACAAAGTTAACTTAATTGGGCTAAATTCAGTTCCATTGCCTCTTGGAAAAACTGAATCTAATTCAAAATCTAGAATATTATCATCACCAGCACCAATATTAGTGCTAAAGTAACTAATTGCTAAGACTACAGAGTCTAATACTATATTCTCACCGAAAGTAGGATTTATTACATTTGAAGCTACTTGAGTAACTACATTAGCAGTAGTTCTGCCATAATTAGGGTCGTCATATATACCTAATAGATTTACCCCAATATTATTTGTTTGTATGGGGCCAAGTGCATCACTATAAGTAATTACTTCAAAAGATTCAGAAGTAGTATTAAAATTAGTTGCAGTACCTTCATTAATAACATCCGAATCAATACTAGAAAAATCTTGTTCACATGCAATAAATATAGAAAATAATACAACTATTAAAATACTGTTTTTTAGGGCAAATTTAAATTTTTTCATATTATCATTTTAGTCTATTGCAGGACACTATTTTGATAAAATTCAGTATAAGGTTCTGCAAATTCTTCAATAGAGAAATAGTCTAATTTAGGTTTGTCTGTAGCATTAATATATTCATCTAATTCATTAGATAAATCTTCAGATCCTTTAATAATAGCATCAGAGTTGTCAATAGCAATCTTCATTAAATTATTATAAGTAGGTTCTTCAAGGGGTTTTAATACTTCAGCATCTAAACCGTCAAATTTTACTTTTTCAATCATTTTTTTATTTAACGTACTATCAAAGCTTTGATTGTATACAGATGTAACAATTTTGCTTTCAGTAAACAAAGGTTCTGTCTTGTAGAATTCTTTTAAATACAATGGCAATAATGATGCCAACCAACCATTAACATGAATAATATCTGGCGCCCAATTCAATTTTTTAACAGTTTCTATAACACCTTTAGCAAAAAATATGGCACGTTCATCATTATCTTCAAAAAGTTTACCGTCTTCATCCGTTAGTGTTGCCTTTCTTTTAAAGTACTCTTCATTATCTATAAAATAAACCTGTATACGTTCTTTAGGGATAGAGGCGACCTTAATTATAAGTGGCATATCTAGGTCATTAATAACTAAGTTTATACCAGATAATCTTATGACCTCATGTAACTGATGCCTACGCTCATTAATATTACCAAAACGAGGCATGAATATTCGTATTTGTCCTCCTTGTTTATTTACCATTCTTGGAGCTTCAAATGACATTGAAGAAATCTCTGTTTCTGGTAAGTATGGAACTACTTCCGATGACACATACAATATTCGCTTATCTTTCATATACCTATGGGTTTTAAAATTAAAGGTAAAAAACATGCAAAATTACAAAAATTTATGCAGATTGCTAGTAAAATATTAAGTTTGCATGCGTTAAACTTATGTTACAGCATTGAAAACTTTCCTTAACAAAATAGAGTTAATAGATTATCTAAACCATATAAAGGCTATGGATAAATCTATTGGTTTTGTGCCAACAATGGGAGCACTACATAAAGGGCATTTATCTTTAGTAGATTTTGGTTTTGAAAAAGATAATGTTATAGTAGTAAGTATTTTTGTAAACCCAACGCAATTCAATAAAGAAGAAGATTTAGTAAAGTACCCAAGAACTTTAGATAGAGATATAGCACTTTTAAAAACAATATCTAAAGGAGAGGTCATTATATATTCACCTAGTGTAGAAGATATTTATAGTAATAATGTTAATGCAGATCATTTTAAATTTGATGGTTTAGAACATGAAATGGAAGGCGCTTTTAGGCCTGGACATTTTGACGGGGTTGGAACTATAATAAAGCGTTTTCTAGAAATTATAAAACCTGATCACGCTTATTTTGGGGAGAAAGATTTTCAGCAATTAATGATTGTTAAAAAATTAGTAGAACTTTATAATTTACCTACAAAAATAGTTGGATGCCCAATATATAGGGCGGAGGATGGCTTAGCGATGAGTTCTCGTAATGAACGATTAACATCAGAGCATAGATCTGCGGCACCATTCATCTATAAAACGCTAAAAACAGCCAAAAAAAAGTTTGGCACAAAAAGTGCTAAACAAGTAACGGAATGGGTAACTAAAGAATTTAAAAATAGTCAACTATTAGAGTTAGAATATTTTTTAATTGCTGATGTAAATACCTTAAAACCATTACAAAGAAAATCAAAACAAAAAACGTATAGAGCCTTTATAGCTGTGTACGCTGGCGGTATAAGACTTATAGACAATATCGCTTTAAATTAATTACCTTTGCCTCATGCAAATTCAAGTTGTCAAATCTAAAATTCATAGAGTAAAAGTTACAGGTGCAGATCTTAATTATATAGGAAGTATTACTATAGATGAAGATCTTATGGACGCTGCAAATATTATACAAGGGGAGAAAGTTCAGATTGTAAATAATAACAATGGAGAGCGCCTTGAAACCTATTGTATTCCTGGACCCCGTAATAGCGGAGAAATAACCCTTAATGGTGCTGCTGCACGTAAAGTAGCTGTTGGTGATATTTTAATTTTAATTACTTATGCTTTTATGGATATAGAAGTAGCTAAAGTATTTAAACCTTCATTAGTTTTTCCTAATGAGACTAACAATCTCTTAAAATAGTCTTTTGAAAAAACTAGGATCAATTATTAAAATTGGACTCCCACTTTTATTAGGCGTCATTCTAGTTTGGTATTCCCTTTCAAAAATTTCAATTCCTGAACTTTTAAAATATTTTAAAAAAGCAGATTATGCTTGGATAGTTCTCGGAGTAAGTTTTGGAGTTTTAAGTCATATTTCTAGAGCATACAGATGGCTATTTATGGCAGAACCTTTGGGGTATAAGCCTAAATTAGCAAATAGTTTTATGGCTGTATATTCTGCATATTTAATCAATTTTACTATTCCTAGAGCAGGTGAAATTGCTAGAGCATCAATTTTAACAAATTACGAAGGAGTGCCTTTTGATAAAGGATTTGGAACAATTGTAGCAGAACGCGTTGCAGATACCATTATTCTTTTATTAATTATTTTATTTGCTCTGTTTTTAGAGTATGATTTTATATATCAATTTTTTGCAGACCGTTTTAACCTAACTACAATTGTAATTGGAGGATTCGGGTTGTTGTTTTTAATAATCTTAGGGTTTCTATTTATTAGAAAAAGCCAAACCCAATTAGCAAAAAAAATAAGAACTTTTGTTTCAGGATTAATAGAAGGAGCACTTAGTATTTTTAAGATGAAAAAGAAATGGGCATTCATCTTTCATACTATTTTTATATGGTCTATGTATGTACTTATGTTCTATGTTACGTCTTTTGCATTGGAAGAGTTAGAAGGAATATCTTTTGCAGCAATTTTAATAGGGTTTATATTAGCAAGTTTTAGTATTGCAGCTACAAATGGAGGTATTGGTTCCTTTCCCGAAGCTATAGTTATTGCTTTCCTATTATTTAGTCTGCCAGAAGATCCAAGTCGAGCTTTTGGTTGGATTATGTGGTCATCACAAACCATTATGATTATTATTTTAGGAGGGATTTCGTTATTATACCTTCCAATCTATAACAGAAAAAAAGCTTAAGTATAGAAATATTTTTTACCTTGCTTGTGTTAACCAAAATCAACCTACTATGCACAGAGTAAACATACTATTCGTACTGTTTTTTGTAACATTCCCTCTTTTTTCACAAGCAAAATACGAAACCATTTCGTCTCAAATTTTAGGACAAGATAGAGAACTCAAAATTTTATTGCCCAGAGGTTATTCAAACGATGATGAAAAAGCATACCCTGTGGTTTATGTTTTTGATGGAGATTATTTGTTTGAAGCTGTAGCTGGTAATGTAGATTATTATGCTTATTGGGAAGATATTCCTGAAACGATAGTGGTCGGAATTAATCAAGTAGAAAATAGAAAAGACGATTTATTTTACTCAGAACAGAATTCATTACCTATAGAAAGCGGCGCTAATTTTTTTGAATTTGTAGGGAAAGAGCTTATTCCATACATAGAAGAAAAGTATAAAACGGAAAGATTTAGAGTTGCTGTTGGTCATGGAGAAACTGCAAATTTCATTAACTATTATTTGATACGTCAAAACTCCATTTTTAATGCTTATGTGTCAATAAGTCCAGATTTAGCAACAGATATGTCGCAATACTTATTAGAAAAAATAACGACTCTAGAAAAGAAAGTGTTTTATTACATGGCAACATCAACAGCAGATGTGCCTCATATTATGGAAAGTGTTAAAGCGCTAGATAGTAGTATAAAGGCTAAAGAAAACACTAATTTATTATATACTTTTAATGAGTTTGAAGAATCAACACATTACGCAATGCCAGCACATGCTTTGCCAAAAGCATTAGAAAGTATCTTTTTTGTATTTCAACCCATTAGCAAAAAAGAATACAAAGAATCGGTATTAAAATTAGAAACATCGCCGATTGAATATCTAACTCAAAAGTATCAAGAAATTAAAGATTTATTCGGAATAGAAAAGCAAATATTAATCAATGACTTTAAGGCTATTGAAGCAGCAATAAAGAAAAAAGAGCAATGGAATTATCTAGAGAATTTATCTAAAGTTGCACGTAAACAATATCCTGAAACGCTACTAAGTAGTTATTATATGGGTATGTATTACGAAAAAATAGGAGAACCTAAAAAAGCAATTAAAACTTACCGATCATCTTATGGACTAAACGAAATTGCAGGGATAACACAAGATTATATGATAGATAAAGCTGATGAAATTAAAGCAGATTTTGATAACTAACCCGTAAGGCTTCAAAACCTTGTAGGTCTTTAAAAACAACAAAAAAATTCCTCCCGATGACTATCAAGGTTAACGGAAAGTAAATATGGCAAAAGTAAAGACGACGTTTTTCTGTCAGAGTTGTGGCAGTCAGTATGCAAAATGGCAAGGGCAATGTAATGCATGTAAACAATGGAATACTATTGTTGAAGAGTTAATACATAAACCAGAAAAAAGCGATTGGAAATCACCAACATCTACTTCTAAAAAGCATGCTTCAAAGCCTTTAAAAATTAATGAGATTGATAGCTCTCAAGAAGCACGCCTTAATATGCAAGATGCAGAATTTAATCGTGTGCTTGGAGGCGGAATGGTGCCTGGGTCATTAACACTTTTAGGAGGAGAACCTGGTATAGGTAAAAGTACATTATTACTTCAAATTGCCTTAAAATTAAACTATAAAACACTATACGTTTCTGGAGAAGAAAGCCAGAAACAAATTAAAATGCGAGCTGAGCGCATTCTACCTAATAGTGATAATTGCTATATTCTTACAGAGACAAAAACGCAACATATCTTTAAGCAGATAGAAAGTTTAGAGCCAGATATTGTTATAGTTGATTCTATTCAAACACTGCATAGTGATTATATAGAATCGTCTCCAGGGAGTATTTCGCAAATTAAAGAATGTACTACCGAGCTTATAAAATTTGCTAAAGAAACCGCAACTCCAGTTTTATTAATAGGACACATTACTAAAGATGGACATATTGCAGGTCCGAAAATTTTGGAGCATATGGTCGATACGGTGTTACAATTTGAAGGCGATCGTAATCATGTGTTTAGAATACTAAGAGCAAATAAAAACCGATTTGGTTCTACAAACGAACTCGGTATTTATGAGATGCAAGGTTCAGGATTAAGAGAGGTTAGCAATCCGTCTGAGCTATTAATCTCTGAAAAAGACGGAGAATTATCAGGTAACGCTGTAGCCGCAACTTTAGAAGGTATGCGTCCTTTGATGATAGAAGTTCAGGCGCTTGTGAGTACAGCGGTTTATGGCACGCCTCAGCGCTCCGCAACAGGTTTTAATGCAAAACGTTTAAATATGCTTTTAGCCGTTTTAGAAAAACGAGCAGGTTTTAGACTCGGTGCAAAAGATGTGTTTTTAAACATTACTGGAGGCATAACTGTCGACGATCCAGCTATAGACTTGGCAGTAGTCGCATCAATATTGTCTTCTAATGAAGATGAGGCTTTACCTAGTGATTATTGCTTTGCTGCTGAGGTTGGGTTGTCAGGAGAGATTAGACCTGTACAACGTGTAGAGCAACGCATTTTAGAAGCAGAAAAGTTAGGATTTTCAACCATTTTTGTATCTAAATACAATAAAATAGCCTTGAAAAATCCTGCGATTAAAGTTCAATTGATCTCTAAGGTTGAAGACTTAGTAGGGTTTTTGATATAATTCCGTTATAATTTCACTCAATTTTCTTTACTTTTGCGCTCTTATAATACTAGAGTACAATGAGCCAAAAGTTCCCTGAATACAAAGGACTTAACTTGTCAAAAGTTGCAGAAGAGATTAACAACTATTGGCAAGATCAAGATATTTTTAATAAAAGTGTTACCACTAGAGAAGGCAAACCGCCTTATGTGTTTTTTGAAGGACCGCCTTCGGCAAACGGATTACCTGGAGTACACCATGTTTTAGCACGTGCTATAAAAGACATTTTTCCACGTTATAAAACAATGAAAGGCTTTCAGGTAAAACGTAAAGCGGGTTGGGATACTCATGGTTTGCCTATTGAGCTTGGAGTTGAAAAAGAACTTGGTATTACTAAAGAAGATATTGGTACAAAGATTACTGTAGAAGAGTATAATGCGGCTTGTAAAAAAGCGGTAATGCGTTATACAGATATCTGGAATGACCTTACGCAGAAAATGGGATATTGGGTAAATATGGATGATCCATATATCACTTATAAATCCAAATACATGGAATCTGTTTGGTGGTTACTCAAACAGATTTACGATAAAAATTTATTATATAAAGGCTATACTATTCAGCCGTATTCTCCAAAAGCAGGTACTGGTTTAAGTTCTCACGAGTTAAATCAACCAGGGACTTACCAAGATGTTACAGATACTACAATAGTGGCTCAATTTAAAGCTAATGAAGATTCATTGCCAGAATTTCTAAAAAAATATGATCATTTACATTTTTTAGCATGGACGACTACACCATGGACATTGCCTAGTAATACGGCATTAACAGTTGGCCCAAAGATTGATTACGTTGTTGTAGCAACTTATAATCAATATACTTTTGAGCCTGTGCATGTTATTTTGGCGAAGAGCCTTGTAGGAAAACAGTTTGTTGGAAAATACGAGCAAACAGAAGACGTTTCAGTATTGTCTAATTTTTCAAAAGAAGACAAGAAAATTCCATTTTTAATCTGCACAGAATGTAAAGGAACGGATTTAGTCGATATCACATACGAGCAATTATTAGATTATGCGCTACCTAACGATAATCCGGAGAATGCTTTTAGAGTGATATCTGGTGATTTTGTAACGACAGAAGATGGAACGGGTATTGTACATACATCACCAACTTTTGGTGCTGATGATGCTTTAGTAGCAAAACAAGCTGTGCCAGAAGTACCGCCATTATTAGTTAAAGACGATAATGATAATTTAGTGCCACTTGTAGATTTACAAGGAAAGTTTAGACCAGAAATGGGAGAGTTTGCAGGTAAATATGTTAAGAATGAATATTATACAGATGGTGAAGCTCCTGAAAAATCTGTAGATGTTGAACTCGCTATTAAACTAAAAACAGAAAACAAAGCCTTTAAGGTAGAAAAATATAAGCATAGCTATCCAAACTGTTGGCGTACAGATAAACCTATATTATATTATCCTTTAGATTCTTGGTTTATTAAAGTTACAGACATTAAGGGTAGAATGCATGAGTTAAATACCACCATAAACTGGAAACCTAAATCTACAGGTGAAGGTCGTTTTGGAAACTGGTTAGCAAATGCAAACGACTGGAATTTATCGCGCTCACGTTTTTGGGGAATTCCATTGCCAATTTGGAGAACAGAAGATGGTAAAGAACAATTATGTATTGGCTCTGTTGAAGAACTGAAAAACGAAATGCAAAAGGCAGTGGCGGCTGAGGTTCTCGAAGCCGATATTTTTGCTGATTTTAAAGTTGGAGATATGTCTGAAGCTAATTATGATACGATTGACCTTCATAAAAACATTGTAGACAAAATTGTGTTAGTTTCAGAATCTGGTCAACCGATGAAACGAGAAAGTGATTTAATTGATGTTTGGTTCGATTCAGGATCTATGCCTTATGCACAATGGCATTATCCGTTTGAAAACAAAGAGCTGATTGATGAAAACAAATCGTTTCCTGCAGACTTTATTGCTGAAGGTGTTGACCAAACACGTGGATGGTTTTACACATTACATGCTATTGGTACTATGGTTTTCGATTCTGTAGCTTATAAAAATGTAGTCTCAAACGGACTTGTTTTAGACAAGAACGGACAGAAGATGTCTAAGCGTTTAGGCAATGCTACAGATCCTTTTGAAACCTTATCAAAATATGGAGCAGATGCCACACGCTGGTATATGATTAGTAATGCCAACCCATGGGATAATTTAAAATTTGATAGTGATGGTATTGCAGAGGTAAGCCGAAAGTTTTTTGGGACCTTATATAACACCTATTCATTCTTTACATTATATACTAATATTGACGGATTTAAATATTCAGAAGCTGATATTTCATTAAACGAACGTCCAGAAATAGACCGTTGGATCCTTTCAGAATTAAATACATTAATACAAAAGGTTGATGAATTTTATGCTGAGTACGAACCTACAAAAGCCGCGAGAGCTATTTCAAACTTTACGCAAGAATATTTGAGTAATTGGTATGTACGTTTAAGTAGAAGGCGTTTTTGGAAAGGGGATTATCAAGCGGATAAAATTTCGGCATATCAAACTTTATATACATGCATGGTAACTCTAGCAAAACTTGGTGCGCCTATTGCTCCGTTCTTTATGGATCGACTGTACTTAGATTTAAATGCTGTGACTCAAAAGGAAAATTTTGAAAGTGTGCATCTAGCAGAATTCCCAATTGCAGATATAAATGTTATTGATAAGTCGTTAGAACGGAAAATGGAAAATGCGCAAACCATATCTTCACTTGTATTGTCATTGAGAGCTAAAGAAAAAATTAAAGTGCGTCAGCCACTTCAAAAAATAATGATTCCGGTAACAAGCAAAGAACAAAAAGAAGAGATTAGTGCGGTTTCAGATTTAATAAAACACGAAGTTAACATAAAAGAAATTGAACTTTTAGAAGATGCTTCAGACATATTAGTAAAACAAATTAAACCAAATTTTAAAGCACTAGGCCCTAAGTATGGTAAAGATATGAAGCTGATTTCTAGCGCTATAAGTAGTTTTGTTTCAGAAGATATCAACAAAATTGAACAAAATGGAAGTTTTGAGCTTGAAATTAATGGAAAAAATATTACTTTAGGACTTGATGATGTAGAGATTACATCTCAAGATATTGAAGGGTGGCTTGTAGCTAATGAAGGCGTATTAACAGTAGCTTTAGATGTTACTATAAATGAGGATTTACGAAAAGAAGGGATTGCACGTGAGCTTGTAAATCGTATTCAGAATCTTCGTAAGGATTCAGGTTTTGAAGTGACAGATAGAATTAACGTACAATTACTTAGAGATGATAACGTTATAGCAGCTGTAGAAAGTAATGAAGCATATATTAAGTCAGAAACCTTAACAGAAGAATTAGAGATTATTGATAACTTAAACAATGGTATAGAAATAGTATTTGATGATGTAAAGACCAAATTGTTTATTCAAAAAAATTAAAACCAATTATGGCACCAGAATTAAAAAACAGATATTCGGATAAAGATTTAGAAGAATTTAGAGTATTAATCCAAGACAAAATTGATAAAGCCGAGCACGATTTAGAATTGATAAAAAGTGCGTATATGAACGATCATAATAATGGTACGGATGATACGTCACCAACATTTAAAGCTTTTGAAGAAGGCAGTGCAACAATGAGCAAAGAAGCAAATTCTGCATTAGCAATTCGTCAAGAAAAATTTATTCGTGATTTAAAAAATGCACTCATTCGTATTGAAAACAAAACTTATGGTGTTTGTCGTGTTACACAGAAACTGATAAATAAAGAACGTTTAAAATTAGTGCCACATGCAACACTTAGTATTGAAGCTAAGAATATGCAGAAATAATTAATTCCTGCGAAAGCAGGAATCTCAAATTTTGAAAACCAAAAAACACATACAACCTCGTGGAATTTTTCGCGGGGCTTTTTTATGTTTTTATTTCTTAGGAGGAATGTTTTATCGTTTCTCACAAAATAAGGGAGAAACAGTATTCTCTGCTATAGGTATTTCTAAAGTTGTTGTAAATGGAAATCAAATTTTTAATATAGATATAGAGACAGGTGAGGCAGAAGACATTAAAGTGTTTTCATTAACCGATGGAGAATATCAAGATGACTTTAAGGTGTTTTCAGAATTAAAAGATGGATTACTAAACGTAGGTTTAATACGTTCACCGTTTTATAATAAACCAGATGATAAGCGTAATGCTCATAAAGTTATTGCAGCAACCTTGAAGATTATATTGCCAAAGAATCATGACCTTTCCGTTACTAGTGATGTTGGTTCGGTAGATATAAAAGGGGATTTTAATACACTATTTATTCAATTGGCTGAAGGCTATTTTAAGTTTGAAGGCATTGCAAGATCTGCTGTAGTAAATACAATAGAAGGAGCTATATCTATTGCAACACAAAATGCAGATGTAGAGGCAACTTCTAGCTATGGTAAAATAGATATTGAAAAAATGATTGTTAGAGACAATCGATGGCAATTACAATCCATACATGGTAATATTAATGTTGTAAAAAAAGAATAATGTCTTTAAAGAAAGCAATCTTTATTATAATTTGTGTTTTACTCATTGACCAAATAAGTAAAATCTATATAAAAACCCACTTTGAATTAGATGAAACAGTGCCTGTGTTTTCTTGGTTTAAAATTGTTTTTGTTGAGAATGAAGGTATGGCTTGGGGCACAAAATTGAGTGATGTGTTTTCTTTTATTTCAGATAAAAGCGCCAAGCTTATTTTAACCTTATTTAGAATAGTTGCAGTTACTGCTATAGGTTTTTGGTTGGTAGATGTTATTAAAAAAGAAAAAACAAAATTGTTGATTTTTGCAATAGCATTAATTTTTTCAGGAGCTTTAGGTAATATTATAGATTCTGTATTCTATGGTGTTTTATTTAATGATAGTGTTATGGAAGTGGCGACGTTTTTACCAGAAGATGGAGGTTACGCAAATGTATTTCATGGTAATGTTGTAGATATGTTACACTTTCCTTTATGGTCTGGAGTTCTCCCAGAATGGATACCATTTCTAGGTGGAAAATACATTTCGTTTTTTGACCCTGTTTTTAATGTTGCCGACATGGCTATTAGTACTGGGATTGGTATTTTAATTGTGTTTAATAAAAGAGCGTTTAAGGATACAATTAAAACCGATACAATTTTTCAGGAGTCACACAATAATCCAGTTTAACATCATCTTCTAAAGTTTCAATGATCTCATTTTCAGCTTCAAAAAAAGACAAACCAATTTTAATGGTTTCGGGTTTGCAATCGGCTAAAAATCGATCATAGAATCCTTTACCATAGCCAACACGATTGCCTTTATTGTCGAAAGCTAAAAGCGGAATAAAAACAACATCTAATTGTGAAGATTGAATCTCTATACCATCAATAGGTTCAGGAATATTATAAGTGTTTTTTTGCAACCTAGTATTGTCTGTTAATAGATAATGCGTCATGCTAAAATCCGTAAAATTGCTTTTAGAGATTACAATATTCTTATCTTTTCCTGATAGTATGTTTAAAATGTAATCGGTATTAACTTCGTGCTGTGTTTCAATAGTTAAAAACACATGATAGAATAAAGCATTCCAAATATCTAATTGCAACAATTGATTAGCAATAGCTAAACTTTTATCTTCAATATCGGTTGAAGATAATTGCTGTCGTAATGCTTTATATTTTTTTCGTAATTCAGACTTAGTCATTAATTTTGAAGCTTCGTAGAGATATGAAAAATGGCATCTCCTTGGTAGATGATAGGAGACTCATTCACATTAAAAATATAGCCGTCATTTGGCGCTTTCACAAAATGGTTAAAGCTACCATAAGGATCTGTAATGTGTCCTAATACATCTCCTTTTTCTACTCTAGAATTTATAGCAACCGAAGCTTTAAACATTCCAGAATATTTTGCACGTAACCATTTGCTTTCTTCAATTTTTATGCAGCTTTTTTTAGGTTTAGACACTTTAAATTTAGAGTTTAACATTTCCAAATGATGCAAAACCCGTTTAGTGCCATTAACACCCGTATTGGTTATGGTATTATCTATATTAAAAGATTTACCGCCTTCAAAAAGCAATATCGGAATTCCGAGTTTATAACACGAGCTTCGGAATGAATTATTTAAATTTTTGGTGTAAAGTGTAAATGGTGCTCTAAAAACCTGTGCAAGTTCATCAAGTACAATTTCGTTTTTCACAACACGAATTTGAGCTGCATTAAAACGATCAGCACCACCAGTATGAAAATCTAAAATTAAATCGGCATGTGGTACAATTTCGTTCATTAATTTATGAGCTACTCTACTGGCTAAAGAGCCTTTTTTTCCGCCAGGAAAAACACGATTTAAATCACGTCCGTCAGGAAACAAACGATCCATATTAATAAAACCAAATACATTAATAACAGGGATACATATAATTGTACCTCGTTTAGGTTTATTAATACCTTTGGCAATAATTTGACGTACAATTTCTACTCCATTTATTTCATCTCCATGGATGCCTGCAGTAATTAAAACGGTTGGGCCAGGTTTTTTGGAGCGTTCAATAATTACAGGAACATCTATGGTGTTTTGTGTGTGTAGTTTAGCAACATTAAAACTTACTTTGGCACTTTCGCCAAGCGCTACTTTCTCACCTAAAATATCTAAGACTTCTTTTTCGCTCATATTTATTTCTTGCCAACTCAATAACTATTAGGAAGGCCTATTTTTTAATTCTACTTAATTTCTATTTCGTTCAATAAATGTAATAATAGCTCTCGCAATATTTTTTTCTGTAGCCCTTTCAATACCTTCTAATCCTGGTGTAGAGTTCACTTCCATTAATAATGGGCCGCGATTAGATTGTAGCATGTCTACCCCACAAACAGGCAATCTTAAAGCACGAGCAGCTTTTATAGCTAATTTTAGCTCATCTTCAGAAAGTCGAATATAATCTGCCGAGCCTCCACGGTGTAAATTAGATCGAAACTCACCTGCTTTTCCTTGACGTTTCATAGCGCCAATCACTTGCCCATCAACAACCAAAGCTCTTAAATCGGCACCTTTAGCTTCTTCAATATATTCTTGTACTAAAGCACGTGCTTGTAACCCATTAAAAGCTTCAAGTACAGATTCTGCAGCATTTTTAGACTCAGCTAAAACCACCCCAAGACCTTGTGTGCCTTCTAACAATTTAATAATTACAGGAGGTCCACCAACATGGCGTAATACTTCTTCTACATCTCTAGAATAATTAGTAAACACAGTTTTAGGCATACCAATCCCAGCTTTAGAAAGGCGTTGAAAACTTCTTAATTTATCTCTAGATCGTATAATGGCATCTGAGGTTACCGAAGTAAAAACATTCATCATTTCAAACTGGCGTACAACGGCGCAACCAAAAAAAGTAACCGAAGCCCCAATTCTAGGGATTATAGCATCAACATAATCAAGGTAACGATCTTTATAATAGATGGTTGGTTTTTCTTTTTCAATAATGATATCGCACTTTAAAGGATCTATAACTTCTACTTCGTGTCCGCGTTCTTCACCTTCGTAAATAAGACGTCGTGTAGAATATAGATTTTCGTTTCTAGATAGAATGACAATATTCATAATTAAAAGGATGAGCTATTTTTAAGGCAAGATACTAAAAAAGGATTTCGGTTTTTACAATACTAGCAATTAAACTACCTTTGATTATATGTCAGAAACTGGTCTAGATATTCAAATTAAAACCTTACCGCATCAACCTGGAGTGTATCAGTATTTTGATGCGGACGAGAAATTAATTTATGTAGGCAAAGCTAAAGACATAAAAAAACGAGTGAGTTCTTATTTTACTAAGCACCATGATTATGGTAAAACACGAGTTCTAGTAAAGAAAATTGTTTCAGTAAAACATATTGTTGTAGATACAGAAACCGATGCGTTACTTCTAGAAAATAATTTGATTAAAAAATACCAGCCTAGGTACAATGTGTTATTAAAGGATGATAAATCTTATCCGTGGATTTGTGTAAAGAATGAACGTTTTCCTCGTGTGTTTTCTACACGACGTGTTATAAAAGATGGATCCGAATATTTTGGGCCATATACAAGTATGAAAACTGTAAAAACACTACTCGGTTTAATAAAAGGATTGTATCAGCTTAGAACTTGTAATTTTCATTTATCTGAAACTAAAGTAGAAGCAGGTAAATATAAAGTGTGTTTAGAGTATCATTTAGGAAATTGTAAAGGAGCGTGTGAAGGTTTAGAAACGGAAGCTGAATATCATAATAACGTAGCAGCAATACGAGAAATTCTGAAAGGAAATTTTAAAGATTCTTTACAGCAATTTAGAAAGCAGATGAAGACCTATGCAGAGCAAATGCAGTTTGAAGACGCACAGAAAGTGAAAGAAAAATTAGAAATTTTAGAAAACTATCAATCTAAATCCACCATTATAAATCCTAAAATCAGTAATGTAGATGTATTTTCTATAGTTAGCGACGAAGGTTATGGTTACATTAATTTTCTTCAAATATCTTACGGTTCTATTATAAGATCGCACACCTTAGAATTAAAGAAAAAGTTAGATGAAACAGATGAAGAATTATTAGCATTAGCTGTGACTGAAATTAGACAACGATTTCACTCTAACTCAAAAGAAGTGTATGTGCCGTTTGAAATTGATTTAGGTGAAAAAGTAAAGGTCACCATTCCTAAATTAGGAGATAAAAAAAATATTCTCGATTTATCTAAACGTAATGCTAAGTATTACCGTATGGATAAACTAAAGCAAATAAAAATTGTAGATCCAGATCGGCATGCCAATCGTATTATGGCACAGATGAAATCAGATTTACGTTTATCTGAAGAACCTAGACATATTGAGTGTTTTGATAACTCTAACATTCAAGGTACAAATCCTGTAGCAGCTTGTGTGGTATTTAAAAACGGAAAACCAAGTAAACGCGATTATAGACATTTTAATATAAAAACAGTAGAAGGTCCCGATGATTTTGCCTCAATGGAAGAAGTGGTGTATAGACGTTATAAACGGTTGTTAGATGAAGAGCAATCTTTACCTCAATTGATAATTATTGATGGAGGAAAAGGCCAATTATCTTCGGCATTAAAAAGTTTAGATCAATTACAATTGAGAAATAAGATTGCAATTATTGGTATTGCAAAACGTTTAGAAGAATTATTCTATCCAGATGATCCAATTCCATTATATTTAGATAAAAAAAGCGAAACACTAAAAATTATACAGCAGTTACGTAATGAAGCACACCGTTTTGGGATTGAACATCATAGAAACCGAAGAAGTAAAAGTGCATTAACAACAGAATTAGAAAGTATCCCTGGAGTTGGTGAGCAAACAATAGTAGATCTTATGAAGGCGTTTAAATCTGTAAAACGAATTACAAATGCTAAATTAGACGAGTTAGAAGCCGTTGTTGGCGTGTCTAGAGCAAGTAAAGTATATCATTATTATCATAAAATATAACGATATAATTTTAAAACGACCTGCAAGGTTTCAAAAACCTTGTAGGTCTAATTAAATTAACAAATGAAAACCCTAAGTTTAATTATTATACTATTTGTATTCGGCACTCTAAATGCTCAAAGAGAGACGCTTAATCAAGAACCAAAAGTAGGCTTGGTATTAAGTGGAGGAGGAGCTAAAGGCTTTGCGCATATTGGAACATTAAAAGTTATAGATAGTTTAGGGATTAAAGTTGATTATGTTGCCGGAACAAGTATGGGCGCTATTATTGGTTCTTTGTATGCTTCAGGCTATTCAGGAAAACAGCTAGATTCTTTGTTTAAAATTGTAGATTTTGATACGTTGATAAACGATAAATTTGAGCGTAAATCTAAATCCTTATTTGAGCGCAAAAATTCCGAAAAGTATGCCTTAGGATTACCTTTCGATAATTTTAAAATACAATTACCTTCAGGATTATCTCGTGGTCAAAAAGTGTATAATATGCTTTATAAGCTAATGCTTCCGGTAAATCATATTACAAACTTTGAAGATTTACCAATTCCGTTTTTTTGCATAGCAACTAATATTGAAACGGGTCAGCCTGTTATTTTAGATCAAGGAAATTTAGCGCATGCAGTTGCTGCTAGTGGTGCTTTTCCATCGTTATTTCAACCGGTGAATATAGGAGATCATATTTATATTGATGGAGGTGTAACTAATAATTATCCTATTGAAGAGCTTAAAGCAAAAGGGGTAGATGTTATTATTGGTGTCGATGTACAAGACGATTTAAAAGATAGAGAAGCTTTAAAATCAGCACCAGATATTTTAGTTCAGATTAATAATTTCAGAACTATTGAAGCCATGAAAAGCAAAAGGCAAATGACGGATATCTACATAAAACCAGACATTACTAACTTTACGGTCATTTCTTTTGGTGAAGGAAAAGATATTATAAAAAATGGAGAGGCAGCAGCATATCAACAACTAAATGCATTAGTCGATCTTAAACAAAAACAAAAAGGATTTTATAAACGACCAAAAACAAAAATGCCTGATAGTGTTCGTTTAAACAGTATTAAATTAAAAGGCAATAAGCGTTATACAAGATCTTACATATTAGGGAAATTGAAACTTAGAGGTAATGAGAAAGTAAGTTTTAAAACCATAGAGAAAGGAATTGATAATTTAGTAGCAACAAATAATTTTGAAACCTTTAGGTATCAACTTATAAAAAATGAAACAGGGAACACTTATGATTTAGTAGCAGATATAAACGAATCCGAAGCACAAACATTTTTAAAAGTCGGAGCACATTATGACGACCTCTACAATAGTGGCGCGCTTTTAAATGTCTCTAGAAAACGATTGTTATTTAAAAATGATATAGCATCTTTTGATGTTGTTTTAGGAGATAATTTTAGATACGATTTCGATTATTTTATCGATAAGGGGTTTTACATCAGTATAGGAGTTAAGTCCAGATTCAATCAGTTTGATCGTCGTATAGATGCTGACCTTTTGTTAGATGAAGATGATCCATTAATACTAGCAGGTCTCAATAGAGTAGATATAGAATATCAAGATCAAACCAATCAAATTTATTTGCAAACGTTGCTAGCAAAAGAGTTTGCTTTAAGTCTCGGAGCAGAACATAAACGTCTTAAAATTGCATCAGAAACTTTAATTGGACCTGAAGAAGACGAAGACCTTATTTTTGAAAACACGGACTATTTAAGCTTATTTGGAAATTTAAAAATTGACACCTATGATAATCGTTATTTTCCAAAAAATGGCTTCTTTTTTAATGGAGATGTTCATTTTTATATAGGAGCATCAGGCTTTAATCAAGAGTTTGATAATTATTCTATAGCAAAAGCAGATATAGGTTATGCATTTAGCCTTAATGAAAAAATAGCGTTTAATATAGAAACGTTTGGAGGTTTTCAATTAGGTGACCGATCTACCAATTCTTTAAATTTTACATTAGGAGGTTATGGCAATAATTTTGTCAATAATATCTCTTCGTTTTATGGTTATGATTATTTGTCTTTGATAGGGAATAGTTTTGTAAAAGCCAATTTTAATATGGATTACGAAATCGTAAAAAAACATCATATTATGCTTTCTGCTAATTATGCCAATATAGAAGACAATATTTTTGATACTACAGAATGGTTTTCAGAGCCAGATTTTAGCGGTTATGCCTTAGGATATTCTATAGAAACATTTTTAGGACCTCTAGAAGGAAAGTTTACATGGTCACCAGAAACAGGAGACAGTTTTTGGTATTTTAATGTAGGATTTTGGTTTTGACAAATTCAAATTTTAAATGAATTTGTCATATCGAGCGTAGTCGAGATATCTTATTACAACTTATAACTCAACTTCAATAGAATAATCCGTGGCAAAATAAAGGTCCTATTATCACTAATTAAAAAAGCATTAAACGAACTCTGTTGTCTAAAACGTACATCAAATAGGTTAGTAGCATTAAGCTCAAAACCCCAAGGACTATCTTCTTTTTGGTAAAATAAAGAGAGGTTTGCAGTATCAAAAGTATTTCTAACATTTGCTCCTTCATTATTAAATACATCTAAAGCATAATCCGCTTTTAGTACAACATCTTTAAAAAAACGATATTCTAGATTGGTAAATAAACGGTCATTCTCAAAACGATTAATGGTATTTACTGATCTGAAACTATTAAAATCTTTAGTATAACCGACTTCTAGATTTGGTGCTTTTTTAAATAAGGTTTCTACTTTTAGTGTCCCTGATGTAGTTTTTGAGATGTTAAGATTGGTCTCATTATTTAAGATCTGAAAAAAATCACTGTAACTAAAACGTCCTTGTACCGTGTAACGAAATTTGTTTACTTTTTTAGTTAAACGTCCATTAAAACTTATATTCTGCTCAGGTTCTTCAAATAAAATGGGAGTACTAAATTGTTCTATGCCATCTAATTGTGTTACATTTTTAAAGCTTTTAGCACGTCTATTATAACTAGTACTAAGATTAAAATTAAGCCCTCTATACAAGCTAAATTTATAATAACTTAACGAGAAGTTGTGCGACAATTGATTCTCTAAAGCCGTATTACCTCTAAATACACGATTAAAACTAGAAAGTATAAAATTATTAGCCAAGCGATCTATACTAGAAAAACTCGCATTAACACGATATCTAAAATTTAGTTTTTCAGAATTATTGAATTCTGTTTTGCTCGTAAACTGAGGTAAAAATAAGGCCTTGCTATTTGAAAAACGCTCGTTAAACTGTTGGGTATCCCAATTGTAATAATGAAAATACCCCGCAGGTTTAAATTCAGTTTTACCAATCTGAAATTTATATTCTATCCCTGCAAAAGCATTAAAAAAATTATAGCTAAAATCATTACCAAAACCCGCAGAATTAAAATTGTTAATACTGCCATTACTTAATTGTTGCGCATCCGATGAGAAAAAATTACTAGCTAAAGTATTTACACCGATACTGGTATAGATATGGTTAAAATTACCAACAGTCCAATAATCTTTAGCTACAGCGTTAAATGTATGTGAATTCACTGTTTTGGTTTGTAGTATGTTAAAAATAGTATCGTCTTCTAAAGGAATAAGTCCTTGTAAAATTTGTTGATTAGTGATCCAATTAGTTATAGGCTCATCGTTTTGGTAATTATGGGTGGCTTCTAAAGTCCCTGTATGCTTTTTAGTGAGTTTAGCGGTAATCCGTAACTCTTGCTTTAAATTAATATTAGTCACATCGGTAATGGTAGCAATACTATTATTAAAATTTGGGTTTATAGTATTTATTAAACCATTATTATCGTTATTTGTCGCTTTTACAGAGCTATTAAACCCTATATCTACACTGTTGTTAGGGTCATAATCTATAGTTAATTTGCCAATGGTGAAAAATGTATTAAGACTATTGGTTGTGGATCGGGTTTCGGTAAAAGTGTTGTTAGTATTTAAAAAGGTATTTAAGGCACTACGTTCTGTGCCTGTTTTTGAGTTAGAGGTAATGACATAACTGCTAATGTCGAGTTTATTATTAATAGACTGTCTTATATTAAACGCCCCAAATTGGTTGGTATTAGCAGTGAAATCTCTATTGTTTAAAAATTGTGCAAAATCACTATTAAACAAATTAAAATAACTACCAGTATCATTTAATAAACGGTTAGTACCTCCTTCAAATTCTAAATAGTCCGTAAAAACAAAACTTTTAATCCCAGTGTTATTAAGATCTCCAATAAAATTCAGGTTGGTTTTTGGGCTATAATAAAATAAGTTTGGGTGTATAAGATACCGCTCTTCTATACCTACGCCAACTTCTATATCCCCAAAAGCAAATTGCTTCTTGTCTTCTTTTAATTTTATATTTAGGGCTAAATCTTCTGTATCTTGTAGCCCTTTTAGTAAAGGTACATCGTTATAATTATCTAAGACCTGTATTTTATCAACGGCATCAGCGGGGATATTATTTACAGCCAATTTACTATTTCCCGTAAAAAATACTTTACCTTCTACTAAAACTTTGGTTACACGCCTCCCTTGAGAAAACACATTGCCTTCACGGTCTACTTCTATACCAGGTAGTTTTTTTAAAATCTCTCTTAACTTACGTTCATTACCTGTAGCAAAGGCATCTACGGCATAGGTAATGGTATCTTTTTTTATAGAAACAGGTGGGGTATAATTAAGCTCAATAGTTTCTAGTTGGTCTATATTTTCTTTAAGTACAAAGTGTTTAGTAATGGATTGCTTTTTATCTGTCGTGGTTATTGTGTCTTTTTGTGAAACAAAGCCTAAATAGCTTACCGTAATCTCATAAGTTTGATTTTGTTCTAACCCTAATTTATAGCTGCCATTCTTCTCAGTAACCGCAAAACGTACACTTTCATTATCATTTTGAGGTATAGCCAATACATTAGCATAAACTAATGGGTTTTTTAAGGTATCTGTAACTTTACCAGATATTACGATTTGCTGAGCATTTGCGAAAGGCATTAGTGCTATAAAAAAAACAAATAGAATACAAAATAATTTGTTGCTCATAAACGTATTAATACGGATTGAGATTAATTTTTACTTCTAGTAAATTTTCGATCTCCAAATCTATCTTTGAACTCTTTTAGTAGCATTTCTTCAAATTCTTTATATGAAATAAGTTTACCTTTTGTAGGTTTTGAGATTTTATTTTTAGAATTTAATTCTATTTTATTGGCTATAAAATAAACTCCTCCGTTTTGTGCTTCTAATACCAAACCAGGAAGGCCATAATAATCTACAGGACCGTAAGGAATAGATATTTCAGGAGCAAACCAAGCGGTAATATATTGAACAAATTCTTTTTGTCTCATGGGGTTATAACCTTTATGTATAGCAGTGGCCTTATAACATTTATATCCACTTATAATTTTGTGTTCTTTTGTAATTTTCCATTTATATGGGTTAGTTTCTTTTTTAATTAAAAATTGTATACCATTACGTTCTCTTTGGTGGAGGTCGTAAGATTCATTTTTATTAGTATAATACACACCATCACCACCTCCACGTTTTGCAAACCGTGAATTAGATTTTTGAATATCATTTGTTAAACTCTTTTCTAAAAAGAATTCAGATTCATTCTCGTCAATCAATAATTTATAAGATAACCCTTTAAGTTGACTAGGGGAGTTATTGGTCTTATCTGTTATTGCTTTTAATGCTTTGTAATAGGTTACGGTTATACTTTTTCTCTGCGAATACCCGTTTAAATTTGTTAACAGAAGGATTAAAACAAATAAGGTGTGTTTCATTAGAATACGCTTTTAATTTAAAAATTATTTTTAGCCTATAGTAGGAACCAGTAAAATTTTAGTTATATGCAAATTTTACTGGTTTTATATAAATCTAAATCTATCAATTAATAATTAAAGGTTCACCAACATTTCCATTATTTTCTTCACAAAGATCATAATACCAAAGATAAGCTTCGAATGCATCTTCAAAATTATATTCTCCAAAAACTTCTTCTTCTGCTAGAAGCGAATTCCAAGCGTAATCACCACAATCATCTACTAGGATAAGATTTGATGCATTAATTGAACTAGACATAAATAATACCACTGCTATTACAGCAAAAACTCTTTTTTTCATAATTTTAAAATTTAAGATCTATATTTTGAAATAGATCGGTTAATAAACATTTTAGTTTAAGAAGTCTTTTAAATTATAAGAAGTCAAAATTGTCAAGAAGTCATTTTTAAGAAGTCTTTTTTTGCGCTATTAATAATATAGGGAGGGAAAATAAAAAACTTGCGCAAGCTTACATGTTTAAACATTTTGTTGTCAAACTTTAAGTAAGGAGACTTCTTACATAACCTTTAATAAAGCAATTCAACTCTGTAAAACTAAAAAAAAAAAA
>NZ_JAIQXX010000001.1 GCF_021887715.1 Winogradskyella immobilis
AAAAAAAAAAAATAGAGCCAACAAAAAAATGTAAGAAAAATTTGAAATTTTTCGAAAAAATTTTTAATTACGGAAAAACCGTAATTCATTGATTGTTAAAGTATAAAATTTAACATTTTGTAATTTTGTTAAATTAGCTTTTTAAATATTTTATAGCTTAAATTTTTACAGAGATAACAATTTTTTTCAGATATTTGTAAAACACTATGACACCTTTCTGGGCAGATATAAAACTTCACCTTCATTTCCTTATAAAGCGAGATCCTGAAGAATGAGTATGCATCTTTATCATTTTTGCCTCTCGGCTATGTTCGAATAAACTTAAACAGCAACCTCTATATTAAATAGAAATAAAGATTTTTGCTCAACCAGATAAATCAACGGCAATTTATACTCAACTTAAATATAACAATAAAGGATAAAGTAAATTTAATTCTTATAGCTACCTCTATTTTTAAACTGTTTTTCAACTATAGCATTAAATTCCTCTTCTATAATATATCTCCCATCTTTGGGCGATACAGTTGCTACAGAATTTGTTTTTAGAAATTCTATTTTTTTTAATGTTGTTAAAGTTCCGTTATTTTCTAATTGAAGAACCAGACCTGGTAACCCTCCATAACCGTCAGGACCGTATGGAAGTTTTATGCCTGGTGTATACCAAGCAGATACTTTTATGGAGTGCTTGCCTTCAGAATTTTCAATAATACGAGTAGTGGTTGCTTTGTAACATACGTAATCGTTTATTTTAAGGGTATCGTTAGTTAATGTCCATTTTATATGATCTTTTGTAATTAAATAAGTATGCCCAGAAAATTCTTTTTTATGAATAGATGTTTTTGAATTTCTGTTAAAATAAATTATACCATCAAAACCTGCTATAGCATCCGTATAAGAATTTACAACAAGATCACCTGATTTGTTTGGTGAATTTACTAGTTTATATGATGCATATGTTTTATTAAATGATAATTGATACTCTTGAGTCTCAAGTTGTTTTATTGCTTGTTTCATATAATCATTAGTAGTGTCATCATTCTCAGTAAGTAATTGTTTTTGATAATAAGCATAACCATTTTGAGAATAGACAGTGTTAAAAGCGAGGATACTAATAAGAATAAGAAAGCCTGTATTTAATTTCATAAAATGTTTTTTGAAACTCTAAGTTATAGATATTGCAATACAATAGTTTAAATTTTAACATTTTGCATCAATTATTTTTGCCAATTCATAAAGAAATCCCCAACTTTGTAACACTATGATTGCATTCTGGGCAGATTTAAAACTTCATCTTCATTTCCTTATAAAGCGAAATCCAGAATAGCTTTGCTATACTGAATCTGCCTGTGTTGTCCCGATAGCTATCGGGATTGTTTCAGTATTTCAGTATCTCTCAATATATCTATTAAAATGGAAATCTCTTTATTTTCAGTATTTTAGTATAAATTAATTAAATGTCACTTTAATCGTGTCTGTGCCAACAACCAAGTGCAGTCGAAGAATAATTTCGTAAAACAGATCAACGATTAAACAGTTTAACAACTAAACATTAAAACAATGCCATTTTATCATAAATTAGGTGAAATTCCACCAAAACGACATACACAATTTAAAAAACCAGACGGTAGTTTTTATTACGAGCAACTCTTTGGTACTATTGGTTTTGATGGTATGTCTACGAATAGCTATCATGAGCAACGTCCTACACAGGTTAAGGAGATAAAAAATCAATATAGCGTAGCGCCCAAAATTGCAAAAGCTAACAACATGCAATCTTATCGTTTGCATGGGTTTAAAGTACAACCAGAAAACGATTATTTACAGAGTAGAAAAATAGTGTTATCTAATACCGATTGTAATATTATATTATCGGCGCCAAAATCTTCAACCGAAGACTATTTTTATAAAAATACTGATGCTGACGAGCTTATTTTTATACATAAAGGTTCGGGAAAACTGAGAACACACCTCGGAAATCTCAATTTTAAATATGGAGATTATTTGGTTGTACCTAGAGGCATTATTTATAAGCTCGATTTTGATACGGAAGATAATCGTTTATTCATTGTAGAATCGTACAGACCAATTTATACACCAAAACGTTATCGCAATTGGTTTGGTCAGTTGTTGGAACACTCTCCTTATTGTGAGCGCGATTTACGCCGACCACAAGAATTAGAAACATATAATGAATCTGGGGATTTTTTAATTAAAATTAAAAAACAAGATGAGATTTTTGATATGGTTTATGCCTCGCACCCGTTTGATGTTGTGGGTTACGACGGTTACAATTATCCATATGCGTTTTCAATCCATGATTTCGAACCTATTACAGGTCGCGTACATCAACCGCCGCCAGTACATCAAACCTTTGAAACAGATGCCTTTGTAATCTGTAGTTTTGTGCCACGTTTATACGATTATCATCCAAAAGCAGTTCCTGCTCCATATAACCATAGTAATATAGATAGTGATGAGGTGTTGTATTATGTCGATGGAGATTTTATGAGTAGAAATGATATTGATGCCGGTCATATTTCATTGCATCCAGCAGGAATTCCTCATGGTCCGCATCCAGGAGCCATGGAACGAAGTATAGGTAAAGTTAAAACCAATGAACTAGCTGTTATGGTAGATACATTTAGGCCATTAAAGGTAACAGAAGAAGCCTTAAAAATAGCGGATAGTGATTATTATAAATCGTGGTTAGAATAATATTTCAAAAGAGAAACAAGAGATTAGAGAAGAGAAAATGAAACCGACATATTAGAAATAATTATTTTTTACCATCAAAGGTTACATGTGACAATTGAAAAATAATAAAAGTGAACACATGAAAAGACATAATTATAAGAATCTTAAAATTTGGAAACTAGGAATTGAGATTGTAGACGATGTATTTAAAATCACGAATGGTTTTCCGAATGAAGAAAAGTTTGGATTAATATCTCAGATTAATCGATGCTCTGTGTCAATTCCAAGTAATATTGCAGAAGGATCGTCAAGAACCGATAAATCATTTTCACATTTTATTGATATTTCTCTAGGTTCATCATTTGAATTAGAAACGCAATTAATTATAGCAAATAAAAGAAATTATATAACAAAAGAACAATTACAAATAATTGGAGAGAAAATAACAGAATTTCAAAAAATGGCGATGAGTTTTCAAAATAAACTATAAGCTATCTTGTATCTGTTTTCTATCTTCTCTATTCTATAAAAATATGAGTAAACAAGTAAAATCAGTAGACTACGGATTAGAAAAAATATTCGAAGGAGCTCAAGATTTCTTACCGCTTTTAGGTACAGATTATGTTGAGTTCTATGTCGGTAATGCAAAGCAATCTGCTCACTTTTATAAAACCGCTTTCGGATTTCAATCTTACGCATATAGAGGCCTAGAAACGGGCTCTAAAGATGAGGTAAGTTATGTGTTAAAGCAAGACAAAATCCGAATCGTATTAACAACACCGCTAAATAGTACATCTCCAATAAACGATCATATTGTTAAACATGGAGATGGAGTAAAAGTGGTAGCGCTTTGGGTCGAAGATGCAAAAAAAGCGTATGAAGAAACTACAAAACGTGGAGCAAAATCATATATGGCACCTGTTGTAGAATCTGATGAGTATGGTGAAGTCGTAAGAGCTGGTATTTATACCTATGGAGAAACGGTGCATATGTTTGTAGAGCGCAAAAATTATAAAGGTATTTTTCTGCCAGGTTTTGTAGAGTGGAAAAGCGATTATAACCCAGAACCTGTAGGTCTTAAATATATCGATCATATGGTAGGTAATGTTGGTTGGGGAGAAATGAATCAATGGGTAGATTGGTATGAGAAAGTTATGGGGTTTGTTAATTTCTTGTCCTTCGATGATAAACAAATTCATACCGAATATTCGGCTTTAATGAGTAAAGTAATGAGTAATGGTAATGGACGTATAAAATTTCCTATAAATGAACCTGCCAAAGCGGCAAAACGATCGCAAATAGAAGAATATCTTGATTTTTATGAAGGACCAGGAGTACAACATTTAGCCGTGGCAACCGATGATATTATTAAAACCGTAGCACAACTTAAGGCAAGAGGTGTTGAGTTTTTACCGCCACCGCCACAAGCGTATTATGATGAAATACCAGGGCGTTTAGGAGCACATAGAGATATGATGAAAGAAGATATTAAAACACTCCAAAAACTATCGATTTTAGTAGATGCTGATGAAGAAGGTTATTTATTACAAATCTTTACAAAACCAGTAGAAGATCGACCAACTCTATTTTTTGAAATTATTCAACGTATGGGTGCCAAAGGTTTCGGTGCAGGTAACTTTAAAGCCTTATTTGAATCCATAGAACGTGAACAACAAAAACGAGGAACATTATAAATTAATTATAAAATCACCATCATAATTTGATGGTGATTTTTCTTTTAATACTTTTGGAATAGTAATTGCAAATATATCTATAGAACAATAAAACAGTGATATAAAAGTTACATTTGCAATACTATAATATTATGAAAAAGCCCCTGTTTATACTTATTACTATTTTTAGCTTTCAAGTTAGTTTAGCTCAAAACAATTCTGCGTTTCAGGACGGAGAATGGTTTAAATTTAAAATGAGTTATAGTGGTTGGTTAAAAGCAGGTAATGCTACGCTAACGGTTAACGAGACTCGTCTTGATGAGAGAGACGTTTACCATGTTGTAGGGAAAGGATGGACAACTGGTGCTATAAAATGGTTTTTTAAGGTAGAAGACCTTTATGAAAGCTATTTCGATAAAAACTCTAATTTGCCTTATAAGTTTATTAGAAAAATTGATGAAGGCGGACACACCAAAGATATTGAGATTGTTTTTAATCAAGAAACTAGAGAAGCAAAAGTCAATAATAAAAAACGAAAAAAAGTATCTACAATAGCAACCAAAGCTAATGTTCAAGATATGGTTTCTGCATTTTATTATTTGAGAAATAATTACGAAACGGATAAGATAGAAGTAGGAGATGAGGTAAAACTCAATATGTTTTTTGATGAAGAAAACTATTTGTTTAGACTCAAATTTTTAGGAAGGGAAACTATAAAAACAAAATTTGGACGTATAGAAACATTAAAATTTAGACCTTATGTTTTGGCAGGTAGAGTTTTTAAAGAACAAGAAAGTTTAACATTATGGGTAAGTGCAGATGAAAATAAAATTCCACTTAAAGTAAAAGCCGATTTAGCTGTTGGTTCACTAAGAGCCGACTTAGAAGCATTTAAAGGATTAAAGCATTCATTTAAGATAGTGGTAAAAAATTAAAACATTTATTTTAATATAAATAGATAAACAAAAACATGTCAGACCAACCAAAATATGATGACATCATTAAAGCACTTCAAGAGAAGTACATAAAAATAGATCAAGATACTGATGACCATTTATACGGTTTACTATATAGTAAGCCTATAACCTATTGGGATTATATTCAACCAGATGCCTTATTAAATTTACAAATACAACGTACTACATTACCAGATGAGATGGTATTTATCTGTTACCATCAAATTAACGAGTTAATTTTTAAGATGATTCTTTGGGAAATTAGTCAGGTTGCAGAAAAAGAAGAGTTAACGGTCACGTTTTTTGAAAGTAAAATAATGCGTATATCGCGCTATTTCGATATGTTAACAACCTCTTTTAATATTATGCGAGAAGGTATGGAGGTAGAACAGTATATGAAATTTAGGTATACATTAACACCAGCAAGTGGTTTTCAAAGTGCACAATATCGTTTAATTGAATTTGCATCTACAGAATTGATTAATCTTATAGATTATAGGTTTAGAGAAAATATCAATAGAGATACTCCATTTACGCATGCCTTTGAGCATTTGTATTGGCAAGCAGCAGGAAAAGATCATAAAACAGGAAAAAAATCAACACTTTTAGTTAATTTTGAAGATAGGTACAAAGGGGATTTTTTAAAGTTCATGGAAACCTACAATACTAAAAATTTATGGACGCGTTTTAAAGAATTACCTGAAGAAGATCAAAAAGATGCAGATTTAGTAAAGTCCATGCGTCATTACGATTATACAGTAAATGTAACCTGGGTAATGGCACATTACAATGCGGCTAAACATTATATAGAAAGTGGCATAGGTGATGGTGAAGCTACAGGAGGAAGCGATTGGAAAAAATACATGCATCCTAAGTATCAAAAACGTATTTTCTTTCCAGATTTATGGACAAAAGAAGAATTAAATAATTGGGGAAATAATATATAAATACTGCTAATGCGAATAGAAAAATTAATAGCACTTGTATTAATAACATTAAGCCTAAGCGCTTGTAAAAGTGATAAAGCTAATGAAGAAGAAATTCAGATTGCTGCGATAGAACAAATCAAAGAACAAAAAGAATTTGGATTTAACTTAAATGATTATACCGTTAAAAGAGATACAATAAAACAAGGAGACAGCTTTGGGGAGATTTTAGAAAGAAATAGAATCGGTTATCCCAAAATTTTTCAAATCGCTGAAAAAACAAAAGATTCATTCGATATAAGAAAATTACAAGCAGGCAAACCTTATACATTGTTATGCTCTAAAGACAGTCTTCAAGAACCAAAATGTTTTATATATCAACCTAACAAAGAAGAGTATGTAGTTATAAATTTTCAAGATTCTATTCATGCTTATACCGAAAAGAAACCCATTACCTATGTAGAACGCACAGCGTCTGGTGTTATTCCTCAAGGAAGTGGTATTTCTTTAGTTTTAGAAGAGAAAGGCTTAAGTCAGCAACTTGCATTTAAAATGGCAGACGAAATTTATGCATGGACTATAGATTTTAACCGTTTGCAACCAGGAGATCGATTTAAAGTCATATACACTGATAAGTATATTGATGACAGCGTATATGTTGGAGTTGATAATATTAAGGCTGCTTATTTTGAACATAATAAAGAACCGATTTACGCTTTTCAATTTGAAACAGATAGTATTAACGGAATTATAGACTATTTTAATGATGAAGCTAAGAACCTAAGACGTGCATTTTTAAAATCGCCTTTAAAGTTTGGTAGACTTTCTTCAAGGTATAATTTAAAGCGAAGAATTGCGCATTACGGCTATAGAGTTAAAGCACATAGAGGTACCGATTTTGCGGCACCAAATGGCACGCCTATAATGGCAACAGCTAATGGTACAGTTACAAAATCATCGTATACAAGAGGTAATGGTAAGTATGTCAAAATTAGGCATAATGCAACCTATGAAACTCAGTATTTGCATATGTCTACGAGAAAAGTAAAAGTTGGTGATTTTGTGAAACAAGGTGATATTATAGGTTTAGTGGGTAATACAGGAAGCTCAGCAGGTAATCATGTTTGTTATCGTTTTTGGAAAAATGGAATACAAGTAGATCCGTTTAAGCAGAAATTACCAGAAGCAAAACCAATTTCAGAAACACTAAAGGCAAAATTTTTAGATTATAAAGTTGCTGTTAAATTACAATTAGATGCTGTTTCTTTTGATGAAGGTATAATTACAGAACCAAATCTTGAAACCGAAATAACTCCAGAGATACAATAATGGCCTTAAAATCAACCAATCCTAAAACCACAGAAGCCTGGCTAAAATTACAATCTCATTTTTTAGAAATAAAAGACATACACCTTAAAGAATTATTTAAAAATGATCCGGGTAGAGCTGATGATTTTACAATTAAGTGGGAGGATTTTTATGTAGATTTTTCTAAAAATAGAATGACTTCTAAAACTTTAGATTTATTACTCAATTTAGCCAATGAGTTAGATTTAAAAGATGCTATTTCAAAATATTTCAATGGGGATATTATTAATAAAACGGAAGGAAGAGCAGTTTTACATACGGCATTAAGAGCAAAAGACGATACAGAGGTATTTGTAGATGGTGAAAATGTAATACCAGAAGTATATAATGTTAGGCATAAAATAAAAATGTTTACTGATGCTGTAGTTAGCGGAGAACATAAAGGTTTTACAGGGCAAGACATAACGGATGTTGTAAATATTGGCATTGGAGGTTCAGATCTTGGGCCAGCTATGGTCGTTGATGCATTACAATATTATAAGAACCATTTAAACACACACTTTGTTAGTAATGTAGACGGAGATCATTATCAAGAGGTTGTAAAACAATTAAATCCAGAGACTACACTTTTTGTCATTGTTTCTAAGACATTTACAACGCAAGAAACCTTATCTAATGCAAACTCTATAAGGTCTTGGTTTTTAAAAGCAATGCCAGAAGAAGCCATATCTAATCATTTTGTTGCAGTATCTACAAATATTGAAAGTGTAAAAGCATTTGGTATAGATGAAGTAAATATCTTTCCAATGAAAGATTGGGTAGGAGGTCGTTTTTCATTATGGAGCGCTGTTGGTTTGTCTATTAGTTTAGCAGTAGGAAATTCAAATTTTGAAGCTTTATTAAATGGAGCTCAAAGTATGGATAATCATTTTAAGACCGAAGATTTCAATAAAAACATTCCTGTAATAGCAGCACTATTAACGATTTGGTATAATAATTTTTTCAATGCAGAAAGTGAAGCTATAATTCCATATACACAATACCTCAATCAGTTTGCAACCTATTTGCAACAAGGAATTATGGAAAGTAATGGCAAGAGCATAGATAGACAAGGAAACAGAGTTAATTATGAAACAGGAACCTTAATTTGGGGTGAACCTGGCACAAATTCGCAACATGCTTTTTTTCAATTAATTCATCAAGGCACTAAGTTAATTCCTGCAGATTTTATAGGGTATAAAAAATCATTGCATGGCAATAAAGATCATCATGATAAATTGATGTCCAATTATTTTGCACAAACCGAAGCATTAATGAATGGTAAAACCGAAAAAGAGGTTCTTTTAGAGCTTACAAAGGACAATTTGGCTCAAGAAGTTATTAACAACCTTTTGCCATTCAAAATCTTTGAAGGCAATAAACCAACTACATCTATACTTATAGATCAATTAACTCCTAAAAGCTTAGGTAAATTAATTGCTATGTACGAGCATAAAATATTTGTACAAGGCATTATTTGGAACATATTCAGCTATGATCAATTTGGTGTTGAGCTAGGAAAACAACTCGCAAAAACTATTTTAGAAGAACTTTCTAGTGATAAAAGCCAAACTAAGCATGATACTTCAACCCAAAACCTTGTTAATTTTTATAAAGATTAGCATTTTTTTGTTAAAAAGTTTTAGATATATGTAATAAATATTATAAAATCATATTGATTTTATAATTAAATTAGTGTGTTAAATTTATTAACATTTAGTTAATATTATAACAAACATGAGTCGTAATTTTACGGCATTATTAAAACAATCAACTTTAAAACAAATGAAAAAAATTAATCAATTTTTAGTATTGACGGTTGCACTATTATTTGCAACTATGTCATTTGCACAAGGTGTTACGACCTCGTCATTAGGAGGGAAAATAACAGATGATGCAGGTGAGCCATTACCAGGTGCCACAGTAGTTGCAGTCCATGTTCAAACAGGGACTAAGTATGGTGCAGCTACAGGTGATGATGGGTTTTACAGAATCTCAAACATGAGATCTGGCGGACCGTACAAAATAACGATATCTTACGTAGGGTTTAAAGACTATGTTCAAGAAAACGTGTTTTTACAATTAGGGCAATCAGAAAGGATAAGTACAGCTCTTTCTGAGTCAGCTACAGCGTTAGATGAAATATTAATAGTTGGTTCATCTAATGATGCTTTTGATACTAATAAAACAGGTGCCAGTACTAAAATTACCAGAAAGCAAGTTGAAGCACTTCCAAACCTATCTAGAGGTATAGCAGATTTTGCTAGATTAACACCACAGGCTCAGGTTATAGACGATAATGAAATATCTATAGCAGGTCAGAATAATAGATTTAATTCCTTCTATGTTGATGGTACTATTAATAATGATGTTTTTGGTTTAGCAGGTTCAGGTACTAATGGAGGTCAGACAGGTGTTAATCCTATAAGTATTGATGCAATTGAATCGTTTCAAGTTAGTGTAGCCCCATACGATGTTAAAATTGGAGGTTTTGCAGGTGGAGCAATTAATGCCGTTACACGTTCAGGAACAAATGATTGGTCAGGTACGACATATTATCTTTTGAGAAATGAAGATTTAGCAGGTAGAACACCTGGAGATGTAGATGACAGGGAGAGATTAGCAGATTTTACAGCGCAGACTTATGGTGTTAGTGTTGGTGGCCCAATTATAAAAGATAAATTATTCTTTTTCCTAAATTATGAAGGACAGGATGATGAAACACCACAACCATTTGATGAAAGTACGTTTAATGGTACACCAGGAGCAGTAGACACGGTTAGAAATTTCCTTTTTAACAATTTTGGTTACGAAACAGGTGTAACTAACAGTACTAACTCATTAGAGAGTGATAAATTTTTCTTGAGATTAGATTATAACATTAATGATAAAAACAAATTATCTTTAAGAAATAACTACATTGATGCTTTACAAACAAGCACTGGTCGTTCATCGACAGGAACTATAAATTTTGCCAATTCAGGAAGAATTTTCGAATCAAAAACGAATACAACAACTTTTGAGTGGAGTTATAGTGGAAAAAACACCGCAAATAATTTAATCTTGGGATATACAAATGTTAGAGATGATAGAAATGTCCTTGGTGATCCATTTCCAACAATTGAAATTAGAGATGATAATGGAACACGAATTTTTGCTGGGTCAGAACCTTTTTCTACGGCTAACAAATTAGATACAGATACATTCACGTTGACTAATAACTTTGAAATTTATTCAGGAAGACACACAATTACATTAGGGACACACAATGAATATACAGATGTCGCTAATACATTCTTTGGAAGAAATTTTGGAGAATATACATATAACAGTCTGGAGGACTTTTTAAATGATGATGCTAACGAGTATAGAATTGGATATTCGCTTATTGGAGGTGTAGGAGATAACTCTCAAGGTATAGCTGAGTTTGATGTATTTCAATTAGGACTTTATGTGCAAGATGAGGTGCAATTTTCAGATGATTTTAAGTTAACAGCAGGTTTGCGCTTTGATGTGCCTTTCTGGTCTGATGGTAGAGAGAATACAGATTTCAATACAAGAACCGTAGGTTTATTAGAAGCTTCAGGTAGAGATTTACAAGGTGCACGCGTAGGACAAGGACCAGACAATACCGTTCATGTTTCTCCAAGATTAGGATTTAATTGGGATGTTAACGGAGAAAATAAAACTCAAATCCGTGGTGGTTTAGGTATTTTTACTTCAAGAATTCCATTAGTATGGCCTGGAGGTGCATTTAATAATACAGGAACTACAGTGGGTGCATTTAGAACATTTGATGATGCATTGATACCTGATTTTAACCCAGATGTTAATACGCAACAAAGACCAAACGATCCTTTCCAAGGAAATGTAGATTTATTAGCTGAAGATTTGCGTTTACCACAAGTATTTAAATATAGTATAGCTGTAGATCAAAAAATTTGGGGTGGTATAACACTTTCAGGTGAAATTATTTTCAATGAAAGTATTCATGCGGTAAATTTTCAAAACCTTAACCTTGGCAACTCTACATTCTCTACAACTGGAGCAGGAGGTAGACAAAACTTTGGGTTTAGTGATGGTAATTTAATAGATGATACTTATGAAGGTATTTTCTTAGTCTCTAATACTTCTGCAGGAGACTCATGGAATGCTAATTTTTCTGCAACTAAAAATTTCAACTCATCTTTTATAGATGCTAATATTAGCGCCACATTTTCTTACGGAGAGTCAGATGTTTTATTTGACGGGACATCATCTCAAATTATTTCTAACTGGGCATTTAACGAAAGTGTCAATGGTTCAAATAACTTACCTATTTCAACCTCTGATTTTGATCCTGGAAGTAGAGTCATTAGTAATGCTGTTGTTGATTTTAAATGGACGCCGAATATAAAAACTAGGTTAGGATTGTTTTATGAAGGTAGAGAAGGGAGACCATTTTCTTATGTAATTGGTGGAAGAGGATCTGAAGACTTAATTGATGATACAGGCGAAGGGTTTTTAGCTTTACCATTTGTTCCTTCATCTTTTGAAGAAGCTAATTTAATAGATGATGGAGATTTTACAGCAGCACAGCAATGGGAGGCTTTAAACGCTTTTATTTCTAGTGATGAGCATTTAAGAGAAAGAAGAGGACAGTTTGCTGAGCGCAATGGATCTAGAAGTGATTGGAGTCATATTATAGATTTAAAGTTTGAGCAAGAGTTTTCATTAAATATTAATAATAAAAAACATACATTAGCATTTACTGCAGATATTTTTAACTTCACTAACTTCTTAAATGAAGATTGGGGTAGACGTTTCTTTACAGGTGGATTTGATACCGCTACATTATTAAATTTTGAAGGTTTTGCAGCAGACGGTACAACACCTCAGTTTACATATAATGACAGAGTAGCTAGTACAATAAATCAAATTGATGATGCAGGTTTACAATCATCAAGATGGCAAATGCAGTTTGGAGTTAGATATTCTTTCTAGATTTTAACTACTAATTAAAGTGTAATTAAAAAAGCGCAATCATTATGATTGCGCTTTTTACTTTTCAGGTAAAAACTAGTTTTAATCTTTCCACTCTAAACTTTCCATAATTTGTCTAATATCATTTTTTAAATAAATAGCAGCCGGATATATAGAATCATAATTTGGTTTTGCATAGAAATATAAAGAACCACTTAAAAAGTGATTTATACTATCTGTAACGTAGAACTGAGATTGAGAGGCTGCATTACCTCCTACTTCATAAAACATGCCGTAAACGCTCTTGTTTGGGTTTTCATAAAGGTTACTTTGTATCTCATCGGCTTTGGTAGTATGCTTTTGAGTTAAGTTTTGAGCATCTCTTAGTAAACTATCCAAATTATTAGCTTTTACCTTTCTGTAAGTTAAATAGATAGTCCCTTTTAAATCGGGATACTCAATATTAATACCATAAGATTCTCCATTGTTTTCTTTTTTTATAGATGCTACAGGTTTTGCTTTATTGTTTTGATCATAAGAAAAAGGTAAAGGAAGATTGATTTTTTTATATTTAGGCCTTGAATATTCTAACCTTAAGAAGCCTTTAGGTTTAGGTAATGGATCATTTCCGCAACCGATAAGAAATAAAGAGAATAATGGAATTATAATACGTTTCATCTTAATTTAAAATGGTTAATTTAATTTGCTTAATGCGTTTTTTTTCAATGGATTCTACAATAAAAACGTAGTTTTTAAAATTTATTTTACTTCCTATTCTAGGGAAACCACCAGAAATCTCTAATACGAATCCTGCTATAGTTTCGGCTTCACCTCTTTTTGCTTCAAAATTAGAACTGTCTTCTAGTTCTATTATTTTATAAACATCTTTTAATGGAGTTTTACCATCAAACCTGTAATTATTAGTGTCTATTTTAGTGTAATTTAAATCGTCATCATCATACTCATCACTTATATCCCCAACAATTTCTTCTATAATGTCTTCTAATGATATTAAGCCAGATGTGCCTCCATACTCATCAACAACAATAGCTAAGTGTACTTTTTTTATTTGAAACTCTTGCATTAAATCATCTAACTTTTTGTTTTCGGGAACAAAGAAAGGAGATCTAAGTATTGATGTCCAATCAAATGCTTTCTTACTTAAATGAGGTAATAAATCCTTAGCATATAATATGCCTATAACAGAATCAATATTGTCTTTATAAACAGGAATACGAGAAAAGCCTTTATTTATAATCTCAGGAATAATAGCAGTATAATCTTCTTCAATATTTAAAGCAAAGATATCCATACGAGGACGCATAACTTCTTTAGTATCTGTATTTCCGAAGGATACAATGCTTTTTAAAATTTTTTGTTCTTCTTGTGTGGTATCTTCAGTATCGGTAAGTTCAAGTGCTTGAGATAATTGGTCAACACTAATATTAGAGCGTTGTTTGCCTAATGTATTTTGAATTTTTAAAGTTAAAAACTGCATAGGAATACTTAAGGGAGAAAAAAGAACATCTAACAGCTTTATAGGCCGTATTATAAAAGTTGAAAACTTAACACTATTTCTACGCGCATATATTTTAGGAATAATCTCTCCAAACAAAAGAATTAAAAACGTAGCTAGGATAACTTTTAAGAAAAAGTTGAAATCAATTTTAAAAAAATAGAAGTCAATAGTATAATTGACATCGGCTAAAATAATATCTCCAATTGAAGCAAATAAAATAACAATTGCAATATTAATAAAGTTATTTGCAACTAATATTGTAGCCAAAAGTTTTTTAGGGTATTCTAATAATTTGGCAATAATAGACATGTTCTTAGAGCCATCTTCTAAACCTTTATCAATATCTGTTTTTGTTAATGAAAATAATGCAACTTCAGAGCCAGAAATTAAAGCAGAGCATAATAATAATAGAATAAGTATAATTATACTTGATAGTAAGGATGTGTTTAAAAGAATAAATGATATTAATAAACTTGCGGGCTCAAGATCCAAAATTAAACGTTTAAATTAATAGTATTAAAATGGCAAATCATCATTGTCATTACTTGCTATATCAGATGAAGTAGGTTGAGTTTGAGGTGTATTTTGTTGCGGAGTAGAATTTTGCTGTTCATTTTTATTGGTCAAAAATGTAAAATCAGAGCATTGTATTTCAGTAGAATAACGTTCAGTTCCTTTATCATCTGTCCATTTTCTAGTTTTTATACGACCTTCAATATATACTTTATCTCCCTTGCTCAAATATTTTTCACAGATCTCAGCAGCCTTATTTCTAACTACAATATTATGCCATTCGGTATTAGAAACACGTTCGTTGGTTTGTTTATTAGTATAAGTCTCGTTTGTTGCTAGTGGAAAACGACCAACACAGTTTTTATCATCAAAATAATGCATTTTTACTTCATCTCCTAAATGCCCAATAAGCATCACTTTATTTAATGTTCCTGACATAATTATTCTATTTAATTGAAATACAAAATTAAACCTTTTATAATCGGTTCTTTAAAATTAAGAAAAAATTGCGATTTTTTAAATTTAAAAATTGAATTCATTTATAAAATTACTAATCAATACAGGAGTAGGATAAGATTTTAATTTTGAAAACGGAATTGCTTCTTTTGGTAACGCTTTAGTCTCAATAATCCAGAATTTAGTATGTAAGTGTTGATGAGATAACTTGTGGATTTTATCGGTTTTATTATATAAACTATAATCAAAATCAATATCTTTTAAAAGATAGGTTTTAACCTTTAAAAGATGAAATTCATCAACAGAAATACTCTTTTCGGTTTCTATTAATGGAAATTGATATAAGTTTTGCCATATTCCTTTTTTTACACGTTGTTCAAAAAGCACATTATTATTAGAATCGATACAGACTAAAAAGTTGAAATATTTCTGAGTAACCTTTACCTTTTTTAACTTAACAGGTAATGCTTGTATTTTATTCTTTTTTAATGCTAAACAAGAGTTGTTTAGAGGGCAAATATTACAATTAGGATTTTTAGGTTTGCATTGTCTAGAACCAAAATCCATAATAGCTTGGTTAAAAATAGCAGGTGCTTCTTTGTCTATTAATGTAGAAGCTAAAACTTTGAATTCTTTAATTCCTTTTGTAGAATTTATAGGAGTATTGATATCAAAAAAACGCGATAGTATTCTATAGACATTCCCATCAACAACAGCGGCAGGCTCGTTAAAAGCAATAGACGCAATAGCACTAGCTGTGTAATCTCCAACACCTTTTAGCTTTATAATATCACTATAGGTATTTGGAAAAACACCATTTAATTCACTAACAATGTGCTTTGCGGTAAAATGCAAATTTCTTGCTCTAGAATAATAACCTAAACCTTGCCAAAGTTTTAGTACGTCTTGTTCGGGGGCTTTTGCTAAATCAAAAACAGTTGGAAATGTAGAAACAAAAGCTTCGTAATAAGGCAGCCCTTGTTTCACTTGTGTTTGTTGTAAAATGATTTCAGACAGCCATATAAAGTATGGATTTTTGGTTTTTCTCCAAGGAAAATCTCTTTTATTTTCTGAATACCAATAAGTTATCGTTTTGCTAAAATTCATTCAAATGAAAAATTGTAGAGGCTAAATTAAATCTTTATTACGTTAAATTTTAATTAATTACGCTTGAAATATTGAATATAAATTACATATATTTGCATCCCTTATAATTAATAGTAAAATAAAATAATAGCAAAATGACAAAAGCTGATTTAGTAGCTAAAATATCTGATAAATTAGGTATTGAAAAAGGAGACGTACAAGCAACTGTAGAGTCTTTTATGGAAGAAGTAAAAACTTCATTAGAAAGTGGTGATAATGTTTATTTAAGAGGTTTTGGAAGCTTTATAGTTAAAACAAGAGCAGAAAAAACTGGACGTAACATTTCTAAGAATACAACAATTAAAATACCAGCGCACAACATACCAGCATTTAAGCCTGCTAAAGTGTTTTTAGAAGGAGTAAAGTCTAATGTTGAAGTTAATTAAAACATTAAAATAAAATATTAATTTAAAACATCTTATTTATGCCAAGTGGTAAAAAAAGAAAAAGACACAAGGTAGCGACGCATAAGCGTAAAAAACGTAGACGCGCTAATCGTCACAAAAAGAAATAAGCCAAAAGTAGTTTTTAAAACTACTTTTTCGCTTTAAAAAAACGTTCTTTGATATATAATTTAGTGCTGTATTTAATAGATTGCACACTAAATTTGCTGGAAATTCCGAATAAATATCGGAACATCCTGTGTCAAAAAATTAAGTGAAATCCATCTGTCTCAACGAAGAGATAGATATAAATTAACAACATGAACAAAGAATTAATCGTAAGATCGAGTTCAGATATTGTTGATTTTGCCTTATTAAAAGATGGAAAACTTATTGAATTACATAAAGATGAAGAGGATAACAATTTTGCAGTAGGCGATATATTTATTGCTAAAATCCGCAAAGTTGTTCCTGGTCTTAACGCTGCGTTTGTTAACGTAGGTTATGAAAAAGATGCGTTTTTGCATTATCATGATTTAGGACCACAATTACCTTCACTTTTAAAATTCATTAAACGTGTAAGCACAGGGAAATTAAGAGATTACTCTTTAAAAAACTTTCCATTAGAAAAAGATTTAGATAAAAATGGCAGTATTGCAAATGCCATTAAATCTAATCAATCACTATTAGTACAAGTTGTAAAAGAACCTATTTCTACAAAAGGGCCTCGCATTAGTTCAGAATTGTCTATTGCAGGGAGATACATCGTTTTGGTGCCGTTTTCTAACCGTATTTCAATTTCTCAAAAAATTGAATCTCAAGAAGAAAAAAACCGCCTAAAACGCTTAGTAAAAAGTATCACACCTAAAGGATTTGGAGTTATTATACGTACAGTAGCTGACGGCAAAAAAGTAGCCGAGCTCGATAGTGATTTACAAAATTTGCTGAATCGATGGACAGCAATGTGTAAAAAGCTGTACAAAGCACATCACCCAACAAAAGTTTTAGGAGAAATGAATAAAGCATCCTCAATTTTGAGAGATATTTTTAACGATTCGTTCTCTGGTATTGTAGTGGATGATGAAGACATGTACACGCAAGTAAAAGATTATGTACAACAAATTGCACCTAAAAAAGAGTCTATAGTTAAATACTATAAAAATGGAGTTCCCATTTTTGAAAAGTATGGTATAGAACGTCAAATTAAAACATCATTTGGCAGAACTGTATCAATGGCAAAAGGAGCCTATTTAGTTATAGAACACACAGAGGCATTGCATGTTGTAGATGTAAACAGTGGTAATCGCTCTAATAAAGAGAAGAACCAAGAAGATACTGCTTTAGAGGTTAATTTAATCTCAGCCCAAGAAATTGCGCGTCAATTACGTTTACGTGATATGGGAGGCATTATCGTTATTGATTTTATCGATATGGGACGCGCTGAGAACAGAAAAAAGCTTTTCAATTATCTTAGAGATGAGATGAAAGATGATAAAGCAAAACACAAAATATTACCGCCGAGTAAGTTTGGGTTAATACAAATTACCAGACAACGCGTTAGGCCAGAACGTAATATTAAAACTAAAGAAGAAAATCCTAATCTAGTAGGAGGTGAGATTGAAGCACCAATTAAAGTGGTAGAGCGCATTTCTCAAGATCTCGAAAGGATTTACAAAAAAGACTATAAAAAGGTAACCCTTAATGCACATCCTTTTATAGCGGCCTTTTTAACCAAAGGGTTTCCGTCAGTACGTTCAAAATGGTTTTTTGAACATAAAAAATGGGTAAAAGTTTTACCTAGAGATGCTTACACTTATCTTGAATATCATTTTTACGATAAAAATGGTAACAAAATCAAATAATATCTATTAGTAAAAGCCCAATTGAAAATTTCAATTGGGCTTTTTTATTTATAATTTATTGAAAAAACCCTTATAACATTACGTTATAAGGGCTTTAAACTATTTAACCTAAATTCAATAAATAATTCTTAACACAATTTTTTTGTTCTCATTTTTACATGAAGACTTTTGCGATAAGCTTTAACACTTATAATATCGTTACTTTTTCTATGATTTAATCTAATTAATTTTGCTTTAATAACTGAAGATGCCTTTTTAGGCTTTACCTCTTCTACTTTCTCAGCAATGATTTCAGTAGTAATAGTAGCTATAGTCGTATCTGTACTCTGAGCAAAACCTGCTACAGGTAAGATTAAGATGGCTATAATTACTATTATTTTTTTCATTTTAATTAAAGTTATTTGTTTTAACTTCGGGTCAAATAAACGACAGATATATAATGTAACTTCTATTTTTAGATGAAATAGGAATAGAAATAGATAAACGGAGCACTAATGTTGAAAATATCGGTGAAATACACAAAAACAGCGCACAGCCCAATAAATACAACAACGATTAAATGATAAATTATACAGATAATAAGCACTTTAGCTTATTTAATAAACAAGAGAAGCATCAACATATCGTGGCTAACACCAGTTATAGAGAGCGTATTTCTAAACTAAATGCACTTCAACGAGCCGTAGAGGTCACCTATAGAGAGAAAATACAAGACGCTTTACACAAAGATTTAAAACGACCAATTGTAGAATCGGATTTAGTTGCTGTATATCTCGTAGTTAAAGAAATAAAGCATGTTAAAGCGCATTTAAGGCAATGGTTTAAAAAACAGCCTGTAGATTCACAGTTTACACTTTTAGGCACAACATCTTGGTATATCTATGAGCCCAAAGGTGTATGTTTAATTATCTCACCATGGAATTATCCTATTAATCTGGCACTATCACCTTTAGTTGCTGCAATAGCCGCAGGAAATACAGTAATATTAAAACCATCAGAAATTGCCTCACACTGTTCTAAAGTGATAGCAGAAATTATTAATTCTGTTTTTACTGAAAACGAAGTAGCAGTTATTGAAGGCGGTGTAGAAACGGCTCAAGAATTATTAAAACTCCCTTTTAACCATATCTTTTTTACTGGATCTATTGAAGTAGGGAAAATAGTAATGTCGGCTGCTGCAAAACATTTAACCTCTGTAACTTTAGAGTTAGGAGGAAAATCTCCTGTGATTATAGATGTCTCTGCAAATTTAAAGTTAACGGCTAAAGCCATTGCTTGGATTAAGCATTTTAATAATGGGCAAACGTGTATTGCACCAGATTATGTGTTTGTACATGAATCTATAAAGAATGAATTTATAAGATTATATAAAATGGCTTTGTTAGAGTTTTATACCGAAGATGCATCTAAATCATCAACTTATGGTAGGTTAATCAATGAAAAGCAATACAATCGCCTTATAGGTTATCTTGAAGATGCTAGAACACATAATGCTCATTTTGAAGTTGAAGGGCCTACAAATGCTTCAGATTTATTTATAGGGCCAACTGTCATTACAAATTTGCCTGAAGAATCATTACTGTTGCAAGAAGAAATTTTTGGACCTATACTACCTATTAAAACATATAATGAAATCGATGAGGTTATTGAATACCTTAAGTCAAAACCTAAACCTCTGGCACTTTATATTTATGCCAAACGTAGAAGAATTATTAATTATATTATAAAGCATACAAAAGCAGGAACTACAGGTATTAATAATAATGGTCTACAATTTTCTAACCATAATTTGCCTTTTGGAGGTAGTAACACCAGCGGAATAGGTAAAGCTCATGGATTTTATAGTTTCCAGGAATTTTCTAACCAACGCGGTATATTAAAACGTTATGCTATTGGACCAATACGATTACTATATCCACCGTACACAAATTTTAAAGCACTATTGGCACGAATAGTTGTAAAATGGCTTTAAGGCATTTCTTCTAATCCCGATAGCTATCGGGAAGTAATCTTATGCCTTATTATAAAAATCAACTTTGACATTTTTATTGGTGCCATTTTGATATTTCATAATGGTAAACCCTTTATGAATACAATACGAACCAATTTCACCAGCTTTATTCATAGCTACATAAGCAATCTGAAAATCTTTATAACGGTCGTTTTTAGAAACGATACGTCGTATGGCTTCTTCACAAGCGGATTGTGGCGACATACCATTACGCATCAATTCTACAATTAAAAAACTTCCTACGGTTTTTAAAACTTCTTCACCCATTCCTGTAGCAACAGCTCCGCCTACTTCATTATCTATAAACAATCCAGAGCCTATAATTGGGGAATCTCCAATACGTCCTTTCATTTTATAAGATAAACCAGATGTTGTGCACGCACCAGCAATATCACCGTCTTTATCTAAACATAGCATCCCAATAGTATCGTGGTTTTCGATATTAATAATAGGTTTATATTCCGGAGATTTTTTCCATTCTTCCCAAGCCAATCGAGATTCTTCAGTCAATAAATTTTCTTTTTCAAACCCTTGAGAATATCCAAATGCTTCTGCGCCTTCACCAGCAAGCATAACATGTGGAGTGTTTTCCATAACCTTTTTAGCAAGTGCCGCTACATTAGTTATAGTATTAACATAAACGACAGCGCCACAATCTCCATTAGAATCCATAACGCAAGCATCTAATGTTACATTACCTTCACGATCTGGTGCTCCGCCTTTTCCAACAGTGGTGTTCTTTAAATTTTCTTCTTCAATAGCAACGCCTTCAATGGCTGCATCAAGTGCTTTTTTTCCACTATTTAATGCATTACCTGCAGTTTCATTTGCTTTAGAAAAGGCCCAAGTACAAACTGCAATCGGAAATTTTGATGTATCTATAGCCATAGGTTTTACGTCGTCTTTTTTAATTGGTTTTCCATCAGTACCATCATTACAGGCTGTTATACTACTGCCAACGGCAATGCCTACTCCTGTTAATGATGCGTTTTTTATAAATTGCCTTCGTTTCATTTTATCCTGAATTTATTTCAGGATCTTTTAAATTTAAACCCTGAAGCGTCTTTAATTATTTTTAATAATCTACTCCTTGTTTGTCTAAAACTGTTTTTGTTCTAAACGCATAGAATAATAAATACCCAAAACAAACTACAGCAATCCAGTACGACGATTGAATGGTAAATACGTCAGCTAATTTTCCTTGTACAGGTGGAATAATTGCTCCGCCTAAGATCATCATAATTAAAAAGGCCGAACCTTGAGATGTATATTTTCCTAAACCAGCAATGCTTAATGTAAAAATGCATGGCCACATAATTGAACAGAATAAACCACCAGATAAAAATGCAAATAAAGCGACATTTCCAGAAGCAAATAATCCAATTAGCATTCCTAAAATGCCTAGCATGCTAAACAATTTAAGTGTTTTAACAGGTCTGTCTTTTGCTAAGAAGAATCCAAAAATTTGAACCGCAACACAAATGGCAAAAAAGAGAATCTCGTTAATCGAATACGTACTACCAGCAATCCAATTGACACCTATAATGACTCCGAATGCAATATACGGTACAACGATAAGTAATATCTTCTTTAAACCTTTACTTGGATTAAAAACGGTAATTGCACCAACCCAACGTCCAATCATTAAACCTCCCCAATACAGTGAAATGTATTTTCCAATTTCAGAATCGTTTAAAACAGCTAATCCAAGCGCATTTAAACCTGATTCTCCTGAACCTTGTTTTAATAATTCTCCTAAATTACTTCCAATAGTGACTTCAACACCAACATATGTGAATATAGCCAACATGCCTAAAACCAATTGAGGGTATTTCATAGCGCCCCAACCTTTTTCATTTTTACTAGCGCTAGAATTGGCAATAAATACTGCCGCAATAACAGCAAAAAGCGCAATGAATAAAACAATTAATCGGGTTTGTTCTAAATCTTTAGTAACAACCTCAGAACCAGAATATGTGCTAAAAATGTAACCAAAACATCCTACGATAATAAGTGTGAGAATTATGAGTAGGTTTCTTGCTTTATTAGCAGATTCAAAAGGAGTATCAGATTTTAAAGCAGGTAATTTTTTTGAAAAATGAAATAGAGCAGCAGCTATTAAAAATAGAACACCAACTCCCATATAAAGTCCTTGAACTGTAACTAAAGTAATTTCATTATTAGCAATCATAACTGCTAATTCGTCAGTAGACCAACTCGCAGCTCCAAAAATAACGAGACTAACGACAATAGGACCAATAGTGGTTCCGAAAGAGTTAATACCACCAGCTAAATTAAGACGGTGAGACCCTGTTTTTGGTTCGCCTAAAGCTACTGCAAACGGATTTGCACCAGTTTGTTGCAATGAAAATCCTAGACCTACAATAAATAAAGCAATTAGCACAAAATAAAAGACTCCTGTCTGTCCTTGTTCAGCTCCAGCTGTTGCTGGATACATAATAAAAGCACCTATAGCAGATAATAATAAGCCATAGACAATCGCTTTTTTGTAACCCCAAGTATTTACAATGTCTCTTTTTATACCACTTGAGATTATGAATAATAATAAAGCACCAATATAATATGCACCATAAAAAGCAAAATCTACTAATTGCGATTGAAACTGATCAATATTAAAATACGTTTTACAAAATGGAATAAATACACCGTTAGATGCTGCAATAAATCCCCAGAAGAAAAACACCGTAACTAAAGTCGTTAATGCAGATTTGTTGTTTTGATTACTCATTTATAGTTATTTTAGTTAGTTTTTATTTTATCGAAATTTCATCAACGAAGATCCAACTCTTGCCATCTAATGGATAGCCTATATGCCATTCTGGAAGTGCTCCTAATTTTTTAGCAATGACTTTTACATATCTTGCTTCCCCTAATTTTGAAAGTTTTACTGATTCAATATCTATTGTTTGATTTTTCTCTGTTGTTTTAAATTTCCACGTTATATGTTTAGTAAAGCTCTTGCCATCAATAGAAGTGTAAATATCTACTTCTCTAGGTAAGAATATCCAAGCGCCTTGGTCACGTAAAAAATTGACTTTAAAATTATAAATTGGTTTTATTTCGCCTAAATCAACAATAGCAACCAAATCCTGATCCCAATAGCCTTGCCAACTGCCTGTTCTGTAATTTTTAGTACTTCTAATACCATCAATAAGTGCATCATTTCCGCCTGCGCTATATTGATTTGCAAAGTCACTTTTTAGAGTAATACTTAAGTTAGGATCTATTTTATAGAAAGGTGTTGTTAAGACAGGGCTTTTTAAATTTTCCTTTTCTGAATAGAGCTTTACTTTAGTGTCTTTTGTTATTATAAATGGCTTTTCATAAATTTTAAAATCATCATTATCTAAAGCGTAATATACTTTTGTGTTTTCTTCTGAGGTGCCTAAAACAACTTCTGTAGATTCTCTAAATGTTATATCGCCTTTAGCAATAAATGGTGATGGTAATATAATGTGTTCAGTGATTTCAGTCTTTGGTTCTTGACCATCTTTACTTCCCCAAATCGCAGGATTATCGGTCATATTAAATTCTAGAATTCCTCCTGTAACAATATCACTATGATTAATAAAACTTTGATTTAAAGTTTTACCATTAAGTGTCGCACTTTCTATATAGATGTTAGTGTTGCTAAGATTATTAGCTACAATAGTAAATGTTTTACCATTTTCTAAGTTAACCGTAGCTTTATCAAAAAGTGGAGTGCCAATAATATAGGTGTTACTTCCAGGTGTCACTGAATAAAAGCCCATAGAGCTTAAAACATACCAAGCGCTCATTTGCCCACAGTCTTCATTACCAGAAACTCCATCAGGATCATTTTTGTACAATTCAGTTAAAATCTGATGTACTTTTTCTTGAGTTTTATGTGGTTTATTGACAAAATTATACAAATACGCCATATGATGACTAGGCTCATTACCATGCGCATATTGCCCAATTAAACCTGTTATATCAGATTGATTGCGACCAGAAATTTCAGTTTTTGCACTGAATAATTCATCAAGTTGAGTTTCCAATTTATCTTTTCCACCTAGCAATTTTATAAATCCAGAAACATCTTGCGGAACATAAAAACTGTATTGCCAAGAATTGGCTTCTGTATAATTAAAATTTACCTCATAAGGATCGAAAGGTGAAAACCATGTATTCCTAAATCGACCACGCATAAATTGGGTTTCAGGATCATATACATTTTTGTAGTACTGCGCACGCTGAATGTAAGTTTTATAATCCTCGGACTTACCCATGTCTTTTGCCATCTGTGCAATCGTCCAATCATCATAGGCATATTCTAAAGTTTTAGAAACCGATTCGCTTTCTTCATCTACAGGAATAAATCCGTATGATTTATATGCTTCTAGTCCAAACTTATCTCGCGTAGCCGAATGCTTCATGGCTTCAAAAGCCTTTTCAGTATCATAACCTCGAATGCCTTTTAAATATGCGTCGGCAACCACAGGAACGGCATGATAACCAATCATGCAATCGGTATAATTTCCTGCCAAATCCCACATAGGCATAATACCACCTTCATCGTATTTTGCTAAAAACGTATTGATAAAATCATTTGTACGTTCTTGTTCAATAATCGTGTAAAGTGGATGCGCAGCTCTGTAAGTATCCCAAAGTGAAAACACAGAATAGTAATCAAAATCAGCATTATGGATGTTTAAATCCATACCTCTGTAACGACCATCAACATCTTGGTAGCGTTGAGGTGCTAACATGGTATGATATAAAGCTGAATAAAAATTAGTCTTTTTATCTACATCATTGCTTTCAATGACAATTTTTTCGAGTTGCGATTCCCAATAAGTTTGCGCTTCTTTTTTTACAGTTTTAAAATCTTTATTGCCTATTTCAGCATCTAAATTTTTGCGAGCTCCGTCAATATCAACTGCAGAAATTCCGATTTTAATTATAATAGGTTCGTTATCTGGGTTTACAAACTTCAAAGAGGATCTTCTAGCTCCAGGCATTCCTGTTTTAGGAGGCGATTGTAACATATCATTAAATGGATGCGAAGTTTTAATAGCAAAGAATAAGCGTTGGTCTTTTGCCCAAGCTTGAGAATGGCGATAACCAACAATTTCGGTATCTGAGATTTTATCAATTTTTGCATCTAAAACTTTATCACGATGCACTAAATCTAAAATCACAAATTGATTTTCAGAGGAAGGAAATTGATATTTATGAAGACCACTACGTAAAGACACTGTTAATTCCACATCAATATTTGTTGAATCTAAATGTACTTTGTAATACCCAGGTTCTGCAATTTCGTTATCATGAGAGAAATGAGCACGATACCCTTTTTTTCCATCAGCACCATTATTAAAATTATGTTCGTTTGTTGGCATTAAAAGCACATCACCATAATCGCTAATCCCTGTTCCGCTAAGATGTGTATGCGAAAACCCGTAAATATAGCTATCGGTATAATGATAACCAGAACAACCATCCCAACCATTTAGTCTAGTATCTGGGCTCAGTTGCATCATGCCATAAGGCAGAGTTGCACCAGGATAGGTATGGCCATGTCCACCAGTACCAATAAATGTGTTGACGTAGTTTGTAAGCTGTTGATCTTTCTTCGCTTCTTGGATTGAAGTAGAATCTTTACAACTCGAAAATATAACGAGCAGAATTAAAAAAGAGGTTAGTTTAGAACGCATCAAAAAAGATTACTAATTTTAATGCATCTAATATACTAAAATGCATTTCAAGAAATTAATTAACATTGTCATTTTATTCTTTTTGATTTTTTGCTGTGAAGAGAAGTATAATGAAATTGAACCAGAAGCAATTATTCCAAAACCCTCAGAGCAAATCTCTAAATCTGGTGAGTTTATATTAAAAGACTTTTATGCTGTCAGTGCAGAGAATGATCTCGACAATGCTTCAATTTATTTAATGAATCAAATTGATGGTTTAATTGACATCAAATTAAATCCAAAGCATAAAAGCAAAATCGAATTTATAGAGAACTTAAATCTTAAAGAAGAAGAGTATTACTTGGACGTTTCAAAAAAAGGTATTTCTATACAAGCAAGAGATTCTAGAGGTGCATTTTATGCAGTACAAAGTTTATTTCAATTATTTCCTAAAAACGCAGGTGAAAACAATGAGATTATAATTCCATTCGTCAATATTAAAGATTCACCACAATTCTCATACAGAGGCATGCACTTAGATGTAGGTCGCCACATGTACTCGGTAGATTTCATTAAAAAATATATTGATGCTATAGCCATGTTAAAGATGAACACTTTTCACTGGCATTTAACAGAAGATCAAGGTTGGCGCATTGAGATTAAAAAGTATCCAAAACTTCAGGAGGTAGCAGCCTATAGAGACGAAACTTTAGTAGGTCATTACAGTGATCAACCACATCAGTTTGATGGTAAACGCTATGGTGGCCATTATACACAAGAAGAAATAAAAGATATCGTTGCTTATGCACAAAACCGTTTTGTAACCATTATTCCAGAGATTGAAATGCCAGGTCATAGTCAAGCAGCAATAGCAGCGTATCCTGAATTAGGCTGTACAGGAGAACAAGTTGAGGTGGCTACAAAATGGGGAGTTTTTGAAGATATATATTGTACTAAAGATGAAACATTTAACTTTCTTGAAGATGTTTTAGATGAGGTTTTAGAACTATTTCCAAGCAAGTATATCCATATTGGAGGTGATGAAGCACCAAAGACCAGATGGAAGACTTGTAAAGATTGCCAAAAACGAATTAAAGATGAAGGTCTAAAAGACGAGCATGAACTTCAGAATTATTTTATTACCAGAATGGAGAAATATCTCAATTCTAAAGGCCGACAAATCATTGGTTGGGACGAAATTCTAGAAGGAGGTTTAGCTCCAAATGCAACGGTTATGTCTTGGAGAGGAACTAGTGGTGCTGTGGAAGCAGCAAAATCTGGGCATAATGTGGTTATGACACCAACCTCACATTGTTATTTTGATTATTACCAATCCGATAATGAAGACGAACCTTTAGCTATTGGCGGATTTTTACCTTTAGAAAAAGTGTATGGTTTTAATCCAATTCCCGAAGAGCTTACTAAAGAAGATGCTAAATTCGTCTTAGGTGCACAAGGCAATATTTGGACGGAATATATGCCTACCGAAGAGCAGGTAGAGTATATGGCATTTCCGAGGATGTTGGCGATGAGCGAAGTACTTTGGTCAAAGCCTGAAAACAAAAACTATAAGAATTTTGTATCACGACTAGAAAATTTCCATAAACGATTAGATGCGCTTGATATTAATTACGCCAATCATTTATATGAGATTGAAGGTAACATGCTTTCAGAAGATGGTAAAGCATTTTATGACTTAATAACTTTAACCGAAGGAAAAACAATTCGTTATACTTTAGATGGAAGTGCGCCTAATGTAAGTTCAAAAATCTATAAATCCCGAATTCCAATAGTAGAAAGTACAATTATAAAAGCAGCAGTCTTTAATTCTGACAAGCAGCTTGGTAAGAATTTTACTCAAAATATTAATTTTCATAAAGCAGTAGGTGCTAAAATCTACATAAACAAACAACCACATATAGCGTATTCAGGAAGTGGATCAGAAGGCTTAATCAATGGTATTCGTGGAAGTGATTCTCGTTACGGTGATAAAGAATGGTTAGGCTTTTGGGGAGAAGATATTGAGATTAAGATTGATTTTAAGAAACCAATAAAGATTAATTCAATTAAAACACGATTTTACAATGGAAATGGTCAGTGGATTTATTCACCAAAAGAAGTTAATTTTGAATTTACACTTGAAGAAGGAACTAAGGTTAGTGATAAACGAAAACTACAAAGCAAAGATAAATTACTTATAAAATTAGATTATGATTTTATAACACCAGAAGATTTAAATGTGAAAGTAAAATCTTTTACATTGAAAATCCCTAACTACGGAAAAATTCCAGAAGGGAAACAAGGTGCAGGAAATAAAGCGTGGACGTTTATTGATGAAATTATTGTGAACTAATATGCTGTTAGAAGTCTGTGCTAATTCATACCAATCTGCTATTAACGCTCAAAAAGCAGGAGCACATCGTATAGAACTGTGCCAAGAATTATCAGTTGGTGGTGTAACACCATCTTATGGTTTATTAAAACAAGTCATAAAAAAATTAAACATCCCTGTATTTGTGTTAATTCGTCCAAGAAGCGGTCATTTTGTATATACAGATATTGAGTTTGAAATTATGAAAATGAATATTCAAACCTGTAAAGAAATAGGTTGTACAGGTATTGTTTCAGGTGTTTTAAGAGGAGACAAAACTATTGATATTAAAAGAACAAAAGAATTAGTAGAGTTATCAAGACCATTACCGTTTACTTTCCATCGGGCTTTTGATGAGGTCGTAAACCCTAAAGAAGCTTTAGAAGATTTAATTGATTTAGGAGTAGAACGTGTTTTGACTTCTGGACAAGAAACTTCTGCAGAAAAAGGAATAGAATTGCTAAAAGAACTTAATTGCATTGCTAATAATAGAATAATACTATTAGCTGGTGGAGGTATAAATTCTGAAAATGCAAGAAAATTTAAAGATTTAGCATTAAAAGAAATACATGCTTCAGCATCAACTGTAAGAGAAAAAGAAGAGTCTTTATTTTCAATAGAGTTATCTTATTCAGATCCAGAAAAAATAAAATCCATTATTAATGCGATATAGTATTATAGTAATTATATTATTGGTATTTAGCTGTAAGTCAAAACATGATGTTCCAGCAGTAATTGAGTTAAGTGACAATTGGCAGTTTAAGCAGGTGTCAGATTCTATTTGGTATAATGCTAAAGTTCCAGGACAAGTCCATACCGATTTATTAAAAAATGATTTAATTGAAAATCCCTTTGTAGGTAATAATGAATTAGATCTACAATGGATTTCTGAAACCGATTGGGAATACACAACCAATTTTTTTGTAGATAAAGAAACACTATCAAAAAAACACCTAGAACTTAATTTTGAAGGTTTAGATACCTACGCTAATGTTTATCTAAATGATAGTTTAATCTTAAAGGCAAATAATGCGTTTAGAGAATGGAATATTAATGTCAAATCTATTATAAAGCTTGAAAACGAGTTGCGACTTGTTTTTAAAAACACAGCAAAGAAAGAAAATATAGAGAAGGCAAAATTACCATATCAATTGCCAGAAGGGAATCGCATTTTTACACGAAAACCACAATTTCAATATGGCTGGGATTGGGGACCAAAGTTTATCACTTCTGGGATTTGGAGACCAATTAAACTAATTGCTAATAATGATTTAAGAATCCGAAATGCTTATATCATACAAAATGAACTTAATGATTCTATAAGTAAACTTAATTTGCATATGAATTTAGCTTACAATAGAACTGATGGTTACACTTTTGAAGTTTTTGTTAATGATTCCTTGGTAGCTATATCCGAAGATGGATTTCAATATAGTCCGATGAATATTCCTTTTGAAATTAAAACCCCAAAACGCTGGTGGCCGCATAATCTTGGAGAACCGTATTTATATGATGTAAAAGTTGTGGTTAAAGATGGCAATACCATTTTAGATACATATTCTCAAAAATTAGGATTAAGAACCATAGAATTGGTTACAGAAAAAGATAGTATTGGAGAGTCGTTTTATTTTAAAGTGAATGATGTTCCCGTTTATGCAAAAGGAGCGAATTATATTCCGCAAAACAGCTTTCAAAGTCAAGTTACAGATTCACATTATAATAAATTGTTAGATGATGTTGTTGAAGCTAATATGAATATGCTTAGAGTTTGGGGAGGTGGTATTTATGAGAATGATATTTTTTATAATTTATGTGACGAAAAAGGTATTTTAGTGTGGCAAGATTTTATGTTTGCCTGCGCCATGTATCCTGGAGACCAAGCATTTTTAGATAATGTACAGCAAGAAGCAATTGATAATGTAAAACGTTTACGTCATCATCCTTCAATAGCCTTATGGTGTGGTAATAATGAGAATTCTGAAGGCTGGCACCGTTGGGGTTGGCAAACAGATAGAAGTGATGCCGAAAAAGAGGAGATTTGGGATAATTACCTTAAAGTCTTCGATAGTATATTGCCGCAAACGGTTAGTAAATATAGTAATACCAGTTATTGGGAATCTTCACCAAGCTATGGAAGAGGCAACCCAAAATATAAAGCCCAAGGAGATGCACACGATTGGTGGATTTGGCATGATGAATATCCGTTTGAACATCTTCCGGATAATGTACCACGATTTATGAGCGAGTTTGGTTTTCAATCCTTTCCGAGTTATGAAGCGATAAAATATATCAATCAGAACGATAGCATTTCAATTACTTCAAAAGCATTTCAAACCCATCAAAAACACTCGCGAGGATTTTCTATCATTAAAAATTATATGGAACGCGATTATCCAATCCCAGATAAGGATGAAGATTATGTATATATGAGTCAATTAGTGCAAGCCCATGGTTTGGTTATGGGTTTTGAAGCGCAACGCAGAGCTAAACCTTATAATATGGGGACATTATATTGGCAACTTAACGATTGTTGGCCAGTAACATCTTGGTCTAGCATTGATTTTATGGGAAATTGGAAGGCTCTACATTATAAAACTAAAAATGCATTTAGCAATGTTTTAATTTCCTCACGAGTAGAAAACAATAAACTAAAGACTTGGTTGATTAATGATAATCTTCAACCTGAAAATGGAATACTGTCATTACAACTGTTAGATTTTGAGGGTAAGGTTATCTGGGAGAATTATAAAGATGTTGAGGTTGTTCCAAACTCAAGTGAAGTTAAATTTCAAATGGATTTAAATACGATTTCGTTTCAAAAAGAAGCAGTAGTTTTAGTTTCAAAATTTAAAGACTTAACATCGAATTTTTACTTTTCAAAACCGAAAGATTTAAAATTAAAACAAGAAGAGATTGAAAAAACAGTAACAAAGTCTAGTAATGGCTTTAAGGTTATATTGTCTAGTAAAACACTTCAAAAAGATGTGTTTTTATACACCACTATAAAGGGACACTTTTCAGACAATTACTTTGATATTTTACCGGGAGAAAAGGTGACAATTCATTTTAAAACCGAAGCGTCTTCTTTAGATGATTTGCAATTTAAAAGCTTTAACAATTTTGTAAAATAAGTGTGAAAGCATATTTGTAAATTCGTAAATTAAAATTACCCTATGATTCGTTGGTTAATATTTGTTGTCATTGTTGGAGTTGCAGATTATTATGCATTCCAGTCTCTAAAAACAATTACAAAAAACAATTGGTGGCATATACTCTATTGGGTATTTACTATTGCTGTTTTAGCAAATTTTGTAATTCAATTTTATAGTTTTAGCCGTAGTGACGGATTCTCTCATGCTAACTCTTATGCTATTGGTCTTTTAATAGCTATGATTGTGCCTAAGCTAATTTTAATTGCAATAATGCTTGGTGAAGATGTGATAAGAATTCCGCAAGCGATATATAGCTTTTTTACACAGAATTCTGGCGATGGAGTAAAGCATTTTCCATCGCGTAGAACCTTTGTGAGCAAAATAGCATTAGGCTTGGCAGCGATTCCGTTTGCTTCAATATTATATGGTATTTACAGAGGAAAATACAATTTTAAGGTGCTGAATTACACATTGCATTTTGAAGATTTACCAGATGCTTTTGATGGGTATCGTTTAACTCAAATTAGCGATATACATTCTGGTAGTTTTGATAATATAAAAAAAGTAGAATACGCCATCGATTTAATAAATGAGCAACAAAGTGATGTTATTTTATTTACTGGTGATATGGTAAATAATAAGGCGTCAGAAATGGAGCCATATATCGATATTTTCAAGAAATTAAATGCAAAAGACGGTATGTATTCGGTTTTAGGAAATCATGATTATGGTGATTATATAAGTTGGTCAAATCCAGAAGCTAAAACTCAAAATTTAGAAGATTTAAAATCCCTCCAAAAAAATATTGGTTTCGATTTATTATTGAATGAAAACCGTTTCATTGAAAAAAATGGACAACGCATTGCTTTAGTTGGTGTAGAAAATTGGGGAAAAGGCGGTTTTAAAAAAGCAGGTGACTTAAAAAAGGCGGCAAGTAAAATTGATGCGAAAGATTTTAAAATATTAATGAGCCATGATCCGAGTCATTGGGATGAGGAAGTGATTAAAGATGATTATCATTATCATTTAACATTAAGTGGACATACACATGGTATGCAATTTGGTATAGAGATACCAGGCTGGTTTAAATGGAGTCCTGTAAAGTGGCGCTATAAACATTGGGCAGGTATTTATAAAGAGCTTGGGCAATACATTAATGTTAACCGTGGGTTTGGGTATTTAGCTTTTCCGGGACGCGTTGGTATTTGGCCAGAGATTACAGTTATAGAACTTAAAAAAGGAACGAAAAATACTTAGTTGTAACATTTTAGTGTGTTTGCTTACTAATTAGTATCTTTATATATAATTCAAACTGAATAGTATAGAATATTCTATTTAAAGTATAGTATAAAAAAAATGCTTAGGTTTGTATTGCAATATTTGACCAAAACAGTATAGACATGTCAAAATTTGGGGAATTAATAGATGTAGATATCCCAGTTCTACTGGACTTTTTTACCGAATGGAATGATCAATCTACAGCCATGCATCCAGTACTTAGAGATGTAGCAGCAGCACTTGGCGATAAAGCTAAAGTGATAAAAATTGATGTTGATAAAAACCAAGAATTAGCAGAAGCCTTACGAGTAAAAGGCTTGCCAACACTTATTATCTATAAAAATGGTGAAATGAAATGGCGCTACAGTGGTGAACAAGATGCTAATACACTGATTGGTATTATTCAAGAATATGTCTAAACTTCTGCGCAAGCAGAAATCTTTTACTTTAAATTATAGGTTTTTCAACGATTTAAACACATACCCTTTTTTTGTATAATATTCTAAAACTTTAGGGAGCACATATTTAAGATGTTGTTCTGCTTTTACACTATCGTGAAATACAATAATGCTTCCATTTTTAGTTGAATTGAGAACATTGTCTAAACATTTTTCTTGAGAAATAGAAGCATCCCAATCAAAAGATAATACATCCCATAGAACAATTTTATAGCCTTGTTTTTGAAGTTTTTTTGCTTGTTTAGATTTAAATTTCCCGTATGGCGGTCTAAAAAAGTTTTTCCTGTTTATAGAAGTTGAGAGGTGCTGCTCAATAACACGTTGTGTTATTTCAACATCATTTATATAATCCTTGGTTTTGTGTTTCCAACCTTTTAAATGGTTGTAAGTATGGTTTCCAATAGAATGATCGTTCTCAATTATATTTTTAAATATTTGAGGGTGTTTTTCAATATTATCGCCAATACAAAAAAAAGTAGCTTTGGCATTATAAGCTTTTAAAAGTTCTAAAACCCAATCTGTGATTTCAGGTGCTGGTCCGTCATCAAAGGTAAGATACAATTCTTGTTGAGACGTTTCAATATCCCATATAAAATTTGGAAATATAGACTTTACAAATCCTGGTGTTTTAGCAGGGATTAGTTGCATTAGTTTTCATCTTGTGCCGTAATCGGAGATTTAATAGTATCATTTAGTAGTAGGTCTAAATCATCAACTTCTTCTAAAGGTTCTGTAGGAAGATCATCTCCCATTAAACGAGAAAACAAATCCAAGTATTGATTGTAAAGGTTTGTTTCTTCACGAGCGTAACTCTCATCGTCATAGCCGACAACAACATCTATTAAACCTCTATATTTTTGAATGGCTAAAAGAATTTCGTCACCGACTTCTCTTTGTTTTATCACATCAAAATCGCCAAAATAGGTTAATCTTTCTTGATGTTTTTTAACAACGTCTTTGTAAAGTTGGCGTGCTTTTTCTTTATTACCTACTTCATAGTAGAAAGAAACATATGGCTCTAATAGTGTGTAAAATTCAAAATCATCAACAGGCATTTTATCCATAGCTAAATCAGCCATTTCTTCTGCTTTGTCTAATTGATCTTCTTTTAATAATTGCTCTATAAGGCGTGCAATATTACCTCTATATGTAATGCCATTTCTTCGTGTTTCTACATCGTGGTAAATATCTTCTCCACTGCCTCCCCAATCCCATTGTTTAACTTGGTCATACATTAAATCTGGATCTATACGACCCATATCATAAGGATTTGCTCTGTCTACAGGTGTTTTTATAGGTACTAACTTATAACACAACCCATCTAGCTGAAGGTAGTCTTTCATCCATATATAATCATCATCACCAAACGCACCACCACTAAAATAAATTGGACGCTCCCAATTATTATTCGCTATAATATCTAACATTAACAAACGTCCTTTAGAGATGTTACTAGTGGTAATACGCAAATCTACATAGGGTTCTATTTTGTCTTCATCTTTAGGTTTAACAATTCCATTATTTAAAACCGTAGATTTATTTACAGGAACACGAATGTTTTTAGATGGGAAATAATTTGAATTAACGTAGTATTTAGGAAAACCATCTGGATCTTGTCCTTGGCTTTTTAAAAGATGTTTTATTTTGGTTGTAGGATTATCACTGCTTACAAAATCCATAAAAACTTTAATGTCTAATGTGTCTTTAGAAACCTCTTCATTAATAGGTCTATAGAATACAAAATCACGAGTTCCAGCACGATATTGTTTATGTGTTAATTGAGATGGTACAGGATCGCTACTATAGGCCTTACGTTTCATCTGGTCGATATACCAATCGGTTTGAAATAAACTAGTATTTACAACTCTTACATCTCTGCGAACGCCTTCAATTTCTTGAAGATACCATAACGGAAATGAATCGTTATCACCAATGGTAAACAAAATAGCATTTGGAGCACAAGACTCTAAGTATTTACGCGCCATAGCATTTGCAGTGTACTTACCAGAACGATCATGATCATCCCAATTATTAGCCGCTAAAATACCAGGAACCAATATTAAACACGCTAAAGTTACTGCCGGACCTAGAAATTTAGATTTAATACTGAGTTTTAATAAATCGTATATGGCATAAACACCAAAACCAATCCAAATGGCAAAAACATAAAAAGAGCCTACAACAGAGTAGTCACGTTCACGTGGTTCAAAAGGTCTAACGTTGGTATAAAACTGAATAGCTAAACCTGTAAGTAAAAAGAAAACTAATAATACCCAAAAGCGCTTTTTATCTACATTTAGTAAAAACAAAAATCCAATAAGACCTAGGAGAAGAGGCAAGAAATAGTATGTGTTTCTTGCTTTATTGTTTTTAATATCGCTAGGTAAATTATCTTGAGGCATACCTAAATGCATCTCGTCTATAAAATTAATTCCAGAAATCCAATTGCCATTAAAGTCATCATACTTTCCTTGTTTGTCATTTTGTCGACCTGTAAAATTCCACATAAAATAACGCCAGTACATATAGCCAAACTGGTATTGTAGCATATACATGGTATTATCTAAAAATGATGGTTTTTCTATGTCAAAGTAACTTTGTGCTCTTCCTTCATCAGTTAAAAATCTATGATAAGTTTCGTAATCTACTTTACCTTGGGCAACATTGAGTTTGAATTCTCTCACCAATTGATTTAAATCTGAAACTTGCTGACTTGCAGCTTGAGTGGCTAGTTCTTCAGGGTATCCGGCTGAGAGATACTCATTACGTATATCGTTACCTAAACTTGGTTTTATTTTAAAATCAATATAACCGGTAAACATCATATAATTTTCAGCATGCTCAGTACTCCACATTCTTGGTAATGGTGCAGCATGTTCAGAATTATAGTTTTGTTTACTATTTTTCCATTCGTTAATGATAACGTATTCACCTTTTTCATAATCTTTTTCGTAATTTTTTTTGTCGTCAACAAAAGGCTGGTCTTCATCTTGCCCAGAATATAGTTCTGTAAATTGTGGGCCATAAAACAAATGCGTTTCAGGATATTGTTCTAAGTTATAATATGCTAAAAGTTCACGAGCATCAGAAGGATCATTTTCATTAATAACAACATGCGCATTGGCACGGATAGGTAGCATCATCCAAGACGAAAACCCAATAAAAATAAACATTAAACATAATACTAATGTATTGATATGTTTTAGTTCCTTTTTGCGAGTATAATTCAGCCCATAATAGAAGGCTCCAATAACCAATAAGCCAGCGATTATTGTTCCTGAATGAAATGGTAAACCAAAAGTATTAACGATGGTTACTTCTGCCCAACCAAAAAAACGTAATGCATTTGGTAATAATAATTTAAAGATAAATAATAGAATAGCGGCAGAAACCACATTAGCAATAATGAAATTTTTTACAGTTATGGTTTTATAATTTTTGAAATAATAGATTAATCCAATAGCAGGTATGGTTAATAAACCCATAAAGTGAACTCCAAAAGATAAGCCAATAATAAAAGCGATAAGAATTAGCCAACGATTTCCTCTAGGTGCATTCATCTCTTGTTCCCAGCGTAATGCTAAGTAAAACATCACAGCCATAATTAAAGTCGCCATAGCATACACTTCAGTTTCAACAGCATTAAACCAAAACGAATCTGTAAATGTAAACGCTAAACTTCCTACCAAAGCACTACCTAGTATAGCAATACCTTTAGAGCTATTGTTTTCGGAAGAATTATATTTAGTAAGTTTTTGAAGTAATATTGTAATAGTCCAAAACATAAATAAAATGGTAAACGCACTAGCCGTTCCACTCATCATGTTCATTATCATACCTATTTGAGAAGGTTCTAAAGCGAATATAGAAAAGAAAGCTCCAAACATTTGAAATAATGGTGCTCCTGGCGGATGACCAACCTGTAACTTAGATGAGGTTAAGATGTATTCACCTGCATCCCAGAAACTTACAGTAGGCTCTATAGTTAATGCATAAGTGATTAGTGCTATAGTGAATGCAAACCAACCAGTTATAGTGTTCCACTTTTTAAAGTTGAAATTATTCATAAAATAGTATGCTTTAGGTGCTGGCGAATTTACTAATAAATAATAGACTTGCTATGCTTTTTAAACAAACGTTAAGGTTTTTAAATTATTTTCTCTTCTTTTTTTTGTCCAACTGAAACTTTGTTATAAATTTGCATCCTCATTTTGAGATGATGGCCTATGGTGTAACTGGCAACACGTCTGGTTTTGGTCCAGAAGAGTCTAGGTTCGAGCCCTAGTAGGCCAACATAATTTTAAATCCTTATTCTTTTTAGAGTGAGGATTTTTTCGTTTTTGCTATTTAATTTAGGGCGAGAAGTTTATGCTGAGCGTAGCCGAAGTGAGCCCTAGCGATGTGCTGAGCTTGTCGAAGTATAGGCCAACATAATTTTAAATCCTTATTCTTTTTAGAGTGAGGATTTTTTTATAGATTGAATTCTATTTTTTTTAAAGCAATCATTTTTGGCTTAAGACCTTTAAATATTAGGAGCTAAAGACCTTGTTTAAATCAATATATATCGTATATTTGCAGCGTTGTTTAAGAAAATGAATAAGAGAGGGGACGTAAAGTCCCCTCTTTTTATACTAGAAAATGTTCAAAAAAAAGGTTGAGGACTTATTAAATATAGGCTTAGAAGAACGAGAAGATCTATTTCTAATCTCTTTTTCTATTGGAGCTGATAATGCCATCAAAATTGTTATTGATGGGGATAATGGAGTCTTAGTAGAAGATTGTATGTTTGTAAGCCGTGCTATTGAGCATAATCTAGATAGAGAAGAAGAAGATTTCTCTCTAGAAGTATTATCTAATGGAGCAGCATCGCCTTTAACTTTACCTAGACAATATAAAAAAAATGTAGGTAGAGATTTAGAGGTAAAAACAAATGATAATAAAACGATAGAAGGTAAGTTAGTTGAAGCTGATGAGAAAGACATTCAATTAACATGGAAAGCCAGAGAACCTAAACCAGTAGGTAAAGGAAAAGTTACTGTGATTAAAGAAGAAACGGTAGCTTATGAGAATATAAAAGAAGCAAAAGTTAAAATAAAATTTTAATTCATATCAATTATGGAAAATGTAGCGTTAATTGAATCATTTTCAGAATTTAAAGATGATAAATTAATAGACAGAGTTACGCTAATGGCGATTCTAGAAGATGTATTACGTAATGCATTAAAAAAGAAATATGGTGATGACGATAACTTTGATATTATTATTAATCCAGATAAAGGAGATTTAGAAATCTGGAGAAATAGAATTGTTGTTGCTAATGGAGAAGTTGAAGAACCAAATCAAGAAATTGAATTGTCCGAAGCTCAAAAAATAGAACCAGATTTTGAAGTAGGAGAAGATGTTGCAGAAGAAGTAAAGCTTATCGATTTAGGTAGGCGCTCTATTTTAGCATTAAGACAGAATCTTATATCTAAAATACACGAACACGATAATACAAATATCTATAAGCAGTTTAAAGAGCTTGAAGGTGAGATATATACCGCCGAAGTTCATCATATTCGTCATAGAGCTATTATTTTATTAGATGATGAAGGGAATGAGATTATACTGCCAAAAGACAAACAAATACCATCAGATTTTTTCCGTAAAGGTGAAAATGTAAGAGGAATTATAGAAAGTGTAGAATTAAAAGGGAGTAAACCTGCAATTATAATGTCTAGAACTTCGCCAATATTCCTTGAGAAATTATTTGAACAAGAAATTCCAGAAGTTTTTGATGGTTTAATTACTGTTAAAAATGTAGTGCGTATTCCAGGTGAAAAAGCAAAAGTAGCTGTAGATTCTTATGATGATAGAATTGATCCAGTTGGAGCTTGTGTAGGTATGAAAGGATCACGTATACATGGTATAGTACGTGAATTAGGGAATGAGAATATTGATGTTATCAACTATACTAATAATATTCAATTATTTGTAACGCGTGCGTTAAGCCCAGCAAGAGTAACATCTTTAAAATTAGATGAAGAGAACATGCGTGCTGAGGTGTTGTTAAAACCAGAGGAAGTCTCTAAAGCTATTGGTCGTGGAGGTCATAATATTAGATTAGCAGGCAAATTAACAGGGTACGAGATTGATGTATTTAGAGAAGGAGCTGAAGAAGATGTAGAATTATCTGAATTCTCTGACGAAATCGAAGGATGGGTTATCGAAGAGTTTAGTAAAGTCGGTTTAGATACCGCAAAAAGTATATTAGAACAAGATGTTTCAGATCTTGTAAAACGTACAGATTTAGAAGAAGAAACTATAGAAGAAGTTCTTAGAATTCTTAAAGAAGAATTTGAAGACTAAATACCAATTTTTGAAAATCAATTGGTAAACTATATATTTAAGTTATATTAAAAGCATTTATGGCTCAAACTAGATTAAATAAAGTACTTAGGGAACTTAATATCTCTATTGATCGTGCTGTAGATTTTTTAGAATCTAAAGGCATTGAAATAGAAAAAAGCCCTAATACTAAAATTTCTCAAGAAGTTTACGATACACTTTCTGATGAGTTTCAGACAGACGCTACCAAGCGCGAAAAAGCTCAAGAAGTTAGTGAGGCTAAACTAAAAGAAAAAGAAGCATTAAGAGAAAAGCGAGAAAGAGAACTTGAGGAAAAAGAAAGAGAAGAAAAAGCTAAAGAAGAAGCTCGAGAAACAGTTCTTAAAGCAAAGGCTGAGTTATCAGGACCTAAGCAAGTTGGTAAAATTGATTTAGAAGGTTCTAAACCTAAAAAGGAAGAAGCACCAAAGCAACCTGAGAAAACTCCAAAAGTAGAAGATAAGCCTAAAGTAGCTGCAAAAAAAGAAGCTCCTAAAGCATCTAAAACTGCTGAGAAAAAAGAAGAGACTCCTAAGGCAGAAACTCCTAAAGCTGAATCTAAAACTGAAAAGCCAAAACCAAAAGCTAAAAAAGAAGAGACTGAAGAAAAAGCTAACACTACTAATGAGCCAGTAGATGAAAAGATTAAAACACAGTATCAAAGACTTTCTGGCCCTAAAAACACAGGTCAAAAAATAGATTTAACTCAATTTAATAAGCCTAAAAAGAAAAAAGAAGATAAAAAACCTGCAGCTAATGCAGATGCTAATAAACGTAAAAGACGTCGTATTAGTAAACCTGGAGATCCTGGAACAAAACCTAATTTTTCTAACGATAGAAGAAAAGGAGGATTTAAAAAAGGAGGCCAAGCTAATCGCCCTAAAGTGGTTAAAGAAGAGCCAAGTGAAGAAGATGTACAAAAGCAAATCCGAGAAACTTTAGAAAAACTTCAAGGAAAGAGTAATAAAGGAAAAGGGGCTAAGTATCGTAGAGAGAAAAGAGATCAACACCGTCAACAAACTGAAATTGATCAAGAAATTGCAGCAGCAGAAAGCAAAACCATTAAAGTTACAGAGTTTGTAACTGTTAGTGAAATTGCAACCATGATGAGTGTCGGAGTTACTGAGGTGATTTCAGCATGTATGTCTTTAGGTATGATGGTAACCATGAACCAACGTTTAGATGCTGAAACATTGACAATTGTTGCTGAAGAGTTTGGTTATGGTGTAGAGTTTATTACTGCAGATATTGAAGAGTCAATAGAAGAAATTGTTGACGATCCTAAAGATTTAAAACCTCGTGCACCTATTGTAACAGTAATGGGTCACGTAGATCATGGTAAAACCTCATTGTTAGATTATATTCGTGAAGAAAATGTAATAGCCGGTGAATCAGGAGGAATTACACAGCATATTGGAGCATATGGTGTCGAGTTAGAAAATGGACAAAAAATCGCATTTTTAGATACACCAGGTCACGAAGCTTTTACAGCTATGCGTGCTCGTGGAGCTCAAGTTACAGATATAGCAATTATTGTTGCAGCTGCTGATGATGATATTATGCCGCAAACTAAGGAAGCCATTTCTCACGCACAAGCAGCAGGAGTGCCAATTGTTTTTGCTATTAATAAAATTGATAAACCAGATGCCAATCCAGAAAAGATAAAAGAAGGATTAGCAGCAATGAATTTACTGGTTGAAGATTGGGGAGGTAAAATACAATCTCACGATATATCAGCTAAAATGGGAACTGGTGTAAAAGAACTTTTAGAAAAAGTATTACTTGAAGCCGAGTTATTAGAGCTTAAAGCAAACCCAAATAAATTAGCTAATGGTACTGTTGTTGAAGCCTTTTTAGATAAAGGACGTGGATATGTGTCTACAATTTTAGTTCAAGCAGGAACTTTAAGAATTGGAGATTATGTATTGGCTGGAAAAAACAGTGGTAAAATAAAAGCCATGCATGATGAGCGTGGAAATGAAATAAAAGAAGCTGGTCCATCAACACCAGTATCTATATTAGGTTTAGATGGAGCTCCACAAGCTGGTGACAAATTTAATGTGTTTGAAGATGAGCGTGAAGCAAAACAAATTGCAACCAAGCGTACGCAATTACAACGTGAGCAATCGGTAAGAACACAACGTCATATTACATTAGATGAAATAGGAAGACGTATTGCTCTTGGAGATTTCCAAGAATTAAATATTATTCTTAAAGGAGATGTGGATGGTTCTGTTGAAGCATTAACAGATTCGTTCCAAAAACTATCTACCGAAGAAATTCAAGTAAATATTATTCACAAAGGAGTTGGAGCAATTACCGAAAGTGATGTATTATTAGCAACTGCATCAGATGCTATTATAATTGGGTTTAATGTACGACCTATGGGTAATGCACGTCAAATAGCTGATAAAGAAGAAATCGACATCCGTACATATTCTATTATTTACGATGCTATTAATGATCTTAAAGATGCTATGGAAGGCATGTTGTCTCCAGAACTTAAAGAAGAGATTACTGGTAATGCAGAAATTAGAGAAATCTTTAAAGTATCTAAAGTTGGAAGCATTGCCGGATGTATGGTAACTAACGGAAAAATTTATAGAAACTCAGGTATTCGTCTAATTAGAGATGGAGTTGTAATCTACACCGGAGAGTTAACATCATTGAAACGTTTTAAAGACGATGTTAAAGAAGTTTCTAAAGGTTACGATTGTGGAATGCAAATTAAAAACTATAATGACATTAAAGAGAATGATGTTATAGAAGCTTTCCAAGAGGTAGAAGTAAAAAAGAAACTTAAATAATTGAGAATTTTAAGCATAAAAAAAGCCGCATTTTGCGGCTTTTTTTATGCTTTATATTAAGCCTTATTTTTTTGACACTTTATCTTTTTTGGGCTGAAAAATAAAAGCACCACTATATTCTTTTTTAATTTTTGCTAATGCTCTATCTGCCTCAAGGCGTTCTCTAAAATTACCAACCCATATTTTATAATTAGGAGTATTAAACTCCATAGTAGTTTTCCAATCTTTAAAAATTTGCAAGAATTCAGATTTTGTTTTTTCAGCCGTAGAACGATCGCCTGAAAATATTTGAATTTTATAAATATCTAATGTCCTTAAATCTTTTTTAAACTCTAAAAGGCGATCAATAGATTTGTCTTGTATTACAGTAACACTAGCTTCTTGGGCAGAAACTAAATAAGAAGACAGTAATAATGTTAAGAAAATCAGGTTTTTAAGAGTGTTTTGTTTCATGGTGTATTCTATTTAATTGCAAAGGTATATTTTATTAACGAAATTGGTATTTATATTGTTATTTAGAACCTTTATAAATTAGTTATTAAGACTTCTGTAACATTTCTGAAATCGACTTTTATATCTTACTTTTGCATGAGTTTTTAAAATCACTTTTTTCAGTTTAAATGAAAAAATCGTACCAAAGTTTAGAAGATAATTCAACTAACAATATGAAACACGTTATCTACCGTAATTTAACCTCAAAAATTCTTCATTTAGGTTTTATTTTATTACTTACGTTTTCAACCACACTTTTGGCCCAAGAAGACCCAGAAAAAGGTAAAAGTTTATTTAATACCAATTGTGCATCTTGTCATAGATTAGATAAAAAATCTACAGGACCTGCACTACGTAATATTGAAGCGAGACTAGCCGATGAGCAAGGTTTAGATAGAGATTGGATCTATGCATGGGTAAGAAATAGTCCTGCTGTTATTAAATCTGGAGACGCATACGCTAACAAAATATATAATGAGTATGGCCAAACAGCGATGACTCCATTTCCGCAGTTAAGTGATGATGATATCTCTAATATTTTGGCTTATACCGCTGCTCCATTGCCACCTCTACCTGAAGATCCCTGTATTGCAAATCCTGGTGGGCCTGGATGTGATCAATCAAAACCTAAAGAAGGTTCAAACACATTAATTCTTGCAGCATTAGCATTGTTGTTTGCATTATTAGCTTTAGCCTTAATATTGGTAAAACGTACATTAAAGCGTTTTGCAGAAGCTAAAGACATTGCTATAGAAGAAACACCTAAAGGAACTTCAATCTGGAAAGCATTTGTGCAAAATCAATTCTTAGTACTAGTTACTGCAATTTTCTTTTTATTAGCTAGTGGTTACTTTGTTTATGGTTATTTAATGCAAGTAGGTGTCGATCAAGGTTATGAGCCTGTACAGCCAATACATTTTTCACATAGAATACATGCTGGTGATAATGGTGTTGATTGTAAATACTGTCACTCTTCTGCTAGAGTAAGTAAAACGTCTGGTATTCCGTCTTTAAATGTATGTATGAACTGCCATAAATCAATTTCTGAAGTAGCACCAGAAACATTAGCTGAAGGTGAAACATATGGAGTAGATTACAATCTAGAAATTCAAAAACTATACAAAGCAGCAGGTTGGGATGATACTGAGCAAGAATATACAGGAGATGCTAGTCCGGTAAAATGGATACGTATTCATAATCTTCCAGATTTTGCATATTTCAATCACTCACAGCACGTTACTGTTGGAGGTATTGAGTGTCAAACTTGTCATGGACCTGTAGAAGAAATGGAAATAATGCGCCAAGATGCACCATTAACAATGGGCTGGTGTATTAATTGTCATAGAGAGACAAACGTTAAAGTTAAAGATAATCCTTACTATACTAAAATTCACGAACAACTGTCTAAAAAATATGGAGTTGAGCAGTTAACTGCAGCACAGATGGGTGGATTAGAATGTGGTAAATGTCACTATTAAACATTGCTTTAGTAGCACCACGTAAGTGGAAATCTCTTTTAAGAGATTAATTTAATTATAATATAATAAGAAGTAATTCAGAATCATATGTCATCAAACAAGAAATACTGGAAAAGTGTTGAAGAGCTAAATGAAAATAGCTCTATTGTTGAGACGCTACAACAGAATGAATTTGTTGAAGAAATACCAACAGATGAGTTTTTAGGCGACAAAGAAACTTTAGAATCTTCGTCGACAACGCGTCGTGATTTCTTAAAATATGTTGGTTTTAGTACCGCAGCAGCATCATTAGCTGCTTGCGAAGGACCAGTTATTAAATCTATTCCTTATGTAAATCAACCAAAGGAAATTATTCCAGGTGTTGCTAATTACTATGCTACAACTATTGCTAATGGATTCGATTTTGCAAGTGTTTTAGTGAAGACAAGAGAAGGTCGTCCTATAAAAATTGAGAATAACAATTTAGCAAAAGCAAATGGCCATGCCAATGCCAGAGTTAATGCCTCGGTTTTAGGATTATATGATAGCTTAAGAGTTAAAAATGCTAAAAAAGGAGGTGAAGATATTTCTTGGTCTGTATTTAATTCTGAAACAAAGAAAGCTTTAAATGATGCAAGCGCATCTGGTAAAGATATAGTGTTATTAACACAAACTTTTGCAAGTCCTTCAACAAGTAAATTAATTGAAGAGTTTTCTAATAACTACGCAAACGTACGTCATGTACAATACGATGCCATTTCTGAATCTGCCGCATTAGATGCGTTTCAAGCAAAATATGGTAAACGTGCTTTAGCAAATTACGATTTCTCTAAAGCAATGACTATAATCTCTATTGGTGCTGATTTCTTAGGAGATTGGCAAGGAGGAGGTTTTGATGCGGGTTATGCTTCAAAACGTGTTCCAGATCATGGAAAAATGTCGCGTCATATTCAGTTTGAGTCTAACATGTCTTTAACTGGTGCTAATGCAGATAAGCGTGTGCCTTTAAAACCAAGCGAACAAAAATTAGCTTTAGCAAAATTATACAGTTATATCACTGGTAATTCTGCTGGTGGAGCACAACTTTCTCAGCCATTAGATGCTGCAGTGCGCAAAGCTGCTGAAGAATTAAGAAAAGCAGGAAGCAACGGAGTTGTGGTTTCGGGTATTCAAGACGTTAATGCACAAACTTTAGTATTAGATATTAACCAAACGTTATCTAGTAAAGCATTTGATACTAAAACAGCGATACATACAAAACAAGGTAGTGATAGCGCAGTGACTCAACTTATAGCAGATTTAAAAGCTGGTAAAGTAGGTGCACTTGTAATGAGTGGTGTAAATCCAATGTATACCTTACCAAATGCTTCAGATTTTGCTGAAGGATTAAAAAATACTATGTCAATAGCGTTTTCTATGAAAGAAGACGAGACGGCTTCTAACTGTAATTATGTTGCAGCGGCACCACATTATTTAGAATCTTGGGGTGATGTAGAAATAAAAACAGGTCATTTTGCTTTAATGCAACCTGCAATACGTCCATTATTTGACACAAAGCAATTTCAAGACGCATTATTAACTTGGACAGATAATTCAAGTACTTATAATGATTATATAAAAGCCAATTGGAAAGAAACCATTCTTAATGGTGCATCTTACAACCAAGCTTTACATGATGGTGTTTTTGTAAGCGCATCTTCATCAGAAGTTAGTACTGATGATACTGATTTAGAAACTCCTTCTAATAATGCGGCAAGTGCACTTGTAGCTTCTGCTAAAAGTGGAGCTATGGAATTGGCATTATATACTAAAACGGGTATGGGAGATGGTCAACAAGCCAATAACCCATGGTTACAAGAGTTTCCAGATCCTATTACAAGAACATCTTGGGATAATTATGTTACTGTATCTAAAGCAGATGCTGAAAGTCTAGGATTAGTTAATGAAAATGTTGCTAATGGAGGACTTAATGGTAGTAAAGTAGATGTTACGGTTAATGGAGTTACTATTAATAATGTGCCAGTTATTATTCAACCAGGTCAAGCTAAAGGATCTGTAGGTTTATCTTTAGGTTATGGTAGAACAGCAGGTTTAAAAGAAGAATTACAGACAGGTGTAAATGCCTATCCTTTATATCAAAACTTTAATACAACTCAAGAAGTAAGTATTTCTAAAGCTTCAGGTATGCATGAGTTTGCATGTGTACAGTTGCATAATACGTTAATGGGTCGTGGTGATATTATTAAAGAAACGACTTTAGAGATTTTCAATACTAAAGATAAACACTATTGGAATGAAGTACCTCAAGTATCTTTAAACCATATTGAAACACCAGTTACATCTCCAGATGTTGATCTTTGGGATGAGTTTGATCGTTCTGTTGGACATCACTTCAATTTATCTATTGATTTAAATGCATGTACAGGTTGTGGAGCTTGTGTTATTGCATGTCACGCAGAAAATAATGTACCAGTAGTTGGTAAATCTGAAATAAGAAGAAGTAGAGATATGCACTGGTTGCGTATTGATAGATATTATTCTCATAATGATACGTTTGAAGGAGATGATAATGAAAAAGATAATGCAGATGGATTAGGATTAGGAAATTATCTGTTTGGTGATAGAGAAGGAAATGGTTCATTATCCACTTTTGGAAGAATGGAAGATCCTGCAGATAATCCTCAGGTAGCATTCCAGCCTGTAATGTGTCAGCATTGTAATCACGCACCTTGCGAAACAGTTTGTCCTGTTGCAGCAACAGCTCACGGTCGTCAAGGTCAAAACCATATGGCATATAACCGTTGTGTAGGTACACGTTACTGTGCAAACAACTGTCCATATAAAGTACGTCGTTTCAACTGGTTCTTATACAACCAAAATGATGAGTTCGATTACTTTATGAATGATGATTTAGGGCGTATGGTATTAAACCCAGACGTAACTGTACGTTCTCGTGGTGTAATGGAAAAATGTTCTATGTGTATTCAAAAAACACAAAAAACAATCCTTGATGCTAAACGTGATGGACGTGAAATTAAAGATGGAGAATTCCAAACAGCATGTTCTGCTGCTTGTGGAAGCGGAGCTATGATTTTTGGAGATGTTAATGATAAAGCTAGCGAAGTAGCAAAATTAAAAGAAGATGACCGTATGTATCATTTATTAGAAAGTGTAGGTACAAAACCAAATGTGTTCTACCAAACTAAAGTGAGAAATACAAAAAAAGCATAAGACTAATTAAAGAATCAATTATATAATTATGGCGTCTCATTACGAAGCACCTATTAGAAGACCTTTAGTAACAGGAGAAAAATCTTATCACGACGTTACCGTCGATGTTGCTAGACCCGTTGAAGGAAAAGCAAATCGCTCTTGGTGGATTGTTTTCAGTATTGCACTTGTGGCATTCCTTTGGGGAATAGGTTGTATTATTTACACCGTATCAACTGGTATCGGAGTCTGGGGTCTTAACAAGACTGTTAACTGGGCTTGGGATATTACTAACTTTGTTTGGTGGGTTGGTATAGGTCATGCAGGAACCTTAATATCTGCTGTATTATTATTATTCCGTCAAAAATGGAGAATGGCCATTAACCGTTCTGCAGAGGCGATGACAATATTCTCTGTAGTGCAAGCCGGTTTATTTCCAATCATTCACATGGGTCGTCCATGGTTAGCATATTGGGTATTACCAATTCCTAATCAATTTGGATCATTATGGGTAAACTTTAACTCACCATTACTTTGGGATGTGTTTGCAATTTCTACATATTTATCAGTGTCATTAGTATTTTGGTGGACAGGATTATTACCTGATTTTGCAATGATTAGAGATAGAGCTGTTAGACCATTTCAAAAGAAAATATATTCTTTAATTAGTTTTGGTTGGTCTGGTAGAGCTAAAGATTGGCAACGTTTTGAGGAAGTATCCTTGGTGCTTGCAGGTTTAGCAACACCATTAGTACTTTCTGTACATACCATTGTATCGTTTGATTTTGCAACATCGGTAATTCCAGGTTGGCATACTACAATTTTTCCACCATACTTTGTTGCTGGGGCTATTTTCTCTGGTTTTGCTATGGTAAATACGCTTCTTATTATTATGCGTAAAGTATGTAGTCTTGAAGATTATATCACAGTGCAACATATAGAGCTGATGAATATCGTTATTATGATTACGGGTTCTATTGTAGGTGTTGCATATATTACTGAGCTATTTATTGCATGGTATTCTGGTGTAGAGTATGAGCAATATGCATTTTTAAATAGAGCAACTGGCCCTTACTGGTGGGCATATTGGGCAATGATGTCTTGTAATGTATTCTCACCTCAGTTTATGTGGTTTAAAAAATTGCGTACAAGTATTATGTTTTCATTCTTTATTTCAATTATAGTAAATATAGGAATGTGGTTTGAGCGTTTTGTAATTATTGTAACGTCATTACATAGAGATTATTTACCATCATCTTGGTCAATGTTCTCACCAACATTTGTAGATATAGGTATTTTTATAGGAACTATAGGATTCTTCTTTGTACTATTCTTATTATACTCACGTACATTCCCAGTGATAGCACAAGCAGAAGTAAAAACAATTTTAAAGTCATCGGGTGAACGTTATAAGAAAATTAGAGAACGTGGAGATAGTTTAGTAGGAACTGGATCGGATTCTAGAACCTCTAATGGAGTTGTAACAAATGTAGAAAGTTCATCTAGTAACGATGATGCTTCTTCTAACAATTCTGAAAAAGTAAATAACCTTTTAGGAACTATAGGAACATTTGATGCTGCTTCAGATACTGCTGACGATTTAAAGAAAATCAGTGGAGTTGGACCTAAAATGGAAGAAGTACTTAACAGTATAGGAATTTACACATTCTTACAAGTAAGTAAGATGACAAAAAAAGAATACGACTTGTTAGACTCAATTACTGAATCTTTCCCTGGGAGAGCAGAACGTGATGATTGGGCAGGACAAGCTAAAAATTTATTAAATAACTAATATAGTCTATGGAAGCTTCAAAAGTAATTCATGCTATTTATACCGATGATGATGTATTAATGTCTGCCGTTAAAAAGGTAAAGGCAGAAAAACATCACATTGAAGAGATATACACACCTTTTCCTGTTCATGGACTAGACAAGGCTATGGGTTTAGAACCAACACGTATTGCTATTACTGCATTTATGTATGGTTGTGTTGGCTTAACGGTAGCTATCACAATGATGAATTTTATAATGATTAAAGATTGGCCACAAGATATTGGTGGTAAGCCAAGTTTTAGTTATTTAGAAAACATGCCGGCTTTTGTGCCAATTATGTTTGAGCTTACGGTATTCTTCGCAGCCCATTTAATGGTAATTACATTTTATTTACGTAGTAGAATGTGGCCATTTAAAAAAGCTGAGAACCCAGATCCGAGAACTACTGATGACCATTTTTTAATGGAGATTGCTGTACATGATAATGAAGATGAACTAATCAGCCTTCTTAAAGGTACTGGAGCAGTAGAAATTAATAGTATTGATAAAGATGAAGATGCACATTAATATGAAGACTTTTAAATTAACAGTAGTATTTGTAATGCTATTAAGTATTGTGTCTTGTAATAAAAAATCGAGACGAAACTATCAATATATGCCTAACATGTATCAGTCTGTTGGTTATGAAACATATCAAGGATCAGATGCTTTTAAAAATGGAGTTGAAGCGCAACTTCCTGTAGAAGGTACACTTCCTAGAGGTTACTCTTTATATGAAATTGAAGATACTAACGAAGGTTATGAGTTAGCTAAAGCAACATTAACCAGTCCTATAGATTCTACGGCTATAGATTATAATACAGGTAAAGCTCTATATGATATTTATTGTGGTATTTGCCATGGTAATAAAGGAGATGGTAAAGGTAAATTAGTACAACGCGAGAAAATTCTTGGTGTGCCTAGTTATGATGATGCAGGTAGAGCGATTACAACAGGTAGTATTTACCATGTTATTCAATATGGAAAAAACACTATGGGTTCTTATGCAAACCAATTGAGTGAAGACGAACGTTGGCAAGTTGTAGCTTATGTTGAGAAACTTAAAGCAGATTTAGAAAAGTAAGATTTAGATAAAGATTATATAAATGGAATATAAAATTTCAAATCGATTAAGAACAGGAGCTATCATCTTAATAGCCTTAGGCATATTAGGTGTTGGTTATGGTTTTTGGGACTCTCATCATTATAAAACTGTAGATGATGTTAAGGAACTTTTGGCAAGTGAACATCATGGTGGGCACGAAGAAGAAGCTAATAATGAACATGGAACAGAAATGTCACATGGAGAAGCCTCAGAACATGTTAAAGAATCTTACAACGAAGAGCATGCAGAAACATCGCATGGTGATGAACATGAAGAATCAGCAAGTCATGGAGATGAAGTTGAAGGTCATGAAATGAGCCATGAAGAACATGTGTTACATCAAATCCATAACAGACCTTGGTCTGCATTATATGTAGCAGCATTTTTCTTTTTTATGATTGCACTAGGTGTATTAGCATTTTATGCCATTCAATATGCAGCTCAAGCAGGTTGGTCACCAGTATTATTTAGAGTTATGGAAGGGATTACTGCTTATGTGTTGCCCGGAGGACTTATAGTGTTGGCAATAGCATATTTAGCAGGAGACCATATTTTTGTTTGGATGAATCCAGATATGGTAGATCCAAATAGTAGTCATTATGATGCTCTTGTAGCTGGAAAGAAAGGTTGGTTAAACAAAACAGGTTTTATAATTAGAGGCTTAATTTTCTTAGGAGGTTGGGTAGCATATAGAATGATCTCTCGTAGGTTGTCTTTAGCCCAAGATAAGTCAGATGATAATAAAAACTTTAAAAAGTTATTCCGTTGGTCAGCAGCATTCTTAGTATTCTATATTTATACAGAGTCTATGATGTCTTGGGATTGGATCATGTCTGTAGACCCACACTGGTTCTCTACATTATTTGGTTGGTATGTGTTTGCAAGTATGTTTGTAAGTGGTATTACTGTTATTGCATTAATTTCAATTTACTTAAAATCTAAAGGTTTACTAGAGTTTGTAAACGACAGTCATTTACATGACTTGGCTAAGTTTATGTTTGGGATTAGTATTTTTTGGACCTATTTATGGTTCTCTCAATTTATGTTAATCTGGTATTCAAACATTCCAGAAGAAGTCACTTATTTTGTAACACGTATTGAAGATTATAAACTAACATTCTTTGGAATGGTCGCTATGAATTTTATATTCCCATTATTACTATTAATGAATAGTGATTACAAGCGTATTCCATGGTTTGTTGTAATGGCAGGTGTTGTAATACTTTGCGGACATTATTTAGATATCTTTAATATGATTATGCCAGCTACGGTTGGAGATAGATGGTCTATTGGTATCCCAGAAGTAGGAGCAATTTGCTTATTTGCAGGCTTGTTTATGTTATTTGTATTTACAGCTTTAAGTAAAGCACCATTGTTAGCAAAACGAAACCCATTTATTAAAGAGAGTGAACACTTTCATTATTAATTTTAAATTAGAACTGAAACGATAATGACAACTTTGTTAATATTTATAATAGTACTATTTGTAGCCATTGCTATATGGCAAATGGTAAAGATTTTTGATTTAGCTCAAATAGGAGGATCAAGTAATCAAGTAGCAAGCGACAAGGATAATACGTTTAATGGGTATATGATGATAGGTTTTTTAATCTTCATCTATGCTATTACTATAGCTAGCTTTGTGTATTTAGGTGATCTACCTTTAGTGTCTAACTCGGCATCAGCACATGGTCCAGGTTTAGACAACTTAATGATTATCTCTATGATACTCATTTTTATAGTACAAACGATCACTCAATTTTTATTACACTATTTTGCTTTTAAATACAAAGGCGAAAAAGGACGTAAGGCATTGTTTTATGCAGATAATAATACTTTAGAAGCCATTTGGACTATTATTCCCGTAATTGTTTTAGCGGGGTTAATTATCTATGGATTGTTTACTTGGAATGATATTATGAATATCGACGAAGACGAAGATCCTATGGTGATAGAATTATATGCGCAACAATTTAATTGGAAAGCAAGATATAGTGGCGCAGATAATGTATTAGGGAAAGCTAATGTAAGATTAATTGATATTGACCGCGCAAATATTTTAGGTGTTGCAGAAGATGATATCAATGCGCAAGACGATGTTATTGTTACAGAATTGCATTTAGTAGTTGATAAGCCTGTGCTATTTAAAATGCGTTCGCAAGATGTATTGCACTCGGCTTATATGCCACACTTTAGAGCACAGATGAATTGCGTTCCAGGGATGGTTACACAATTTGGTTTTACACCTACAGTTACAACTGCGGAGATGCGTCAAAATCCAGATATTCAAGATAAGGTTGCAAATATTAACGAACTGCGATTAGAAAATAGAGAAGAGATAGAAGAACGCGGCCAAGATTTGCGATACGAGTTTGATTACTTATTATTATGTAATAAAATTTGTGGTAAATCGCACTTCAATATGCAAATGAAAATTATTGTAGAAACTCAAGAAGAATATGATGCATGGATGGCGACACAGAAAACGTTTCCAAATTCATTATTAAACTAAAATCGTTTTAAGAATTAGATAAAGATTATGTCAGCAACAGCAGAAATACACGATCACGACGATCACGACGTACATCATCACAAAGAAACTTTTGTAACTAAATATATATTTAGTCAAGATCATAAAATGATTGCAAAACAGTACCTTATAACAGGTACTATTATGGGAGTTATAGGTGTATTAATGTCTTTAATGTTCCGTATGCAAATTGCATGGCCAGAAAAGCCAAATGTATTATTTGAAGCTTTATTAGGTAAGTGGGCTCCAGAAGGTGTAATGGATGCAGATATCTATTTAGCCTTAGTAACAATACATGGTACTATTATGGTATTCTTTGTATTAACGGCAGGTTTAAGTGGTACGTTTAGTAACTTATTAATTCCATTACAAATTGGAGCAAGAGATATGGCATCAGGGTTCCTTAATATGATCTCATATTGGTTATTCTTCCTATCTAGTGTTATAATGGTTATTTCATTATTTGTAGAAGCTGGTCCTGCAGCAGCAGGATGGACTATATATCCACCATTATCAGCATTACCAATGGCTCAAGGTGGTTCAGGTATGGGTATGACACTTTGGCTCGTATCTATGGCTATATTTATAGCATCGTCTTTACTAGGATCATTAAATTACATTGTTACTGTAATTAATTTGCGTACAAAAGGAATGTCAATGACGCGACTGCCTTTAACAATATGGGCATTCTTTGTAACAGCTATTATTGGTGTTATTTCATTCCCAGTATTACTATCTGCAGCATTATTATTAATAATGGATAGAAGTTTTGGTACATCATTCTTCTTATCAGATATATTTATTCAAGGTGAAGTACTGCACTACCAAGGTGGATCTCCAGTATTATTTGAACATTTATTTTGGTTCTTAGGACATCCAGAAGTATATATTGTACTATTACCGGCATTAGGTATTACCTCAGAAATTATTGCAACCAATTCACGTAAACCTATCTTTGGATACCGTGCCATGGTCGCTTCAATTTTAGCTATTGCATTTTTATCTACAATTGTATGGGGTCACCATATGTTTATTTCGGGTATGAATCCATTCTTAGGATCTGTATTTACATTTACAACACTATTAATTGCCATTCCTTCTGCGGTAAAGGCATTTAACTATATAACCACACTCTGGAAAGGTAATTTGCAACTTAATCCCGCAATGTTATTCTCTATAGGTCTGGTATCAACATTTATTACAGGTGGTTTAACAGGAATTATTTTAGGGGATAGTGCTTTAGATATTAATGTACACGATACGTATTTTGTTGTAGCTCACTTTCATTTAGTAATGGGGATTTCAGCATTATATGGTATGTTTGCAGGAATATATCATTGGTTTCCTAGAATGTTTGGTCGTATGTTAAACAAAAATCTAGGGTATTTACACTTTTGGGTAACTGCTATTTGTGCTTATGGAGTTTTCTTTCCAATGCACTTTATAGGTATGGCAGGTTTGCCAAGACGTTATTATACTAACAGTAATTTTCCATTATTTGATGATACCGCGGATGCTAATGTTGTAATTACAATGTTTGCTTTAATTGGAGGTGTTTTTCAATTAGTATTCTTATACAATTTCTTTAGAAGCATATTTTACGGTAAAAAAGCTGAACAAAACCCATGGAGATCTAATACATTAGAATGGACAGCGCCTGTTAAACATATGCATGGTAACTGGCCAGGTAAAATTCCTCATGTATACCGTTGGTCTTACGATTATAGTAAACCAGGGCATGATGAAGATTTTGTGCCGCAAAATGTACCAATGAAAGAAGGAGAAGAAGAACTCCATCATTAGCACATAATTTTTTAGACATCAAAAAACCTCTTTAATTCTTAAATTATAAAGAATTAAAGAGGTTTTTTGATGTCTATAGTTTGTATTATAACCTCAATTTAACATAAAAATAATCATCTTTTTACTGTTAAAATTTAAAAAATATCAGACTAAACGCAAAAAAAACACGACGAAATACAAAAAAAAGTGTATTTTGCACCGTAAAACGAACCCAAATAAAATTCTGATACTTCTATTTATTCAGAATTCTACTTGATTTTAAAGAAATAAAATTGATTAACCGACTTATTATGAGAACAAAACCGTTGATAGGGTCTGTAGTAAAAACTACATTCTATATTTTGGTATTACTTTGGACATCTTATTCTGCTTATGCACAATGTCCTACAATTAACGATCCCGCGCCATCTGTATGTGACGCTGCTGGTTTTACATTTAGTGATTTAAATACATTCGCTAACGATGCAGGTAATGGTATTAGATGGTATAGTACTGCAACAGGTGGTGCGCCATTTAATGACAATGAACTTGTTAGTGAAGGCACATATTTTGCTGGTGATGATTCTGGAACTTGTGGAACACGTGAATCTTTAACCGTTGACTTTGTAGTAGACGCGTCAGGTCAAAATTTAGATGCCGTATATTGTAGTAATGAGAATCCTACCATTCAATTGTATATAGATCAAACCTTATCTCCAGTTATTCCCTCTGGTGGTTCGGTAGAAGTTTATACAGATTTTGCCTTAACTAATTTGGCTAATGGTACAGATATTATACCAATAGGAGGTAGTAATTTTTTTATTGTATTTGTTAATGGCGGTTGTAGAAGTCAAATAGAAATAGGAACTACAGCGACTTTTCAAGCTCCTGATGATCCAACACCAACAGATCCACAAATGTTCTGTGCGGCTAATAATCCTACAATTGCAGATTTAGATCCAGGAACAACGGATGCTTTTGTATGGTTCGATAATATTGATAGTTCAGGTGATCCTATTCAGCCACCTTTGCCAACAACAAGTCTTTTAGTAGATGGAAATACCTACTACGTTCAGGCAGTAGATGTTTTTTGTGATAGTAATCCAATTCCTGTAACAGTTATTATAGATACTCCAACTGAACCAGGGACTTCAGCAAATTTAGATTTTTGTTTTGATAGTTTGCCATCAACCGATTTTAATTTGTTTGATGAATTATCAGGAATGCCAGTAACAACAGGAACATGGTCTGGCCCATTAACAACAACTAATGGTCATTTAGGAACAGTAAATATTTCAACTTTAACAACACCAGACACCTACGTGTTTACATACACAGTGCCAACAAATGGTACTTGCCCAGAAGGTACATCTACAGTAACCATTACGGTTTTCGATAATTTTACCTCAGGAACGCCATCGGCGGATAATCCAGCATCGTTTTGTGAATCTGGCTTACCATCTGCATTCGATTTGTTTACATTGTTAGAAGGTGAAGATGCTGGAGGACAATGGACCGAAGGAACCTTAAGTACAGATCCTATTGTAGGTTCTACTATAGATTTTACAGGGTTTATCCCAGGGACTTACAATTATACATATACTCAAAACCTATTACCTAACCCTTGCCCAGAAGAATCAACTACGGTACAGGTGATTGTTTTACCAGATCCAAATGCAGGTTTAGCTGTTAATGCGACATTCTGTGAAAATGATTTAGCTGCAAATTCACCTTTTAACTTATTTGATACTTTAGATGGATCTCAAGATAATAATAATGGAACATGGACAGATGCTAACGGAGATACAGTTACAGATCCAACAAACTTAGACATTACAGTATTTCCTGTCGGAACAACACAATTTACGTATACTATTGACAATGGTGCATGTAGCGATATGGAAACGGTATCTATTACTGTAGAACCAGCACCAGAATCTGGTACAGTAAATAGTTCACCAGAATTTTGTGAAGGTGAAGGTTCTGCAACTTTTGATTTATTTGATTTATTAGACGGAGAAGATCAAGCAGGTACTTGGTTTATAGGTAACGATAATACAGGTACAACGACTTCAAATATTATAGATTTATCAGTACTACCACCAAACACTTATACTTATACATACGATGTAGATGCTATAGGAAGTTGTGATGACAGTTTAGTAACAGTAACGATAACAATAAACCCATTGCCAAATACAGGTACAGCTTCTCCTGCTACGTTCTGTGAAAATGATGTTGCGGCAAATTCGCCATTAGATTTATTTGGCCAATTGACAGGAAATGATGCTGGAGGAACATGGACAGATGATGATGCTACAGGAGCTTTATCGGGTAGTGATGTAGACTTAATAATACTTCCTATCGGAGTTTATAATTTCACATATAGTATAACTTCACCAGAAGGTTGTTCTAATAGCAGTACAGTAGTTATTTCAATATTAGAAGCACCAGAATCAGGAACAGTAAATGCACCAGCAGTATTTTGTGCTGCAGAAATTATTGCAGGACAAACCTTTGATTTATTCGATTTATTAGATGGTGAAGATCAATCAGGTGTTTGGACAGATGATGATGCTTCAGGTGCATTATCTGGTAATACAGTAACTTTAGATGCTTTGCCTACGGGCACATTTAATTTTACTTACGATGTTAATGCTATTGGTACATGTGATGATGTGTTAGTAACAGTAAGTATTACAATAAATGATACAACGACACCTACGGGAGCTATAACTCAAACATTTTGTGATAGTGCTACTGTAGCAGATCTTATAGCTACAGGAACAACTATTCAATGGTATGAAGAACCAACTGGAGGCTCACCGTTAGATCCATCAACAGATTTAATAGATGGAGAAACGTATTATGCTACACAAACGGATGATATAACAGGCTGTGAATCTTCTATACGTTTAGAAGTAACAGTAACAATTTCTACAACTCCAATTTCAGGAAATCCAATTACACCTGGGTTATTAGAATGTAATGATAACAATAGTATCGATTTAAACTTAGGTTTAGATGGTACTCAAGATTCAGGTGGTGTATGGCAAGATGATGACAGTACAGGTAGAGTAACAGGGAATATTTTTGATGCTTCTGGTATTGCACCAGGAACATATCAGTTTACTTATTTTATTGCTGCAAATGCACCATGTATAGATGCCAGTACAACAATTACGGTAACTATAGAACAGGCTTTAAATCCTGGCTCTGATGCTTCAACAAATATATGTGCTGATAATGGAACTATAGATTTATTTCCATTATTAGGAGGCGCAGATCTAGGAGGCGTTTGGTCACCGGCATTAACAAGCGGAACAGGAGTTTTTGATCCAACAATAGATGCTGCTGGAACGTATACTTATGAGTTAACTAATGCTTGTGGTACTTTTTCAAGTGATGTTGTAGTTACAATAACACAGCCAGCTAATGCAGGAGGAGATAACACGGGTTCAGTTTGTGTAATAGATGGAGCTTTTGATTTAACAACTGTTTTAACAGGAACACCAGATTCTAACGGAACATGGTCGCCTCTATTAGCGAGCGGATCTAATATTTTTGACCCTGCGATAGACGTAAGTGGAACTTATACGTACACAGTTTTAGCAACGTCACCTTGTTCTACAGATGCTTCTGCCGAAATAACAATTACCGTACAAGATACTGTAGAGCCAACTGTGGTAAATGCAACACCTTCATTCTGTGCTATAGATAATCCTACTGTTGCAGATTTAAACAGTTCGTTATCTTTTACAGGAACTATTAATTGGTATACAGATGACACTTTAGCAACATTATTAGATGAAGCGGATGCTTTAATTGATGGTGAAGATTATTTTGCCACTCAAACTTTAGCAGGAGGTTGTGAATCTTCTTTAAGTGTTATGCTTATTGTAACTATTAGTGATTCACCTCCGCCAACATTAATAAACATTGATGAAGAGTATTGTATTAATGATAGTCCAACTATAAATGATTTATCATTAAACATTGTAGAGAATAACTCAGCGGCTTTTGAAGTAATTTGGTACGATGCGGCAACAGGAGGAAATGTAGTATCAGGTTCAACATTATTAAGTAATGGAAACACCTATTATGCTGCTTTAATTGATGTAGTTACAGGATGCGAAGGTTCTTTAAGATTAGCCGTAACACCAGATCTAACATCTTGTGGTGATATAATAATTCCAGATGGGTTCTCGCCTAATGGAGATGGAGTAAATGATACTTTTGATATAGATAATTTAGAAATATTATATCCAAATTTCGAAATGGAGATTTTTAACCGAAATGGAAATACAGTATATAGAGGTAATGCTTCTAGCCCTCGTTTTGATGGGAGATCTACTGAATCAAGTTTAGGAAGTCAGGTATTGCCTGTTGGCGTATACTTCTATGTATTCACATTTAACGATGGAGAAAATAGACCTATTCAAGGACGTTTATATTTAAGTAGATAACATTTTGGCTAAACACACAAATTTTAAGAACATGAAAAAATTAAATATATCTCAAAAAGCAGTGATTGTAGCCTTAATGACATTTTTCTCATTACAGAGTTACGCACAACAAGATCCTCTATTTACACAATATATGTATAATATGAGCATCATTAACCCAGCTTATGCAACAGCAGATCAAGGCATATTAAATCTTGGTGGTTTATACAGATCACAATGGGTAGGCGTAGAAGGAGCTCCAAAGACAGCAACCTTTTTTGCGCATACTCCAATTAACGAAAAAATTGAAATAGGTATTTCATTTACAAACGATAATATTGGTGATGTTGTAGACGAGAATAATGTTTTTGCAGATTTTGCTTATGTATTACCAGTAGGAGAACAGAGTAAATTATCGCTTGGTTTAAAAGCGGGAGTTACCTTTTTTAATACGGATTTTAATGGATTTGTATTACAATCTGGAGGACCAAGTACTGATTTCGCTTTTAATGAAAACATTAATGAAACCTTTCCTAATTTAGGGATAGGTGCATATTACTTCTCAGATAATTATTATGTGGGCTTATCTGCACCAAACCTATTAACCACAAGACATTTAGAGTCTGAGAATGGTGTTAGAGCTATCGGACAAGAGAATGTGCATTATTTTTTAACAGGTGGCTATGTGTTTGATATTAATGAGAATTTAAAACTAAAGCCGGCATTTATGGCTAGAGGAGTTGCAGGTGCTCCAATATCTTTAGATCTTACAGCAAATGTTTTAATCAATGAAAAGTTAGAAGTAGGAGCTAGTTACCGATTAGAAGATGCTGTTAGTGCTATTGTTAATTTTAGAATAGCACCAGATTTAAGAATTGGATATAGTTACGATTATACAAGATCTAATCTAAGTAGTTTCAGTTCTGGTTCACACGAAATTATTATTCTTTTCGATATCGATTTATTTGGATTAAAGAGTGGTTATGATCGCTCACCTAGATTTTTCTAAACTTTAAATACTATACTTATGAAACCAAATCTATCTAACGTATTTAAAACAACAATTAATCTTAAATCTAGAGTTAAGATTATAAAAAACAGACATATGAAAACATATATACATCTTTTTGCTTGCATGCTATTTGTTTTTAATTTTAGTACTGCTCAGACTGAAAAACTAAAGCGCGCAGACAAGTTTTTTGAAATGAAAGCTTATGTAAAAGCTGCAGAGTTATATGAAGCAAAAGAGCCAAATCAAAAAGTGCTTCAAAATTTAGGGGATAGTTATTACTACAATAGTAATATGCAGAACGCTATAAAAACTTATAGAGAACTTATTTTAACATACAAAGATTCTATAGATATAGAATATTATTTTAGATATGCACAAGCATTAAAAGGAGTTAAAAATTATAAGTTAGCAGATGAGTATTTAAGTCAGTATTTCAATAAAAGAATTAATACACAGAGTTTTATCGATGCAAATAAAAAGGCGACACCACATACGTTTAAAATAAACGAACTTAATGATGGTAGTACATCAAATGATTTTGGGTTAACCTTTTTTGGGGATAACCAAGTCGCATTTGCATCTACGAGAAACACTGAGAATCCTGCTTTTGCCTGGAATGATCAACCATATTTAGACCTATATTCTGCAACGATAAACAGTAGCGGTAAATTAGAAAATATAACTCCGTTTTCAGATGCTATAAATACAGATTCTCATGAGAGTAATCCTGTACTTTCTGCAGATGGTAAAACCATGTATTTTAATAGAACAAATACATCTAAGTCTAAATCTAAAACTGATGAAGAAGAACGTATAGCTCATATTAAAATTTATAAGGCAGAATTAGTTGGTGACCAATGGGCAAATATTGAAGCATTACCATTTACGTCAAATAAATATAGTACAGAGCATCCTAGTTTAAGTAAAGATGGTAAAACGTTATATTTTGCAAGTGACATGCCAGGTGGATTAGGTGGTTTCGATATCTATAAAGTAGCTATAAATGATGATGGTACTTATGGTGAACCAGAAAATTTAGGAAGTAATATTAATACAAAACATAGAGAACAATTTCCTTATGTAAGTGATAAAGATGTTCTTTATTATTCATCTAATGGCCATTATATTGGTTATGGAGGTTTAGATGTGTATAGGAGCAATAATGTTAATGGAGTTTATGACGCACCTGTTAATTTAGGAGATGGAATTAACAGTAATCTTGATGATTTTGCTTTTGTAATAGACGAAAAAAATGACAAAGGCTACTTCTCATCAAATAGAGCAGGTAACGATAGATTGTATACTTACGATAGAGAAGAAAATATCCTTACTAAGTATTTAGTAGATGGTGTGGTTCAAGATAAAAATAGCAAAGCTATATTACCAGGAGCTAAAGTGATATTATTAGATGATTCTGGTAATATAATACAAGAACAAACAGTTGATGATAATGCAAAGTATTTATTCAAATTAGAACCAAATAAAAAATACATTGTAAGAGGAACGCTAAAAGCATATATTCCTCAAGATGTTGAGTTCTCTACGGACAGTCAAGGAAAAATAAGCCATAACATCTATTTATCATTAGAATCTTTTGCAGATGCGGAAGAGCGTGTAAATAAAGATAAAGAAGGTGTGGTAAAAGTAGAGTTAGATAAAATCTATTTCGATTTCGATAAATCAAAAATTAGAGAAGACGCTGCTAAAACGTTAGATGTATTAGTAGATCTAATGAAAAAATACCCGTCAATGTCTATAGAAGTGTCTGCGCATACCGATGTAAGAGGTAGAGATCAATACAATTTAGACTTGTCTAAAAAACGTGCGGCATCAACCTTAGAATATTTAGTAAGCCGAGGCATAGAACGTAGCCGATTAACTAGCGAAGGTTATGGTGAAACAAAACCATTAAATCATTGTGATAAACCAGGAATATGCTCTAAAGCAGATTATGAAGTTAATAGACGCTGCGAATTTAAGGTTATAAACTAAAATTTATTACTGCTTATCTCAAAAGCCTTTCTTCCCGATTATTATCAGGATTAGAAAGGCTTTTTCTTTATATTTGTTTTATTGCTGAATGTCATTCAGAGTTGTCAGACTGAGCTTGTCGAAGTTGAAACGAAGAATCTTATTTATGAATTATTAATAAAAGATTCCCACTTTCGTGGGAAGTAACATGAACGAAAACTTAGATCCTACAAACGAAAACTTTACACCCGAAGAGCTCGATGTCGAAAAGAAATTGAGACCTCTATCTTTTGAAGACTTTACAGGTCAAGATCAAGTATTAGAAAATTTGCAGATTTTCGTTCAGGCAGCTAACCTAAGAGGAGAAGCTTTAGATCATGCCTTATTCCACGGACCGCCAGGTTTAGGGAAAACCACCTTAGCACATATTTTAGCAAATGAATTAGATGTTGGTATAAAAGTAACATCAGGACCTGTTTTAGATAAGCCAGGAGATTTAGCAGGTTTACTTACTAATTTAGAAGAAAGAGATGTTCTTTTTATAGATGAAATTCATCGTTTAAGTCCTATTGTAGAAGAATATTTGTATTCTGCAATGGAGGATTATAAAATTGATATCATGATTGAGTCTGGGCCAAATGCCAGAACAGTTCAGATTAATTTAAGCCCGTTCACTTTAGTTGGTGCCACTACACGTTCAGGATTGTTAACAGCACCAATGCGTGCACGTTTTGGTATACAAAGTCGTTTACAATATTACAGTACAGAATTATTAACTACAATTGTGCAACGTAGCGCAGCCATACTTAATATGCCAATTACAATGGAAGCTGCTATTGAAATTGCTGGACGTAGCCGAGGAACACCTCGTATTGCTAATGCTTTGCTAAGACGTGTTAGAGACTTTGCACAGATTAAAGGCAATGGAAGTATTGATATTGCAATTGCAAAATTTGGGCTAGAAGCTCTACATGTAGATGCTCATGGTTTAGATGAAATGGACAATAAAATTTTAACTACAATTATTGAAAAATTTAAAGGAGGTCCAGTAGGGATTTCAACAATAGCAACTGCAGTAAGTGAAAGTACAGAAACCATTGAAGAAGTTTACGAGCCTTTTTTAATACAACAAGGTTTTATTATGCGTACGCCAAGAGGTAGAGAAGTTACCGAATTAGCTTATAAACATTTAGGAAAAATAAAAGGGCCAACACAAGGAGGATTGTTTTAACATTTTATCAGACTGAGTCTTTCGACTAGTCTCAAGATAAACTCTATATAAGATTTGAGAATAGTATATTTAATGTCAGGCTGAGCGCAGTCGAAGCCTTAAACATTCAATATTTATGTATTTATATTATGTCTACATTTTAAAATGTACAGATAATTCTTACTATACAGGAATTACAAATGATATATCCAAAAGATTTATAGAGCATCAATCAGGTTATAAAAAGGATTCTTATACTTATAAGAGGAGACCATTAAAATTAGAGTTTTATCAAGAATTTAATGATGTCTTACAAGCCATATATTTTGAAAAGAAAATAAAAGGATGGACTAAAGCTAAAAAAAGAGCATTAATAAGTGGGGATTTTGATATGCTCCAAATATTATCAGAATGTAGAAATGTGACTCATTATAAATATAATAATTAGCACTTCGACTGCGCTCAGTGTGACAATACAAATGATAAACAATAAAATTAAATACACGGAATTCATTAAAACCGAAGCCAAACGCCTAGGCTTTTTGTCTTGTGGAATTAGCAAAGCCGAATTTTTAGAAGCAGAAGCACCAAGGTTAGAGCAATGGCTAAATAATAATAGTCATGGAGAAATGCGTTATATGGAAAACCATTTTGATAAACGTTTAGATCCAACGTTGTTGGTTGAAGACTCTAAAAGTGTGGTATCTCTGTTATTAAATTATTACCCAAGCCAAGAGCAAACAGCTAATAGCTATAAGCTGTCAAAATACGCTTATGGTACAGATTATCATTTTGTAATTAAAGATAAACTAAAAGAACTCTTACACTGTATTCAAAACGAAATAGGGGAGGTTAACGGGCGTGCTTTTGTAGATTCTGCACCTGTTTTAGATAAAGCGTGGGCAGCAAAATCGGGTTTGGGCTGGATAGGTAAACACAGCAATTTATTAACTCAAAAAGTAGGTTCGTTTTATTTTATAGCGGAGCTTATTATCGATTTAGAATTAGATTACGACACTTCTGTAACAGATCATTGTGGGTCGTGTACAGCGTGCATAGATGCTTGCCCTACGGAAGCGATAACAGAACCTTATGTAGTAGATGGCAGTAAATGTATTAGTTATTTTACTATAGAATTAAAAGACAATATTCCATCAGAATTTAAAGGTCAATTTAATGACTGGATGTTCGGTTGCGATATTTGCCAAGATGTCTGTCCATGGAACCGCTTTAGTCAATCACATAATGAACCTTTATTTAATCCGCATCCAGAATTACTTTCTATGACAAAAAAAGATTGGGAGGAAATTACTGAAGATACGTTTAAAAAAGTGTTTAAAAAATCTGCTGTAAAGCGTACAAAGTTCTCAGGATTAAAACGAAACGTTGATTTTCTAAAAGATTAAAAAAATCATTTTTTCTTCTGCGGAATATAAAACCGGTATATCGCTTCAAACTCAACCAAAAAACTAGATTGTATATCTTTATTTAACTGTGTGCGATTGTCACCAATTTGAAACCCAGGAAGCGCTAAATCTACACGGTCTCCTTGCTGGTATAGTTCAAAATTATTAGAAGCAAAACCCCATTTAGCTCTCAATAATACGCTTTTATTTAATACATTTAGTTGAGTGTATATTGTGTATTTTAATGAGCTTTGATGTGCATACAGTCTAGCATTATCTTCATTAATATTATAAGAACGTCCAACTCCATTATAATCTACACCAAGCGTAAATTTGTTGAAACTGTAATTAATGTCAAATGAGATAGGAGCTAAAACATCCATAGCAAAACGTCCATTTTTACTGAGATAATTCCATCCAAAAAAAGGAGAAATGATAACACCAAAAGCTTCGGTAGAACTATAAACTCCAAATTTATAAGAGAAGTTTTTAGATTTATTATAATTTATAATAGCAATGCCACCGTATTGTATATCATTAGAGGTAATGTTTTGAAAATCTGAAGACAATCTAGGTAAAAAAATGAAATTACTAGTCCATTTATCAGAGTGGTTTGTAGCTAAACCAATTTTAAATGTTGTACTGTAAACATTGGAAAATCCATTATTAGGAAAAAACTCTAAACGATTAGAATTATGTATAGGTCCAGTAATAATCGTATACTTATCGTTAATAGGAATAGGAATGGTTAAATCTACATCTAAGTAGCTAACAGTTGTGCTACCTAAATCACTTTCAAAATCATTGTTAAATGAATGCCCATATGCTATAGAAAATAAGTCGATATAATTTTGCGCCCCAGAGAAAACAGGAAAACAAAAGAGAATAAGTATGAGGTATTGTTTCAAGAACAAATCATTTTAGATTGCAAAAGTAGAAAAATCAAAACCTTTTTATGGTATGAAAATCAAAAAGCGTTGTTAAATTATAGCGATTATAACGACATTTATTAAGAATAATTGTTTAAAATTAGATATATAAAATCTAGAACTTACCTTTGTAAGTTCAAACTATAGGTATGAGTAAACAAAGCAAACGTAGAGAAGCATTAGTATATCATGCAAAACCTACTCCAGGTAAAATAAAAGTCGTTCCAACAAAAAAATACGCAACGCAACGCGATTTAGCTTTAGCATATTCTCCAGGAGTTGCAGAACCTTGTTTAGAGATTGAAAAAGATAAAGATAATGCCTATAAATATACTGCAAAAGGGAATCTTGTAGCAGTAATCTCTAACGGAACAGCTGTATTAGGGTTGGGTAATATTGGCCCTGAAGCTTCTAAGCCAGTAATGGAAGGAAAAGGCTTGCTCTTTAAAATATTTGCTGATATTGATGTTTTTGATATTGAAATAAATACCGAAAATATTGAAGAATTTATTGCGACGGTAAAAAATATTGCGCCAACATTTGGTGGTATAAACCTAGAAGATATTAAAGCTCCTGAAGCTTTTGAGATAGAATGTCGTTTAAAAGATGAGCTCGATATTCCTGTAATGCATGATGACCAACATGGTACGGCAATTATCTCTGCTGCGGCTTTATTAAATGCTTTAGAGATTGCAGATAAAAATATAGAAGATGTAAGTATAGTAGTAAGTGGAGCTGGTGCGGCGGCTATTTCGTGCACACGATTATATCAAGCATTTGGAGCACGTCGTGAAAATATTGTAATGCTCGATAGTAAAGGTGTAATAAGAAAAGATCGAGAGAATTTAACAGATGAAAAATCAGAATTTGCTACACATCGAAAAATAGATGCTTTAGATGAAGCTATGCAAAACGCTGATGTTTTTATAGGGTTATCTAAAGCAGATATAGTTACACCGGCAATGTTAAAAACAATGGCAATTAATCCTATTGTTTTTGCTATGGCAAATCCAAATCCAGAAATAAAATACCAATTAGCAATAGATACTAGAGATGATATTATTATGGCAACAGGTCGTAGTGATCATCCAAATCAAGTTAATAATGTTTTAGGATTTCCATTTATTTTTAGAGGAGCTTTAGATGTAAGAGCAACAAAAATTAATGAACCTATGAAGATGGCAGCTGTAAAGGCGTTATCTAAACTTGCTAAAGAAGCTGTGCCAGAACAAGTAAATATAGCTTATGATGAAACACGATTAACTTTTGGTAAAGATTATATTATTCCTAAGCCTTTCGATCCTAGATTAATTGCAGAAGTACCACCAGCTGTAGCAAAAGCAGCTATAGAAAGTGGTGTAGCAAAAGAGCCTATAACAGATTGGGATAAATACAAAACTACACTTTTAGAACGCTTAGGTTCAGATAATAAATTGGTACGATTATTACTTGGTAGAGCGCGTACAAATCCTAAACGTATTGTATATGCAGAAGCAGATCATTTAGATGTGCTAAAAGCGGCACAGATTGTTTATGACGAAGGAGTTGCTATCCCTATTTTATTAGGCCGTAGAGATACCATTTTAGAATTAATGGAAGAGATAGAATTCGAAGCAGATTTAGAAATTATAGACCCAAAATCTGAAGAAGAAAATGAACGAAGAAATAGATACGCTGAAGCTTATTGGAAACGAAGACATCGTAAAGGAGTAACACAGTATTCTGCTCGTAAAATTATGCGAGAGCGTAATTATTTTGCAGCTATGATGGTAAACCAAGGAGATGCAGATGGTTTAATTTCTGGTTATTCACGTAGTTATCCTAGTGTGGTAAAACCGATGCTAGAGCTTATTGGTATGGCTAATGGTGTATCTCGTATAGCAACAACTAATGTTATGATGACTGAACGAGGTCCTTTATTTTTGAGTGATACTTCAATAAACATAGAGCCTACAGCAAAAGATTTGGCTAAAATTGCACAGATGACTTCTCGTGTAGTTAAAATGTTTGGAATGGAGCCTGTTGTGGCTATGATATCGTATTCTAACTTTGGGTCGTCAGAAAATGATAGAGCTAGTAAAGTAAGAGAAGCAGTGTCTTATTTACATAAATCATATCCAGAAATGATTGTTGACGGAGAATTACAAACCGATTTTGCGTTAAATTCTGAAATGCTTCAAGATATATTTCCGTTTTCTAAGTTGGTTGGTAAAAAAGTTAATACGTTGGTGTTTCCAAATTTAGATGCTGCAAATATTACGTATAAGCTTTTAAAAGAATTGAATAAAGCAGACTCTATTGGGCCAATTATGATGGGAATGCGCAAGCCAGTTCATATCCTTCAACTAGATGCAAGTGTAGATGAAATTGTTAATATGACGGCTATAGCTGTAATCGATGCACAAGAGAAAGGTAAAAAACATTCGTAAGCCTTTATTTTAGACCTTTAAAGTGCTTTTATATGTAAATAATTTTATTACATTTGAAGCACTAACTTTTAATACTGCATGATAACGCACCTTCAAGGAAAACTTGTTGAAAAGAATCCGACAGACGTGGTTATAGATTGCAATGGTGTAGGCTATTTATTACACATATCATTGCATACCTATTCTAAAATTCCTGACCAAGAAAACTTAAAATTATACACCTATTTACAAGTTAGAGAAGACGCCCATACATTGTATGGATTTTCTTCTCAGACCGAACGCGAAATATTTAAATTATTAATTTCTGTAAGTGGTGTAGGCGCTAGTATTGCACGTACCATGTTATCATCATTAACTCCGCAACAAGTAAAAGAAGGAATTGCTAGTGGTGATGTAGGTTTAATTCAATCTATAAAAGGAATTGGTGCTAAAACAGCACAACGGGTCATCTTAGATTTAAAAGATAAAGTGTTAAAGGTTTACGGAATTGATGAAGTTTCTACTATTGAGAACAATACTAACAAAAGTGAAGCGTTATCAGCTTTAGAAGTTTTAGGATTTAATAAAAAACAATCCGAAAAAGTCGTAGATAAAATTTTAGCTCAAGAACCAAATGCCAATGTTGAAAAAATAATTAAAGACGCATTAAAAAATTTATAGCACCATTGAACATAACCAACGCTAATATTTCCTTACTAAAACTGAAATGGCGCGTATTAATAATAATCTTATTAATAGGTGGCATCAGTAATGCGCAAGATAATACGCAACAAGCGGATTCTACTAAAACCACATTCGCTTTAGGAGACATTAAATTACCTAAGCCAGGAAGTATAGAATCTAAGTATAAGTACGATCCTATTTTAGACCGTTATATTTATTCAGAAAAAATAGGAGGTTTTAATATTAATTTTCCACTAATATTAACACCTGCAGAATTTCAGAAATTAGTACTTAAAGAACGTTTAAACGCTTATTACAAGCAGAAGATTGACGCGGCTGATGGATTAAAAGATGGTAGTGCAGATGCACAAAAGAATCTACTGCCAGATTTTTATGTAAATTCAGATTTATTCGAAACAATATTTGGTGGTAATACGATTTCAGTAAAACCATTAGGGTCTGTAGATATTGATTTAGGGATTCTTTTTTCGCAGCAAGACAACCCAAGTTTTACCCCAAGAAATAGAAGTAATTTCACGTTTGATTTTGATCAGAGAATTAGTTTAAGTTTATTAGGAACAGTAGGAACGCGTTTACAAGTTACTGCCAATTATGATACTGAAAGCACGCAAAATTTCCAAAATCTTGTAAAGTTAGAATATACACCAGACGATGATGATATTATAAGAAAGATAGAAGTTGGTAATGTTAGTATGCCATTAAATAGTTCTTTAATCACAGGTGCTCAAAGCTTATTTGGTGTAAAAACACAATTGCAATTTGGTAAAACTACTGTAACAGCAGTATTTTCAGAACAGCAATCACAATCAAGATCAGTAACAGCTCAAGGAGGTGGTACTTTAGAAGACTTTGAATTTTTTGCAAGAGATTATGACGAAAATAGACACTACTTTTTAGCGCAATACTTTAGAGATACTTATGATAGGTCAATGCTAACTTATCCATATCTCAATAACAATATTCAAATTACAAGGGCTGAAATATGGGTTACTAATAGAAATAATCAAACAAACGATGTTAGAAACGTAGTAGCATTTCAAGATTTAGGGGAATCTGACCGTATAGGATTACCTAATCCACCAGCAGGTTTTATAAATGTACCAAATGGTAGTTTTCCAGACAATTCAAATAATGATTTCGATCCAACAAATATTCAAGGCCCAGGATCTTTATTAACAGATGCTGTAAGAGATATTACAAATATTGAAGCAGGAATTAATGTGCCTGTTAATGAAGGTTTTGATTATGGACGATTAGAAAGTGCACGAAAGTTAGTAGAAGGCCAAGATTATTTTTTAAATAAACAATTGGGTTATGTGTCTTTAAGTCAACGTTTACTTAATGATGAAGTTTTAGCTGTAGCGTTTCAATATACTGTTGGTGGCGAGGTATTTCAAGTTGGTGAATTTGCTAATGATGGGGTTGAATCAGCAGATGTTCAAGATGGAAATAATGGAAATCAAATAGTTAATAATCAAAGTTTAGTTCTAAAAATGTTAAAGAGTGCTGTAACAGCTGTTGAGCAACCGATTTGGGACTTAATGATGAAAAACATTTATGATACAGGAGCATTTCAACTAGAACAACAAGATTTTAGATTAAACATCTTCTATACCGAAGCATCTCCTTTAAATTTTATTACACCTGTTGAAGGTACTACATTTCCAATATTTGGTAATAACACAGCATCAAACCCAAATGACGATACAGAAATACAAGAAACCCCTTTAATTCGTTTATTTCATTTAGACCGATTAAACTTTAATAATGATCCTCAAGAGTTAGGTGATGGATTTTTCGATTTTGTGCCGGGATTGACTGTGCTAACGCAAAATGGTAAAATTATTTTTACAAAAGTAGAACCATTTGGGCGCTATTTATTCGATATTCTAGATGATGATAATAACCCTAATAATAATGAATTAGATTATGAACAAGATGTCTTTGGAAATGCAAACCAAGAACTCTATGTTTATGATTTAATGTACAAATCAACAAAAACAGGGGCTTTAGAAGAAGTAGAAAAAAACAAGTTTCAAATTAAAGGACTTTTTAAAAGTAGCGGTGGTGGAGGTATTCCAATTCCATTTAATGCAACTCGAGGTTCGGTTAGAGTTACAGCTAATGGACAGTTATTAGTAGAAGGTATAGATTATACGGTAAATTATGCTGCCGGTCGTGTTGAGATATTAGATCAGGCTTTAATAGCATCTAATACACCTATTAGTGTAGATGTAGAAAATAACGCCTTATTTGGTCAACAAACACGTCGTTTTACAGGTATAAATGTTGAGCATCAATTTAACGATAACTTTTTATTAGGAGCAACATTATTAAACTTAAATGAAAGGCCTATTACGCAGAAAGCTAATTTTGATGCAGAACCTATTAACAACACCATTTTTGGGTTCAATGGAAATTTTGCTACAGAGGTTCCGTTTTTTACACGTTTAGTCAATAAACTTCCTAATATAGACACTGATGCGCCATCAAATTTATCTGTTAGAGGTGAATTTGCATATTTAGCACCAGGTGCTCCAAGAGGTACAGATTTTGAAGGAGAAGCTACAGCATATATAGATGATTTTGAAGGCACACAAGGAAACATACAATTATTGTCCCCATTAACATGGTCGTTAGCAAGTAGACCTCTAGGTTTAGGTAGAGTATATGCTTTAGGTAATGAGGACGATACAGGCATACAAAACGGATTTGATAGAGCATTATTAAATTGGTATTCAATAGATCCTATTTTTTATGGAAACCAAAGACCAGATGGTATTACAGATGAAGATGTTTCAGATTTATATACACGTCGTGTTTTTATTAGTGAAATCTTTCCTGAAGTAGATATAGTTCAAGGACAAACATCAGTTATTAATACGTTAGATTTAGCATATTATCCAACAGAAAGAGGTCCTTATAATTTTGATCCATCAGCAGCAAATAATACACCACTAAACCCAAATGATAGTTGGGCAGGTATTACCAGACAAATTACGTCTACCGACTTTGAACAAGCTAATGTAGAGTTTATTGAATTCTGGGTTCAAGATCCATTTTTAGACGAACCGAACAATCAAGGAGGAAAATTAACTATTAATCTAGGAAATATTTCTGAAGACATTTTAAAGGACGGAAAAAAACAATACGAAAATGGATTGCCAGAAGATGGCAATATAGATTTTTTACAAAACATAACAGCTTCGTCACCTTATGCTGTGCCTCAAAACCAATCATTAATTTACACATTTGGAACTACAGGACAAGAGCGTACCAATCAAGATGTAGGTTTCGATGGTTACGATGATGAAGAAGAACAAGATATTGTTAACTTTTTACAGCAACAAACAGGACAGACTTTAGACTTTGGCTCTGACCCATCAAATGATAACTATACATTTTTCTTAAATACTACAGGAAATATTTTTGATCGTTACAGACAATTTAACGGTCAACAAGGAAATACGCCAGACCTATTTACCCAAACAAATAGAGGATCTACAACACAACCCGATGTAGAAGATATCAATAGAGATAACACAATGAATACCATTGATAGTTATTTTGAATATGAAATTGATATAACACCTAGTACACTAAATGCAGCAAATCCTCAAATTAATGATATTACCACTGAAAATGTAACATTACCTAACGGAGATGTAAGACAAGTAACATGGTATCAATTTAGATTGCCAATATCTAACCCAACTCGCGCAGTTGGTGGTATTACGGATATTAGATCTGTACGTTTTGCTAGATTGTTTTTAACAGAATTTACGCAGAATACGGTATTGCGTTTTGCAACTTTAGATTTGGTTCGTAGCGATTGGAGACGTTTTACTCAAGATTTAGATACTGATGCAACAAATAATAGCGCCAATGCTGAGTTTAATGTTGCTATTATTGGAATTCAAGAAAATGACGGTAATTATGTAATTCCTCCAGGCGTTCGCCGAGAAGAATTAAATAACAATAACACCATTGTAAGACAAAATGAGCAATCTTTGGTCCTAGAAACTTGTGATCTTGACTTTACAGATTCTAGAGGAGTGTTTAAAAATGTAAATTTAGATATGCGTCAGTATAAAAAGCTACGGATGTTTCTACATGCTCAAGCCCAAGAAAATCAACCTTTAGAAGACGATGAGCTAGTCGCTTTTATTAGAATGGGTAATGATTTTACCGATAATTTTTATCAAGTAGAAATCCCATTACTTAATAGTGATTTAATAAGTGGCGCCGAGTCAATAGAACGGCAAATATGGCCAGAAGAAAATGAAATTAATATTGAATTACAATTTTTACAAGAGATAAAATCTAGAGGGATTTCTACGCAAACCTTAACTAATGAAAGTCCTACGTTTTATGATGTTGTAGACGGTGTATTAAGTGATAATCCGGCTGACGAATTTCCAGCAAATGGTATCGCTAATCAACGTGTAGCAGTTAAAGGAAACCCCAATTTTGGTAATATAAGAGTATTAATGGTTGGTCTTAAGCATTCAGGGAAAAACAAAACACCAGTTTGCGGAGAAGTTTGGTTTAATGAGCTTAGAATGTCAGATTTAGACAATGAAGGCGGTTATGCAGCAATATTGGCTGTAGACACAAATTTTGCTGATTTTGCAACTGTGAGTGCATCAGGTAGACGTAGTACAGTCGGTTTTGGAGGTATTGAACAATCTCCTAATGAAAGAAGCCGAGAAGATGTAACACAATACGATGTAGTTACTAATATTCAATTAGGACAATTATTTCCAGAAAAATGGGGCATTAAATTACCGTTTAATTATTCGCAAAGCGAAGAATTAATTACACCAGAATACGATGCGTTTTTTAATGACCTTACTTTAGACTCAAGGATTGAAGCCGCAGAATCTCAAGAAGAAGCAGATAGAATAGAGCGTCAGTCAGAAAGTTTTACAAAACGGAAAAGTATTAATTTTATTGGAGTAGGTAAACAACGTACAGGTGATGCTAAACCACAGTTTTATGACGTAGAGAATTTAACGTTTAATTATTCTTACAATAAAACAGAGCATCGCGATTTTGAAATAGAAAATGCCTTAGATCAAAATATTAGAGCAGGAGTTAATTATGCCTTTAGTTTTGAACCTAAAAAGATTGAACCATTTAAAAAGAATGATTCTTTATTTACAGGGAAATATTGGAAATTCATTAAAGACTTTAACCTTAATTTATTACCAACTAATTTCTCTATAAACACAGATATTATTCGTCAATTCAACAGTCAAAAGTTTAGAGAAGTAGCTTTAGGAGGAGATAATATTGGAATAGAGCAATTGTTTAGACGTAATTATGCTTTTGATTTTCAATATGCTATCAATTATAATTTAACAGAATCTTTAAGTTTTAATTTTACGGCATCTAATAGTAATATCGTTCGTAATTACTTTATTGATGATAGAATAAATGGAAGACAAGATCCAACATTAGATGTTTGGGATGGTTTCTTTGATTTAGGCGATCCAAATATTCAACGACAAGAGCTTCAATTAAATTACCAATTACCGCTAGATAAGATTCCAGGCTTAGGCTTTATAAGGTCAGATTATACATATAGAGGAACATTTCAATGGCAAAAAGGATCTGATTTAAATCAGAATTTCGAAGCTACAGATGCTGATGGTAATGTAACCGGAGTGTTTGATTTAGGAAATAATATTCAAAATAGTGGAGTGCACACATTAAACACTACATTGAATATGGAAACTTTATATAGATCTTTAGGACTTGTAAAAGCAAATACCAATAGAAGACGAAATACAAGACAACCTGCTAATACAAGAGGAGGTGCAAATACTAACCAAAATGCAAATAGAGTCAGCTTTGGTAAAAAAACAGGAAATACCCTATTAGGTCTTCTAACTATGGTAAAGAATGTTAGAATTAATTATTCAGAAAATAAAGGAACATTTTTACCTGGTTATCTTCCAACTCCAGGATTTATAGGAACATTAAGACCTACATTAGGATATACGTTTGGAGGCCAAAGTGATATAAGAAGTTTAGCTGCAGGTAATGGATATTTAACTGTATTTCCAGATTTTAACCAACAATATAATGAGCAAACAACACGAAATATAGATTTTTCAGCGGATCTTGAGCCTATTAGCGATTTAACTATCGATTTGGTAGGAAATAGAGCTTTTCAAGAAAACTCAACAGAGAACTTTAGAATAGAAGATTTCTTAGACGCAACAGGTCAACCTGGATCAGATGGCGTCTTAGATTATAGGCCTTTAACACCTAATACCTTTGGTAATTTTAATATATCCACAATATTATTTAAGACGGCATTTAGTAAAAGTGATGAAAATGGCTCTAATGTATTTAATGATTTTAGAGAAAATCGTTTGGCTGTAGCAAACCGTTTAGCGAGAGACTTTTTTGGCAATGACAGTTTTGCTAGAGATCCAGATGGATTTCCTGTAGGTTTTGGTAGAAATAGTCAGCGTGTTTTACTACCAGCATTTCTTTCAGCTTATCAAGGTGTTAGTGCAGATAAAGTAGAGTTAGGTGCATTTAGAAGTTTTCCACTCCCTAATTGGACCATTCAATATACAGGTTTAATGAAATTACCATGGTTTAGAAAGAATTTTAGACGTTTTTCTATGCGACATGGGTATCGTTCTAATTATTCAATTACTCAGTTTAGAACCAATTTAGACTTTAATAGAGAAGATCCTTCAGAATTAGATCAAGGAGGTAATTTTAAAAGCGAAGTTTTATATAGTAATATCTTTTTAGAAGAACGATTTAGTCCATTAATTAGAATTGAAGCGACTATGAAGAATTCGCTTCAAATTAATGCTGAAGTTGCCAGAGATCGATCATTGTCTTTAAGTTTCGATAATAATTTAGTTACCGAAATACAAGGAAAAGAATACACATTAGGTTTAGGTTATAGAATTAAAGACCTGCCAATTAGATCAAGTTTAGCTGGAGCAAGGCAAGTGATTAGAAGTGATTTAAATATGACTTTAGATGTAAATGTGCGCGATAACCTTACTATTATTAGGTCATTAGATTTAGATAACAATCAAATTACTGCTGGGCAAACGATTTGGGGCTTAAAATTCAATGCAGAATATGCTTTTACTAATGCACTTACAGGGATTTTTAGATTCGATTATAGTTTTTCTGATTTTGCTATCTCAACATCTTTCCCACAAACTCAAATTAGATCTGGTTTAACGATTCGTTATAATTTTGGTAATTAATTTTGATATCCTTCAATTAAAAAATACATTTGTTACTTTAATAATTATTATAAATAATCAATGAATATTCCAGCAGATTTAAAATACACTAAAGACCACGAATGGGTTAAAATAGAAGGTGATACAGCTATTATAGGAATTACTGATTTTGCTCAAGGAGAATTGGGTGATATTGTATACGTAGAAGTAGAAACGGTTGACGAAACTCTAGATATAGAAGAAGTTTTTGGAACAGTTGAAGCTGTAAAAACAGTTTCAGATTTGTTTTTGCCTTTAAGTGGCGAAATAATAGAGTTTAATGAAACTTTAGAAGACGAACCAGAGTTAGTAAATTCAGACCCTTATGATAATGGTTGGATGATAAAACTTAAGTTTACAGACGAAAGTCAATTAGATACTTTGCTTTCTGCCGAAGATTATAAAGCACTAATTAGTGCTTAAAAACAGTCAAAGAATACTTTTTTTTGCAGTAATATATACATGTTTTGTCTTGTATATTAGTTTTGCAGATGCTGATAGTTATTTGCCAGAAAAGGCTTTTTTTAAAAATCAAGACAAAGTATTTCATCTTTTAATTTATATTTTTTTAGCAATAATATGGGGTTTATATGCGCTTAAATCAAGAGTAAAAAAGAGATTGTGGATTTCATTTATAATTACTTTTATTTTTGGAATTATATTAGAAAGCATTCAAGAAATAGTAAGTCCATTTAGAACATATGACACCATGGATCTTATAGCAAATTGTTTAGGTGTTATTATTGGTACAGTAATTGTGCACTACTATATGAAATATAAAGTTAAAATAAACTAATCTTTTGTTTATTTAATAAGAATTTATTTAAATTAGCAATCTTTAATAATAAGTATATGGAACCAAAAAAGAATCCTAAATCAGACGTCAGTCGTAACAGCTCAATTTACTTTGCAGTTGGTTTGGCGTTGATGCTACTTGTTACTAATTTAACTATTAATTACAAGACGTATGATAAAAGCGATATCGCTTTAGATAGTTTAAATTTAGATGACGAGTTAGAAGAAGAGATTACAGTAGTACAAGAAGTAGAGCCACCACCACCAGATATTCCACCACCAGTTATCCCAGAAGAAATTGAAGAGGTAGAAGATGAGGAGGAAATCGAAGAAACAGTAATTGAATCTACAGAAACTGAACAAGATGCAGAAATTGCAGAAGTTGAAGATATTGCTGTGGAAGCAGTGGAAGAAGATATAGAAGTACCTTTTTCAGTTATTGAAAACGTACCAGTTTTTCCAGGCTGTGAAAGAAAAAAGACTAATGCAGCTAAGAAAAAGTGCATGTCAGATAAAGTTTCAAAGTTTGTTAATAAAAAATTTAACACAGACTTAGCGGGAGATTTAGGTCTGTCAGGTAGACAAGTAATACGTTGTTCGTTTAAAATAGATAAAACAGGTAATATTGTTGCTGTGTTTGCAAGAGCTCCCCATCCTGGTTTAGCAAAAGAAGCAAAGCGTGTTTTAAATTTATTACCTAAAATGCAACCAGGTAAGCAACGTGGTAAAGCAGTAACTGTACCATATGCATTACCTATAGTATTCCAAGTACAAGATTAATAAAGTAATTACTTTAAATATATAAAAATCCCGTTCAAAATTAATTGGACGGGATTTTCGTTTTGGTATGCTTATTGTGAATTTTACATAATATTAACATATTAATTATAAGTATTATGAAAAATTTAATCCAAAACAACAGTAATGCTGACCAGAGCAGAACTGAAGTGAGAAAATCACAAAAGCATGATGCCAATTTACAAAAAAACTCCACGTTATACTTTCAGGTGGGTTTAATCTTATGTCTGTTGGGAACATTTGCATTACTAGAAATGCAATTTGAGAGTAAGAATTATGTGCCTGAGAAACCAGAGCTTAACGAAGAAATTTATGAAATTGCAATGTCCCAAGTGCAAGAGTATAAAAAAGAAATTACAAAAGAGAAGAGTGTACTTAAGAAGCAAATTATAATAGATGATGTTAAACCTATTAAGAATGATGCTCCTGATCAAATATTAGAGACCTTAATTACCGAGCCAGATCCAATACCTAATCAGATTATAAAAGCAGATGATATTCCTGTAGTTACTCCAGTTGAAGAAGATTTTTTTATAGCTTCTGTTGAGTTTGCTCCTGTATACCCAGGTTGTGAAAAATATAAAAAGAACAGTAAGCGAAAAAAATGCTTTAACGATAAAATAAAAAAGTTAGTTCAAAAGAAATTTAATGCAGAACTAGCTTCGGAATATGGTTTATCAGGTATTCAAAAAATTAATGTACAATTTAAGGTAAATAAAAAAGGAGAGGTTACAGAGATTCAAACTAGAGCTCCACATCCTAAATTAGGTGAAGAAGCGGAACGTACAATTAACAAAATTCCAAAAATGATACCTGGTAAAATGGGAGATAAACCAGTAAATGTAATTTATACCTTACCTATAAAATTTAAAGTAGAAAATTAATCATCACTTATCATCATAAAACGAGCAGTAAACCGTTATTTTTTAATAACGGTTTTTTGTTTTTATAGGGCAACAAAAAAATAGTATCTTTCTCACGTCAAATGGTAAAAATAAATATGAAATATTTTATTTTTTTAATACTTTTTTCATGTAGTGTTCATCTTTCTGGGCAAACATCTCAAGCTTATCAAAAACCTCCTGTATTTGCTGAATGTGCTGGTCAATCTGAAGAAAATTTAAAAACCTGTTTTAGGTTTCAATTAAATAGTTTTATCTATAAAAATTTTAAATTGCCCGAAGTAGTTACAAAGGCTAATTATAAAGGAGAGATAAAATTACTTTTTGAAGTTGATAAAGAAGGTGCTTTTCAACTTATATATACAGATGCTGCCTACGAGGAGTTAAAAACTGAAACTCAGCGTGTTTTTGATAATCTACCAAAAATAACTCCTGCAAGTTATAATGGAAATCCGACGTTTGTACAATATTCTACAAAAATTAATATACCACTACAATCTCCATCACAAGAAGAAGAAACGTTAGAGGTTATTAAAGAAACTAAAAAGAAGAAGACTCCAAATCCAGACCTTAATGCAGTAATCTCAAATGAACTAGATAGCATTAACGCGTCATTAGTGCCGTATAAACAATTAGAATATAATAGTCAACTTAATATTCCATTTACGCACACCTACTATGCGCGTTTTGATGCTAATTTAAATGCATTAGGTACAAATAGCCATACGGCATCAAAACCATACTTATATGATGATGTGGCACCTTATTACGATTTTAAAGCTGAAAAGGAAAGTTTATCTAAAGATGTAGAAAGCTGGGTAGGACGTAAATTATGGAATGAGCATATGGTAGCTGTTCAAGGTAAAGATTACTGGTTTACAATAGATCCTGTTTTAGATTTACAAGTTGGCAAAGATACAGAGGCAGATTTTGGATCTACGTTTAATAATACTAGAGGTTTATATGTACAAGCAGGTATTGGTAAAAAATTAAATTTCACAGCTTCGGTCTTTGAGAGTCAAGGTCGTTTTGCACAGTATTTTAATGAGTTTGCAGAGAGTTTAAAGCCATTTGGTCCAGATCCTGCAATTATTCCAGGAAGAGGAATAGCTAAACGTTTTAATGACGATGCTTTCGATTATCCTGTTGCAGAAGCTTATTTGTCTTATTCGCCATCTAGAGTATTTAATGTTCAATTTGGTCATGGTAAAAATTTTATTGGAGATGGTTACCGATCTTTATTTTTAAGTGATGTGGCTAGTCCTTCACCGTTTTTAAAAACCAATCTTAAATTCTGGAAAATTAAATACACAAGTACATGGTTGTTTTTAAGAGATGTTAGGGATGAGGTTGTAGAAGATGGAGCATTTCTGCCGAAGTATATGGCGAATCATTATTTAAGTTGGAATGTTTCTAAACGTTTAAATATTGGGCTTTTTGAATCTGTAGTTTGGAACAATGCTAACGATCGGGGTTTTGATGTTAATTATTTAAACCCTTTAATCATTTTTAGAGCAATAGAATTTGAAACAGGGCAAGATGCAGGTAATGCAGTTGTTGGGTTATCTGCTAAATACAAGTATAACAATAAAGTTAATTTGTATGGACAATTTATAATAGATGAATTTTCTATAAGCGATGTAAGAGCAGGAAATCAAAGTTTTAGAAATAAATTTGGTTTTCAGCTAGGTGCTAAATATTTTAATGCCTTTAATGTAGATGGATTATTACTACAAGCAGAATATAATCAGGTACGTCCATATACGTTTTCACACAATAGTATAGTTTTAAATTACGGACATAATAATCAATCCGTAGCACATCTTTGGGGAGCAAACTTTAGGGAGTTTATATTAATAGGAAGATACAATTATAAACGATGGTTTGCTGATGGTAAATTGATTTTTGGAGAGCGAGGACTAGATTTTAATACGCCAGAAGATAGTTTTAGTTATGGAGGAGATATTTTTACTTCAGAAAATAATAGACCATCTGATACAGGTATTAGAATTGGGCAAGGAAACAGAACCACTGTATTTCATGGAGAATTACAAGCAGGTTATATTATTAATCCTGTAAGTAATTTAAAAATTTTCACCAATATTAGTTATAGAAATTTTGATCCAACAGAAGAAACTAATGTTACAAGGCGTAGTAATACTGTTTGGTTTAATATAGGTCTACGTACCGATTTGTTTAATTGGTATACGGACTTTTAATTTATAAAAAAGAAAGCAACCTATAATAATTATAGATTGCTTTTAAATATCTATTAAGGTAATTTATTTATTTTCCTTTTAAACTTTTATAAAAAGTAACTCGTATACGCTCGCTATTAATAAATCCACTTCCAAAATCTAAATCGTCATATTTTTTAGTAAGTGAACCGTCTTTAGCAACATCTTCTTCAGTCTTGCCTTCAGCAATAGCTTTACTTATATTAGCTTTAATTTCTTCAAGCATTTCTAAAAAGGCTTTATACTCAGATTTGTTAGAAGGTGCGCCATGACCAGGAATAATTTTGGTGTCATTATCAATAACCATCAAGCCTCGTTTAGCGGCTTCGATATAACCATTAACACTTCCGCCAGAATTTAAATCTATAAAAGGATATCTGCCTTTAAAATAAGTGTCACCGGTGTGTAAAACATTACTTTCTGTGAAATATAAAATGGCATCTCCGTCAGTATGTGCATTTTCTACATGGAATACAGCTATAGGTTCACCGTTAACGTTAATATTTAATTTGTCATTAAATGTAACAATAGGTAAAGCTTCTTTAGGGTTTTTGCTACCATCACGTCTTGGTTTTTCCATGCGTACTCTAACATTATCGTGGGCAATGATTGTAGCACCAGCTTCAGCCATATTTTCATTTCCACCACTATGATCACCATGCCAATGTGTATTGACTAAAAAATTTAAAGGTTTATCACTAAGTGCTTTTATAGCAGTTAATATTTTTTCTGAAAGTGGTGCAAACTGATCATCGATAACAAAAACACCATCTTCACCTATAGAAACTCCAATATTTCCACCTGCGCCAACAAGCATATATACATGATCAGAAAGTTTTGTGGTTTCAATTTTAATGTTATCAAAACGTTGAGCAAACGTAAGTGATATAAAGAATAAAGCAATTAAAGAGAATAACGATTTCATAATAATTATTGAATGGTTTAAGAATTCATTGTCGAATAAAAAGATCTGAACTTACAACAAGTCTATAGTTTCGTTAATAACTAGAGCTTTCCATTGCTCATAAGTAATTTTCAGACTATCTTTGCACTCGCAAAATAAAGCAATACAACAGCAATTTAATTGGACACAACTAAACCTTCTTTTTCAGTAGCAGCAATGCTAACCGATTTTAAAGAAATTACAAAAATGGGATTATCCATTAGTGTTGTTTTTTCTTCTGTAGCGGGTTATTTATTAGGTGCAGAAACAGTAGATTTTTATACTGTAGTTCTTTTAAGTCTTGGTGGTTATTTTATGGTTGGTGCATCTAATGCGTATAATCAAATTATAGAAAAAGATTTAGATGCATTAATGGATAGAACCAAAAATAGGCCAATACCTGCTGGCAGAATGTCTGTAAATATGGCTTTTATTATCGCTGCAACTTTTACTTTGCTAGGTATAATAACATTGTATATTATTAACCCTAAAACAGCAATGTATGGGGCTATTTCAATTTTCTTGTATACCTGTGTTTATACTCCATTAAAAACAAAAACTCCTTTAGCTGTTTTTGTAGGTGCAATTCCTGGTGCCATACCATTTATGTTAGGTTGGGTGGCTGCACGTAATGATTTTGGAATAGAGCCAGGAACATTATTTGCAATTCAGTTTTTTTGGCAATTTCCTCACTTTTGGGCTATAGGATGGTTTTTATTTGAAGATTACAAAAAAGGAGGCTTTTTTATGTTGCCGACAAGAAAACGAGATAAAGGTACCGCAGTACAAACTATAATGTATACTGTTTGGACAGTTATAGCATCAATAATACCTGTGTTTGGTTTTACAGGAGATTTAAAACTCTCAATCATCGGTGCGATAATAGTGTTTCTATTAGGAATGGTAATGTTATATTATGCATTGCGTTTATTTAAATTAAGAACATCTAAAGCAGCAAAACAATTAATGCTATCTAGTGTATCATATATTACATTACTACAAATTATATATGTAGTAGATAAATTTTTAAGTTAATTATGGATTTAACTCAAGGCACTCAACAAGAAAAACAGGCGCGTTCAAAAAAAATGATGCTTTGGTTTGGTATAGGTTCTTTAATTATGTCTTTTGCAGGATTAACGAGTGCTTTTATAGTAAGCCGTAAACGTGAAGATTGGTTAAATGATTTTGAATTACCTAGCGCATTCTACATCAGTCTTATTGTAATATTATTGAGTAGTATTGCACTAATTTTAGCAAAACGAGCATTAAAAATAAAGAATAGGCAACAGGCTACAGTTTGGTTGTTACTAGGTTTTGGATTAGGACTTTTTTTTGTTGTTAATCAGTTTACAGGTTTTGGTCAAATTATAGAACAAGGTTATAATTTTACGGGGCCAACAAGTAATGTAACCATGTCATTTATTTATTTAATAGCCATGGTGCATATAGGCCACGTTATTGCTGGCTTAATATGTTTATTAGTTGTAATTTATAATCATTTTAAACAAAAGTATAATGCCAATAATATGTTGGGCTTTGAACTGGCGGTAAATTTCTGGCATTTTGTAGACTTACTTTGGCTCGGTCTCTTTTTGTTTTTATATTTTTTTAGATATATAATTTGATTATTTTTGTCGAATCTTAAAAGTTTAAATAGTTTATATGGATACTACAGTAGCAAATACTGGAACAGAAGGTAAAGCTTGGGGTGGAGGAAATAAGCCTCTAAAAGCAAGTTATGGTAAAATGATGATGTGGTTTTTTATCGTATCAGATGCCTTAACTTTTTCAGGATTTTTAGCAGCATACGGTTTTTCTAGATTTAAGTTTATCGATTCTTGGCCAATTGCAGATGAAGTGTTTACTCACGTGCCATTTTTACATGGACAGGAGTTGCCAATGATATATGTAGCATTCATGACATTTATTCTTATTATGTCATCTGTAACTATGGTTTTAGCTGTAGATGCAGGTCACCACATGAATAAAGCTAAAGTCACTATATATATGTTTTTAACCATTATTGGTGGAGCAATATTTGTAGGTTCACAGGCTTGGGAATGGGCTACATTTATCAAAGGAGATTATGGTGCAATACAGACAAAAGGTGGTAATATTCTTCAATTTGGAGAATATGTTGAGCATGATGGTGAAACTAAATTTGAACGTATAGCTTTAGCAGACTTTGTTACTGCAGAAGCTAAAGATAGAACGCAGCACCAACGCAAAAGCGGACTTTGGTTCTCTAGTGAAGGGACTTTGCCAACATATACTGTAGCAGAAGTAACAAAAGGATTAGAATCGCATTCTAATATTTTGGTAAGGACTCAAATTATCAATGATGAAGGTGAAAAAACAGTATTATCTAGAGAAGAATCGATTAATCAAATAAAAAATAACGGAAAGTTAGTTGTAGAAGGAGCCAATCTTCATGTTAATGAATACGGAACATCTCTTTTTGCTGATTTCTTTTTCTTTATTACGGGCTTTCACGGATTTCACGTATTCTCAGGTGTAGTAATTAATATTATAATATTTTTTAATGTTATTTTAGGAACTTATGAGCGAAGAGGAAGTTATGAAATGGTTGAAAAAGTTGGTTTATACTGGCACTTTGTAGATTTAGTTTGGGTATTTGTATTTACATTCTTTTACCTCGTTTAAAAATAAATGATAATTTTTAGAAATGGCACACGAACATAAATTAGAAATATTTCAAGGTTTAGTTAAGTTTAAATCTAACACGCAAAAAATTTGGGGTGTATTATTATTCTTAACTATTGTAACAGCGATAGAAGTTGTTTTAGGTATTTATAAACCAGATGTCTTAGCAACAGCATGGATGACGCCTTTTGAAGGAGGGTTTTTAGCAACACTAGGAAACATTATTTTTTCAGGCTTTATATACATGAAACCTTTAAACTTAATATTTATTCTATTAACCATAGTAAAAGCATATTATATCACTTGGGATTTTATGCACATGCGTGATGAAACAAAAGCATTAAGACGCATGGTAGTATGGACAGCAGTCTTTCTTATCTGTTATTTAATATTTATATTATTACAAGAAGGAGGTTATGTATTCGATGTATATAATACCGATGATGCACTAATTAAAAATGATTTTTAAACTCATATTTATGAGTTAAATGATATCAAAAGGTGGTTTTTTAAAGCCACCTTTTTTATTTTTGCAGTATGAAGGAAAATAAGAGTAAGCGTAATCTAATTTTAGGTGTTTTATTCTTTTTGCCGGTTGCATTTTTATTAATGCTTTACCCAGCGAAACATAATTATATTCCGTTAGATATTATTAACGACAATGTAGTTGAATTGAATGCGTTTAAGTCTGTTGATAACAAAAAAATAACACTTCAAGATCATATTACAGTTATAGGGTTTTTAGGAAAACAACCCTTAAGTAACAGTATAGCCGCTTCAAACTTAAAAGAGTTGGTGTACGATAAATTTAAAGGCTTTAAAAAGTTTCAAATAGTTATTGTTATGCCTTCTGGTACAGAAGCTGAAGTTCAGACTTTAGAAAAAGAAATTTCTTCTTATGAAGATCTTAGATTTTGGCATTATGTTTATGGTTCCGATAGTGCAATTAAGCAATTGTATAATAGTCTAAAAATAGAAACGGCTTTAAAAGAAGATTTATCTACTAATGATGTATTTATTATTGATAAAGACCTTAATCAACGTGGACGAATAGACGCAAGAGATGAAAAAGAGGTGGAAGCAAATAAACCAATAACAACTTTAAGTGCTTATGATTGTATAGAAGTAGCAATTATAAAAAACAAAATGAGTGAAGATATGCGCGTTCTATTCACAGAATATCGTCAAAAAAGAAAAGGAAATTTTGATTCTACAACAAGACGTGCTAACGATTTAAAAGAAAGCGATGAGTAAAAAAACAAACTATTCATATATAGGTATTGCCCTAGTCATTTTGGTGTTTGGTATTATTTTTATTCCAAAGATTATAGACAGAGTCACTAATAAAGATATTACAAGAGAAGAAAGTAGAAGTCAATCTTTAGGGACATCAGATAATCAAGATTATACATCAGATTTGGTTTATATTCCTTCTGTAGATGGAGGAAATAGAAAAGTGCCAGATTTTAGTTTTACTAATCAAGATGGAAAAACCATTACCAATGAAGATTATTTAGGTAAAGTTTATTTGGTAGAATTTTTCTTTACCACTTGCCCAACTATTTGCCCGAGAATGAGTAAAAATTTAGTGCAAATTCAAAACCATTTTTCAACATCTGAAGATTTTGGGGTAGCATCATTCAGTATATTTCCAGAGACAGATACTCCCGAAGTTTTAAAAGCCTATGCGGAGAATTATGGTATTACAAACCCAAACTGGCATTTAATGACAGGTGATAGAGAAACTATATATAAACTGTCTAATGAAGGGTTTTATTTATATACAGCAGAAGCAGAAAATGTAGAAGGAGGTTTTGAGCATTCTGGTAATTTTGCGTTAATAGATAAAAAAGGTTTTATTCGTTCAAGATTAACATCACCAGACAATCCGTTGATTTATTATAATGGTATTGTATCTGAGGAAGAGGGAATTGATGATGAAGGTATTCCGCAGCAGATTTCTATTTTAAAAGAAGATATAGCAAAACTACTAAAAGAGTAATGTTTTTGCTATTCAGAGCAAAGTGAAGAATCTAAACATTCAAACCAAATATAAATGAACACTACAGAATCTGAAAAGAAATATAATAAATGGATTGTAATACTATCTATTGGTATTCCTTTAGTTGTCGCAGGTTTATTTGGTGTTAACCTTCGTAGATTAGGTTTTAATGTAGAGCCATTAACTTTTTTGCCGCCTATTTACGCAACTGTAAATGGTATAACAGCCTTGGTTTTAATTTTCGCATTTGTTGCTATTAAAAATAAAAACAGAAAATTACACGAGCGTTTAATGAAATTTGCCATAATGCTTTCTATAGCATTTTTAGCCATGTATGTGGCTTATCATATGACGAGTGATTCTACTAAATTTGGTGGTCAAGGAGCAATTAAATATGTCTATTATTTTATTTTAATTACACATATTATTTTATCTATAATTATTATTCCATTTGTGTTAATTACCTATGTCCGTGCCATAACAAATAATATAGAACGTCATAAAAAAATAGCAAAGATTACATTTCCATTATGGTTGTATGTTGCAATTACTGGCGTTATTGTATATATGATGATATCACCGTATTATGCTTAATTATGAAACGTAAAATTCTCTTTTCTCTTTTCTCTTTTCTTTTTTTTCTAAAGACAAATGCCCAATGTGCAATGTGTAGAGCTGTTTTAGAAAGTGAAGAAGGACAATCTACAGCTGAAGGAGTTAATGATGGTATTGTATATTTAATGGCTATACCATACATTATCGTTGGTACTATAGGTTTTATTATTTATAGAAAATTCAACAATCCTAAAAAAGAAATAAAATAATTTCTAATTGTTGTAACAATCCTTGTGTTTAGTAGTCTTAATCATAGATTATTGCAAAGGAAGTCTTAACAGTTTATTGGCATAGAAAACGTAGATATTTCCTTAAAATTGTACTCGCTAACCGAAAATGCTATGATTCAAATTAAAGATTTACATAAATCTTACCATATGGGGAGTAATTCTCTTCATGTATTAAAGGGAATAAACTTTAATGTTAAAGAAGGAGAGTTGGTTTCAATTATGGGATCTTCAGGTTCGGGTAAGTCAACATTACTTAATATTTTAGGAATGCTTGACGAAGCAGATGAAGGCAGTTATACTTTAGATAATGTGCCTATTAAAAATCTAAATGAAAAAATAGCGGCACGCTACAGAAATGAATTTTTAGGATTCGTTTTTCAATCCTTTAACCTTATTAATTATAAATCTGCATTAGATAATGTGGCTTTGCCATTATTCTATAAAGGAATTACCCGTAAAGAACGTTCAGAGAAAGCTGCTCACTATTTAGAAAAAGTAGGTTTAGCAGAATGGTCTCATCATTTACCAAGTGAATTATCTGGAGGACAAAAACAGCGTGTTGCAATAGCAAGAGCATTAGCTAGTGAACCAAAAGTGTTACTAGCAGATGAACCAACAGGAGCTTTAGATACGAAAACCTCATATGAAGTTATGGATTTAATACAAGGTATTAATGACGAAGGTAAAACAATACTAGTTGTAACGCATGAAGACGATATTGCACACATGACTAAGCGTATTGTAAACCTAAAAGATGGTTTAATTATTGACGATAGCACAGTAGAACAAGTAAGAGCACAACAATATGTTTAATGTAGAACGTTGGCAAGAAATATTTGAAACACTCAGAAAAAATAAACTTCGTACGTTTTTAACTGGGTTGTCTGTAGCTTCAGGAATATTTATTTTAGTTATTCTTCTTGGTTTTAGTTCTGGTATTGAAAACGGGGTTACTACCGAGTTTCAACAAGATGCTACCAATAGAGTTTCTGTAAGAACACGACGAACAACAAAAGGATATAAAGGATTAAACCCAGGAAGGCGCATTCAATTAAAAGATGAAGATTTTTTAGCGCTTTCAAATAATTATGATGAGTACTTAGAATACCGATCAGCAAGTTTTAGTATTTGGGGTGGACAAGTAGCTTATAAAAATGAAACAGGAAATTATCGCGTTCAAGGGGTTTTACCAGATAATCAATTTATTGAAAATGCAGATATAGGCCGAGGACGTTTTTTAAATAATTCTGATATAGATGAAAGTAAAAAGGTTGCTGTTATAGGAAACAAGGTAAAAAAAGATTTATTTAAAGACGAAAATCCAATAAGTAAATACATTTCCATTTTCGGAATTAATTATAAAGTTATAGGAGTTTATTATGACCCAGGAGGAGAACGTGAAGAAAGTCAAATATTTTTACCATTAACAGCTGCAAGAAATGCATTTAATGGAGGTGATAATATTAGAGATATGGTTTTTACGGTTAAAATGTCAGATAACTTTGATGAAGCTGTAAAACGTTCTCAAAATATTACTCTAGCAATTGAAAATGATCTAAAAGAGAAGCATATAATTGCGCCAAATGATGTCGCAGCTATAAGAGTTAATAACACCTTAGAAGAAGCACAAAAAATATATTCTTTAATAGATACAATTAAAGCTGTTTTTTGGTTTATTGGTATTGGAACTATCGTGGCTGGAATTGTAGGTGTTGGTAACATTATGATTATTATAGTTAAAGAACGTACTAAAGAAATTGGCATCCGTAAAGCTTTAGGAGCTGTGCCAAGTTCTATTATAGCGATGATTCTTCAAGAAGCTATTTTTGTAACCATGTTATCTGGATTATTTGGACTTATTGCAGGTCTAGGATTATTAGAAATAGTAGGTCCGCAGGTAGATAGTCCGTTTATCAAATATCCACAAGTAGATTTTAGAACAGCAATAACGACTGTATTTATTTTAGTCGGTGCAGGCGCTTTTGCAGGGTTTATACCTGCGTATAGAGCAGCGAAAATTAAACCAATTGTAGCATTAAGAGACGAATAGTTATGTTTAATAAAGATCGCTGGACAGAAATAATAGAGGCTTTAAATGCTAATAAAGTAAGAACTTTTCTTACTGCCTTTGGTGTATTTTGGGGAATAACAATATTAGTTCTATTACTTGCTTTAACTAATGGACTTCGAGCAGGAGTTACTGCAGATTTTGGCAATTTCGCAACCAATTCTATGTTTATGTGGGGACAAAGAAGTTCTATATCCTATAAAGGACTTCCAAAAGGAAGACGATTAGAGTATAAAGTTTCTGATATAGAAGCCATAAAAGCTGAGATTCCAGAACTTAAATATGTGTCACCTAGGAATTCTTTAGGTGGATATAACGGTGCTAATAATGTAACAAGAAATACTAAGACAGGTGCTTTTCAAATTTACGGGGATTATCCAGAGTTTATTAAGCAGAAACCTATGGATATTTTAGAAGGGCGTTTTTTGAGTTATTCAGACATTAATGCAAAACGAAAAGTATGTGTTATTGGCCCAGATGTAGTTAAAGGACTATATGATAAAGATGAAGAGGTTATGGGTTCGTATATTAAAATTAACGGAGTTAATTTTTTGGTAGTTGGCACATTTAAAATAACTAATTCTCAAGGAGATACTGAAGAAGAAGCCAATACTGTTTTTATACCATTTACAACTTTTAATCAAGCGTTTAATTACGGAGATCGTGTTGGTTGGATGGCAATTACAGCAGAAGATAAGACAAGTATTACCCAAGTTAAAGAACGTGTTTTCGATATTGTAAAATCGAGGCATAATATAGCACCAGCAGATCAAAGAGCAATAGGTCACAGAGATATAGCAGAGCAGTTTCAACGAATTAATGGGTTGTTTGATATACTCTCTATTGTAGGCTATTTTGTAGGTGCACTAATTTTAATGTCAGGTATTATAGGCATTAGTAATATTATGCTCATTGTTGTAAAAGAGCGTACAAAAGAAATAGGAGTACGGCGTGCTTTAGGAGCTACACCGTGGGCAATAAAAGGTCAAATTCTGCAAGAAAGTTTAATTCTAACCATATTATCTGGTATGGTTGGTATTTCATTTTCTGCTTTAGTCATTTGGATTATGAATTCCATTTTAGATGCTGGTGGACCTGTAGAGAATTTCTCTAATCCATCGGTTAGCATGCAGGTAGTATTTGTGGCATTAACAATATTAGTAATCTCAGGTGTGCTAGCAGGATTAATCCCGGCAAATAGTGCAACAAAAATGAAGCCTGTAGATGCTTTAAGGATAGAATAAATCAACTATTTATATATTAAAAATGAAAAGAACAACAACTGTAATTGTATTAATAGCTATCGTAATAATATTCTCGGCAGCTTTATATTATTTATGGAAGAAAAACCAGGAAGATCCAGTAACGTATACAACACAATCTGCATCCGAACAAACCATTATAGTTAATACAGTAGCCACCGGAAGTATTGTGCCAGAAGAAGAGGTGCTTATTAAACCAAATATTTCTGGAGTTATTGAAGAGGTATATATTGAGGCTGGCGAGTTTGTAAAATCTGGAGATCTTATTGCTAAAATTAGAGTAATTCCTAATGTATCTTCTTTAACAAGTGCAAAAAACAATATTGCTTCTAATCAAAATGCATTAAGAACTGCAGAAATAAATTTTAATGCTCAAAAAGCAACTTTTGATAGGCAAAAAGCATTATATGATAAAGGAGTTATTTCTGTTAATGATTTTGATGCTATAAATAATACATATTTACAAGCAAAGCAGCGTGTAGATCAAGCAAAAATTGATCTACAACAATCACGTCAAAACTATGATATTATTAAAACAGGTACTACAAGTGGTTTAGGTAATATTGCACAGACACAAGTTAGAGCTACAGTATCTGGGATGGTTTTAGATGTGCCAGTAAAAGAAGGGAATCAGGTAATTGAGGCCAATAATTTTAATGAAGGAACATCTATAGCTTCTCTTGCGGATGTAAAAAAGATGATTTTTGAAGGTAAAGTTGATGAAAGTGAAGTAGGAAAGATAAAAGAAGGATTACCATTAGTAATTACAGTTGGAGCTATAGAAAACGAAGAATTTGATGCAGTACTAGATTACATAGCACCTAAAGGTATTGCCGAAAATGGCGCAATACAATTTGAAATAAAAGGCTCTTTAAGAAAAATTGACTCTACATTTATTAGAGCAGGTTTAAGCGCAAATGCATCCATTATTTTAGATAAAGCAGAAAATGTATTAGCCATTAAAGAAGCTTTAGTTCAATACGATCCTAAAACTAAAGAATCTTTTGTAGAAGTTGAAGTTAGCGATCAACGATTTGAAAGAAGAGAAGTAGAATTAGGGATTAGTAATGGAATATTTGTTGAGGTAAAAAAAGGAGTATCTAAAACAGATAAAATAAAAGTTTGGAATCAATTACAAGGACCACCAAAATATAGTGGAAGAAATTAATTTTCTAAATTTTGTAACACTTATAGATTTGCATAGACATATAACACATATTATGAAAAAATCAATCATCATAGCATTACTTCTATGTGGGGTATTTGCACAAGCACAAAAAAAATGGACACTCAAGGAATGTGTTGAGTATGCCATAGAGAATAATATATCTATAAAACAGAGTGAATTAGATATAGAAGTAACTGAAATTGAAAAATTAACAGCTATTGGTAATTTTATTCCAACATTAAGAGCTGGTGCAGGCGTACAAGAAAACACAGGTTTAAGTTTCAACCCAACAACAAACCAGGCAGAAACAGAAACATTTTTGTCTGCCAATGGATCTATAAATGCTGGATATAATGTATTTGATGGATTAAGAAATATTAGACAAGTACAGCGTGCAAAAATTTCAAATATAGCAAGTCAGTATCGTTTGTCTAAAATGAAAGACGATATTTCTTTATTTGTGGCAAATGCTTATTTGCAAGTGATATTAAATAAGGCAAACTTAGAAGTTTTAGTATCACAAAATCAAGTGACAAAAGAACAGATTAAAAGAACTCAAGAATTGGTAGATGCAGGTGTTTTGCCTAAAGGAGATTTGTTAGAAATTAAGGCAACAGATGCTAGCGAATTACAATCTATAGTCGGTGCAGAAAATAGTGTGCAACTTTCTTTAATTAATTTGGCTCAACTATTATTGATTACAGATTACGAAAATTTTGATATCGAAGAGCGCACTTACAATATCGTTGATGAAGGTATAGCCTCTAAAAATGTAGATGAAGTAATTAATGCAGCTAAAACAAATCGAAGTGAAATTAAGATTGCCGAACAAAATTTAGAGTTATCTAAAAAAGATGTACAAATTGCTAGAGGAGCAAACTTACCTTCAATCTCAGCATTCTTTGGTTATAATACCAGATATACTGATAGAGATGAGCTAAATTCTTTTATAGATCAGCTATCATTAAATGATGGTATTAGTTATGGATTAAACTTAAATGTTCCTATACTTAATGGTTTTAATACCAAGGCTAATATAAAAAGGAGTAAGATTAATGTATTACGTTCTGAGTTTCAATTAGAACAAGCAAAATTAGACTTAGAATCTACAGTTTACCAAGCTTATGTAGATACTAAAGGGTCTTTAAAGTCTTATGAAGCAGCTCAACTATCAGTAGAATCACAAGAATTGGCGTACCAATATGCTAAAGATCGTTATGATGTTGGTTTAACTAATGCTTTTGATTTTAGCCAATCTAAATTACGATATGATAATGCAATAATTAATGCTAATAGAGCCAAGTACGACTATATTTTTAAATTAAAGATATTAGAATTATATTTTGGCATACCAGCTTCTGAATTAAAGTTTTAATTATGAGTAAAAATGTAAAAATAGTTTTAGGAATTGTAGTTTTTGTTTTGATCGCATTAATTGTGGGATCAAAAATGGGAGCGTTCGGTAAAAAAGGAAATTTTAAAACAGTTTCTACGAAGAAAGTTGAATTAAAAGAGATCATTGAGAAGGTTTCTGCAACAGGGAAAATTCAACCCGAGGTAGAAGTGAAAATTTCTAGTGAAGTTTCAGGAGAAATTATAGAATTACCGTTTAAAGAAGGTCAACAAGTTAAAAAAGGGGACCTATTAGTTAAGGTAAACCCAGATTTAATTCAATCAGCTTTAAATAGAACTCAAGCATCTTACCAAAATGTAAGAGCAGGTCTAGAACAAGCTGAAGCAAATTTAAAACAAGCAAAAGCAGATTATGAGCGTAATCAAAATTTGTTTGAAAGAGGTGTTATATCTAAAGCAGATTGGGACCGTTCGGTTGCTAGTTACGAGACTGCTGTAGCTTCTAAAAGTTCAGCGTATTACAATGTAAAAAGTGCAGCAGCTTCTGTAAATGAAGCTAGAGATAATCTAAGTAGAACAACAATATATGCCCCAATGAGTGGTACTATTTCTATGTTAGGGGTTGAGTTAGGAGAACGTGTTGTAGGAACGCAGCAAATGACAGGAACGGAGATTTTGCGTGTAGCCAACTTAAACAATATGGAAGTTGAAGTTGATGTTAACGAAAATGATATTGTAAAAGTTAATATTGGAGATACTACTATAGTAGAAGTAGATGCTTATTTAAAGAAAGAATTTAGTGGAATTGTTACAGAAATTGCAAATTCAGCTGCAGGTGCTTTAGCAGCAGATCAAGTAACTAACTTTAAAGTAAAAGTTAGAATAATTGAAGAATCTTATAACGAACTTACAGAAGGGAAGCCAGAGTCATACTCACCATTTAGACCAGGTATGACTGCTACAGTAGATGTTATAACAAATAAAAGAAGTAAAACTGTATCTGCCCCTATTAGTGCTATTGTTATTAAAACAGATACAAGCTCAGTAAAAAAACCTTATGGGTCAAGTACCGAAATTAATGATGATGCTACACCTGCAAATGAAGAAAAGTTTGAATGTGTTTTTGTCAATGAAAATGGTAAGGCAAAACTTAGAGTTGTAAAAACAGGAATACAAGACGATACTAATATTGAAATCATCTCTGGACTTAAAGAAGGAGATGAAATAATCACTGGACCTTATAATATAGTTTCTAAAACGTTGAAACCTGGAGACGCAATTGAAGTTAAAGGTAAAAATAATAGAACAAACCAAGAAGAAGGAGAAGGCACATCAGAATAGTAGACATTATTAAAAGCTATTTATGGCTATTATATTAAATATAGAAACGACAACAACTAATTGTTCAGTCTCTTTATCGCAAGATGGAGAGACTTTAGTTTTAAAAGAGAATAATGATTCTGGTTTTTCTCATGCAGAAAAATTGCATGTATTTATTAAAGATATCTTTGAATTAGCAAAAATAGGAGCTAAAGATATAGATGCTATATCAATTAGTAAAGGACCAGGTTCATATACAGGGCTACGTATTGGAGTTTCTACGGCTAAAGGCTTGTGTTATTCATTAGATAAACCATTAATATCTATATCTACATTGTTGTCTTTAGCTCATCAAATCAATGTAAAAGAAAAAGAATTAATAGTACCTATGTTAGACGCTAGGCGTATGGAAGTATACTCAGCAATATATAATCCTGATTTTTCAATTTATAGAGAAATAGAAGCACAAATTATTGATAAATTTAGTTTTTCAAGTTTATTAGAAAGCTATAAATTATACTTTATTGGGAGTGGTGCAGAGAAAATGAAATCTATTATAAATCATCCTAATGCGGTTTTTATTGATAATAAGTATCCATCTGCATCTACAATGGGATTTATAGCAAATAAAAAGTTCAAAATAAGCGCATTTGAAAATCTCGCCTATTTTGAACCTTATTATTTAAAAGATTTTGTAGCTATAAAAGCTAAATAAAAAATTATAAGGATGTTATATACTGTGCAACTTTAATTAAATCCTCTTCTTTATTTGTAGATAATTTATTGTCTTTTAAATATGTTTTAATTGCTTTTGCGTGTTTAGGAAATGCATTTAAAAGCTCTTTCTTTTTGGTAGGCATAAAAGAGATATTATCTCCTTTTTTTATGAAGTAAGTATCACTCTCTCGTTTAAACTTAGCAGGTTTATCTTTTTGATAAGTTGAAGTTGCTTTTACGGTGTCATAGTATTTAATATTTTCTCGTTTTAATAAAGAAAAAGAATCATTTTCACTAACAACTGCTAAAAACCCTTTTTTTGAAACACCATCTTTAGTTAGATAATAATAAGTTTTGTAAATTTTATTAGTTTGAGTGAATATAACTTCGTAATCATTTTTTACATCTAAAGCAATAATCTTTGTGCCTAGATTGATTTCCATCTCGCCATTATACGCATTATACCTACCAGTAAATATATTATTCTGTCCTTTTATTTTTATAGGCAGAAAAGCTTCATTTACATAAGGAGAACCTTGCGCATCAATTCTTTTACTTGCATCAGCAGACATTCTTAATTTTTCTGTTGCAACATCTATACTCGTTACACCTTGTGCATATATAAAATTAAATCCACCTAATATTAATCCAGTAATCAATGTAATTTTTTTTATTGTCTTCATAATTTCTATAGTTGATTTTAAAATAGAAATATCCAAAATCATGCCAATTATTTGATTTTTAATATTTTCGAACATTTCTAAAATACAATTATTTTTTATAATGTAAAATTTTAATCGTATTAAATAAAAAAGCAATGCTATGCATTGCTTAAAGAATTGTATTAAATATCTTATAATTAAGAAATCATTTTGTCAATTCTGTTTATGTATTTCTACTTGATGAGGGTACGGTATTTCTATGTCGGCTTTATCTAATGCTATTTTAGTATTTTCAGTGATATCAAAATAAACTGTCCAGTAATCATCTGCCTTACACCAAGGACGGACAGCAAAATTTACAGAGCTATCTGCTAACTCAGAAACATTAACAGTTGGTTCTGGGTCGTTAAGAACTAATGGATGATTAATAAGTACAGACATTAAAATAGATTTAGTTTCTTTTATATCCGAATCGTAACTAACTCCAAATGTTAAATCTACACGTCTAGTACCTTCTGTGTTATAATTTATAATATTTCCATTGGATAATGATCCGTTTGGAATTATAATTTCTTTATTGGATAAACCTCTAAGTTTAGTAGTAAATATTGATATTTCTTTCACAATACCAAGTTCTCCTTGAGCTTCTATAAGATCATCAACTTTAAAAGGTTTAAAAATCATTATTAAGACTCCTCCGGCAAAGTTGCCTAGAGAACCTTGTAAAGCTAAGCCTATTGCTAAACCTGCTGCAGCTAATATAGCAGCAAATGAAGTGGTTTCTATACCAACAGTACTTAATACAACTATAATTAAAAGAATTTTTAATGACCAGTTTAACAAATCAGATAAAAATTTACTTAAACTTATATCATACTTGGCTTTTTTCATTGCAGATTTAAGACCTTTGGTAATCAATTTAATCACGAAATTACCAATTACCCATATCAGAAATGCCATAATTAATTTAGGCCCATAATCTAAGAGAATTTCAAAACCCTTATCTATCCATAATTTAATGTTCATACTTTACGTAAATCTATGCAAAAAGCCTAATTCTTAATTTTAATAAGAATTAGGCTTTTTATAATTTTATATATTATAATTTTATAAGGTACTTATGTGTTTAGCAATTTTAACTAAATCTTCTTCCTTAGTAGTAGATAGTTTATTTTCTTTAATAAAAGCCTTTATAGCTTTTGCTTGCTTAGGATAAGCTTTTAAAAGAGTCTTCTTTTTTGTTGGTAAAAATGTAATTTTGTTTCCTTTTTTAAGGTAATAAAAATCATTTTCTCTTTTAAATTTTGCAGGCTTAGGTTGTTGATAAGATGATAAAGGCTCAATTCTTTCAAAATACTTGACAACTTCTTGTTTTAAAATTGCAAAATCTTCACTTTCATCTACAACGGCTAAAAATCCATTTTTAGAAACTCCTTTTTCTGTTTGGTAAGAAAATGTACGATATATTTTATTGGTCTGAGTAAAAATAACTTCGTAATCAGAACTTTTATCTAAGGCTATTATTTTTGTACCTAGATTAACCTCCATTTCACCATTGTATGCATTAAATCTTCCTGTAAATATTTGATTGTCAAAGCCTTTAACTTTTACAGGCAAGAAATTATCATCTACATAAGGTGATCCTTGCGCATCAATTGGTTTACTGGCGTCAGCCGACATTCTCAACTTTTCAGTAGCTACGTCTATGCTTGTTGCTCCTTGACTATAACCAAAATTGATTACTCCTAATACTATTATTGCTATTGCTGATATATTCTTTGTTAGTTTCATAATTTTATAATCTATATCTATTTTTATATTATACAGTATCTATATTGATCTAAAGGATTATTTACGTAGTATCTAAAGTCGCTTTAAATTAATTTTTCTTACATTAAAAGATGCGAATCTATAAATTATATATGATAATAAAAACACAAAAAATGTTAACTAATTGTTAATTGCTGTAACAGAAATGTCTAGGTCATTAAGCATTTCTTTTAACATGTTCTCTATACCATTTTTTAAAGTAAAAGTAGATGATGGACAACCGTTACAAGCTCCTTGTAGTAAAACTTCTACTTTTTTAGTATGGGGATTATAGGATTGAAATTCTATATTTCCTCCATCACTTGCAACAGCAGGTTTTACGTACTCTTCAATTATATTTATAATAGTCTTAGAGGTGTCATCTAAAGATTCAAAATGACGTTCTATTTTTTTTTCTTCAGTTTTTGTTTGTTGAGAAATAGGTGTATTTAAAATAGGGTTGCCTGCTTCGACATAGTTTTTTATAAAATCTCTTAATTGAAAAGTAATATCACTCCATTCAGCAATGTCATATTTTGTTATGGAAATGTAATTTTTATCAATAAAAACATTTTTAACAAATGGGAATTGAAATAACTCAGAAGCCATAGGAGATACTTTAGCTTCATCTATTGAAGAAAATTCACAAAGTTGAGCCACCAAAGCTTTATTACATACAAATTTTAGCACACTCGGATTTGGAGTGCTTTCAGCATAAACAGTTACAGCAGTTTTAGATTTAGAAACTTCCTCTTTTACAACAGTTTTATTACTATTTAAATAGTTTTTTATTTGTTCAGCTACTTCTTCTTGCACATCTGACCATTCAACAATATTATAACGTTCTATAGCCACAAAATTAGAGGCTATATATATTTTTTTTACAAATGGAAGATGAAATAATTGTTGAGCCAAAGGAGAATTCTTGGCATCATCAATATTATTAAATTCATAACTATTATGCTCGGTTAAAAATCGATCGGCTTCAAATTTTAATATAGTATTATTTGATGTTTCTTGAATTTTAATATCAGTAGGAGTCATTCTTTTTTTTTGCAAAAATATGAAATAACAATATTAAACGTTATGTGTTTAACTAAGTTTTACTAATCGTCTATGGCTTAATTTTACTTAGTCATTAATGTAATTGATAGGTTATCTATCATAAAAATTTATATATTTGGCAGTAAGAGATGTTTTTTACAATAGAAATTGTTTAAAATTTAATTACACAATTGTATTAAATATTGAATACAAAGCCCATTTCACTTTGAAACTAGACATATGAGATTAAAGAAAATTTGTTTAATAATCTTAATTACTTTAATACCTGTTATTGGATCTTCTCAAGAAGGTCTACCTATTTATTCAGATTATTTAACAGATAATTATTATTTACTACACCCTTCAATGGCAGGGATTGCTAATTGTGCTAAGATAAGACTTACAGCGCGCCAGCAATGGTTTGGTATAGATGATGCGCCTAACTTACAAACATTAAGTGCTCATGGCAGAATAGGTGATTCGCAATCTGCTGTTGGTGCAATAGTATATGATGATGCTAATGGATTTCATTCTACAACAGGAGCGCAAGTAACTTACGCTCATCATTTATTATTTTCACGTAATGAAGTAGATTTAAATATGTTGTCTTTTGGATTAAGTGTAGGTTTTAACCAATATAAATTAGATGAATCTTCGTTTTTAGCTCCTGGTGAATTTGACCAACTAATAGCGGGAATAGAGCAAAGTGCAACAAATTTTAATATAGATGTAGGTTTTTCTTATCATTTTCTAAATTTCTATGCAATTGCTACTGCTAAGAATATACTTGAAAATGAGGGAATTAACTTTAATGAGCAAGGCTTTGCTTTTAATAACTTGAGAAGTTATTTAGTATCAGTTGGAAATGTGTTTCATAAGTATGGAAGTGATTGGAGTTTTGAGCCTTCATTATTATACTTTTATAGAGATGCTACAAGAGAAAACTCAATTGATGTAAATGCTAAAGTCTATAGAGAAATGGATTTTGGAAAAATATGGGGAGGTCTATCTTACAGACGTAGTTTAGATGGAGCAGAATTTTTAGAAGGTAATGACGTAAGTAGTCAAAAACTACAAATTTTCACACCATTTGTAGGAGTGGATTTTGATCAATTAACATTTGCATATACATTTTCTTATCAAGCCAATACAATAAATTTCAATACAGGTGGTTTCCACCAAATAACACTTGGGTACAACTTTAATTGCAAGCGAGAAAAATATGATTGCGATTGCCCTGCAATAAACTAATAATTAAAGCCTCGAAAATATTCGAGGCTTTTTATTTGTATTTCATTTTAATTCTAAAAAAACCAAGAATACGTGAATCTATCATTTCAATGCGTAAATGAGATATATGACTTAGTATTATAGCCTATTTTTAAAGATATTATAAGGATTTTGATTTTTTTGATTTTTTGAAACCAATTAAAGTATGTATGTTTATTCTAGTTTATACATTTTATATCATTGAAAGCAACTAGCAAACATATAGTAATTTTTATACTACTTTGTATTTCATATACAGGGTTAGGGCAAAATAGCGAGCTGAAAAAAAAGAGCAGTGCTATTTTTACGGTAAGAGGTTCTGTATACCACAAGTACTCAAACGATCCAATCAACTTAGTTAATATAGAAGTTAATGGAGGTGCTTATGCCGTTACAGGAAGTGATGGTTCTTTTAGAATTAAAGTTAAAATCGGAGACGAACTTGTTGTAAGACATAAAGATTTTGAAACGGTTTATTATACTATAGAAAGTGATGAACGTGTAGTAATAGAAGTAGAACCAGAACAACCTAAACCATCCCGTAAGGAAAGGCTTAAGCAAAGTATACAAACATTTAATAAATTAATAGATTCTGCCAATTTTTATCTCAAAACTGACGCAGAACAGAGTATTCATTTTATTGCAGATGCACTCAATGAAAGTACATCTCAAGATCAAAATGCCGAAGCATATAAAACACTAGGAGATTTGTATATGCATTGGAAACAATTTGATTTGGCGATTAGTAATTACCGAATTAGTCTTCAGAATTCTAAAATAAACGAAACACAATTAAAACTAGCAAAAGCATATAAAAACAATAAAAATTACCAAGAAAGTTTAGAAATTTATTCAAACTTTAATATAGAAGATTTATCGAATTTCCAAGAGATAGAATACTATGAAAATTTTGGGGACACTTATATAGGAACAAAAGATTATAAGTCTGCTATATCTATATATGAAAAAGGATTAAAAGTTGCTAAGGATTATAAAATAAACTCTAAAACTACAGACTTAAACTCTAAAATAGCTCAAGCCTATAATTTAGATGGAAATATAATAAAAGCTAAAGGTTTTTTTAATAGCTCATTAAGTTTGGCAGAAAAAGAAAATAAAAAAAGGGCATTAGAAGAAAAAATAACAGTAGCAGAATTCAATAATACAGCTAAGAATTACACAGACGAAATTTCATTGCGCAAACAAGCAGTAGAAGATATAAAAGAAATAGAGTCGGATTCGTTTATATCTAATGAGAGTAATATTACACCACAAAAACAAAATTATAAAATAGGAAATGCGTACTATCTTCAAAAGGATTACGATTCTGCAATTCCGTACCTTGAAAAGAGTATACAAGAAGCAGATAGTAGAGCAGATTTAATTATAAAAAACAATGCACTTAGACGCATTGCAGATGTTTATGAAAATAAAGGAGATTTTGATAAAGCAAAACAAAAATTTCAAGAATATATAGCATCTGTAGACGAACTTTATACAAAAAAAGAGCAAGAGATATACCAAGCGGCGCGTTCTCAAAGAAATATTATTGAAACACAAAACCGTATTACAAGCTTAGAGAATGATAGAAAGTTCAATCAAATAAGATACGATCTTACAAATCGTAATCAGCAAATTATTATTTATTCACTTTCAGGAGGATTATTATTACTGCTTATAGGAAGTTATTTTGCCTATAAATATATAAAACAACAGCGTCTTGCTAATAATCTATTGGCCTTAAAATCGCTGAGAAGTCAGATGAATCCGCATTTTATTTTTAATGCTTTAAATTCTGTAAATAGTTTTATAGCTACAAATGACGAACGCACGGCAAATAGATATTTATCTGATTTTTCATTTTTAATGCGAGCTGTTTTAGAAAATAGCGAAGAAGATTTTATTCCCTTACAAAAAGAAATCGACCTGCTAGAACTTTATGTTAAACTAGAACATTTTAGATTTCAAGATAAATTTGATTACGCTATAGAAGTAGAGAAGACTGTAGATGTTGAAAAATTTAAAATTCCACCAATGTTATTACAGCCTTATATAGAAAATGCAGTTTGGCATGGCTTACGTTACAAAACAGAAAAGGGATTGTTGAAAATTTTAATTGCCTCTAGGAGCAAAGATGAGATAATAATTAGCATTATTGATGATGGAGTAGGAAGAGTAAGATCTAAAACCTTAAAAACAGATAATCAAAAGAAACACAATTCTAAAGGATTAAGTAACATAAAAAAACGAGTTGCCATTTTAAATGACATGTATAAAGATAAAGTAGATGTATCAATAGAAGATTATCAAAATTCTGAAGATACAGGAACCAAAGTTGTAGTAACCTTAAAGAAAGACTAGTATGAAATTAAAAGCAATACTTGTAGAAGACGAAGAAAAAAGTAGAGAAATACTAAGAAACTATTTAACTAAATATTGCCCTAGTATTTCAATTATAGGTGAAGCAGCTAATGTTGAAGATGCTTTAATATTAATTAGAAATCACGATTTAGATGTAGTGTTCTTAGATGTAGAAATGCCGTTTGGTAATGCATTTGATTTATTAGAGAAAGTTGGGCATGTCGATTTTCAAACCATATTTGTAACGGCATACAACCATTATGCTATAGAAGCCTTAAATGCACATGCCTCGTATTATTTAATGAAACCTATCTCTATAGATGAACTTATAAAAGCAGTAGATTATGTTACCGAAATTAGAGCAAAAGAAGAAGCTCTACAGGATGAAGTTTTAATTCCTAAAACTAATATTGTAGAAGGTAAAATAACCATTCCGCAATTAGATGGTTTTGAAGTTATTGAAACTAAAGACATATTATATTGTAAGGCTGATGATAATTATACCGAAATTTATTTAAAGAGCAATAAAAAGAAATTGGTAAGTAAAACATTAAAATATATTGAAGAAGCATTGGTAGATGCTAATTTTGCAAGAGTCCATAAAAGTTATTTGGTTAATGTTAATGAAGTTGTAAAGTACCTAAAAGGTAAAGGTGGTAGTGTGGTATTAAGTAATGGCAAAGAAATTATGGTATCTGCTTCTAAGAAATCGGATTTGTTATCTTATTTTAAATAAAATGATACTGAGAATAAGTTTATTTTTATGTCTTAAATAATTAATCAAAAGGGAATCTTAACTAACAATTTTGAGATTCCTTTTTTTCAAAGGAATAATATGCCAATAATAAAACCAGTAAAAGGTAAATACCCACAAATACCAGAAGATTGTTATGTTGCCGAAAATGCCACTATAGTTGGTGAGGTATCAATGGGTGAGCAATGTAGCGTTTGGTTTAATGCAGTAATCAGAGGCGATGTGCATTATATTAAAATGGGAAATAAGGTCAATGTGCAAGATGGAGCAGTGATCCACGCTACATACCAAAAATCACCAACTAACATAGGCAATAATGTCTCTATAGGACATAATGCTATAGTACATGGCTGCACCATACATGATAATGTGCTTATTGGTATGGGAAGTATTGTTATGGACGATTGCATTATAGAAAGTAATAGTATTATTGCCGCTGGTGCAGTAGTAACTAAAAATACAATTGTTGAGTCAGGAACAATATATGCTGGTGTGCCAGCAAAGAAGGTAAAAGATATTAGTCAAGAATTAATTTCAGATCAGATAGATCGAATTGCTAATAACTATCTAGAATACTCAAGCTGGTTTAGAAATTAATAAGCTATTAATTTGCGTTATTAATTCTTCAAGAGCGTCAATTCTATTTAAGGTTTTAGAATCAATAAAGGTTGATAAAACACCATTATCATCTTTTAGAATTATTGGGTAGCTGAAATTTTTGTTCGGATGTGTTTTTTCAAATTCATCCGTATGAAGAAATTCCATAGCAATAGAACTTTGGGTTCTAAATTCTTTCCAAATTTTATTTTCAGAAAAAGTGCCATGTGTTAATGTGCATAAACTGCACTGATAGGTCTTTGGGCTTATCAGTTTATGACCAGCATCTAAAAGTGCATTTAATTTACCCGATTTAGCATTATATACAAATATGAGCTTCATTTATAATTAGTTGCTATTTTACACATAAACTTACGGTTTAGAAGTCTAAGAAAGTGGCTTTAAATTTATGATTTAAAATGTTCTCTAAAATCGTAGTGTCTTTATTTGTATATAATTCTATTTTAGGGATAGATCTATCTTTATTTAATAGACATGCTTGCTCTAAGATTGACTTAGTTTGTTTAGCAACTGCCAAACCAGAATCTATAATTTTTATATGTTGTGGTAAAATTTTAGTAAGAAGCGGAATTAAATACGGGTAATGCGTACAGCCTAATACTAGATAATCGATATTAGCATCAAGCATAGGTTGAGTGTATGTTAAAAGCAAGTTTCTCATTTCGTCAGAATCTATTTTTCCAGCTTCAATAAGAGGAACAATGCCTTCGCCTATTCGTTCTATAATGGTAATCCCTTTACTATATAAATTAGATGTTTCATGAAACAGAGAGCTACTTAAAGTGCCTTTAGTAGCTAGTATGCCAATAGATTTTGTAGTTGTTTTTAAAGATGCAGGCTTTATAGCTGGTTCAATACCAATAAAAGGGGTGTTGTAATTTTTTCTAAGATAGTCTATAGCATTTGTAGTAGCCGTATTGCAAGCAACTACAATAACTTTACAGCCTTTATTGATAAGTAACTCGGTATTTTTAATGCTAAGCTGTAATATATCTTCGGCAGATTTATTACCATAAGGAGCATTTTTGCTATCTGCTAAATAAATAATTGCCTCGTAAGGTAATAAGGTATTTATCTCTTTAAAGATAGATGTACCGCCAATACCCGAATCAAATATACCTATAGGTTCTTTACACATTATGAGTCGTCCTAAAATAAGTTGACGATTAATAATAAATTTATATTAATGCAGTGAAGGTGTTTTAACTGCATTTTTGTTGTGTATAAAATTAGGTGTTTTATAGTTAAGACTCAAATGTGGTCTTAATATTATTGTATGTTCTAATAACTTCTTTTACTTTCCTTTATTTACTTCATTAATATACTTTTTCAACGCCATTGTCATTGATGGTGTTTCTGGTGTTGGCGCAGCAATATCTACTCTCAAACCTTTTGATTCAACAGCTTTAATTGTTGTGTTTCCAAAAACAGCAATACGTGTATTATTTTGTTTAAAGTCTGGGAAATTATGAAATAATGATTCAATACCAGAAGGACTAAAGAAAACTAATATATCGTAATATACATTAGCTAAATCAGATAAGTCACTGATTACCGTTTTATAGAATGTAGATTGCTTCCAATTAACTTCTAGCTTGTCTAATGTATTAGGTATAATAGGTTTTACTTTATCCGTAGTAGGTAATAAAAATGTTTCGTCTTTGTATTTTTTAATTAATGGAGATAAATCTTCAAAATTACGTTTGCCTACATATATTTTACGTTTTCTGTAAACAACATATTTTTGTAGATAGTAAGCAACAGCTTCAGATTGACAAAAGTACTTCATTGAATCTGGTACTTTAAAACGCATTTCGTCGGCAACTCTAAAAAAGTGATCTACAGAATTTCTACTCGTAAGTATAATAGCAGTAAACTTGCTTAAATCAATTTTTTGTTGTCTAATATCTTTTGCTTCTACTCCTTCAACATGAATAAATGGCCTAAAATCAACTTTTACTTTTTGACGCTCTTGTAAATCAAAATAAGGAGAGTTCTCTATTTTAGGCTCTGGCTGTGATACTAATATCGTTTTCACTTTCATACACAAACACTTTTTTTAAGCTAAGTAATCTTTAATTGCCTTATACAAAATAATATAAGGTCCAATTTCAAGTGCGCAAAGATACAATAAAAAATAGAAAAAATTAGCTAATATTAATTTTTGATAATTCTTAAAAGAAGTGATAAAGCCAATGCTATTAATCAATAAAAAAACGATGATTACTACGCATATGGCAATATTAGAAACATTTAGACCAAATAGTAAAATTAAATTTGCAATAAGTAAAACAAGGCCAGAAAAATTTTTGAAAGTTGTTTTTTGAAAGACATAGCTATCAATAATAGCATCAATTTCAAAAAGACTACTTATTAAGCGTTCTATTAATACTTTTATAAGAAATAGCGCACTTACAGCAAAGAGAAGTTTTAAAAAACTTAAGATATCAAAGGTTATTGGAGAGACAAGATGTGAGTATGATATATGAATAAAGATACTTAATCCAATGGTAAAGTTGGCAAACAATAAACCATCAAAAGCATCTATAAATTTTTGTTCTTTTGAATATATCTTGAGATATTTTGAATTTCCTAAAACTAATAGAAAATCATTAAAGCGAAGTCCAAACAAATATTTAGCCGCAGTAACAAACAATAGACTAGTTATACAAAGTAGAGTAAACCATTCGTATGTTATAAACTCACGTATCATAAGGCTAATTTATAAAGAAAAATTAAAGCGAAAGAATCTACAACAGATTAAATGCAAAAGGTTAATTAAATCTGTATTATCACTTAAAAATTTTACTTTTGCTAAAATTAGAAATTTATGACTGATGCTGTTGTCATCATCCCAACGTATAATGAAATAGAAAACATTGAAGCAATAATAAATGCTGTTTTTGCGCAACCTAATATGTTTGATGTTTTAATTGTTGATGATAACTCACCAGATGGAACTGGTAAAAGGGCTAAAGAAATGCAAGCCATTTATCCAGAACGTTTATTCTTACTATCAAGAGAAGAAAAAAGCGGTTTAGGGACTGCATATATTTCTGGTTTTAAATGGTGTCTAGAAAAAAAGTATCAATATATATTTGAGATGGATGCCGATTTCTCTCATAATCCAGAAGATTTAAATAAACTGTATAAAACTTGTAAAACGGATAATGTAGATTTAGCTATTGGTTCACGTTATATTAAAGGAGTGAATGTGGTTAATTGGCCGATGTCTAGAGTATTGTTGTCTTATGGAGCTTCTAAGTATGTTCGGTTAATTACAGGAATGAAAATACAAGATACAACAGCTGGGTTTGTATGTTATAAGCGTTCTGTTTTAGAAACAATAAATCTCAACGCTATTAAATTTATAGGATATGCATTTCAAATTGAAATGAAATTTAAAGCGTATAAAAAAGGATTTCGTATTGTAGAAGTACCCGTTATATTTACAGATAGAACAAAAGGAAAGTCAAAAATGTCTGGAGGCATTATTTCTGAAGCCATTTTTGGTGTTATAAGTTTAAAATTAAATAGTCTCTTTAAAAAATAAATAAAAGAATGAATAATAAAACACTAATAAAAAATGCAAAAATAGTTAATGAAGGAGTCATTTTTGAAGGTGATGTACTTATTGAAAATGAAATAATTTCGGCTATTGAGACTTCAATTAGTGTTAAGTCTGCAGATATAAATGTTATAGATGCCGAAGGCAAATATCTGTTTCCAGGAATGATTGATGATCAGGTTCATTTTAGAGAACCAGGATTAACTCATAAAGCCGATATAGAGTCTGAATCTAGAGCCGCCGTTGCTGGAGGTATTACTTCGTTTATTGAAATGCCTAATACAAACCCTCAAACGACTACTGTAGAAAAGTTAGATGAGAAATTTGAAATAGCGTCAAAATCGTCTTATGCTAATTACTCCTTTATGTTTGGAGGAACAAATGATAATTTAGAAGAAATATTAAAAGTAGATCCCAAAACTGTAGCTGGGTTAAAACTATTTTTAGGATCTTCTACAGGAAATATGTTAGTAGATGATCCAAAAGTTTTAGAAACGATATTTAAAAGTACAGATATGGTTATTTCTGTGCATTGCGAAGATGAAGCTACCATACGTAAGAATTTAGCAAAATATAAAGAACAGTATGGAGATGACATTCCTATGGAGTTTCATCCTATAATTAGAAGCGAAGATGCGTGTTACATTTCTTCATCTAAAGCTATAGAGTTAGCTAAAAAAACAGGAGCACGTTTGCATGTATTTCATCTTTCAACAGCTAAAGAGACAGCATTATTTACTAATAAAATTCCATTAAAAGATAAAAAGATAACAGCAGAGGTTTGTATTCATCATTTATGGTTTTCAGAAGAAGATTATAAAGAAAAAGGCTCCTTAATAAAATGGAATCCAGCAGTAAAAAAAGCATCAGATAGAGATGGCTTATTAAAAGCTTTATTAGATGGAAGAATAGATGTGTTAGCAACTGACCATGCGCCGCATACTATAGATGAAAAAAATAACGTTTATACTAAAGCTCCATCTGGCGGTCCATTAGTACAACATGCTTTTGTTGCTTTGTTAGAACTATATCATAAAAATAAAATTTCGCTAGAACAGATTGCAGAAAAGATGGCACATAATCCGGCCATATTATTTGATGTTGAAAAACGAGGGTATATTAAAGAAGGCTATTATGCAGATTTAATTTTAGCAGATTTAAATAATCCGTGGACAGTTAATAAAGAGAATATAATGTATAAATGTGGTTGGTCTCCATTTGAAGGTAATACATTTAAAAGTAGAATTACACATACGTTTATCAATGGTCAATTATGTTATCAGAATTTTAAAGTAAAAAACGTAAAAGCCGGAAAACGTTTAACATTTAACAGATAAAATATGAAATATATATATGGAATATTTCTATTGGTTTTTATAACAAGTTGTGAGTCTAATATTAAACCCAAAAAACCAGAAAACTTAATCCCAAAAGAGGATATGACCAATGTGTTGTTTGATATGTTTGTAGTAAACTCAGCAAAAGGCCTTAACAAGAAATTATTAGAAGTAAAAGGCGTTTCTCCAGAAAAATATATTTTAGAAAAATATCAGATAGATAGTTTACAGTTTGCACAAAGTAATAATTATTACGCACACGATATAGAAACTTATAAAACAATAATCGAAGAAGTGAAAGAGAAAATCACAACACAAAGAAAAGTGTTTGAAGAGATTGAAAAGAAAGAAAAAGAAGAAGCAAATCGACGTAGAGATTCTATAAAAGCTGCGCAGAAAAAAAATGGAAGAATTATAAATGAAGATAGTATTAGGGCTACCCTTAAAATAAAATCTTAAAATTATAGATCCTCTAAAAACAATTGAGACACTTTTTTTATAGAATCATCTACTGAACTAAACTCAAATTCTAAAGCATTTTTAATTTTAGAATTATCATAAACCGTTTTGGTAATAATAGTTTTTGCAAGCTGTTTAGATAATTTTCTTCGTTTACCAAATAGTTTATGATTCAACCAATCTAAACGCCAAGCCAATTGTAGTTGCCAAGACTTTATCTCTTTTGATTTTTTTGTAATATTTAAATTTTCAGATACTTTCTCATTAAAAGATCTGAAAGATAGGTTATCTGAAACAACAATATAGTTTTCATTTTTAATAGTGCTATCCATAAGTTGTTGCATTACATTAACAACATCATAGACATCGACATAACCACTTGTACCTTTGGTGTAGTAGTTTTTGCCTTTATAAATTTGACGAAAAAAACTCCCGCTGCCTCCACCTCTCCAATAACCAGGTCCAATAATTATACCTGGGTTTACAATAACAGCGTCTAAACCTTCTTGAGTGCCACGCCAAACCTCTAATTCAGCACCATATTTTGTAATAGAATAAACACTATTATCCTCCTCAGGATTCCAATGCGTTTCTTCAGTGATTAAAGTTTCTTCATTTATATGACGCCCAATCGTAGCGATAGAACTCACATAACATAGTTTCTTAATAGCATGACTAATGCATAAATTTACAATATTAGCAGTGCCTCCTATATTTATTTTACGTAATGTTATGTATTTATCGGGTTCAAAAGAAATAAAAGCAGCGCAATGGTATACGTGAGTTATTCCAGTAAATGCAGTTTCTAATTTTGGAATATCAGTAATATCAGCTTCAATCCATTCAATAGTATTATATAGAGTTTCCCAATCTTCAGAGTAATAAGAAAACACATGTTTTACAGTCTCTAATTTATGAGGTCTCCTATAGATTGCTCTAATCGTCTTTTTTTGAGAAGCAAGTTTATATAACAAATGCGAACCAACTAAACCTGTTCCTCCAGTAACTAAAATCATAAACTCAATATTTCGTTAGGCTATGTTACTCGGTATAGCCGAAGTAAATGTAGTCTTTTTTACAATTGTCTTTTCTCTTTTACTATGGAAACATATCTTTGCTAAAGTTTAAAGATTGAAACTTAAAAGAAATGGCTAATAAATTAGTAGAAGAGTTAAGATGGAGAGGTATGGTTCATGATATCATGCCAGGAACAGAAGCGCAGTTAAATAAAGAAATGACAACGGCTTATATAGGCTTTGATCCTACATCTGATACTTTACATATAGGAAGTTTAGTGCCTATAATTTTATTAGTACATCTAGAAAAAGCAGGCCATAAACCCATAGCTCTTGTTGGTGGCGCTACAGGAATGATTGGTGATCCATCTGGTAAAAGTGATGAACGTAATTTATTAGATGAAGCCACTTTATTACATAATGTAGCAGGAATAAAAAATGTATTATCTCGCTTTTTAGATTTTAATGCCACTACAGAGAACGCACCTGTTTTAGTTAATAATTACGATTGGATGAAAGACTTTTCATTTATCGATTTTGCTAGAGATGTAGGTAAACGTATTACGGTTAATTATATGATGGCAAAGGATTCTGTTAAGAAACGTTTGTCTGGCGAAGAAGGTAATGTAGGCATGTCGTTTACTGAGTTTACATATCAATTAATACAAGGTTACGATTTTTACCATTTACATAAAGTTTTAGACTGTAAATTACAAATGGGCGGAAGTGACCAATGGGGAAATATTACTACTGGTACAGAATTGGTAAGGCGAATGAATGTTGGTGACGAGCAAGCTAAAGCCTATGCAATGACTTGCCCATTGATTACAAAAGCTGATGGCTCTAAGTTTGGGAAAAGTGAAGGAGGAAATGTTTGGTTAGATGCAACTAAAACATCTGTGTATAAGTTCTACCAATTTTGGTTAAATACAACCGATGCCGATGCCGAAAAGTATATTAAAATCTTTACGTTTTTAGATAAAGAGACTATTGAATCTTTAGTTAATGAACATAATGAAACACCACACCGACGTGTATTACAAAAACGCCTGGCTGAAGAAGTCACTACATTTGTGCATTCTAAAGCAGATTTTGAAAATGCAGAAAAAGCATCAAATATTCTGTTTAGTAAATCGTTTAAAGATGATATAAAAACTTTAGATGAAAGTACATTTTTAGATGTCTTTGAAGGAGTGCCACAAGCTGAATTGCCTAAGGAAGACTTGGCAAAAGGATTAGATATGATTGCTGCATTATCTGCAAAAACTAATTTTTTAAATTCTAATGGTGAAGCACGTCGTGCTTTAAAAGAGAATTCAGTAGCTGTCAATAAAGAAAAGGTAAAAGAAGATTATATATTATCTTCTAATGATGTTATTAATGACAGTTATATTATTATTAATAAGGGTAAAAAGAACACTTACATTATTAAACTGATTTAAAAGAGAAAGAGCCTAGGACTTCTCCTAAGCTCTTAACCAACCAATCAACTTTAAAACTATAATTACTTTTTCTTTTTCACAGAAAATGCTAATTTTTTATAGCTTCCCAATTTAAGTCGGCCTTACTTACATAACCTTTCACATCTTTTAAAATATTTTTTTCCCATAGCTCTAAAGTATTAGTTCCCCATTTGTTGTAGAATAAGTATAGCTTGCCATTTCGGATTTCAAAAGTTTTAGGATTAATACCAACTTTCTTAGATTTTTCTGCAATAGCATAGGCGCAATAGCCACCATATTGCGGAATATATTTTTCAGGAGCTTTTAAAAAAGCATCTAAATTATTTTGTGATGAAAATTTATAATTTACACCATCATGAGTTGTGGAGTATTTTTTATCACCTTCAATAGCTTCATTATTAAAATAAGCGACAACATCGTAACCTTCTGCTACATATCCTTTTTTTAGATTATAGTCAATAGATTGTGCATTTATACTAGAAACTCCAATAAAAAATGCAAAAATTAAATATCTCATAATATTTGTTGTTTATATAAATTTGTCGGCTTGTAAAAAGCTTTCTTACAAAACCATTAGGTTACAACCTCTAATGTCAGAGTTGTCAAAACGACCAATGATCTCAAAGCTATAATCATTGTAAACTCTACCTAAATCTTGTGAAGCAATAAAGGAGCACGAGTTTATATTGGCTAAATCAATAATGTTTATACCACCAGTTTTATTTGAAGTTTGTATTGTTAATGCATCTTCTGTGTCTCGTGTTAAAATCTTTAGCCATGGTGGGCATTTAAAAATACCGTTACCTTTTGAGTAAGCCTGACTTAAAAGTTCTGTCATTCCATACTCACTATGAATTTTTTTAACCCCAAACCCTTTTTTTAAGATGGTATGTAATTCACTTCTTATCATTTCTTTTCGCCTTCCTTTCATACCACCAGTTTCCATAACAATGGTGTGTTTTAAATTGAATTGAAAAGATTCAATCAAATCTAGTAAAGCAAAAGAAACACCAATTAATAATGTTTTTTGTCCTTTAGATTCTAAGATTTTTAATGTTTCGGCTAAAGCTTGAAGATTATTTAAATAAAACCCACTTTGTGGATGATTAGATTGAGTGATTAAATCATTAGCCATATAAACTAAAGAAGAGCCATCACGTTCTAAGTAATTAGGCAGTAAGGCGAGTACTGCATAATCTTTAACATCTCCATAAAAATGTCTGAAACTTTTATTATAACTCTTCTCATATAAAGATAAATCTGTAACGTGGTGTTTGCTAGCTAAACTTCCTGTTGTGCCAGAACTAGAAAAAATAGTTTCTATAGGCTTTTTATCACTAAGAATAATATGTGATTTAAAAAATTGAATTGGCAAAAAAGGAATTTCTTCAATACATGTTATATCACTTGGGTGTTTGTATAATAAATCACAAAACGAACGGTAAACCGGATTATTTTCAAACTGATATTTAAAAACATTAAGAGCAGCGGCTTCAAATTCTGAAGCGCTAGAAATATTGAAAATAGTATTTGGGTTTATCATACCAATTATAATAACGCAAAAGTATTATAAAAATAAAAAAGTGCTACAACTGTAGCACTTTTAAATAGATTAATAAGAAAAGAAGATTACCTAATCACTAATTTTTTAGTCACCGTAGCATTATCTTGTGTAATACGCATGATGTAAACTCCAGATTTTAGACTAGAAACATTTAAGCGACCATTAGACGGTAAAGCTTCATTCTTTACTTGTTTTCCTAAAATATCGTAAACCATAATAGAAATTGCTCCAGAATTTACTGTAGATATAGTTACTTCTCCAGTAGAAGTTGGATTAGGATATAATGAGAAATTAGTAACATTAAAATCATCGTTAGATAAAACTATGGCTAAACTAAAATCATCTGTATTCCTAGCAGTGAGAAAATATTCATTACCACTACGTTCATTTATAATTCCTGTAATATCAGTAGGCATAGTTGGTACTTCTCCTCCTTGAGTAATATAATCAGCTTCAAAAAAAGTAGACCTAAATGTAAAAGCATCTGGGCCTTGAGTCATTCCATATTCGGTACTGCTAATAAAAGTAGGAGTAGAATTATCCATAGTTACAGCAGTAACTGTAACTAATTCCGATTCATAAGTTTCAGGATTCATGGTTAAATCTAACAAAGAAACAGATTGTGGGGTTATTGTATTTCCAGTAGAACTTGGAGCTCCAGGATCTACAGAAGGCACAAATTGTATTGTGCCGTTAAATTCACCTAACCTTCCAAGAATGCCTGTAATGCCATCTCCTACAGTATATGAAGTAGTAATAATACCATTATCATCATCAATTAAAACTGCTCCAGTGGCGTCTTCAATATATTTTTGCCCTCTAAAATTTTCTCGTTGAAAAGTTAAAAAAACTTCACCAGTCAATTCATAAAAAGTTCCATCCTGGGGACTAGCCCTAAGTGTTGCAATATCCGCAACTTGAGTAGCAGATCCAATGCTAAAATCAATAATTTCAAAGTCTATTTGACTTCCGCCGTTAACAATTTCAGCAGTAACTTCAAATGTATCCCCATCTGAAGTAGAGTTAATAGTAAATGGACTGGTTTGATTAGTAAAAGTCATTGCCATACCTCCATTAGTAGAAACCAATATGTTTACTTCATCACCAGATTGTAAATTTGCTGCAGTAAAAACAACATCTACACTTGTAGTTCCTGGCGGAAGTTCTTCCATGTCTGAAGGTGATGAAATCGAAATAAAAGCAGTAGCAGTTGTAGAAAATGAACCAATAGGGAGTTCTTCATCACAAGTAGCATTTGTGGTACATCCATCAACAGCATTAGGTCCAGTAAATAACCAGTTATTAATATCAAAAGTGCTGCCATCAGGTCCAGTTCCACTTATTCTATAAGCTCCACCATCTAAATATTCCCATGGCTGTCCTGTCCCGTCAGTATTAATATCTCCAAAGGTATCTATAACTGCACCGTTAAAAAATAATTCTAAAGCATCATCTCCATTAATATTTGCGGATGAATCAATATAATCTGCAGTAACTCCAAAATAAGTCATTACAGATGGTCCTTCCGAAGTAATATAAATGAAATCACCTGCATTAGCTGAACCAGCAAAGGTTAATTCTTCTCCATCTGTTCCGCCACCATTGTTGGCAGATCCAAAACCATAGACAGATAAATCAGCTATGTCATTGATAACATATATTTCTACCAATTTAGGTAATCCACCAGACAGAGGTCCATCAAAAGCCCCAGATATAAGCATATCTTGCCCAAAAGAGACAGAAGTAGTTAAAAAAGTAAAAAGTAAAAAGTAAAGTTTTTTCATAGTTAATTGATTTTAAAGTTGACCATAAATATAATAAGAAATTATTAGATATACTTAGCTGTTTTTTAGATTTTTGACTCAATTTTACAATTTATTAATAGATATGACTTTAATACAAGAAAGATTTTATAATTGTAATTTCTATGTTAGCGAATTGTTATCAATTTTATCCTAGTAGCAATTAAAGTAGATATACTTTATATTTACATTGTAATAAATACCTCAAGGTTTGAAAAAAAAGGATATAAAGATATTACTAGTTGATGATGAAGCCGATATACTAGAAATTGTAGGCTATAATTTGTCTTCAGAAGGATATCAAGTTATAACAGCCGAAAATGGATTAAAAGCTATTGATAAAGTAAAAAAACATAAGCCTCATTTAATTATTTTAGATGTAATGATGCCAGAAATGGATGGTATTGAAGCTTGCGAAAAAATTAGAGAATTGCCAGATGTTGGAGATACTATTATTACGTTTTTAACAGCTAGAGGTGAAGATTACTCTCAAGTTGCAGGTTTTGATGCTGGCGCAGATGATTATATTACTAAACCAATAAAACCAAAAGTATTGGTTAGTAAAGTCAAGGCTTTGTTAAGACGCCTTAAAGAAACTAATGATTCTTCTGACTCCATATTAAAAATAGGAAATCTTGTTATTAATAGAGAAGAATATAAAGTTATTAATGAAGGCCAAGAAATTGTTTTACCTAGAAAAGAATTTGAATTATTATCTTTACTAGCAACCAAGCCTGGTAAAGTTTTTAAGCGCGACGAGATTTTAGATAAAGTCTGGGGAAACGAAGTTATTGTTGGAGGTAGAACCATAGACGTTCATATTAGAAAACTGCGTGAAAAAATAGGTGATAAATCTTTTAAAACTGTAAAAGGCGTTGGTTACAAGTTTGTCGACTAATGCAAAGAAATCTTAAAAAATCTTACCGATTTGCTTTTAAAACGGCATTATATGTAACGCTAATAGCGTCTACATTAATGAGTGTCTTTTTATACGTTTTTCACACCTTAGATTGGGAGTTTGTTATATTTCCTATTGCTTGTTATATTACTTGTTTTATAGTTATTCAGTTCCGTGTAGAGTATTTTATTTATAGAAGAGTAAAAAGAATATATGATGATCTTACACTCTTAGAATCTTCAGATTTACGTCAAAAACATATCACTACTGATATGAAAACGTTAACTCAGCAAATAGACGAGTATGCTAAAAATAAAAAGATAGAGATTGAAACACTTAAAGTAAGAGAAGAATATAGAAAAGAATATTTGGGTAATGTTTCACATGAGTTAAAAACTCCACTGTTTACAATTCAAGGTTATATAGAGACTTTGCTAGATGGAGCAATGGAAGATGAAAATCTTAGAAATAAATATTTAAATAGAGCAAGTAAAGGAGTAGAACGATTAAGTTATATCATTAAAGATTTAGATATGATAACTAAGTTAGAAGTTGGCGATCTTAGTTTAAATATTGAAGTTTTTGATATAGTAGAATTAGTTCAAAATGTATTTGATCTTTTTGAAATGAAAGCAGCCAAAAGTAAAATTACATTCACCTTTGATACAGAATACCAGAAACCAATTTACGTCAAGGCAGATAAAGAACGTATTCAGCAAGTATTAACAAATCTTGTTGTTAACTCTATTAAATATGGACACCAAAATGGAACGATAGAAGTTAGTATAGAAAACTTAATAAAAAATAAAGTTATTGTCAGAGTTACAGATAATGGCGAAGGTATTGATGAAGAACATCTACCACGCTTATTTGAACGTTTCTATAGAGTAGATAAAAGTGGCTCTCGTAGACAAGGAGGCTCGGGCCTGGGACTTTCAATTGTAAAACATATTATAGAAGCGCATAAAGAGCGTATCTATGTAGAAAGCGAACTCGAAGTGGGTAGTGAGTTTTCTTTTACTTTAGAAAAGGCTAAATAAATCTTTATAATCTAATTTATAATTTATTTTAGTAAAACCGTTATAGTTATCTATAGATTTTAATTGGTCTAAAGTAAATTCATCTTGGTGACAAAATGGAGCAATCTTATCTTTCATTAATTTTTTTGCCAAATAAATTTGTTCAAACTGTCCTGGTGTTGGAATGAAAAATGCTTTTTTTTCAAGTTTAGATAAATCCATAATGGTTGTATAACCAGATCGAGCTAGTATAATAGCACTATTATTTATAGCGGTTTCTAATTCGTCAGTGGTCATAAAATTATAAAATGTAATGTTGTTAATTTCTTTACGGTATTGATCTGCTTCAATAACACCTTTAATAAATATAACAGATACTTCTTTATGTGTTAATTCATGAATGAGCTTTTTCTCTAGAGTTGTACGTTGAGGTTCTGGGCCAGAAAGCAAAACCATAATATCATATGCGTTTTTAATGTTTTGTTTTTGTAACCGACTTAAAGAACCAATATATTTAACATTAAGATTCTTAGTTTGTGTATGTCCTAAATCACCACTTAAATTATAACTTCCTTTATGGTCAGGTACCCAGCATTCATCAAATTTTTCAATAATAGATTGATGAATTTTGCTGCTTAACCAAGTGGTATTACCACTCAATACTTTAAGCTGATGTGTTATAAAAACAGAAGGAACAGATTTATGTCGTATACCAAAACGATTGTCAGAAATAATACCATCAACTTTAGTACTCTCTATATATTTTTCAATGAAACGTCTTTCCTTTTTAATGGTTTTTAAAATATGAAATGAATTTTTTAGAAGTTTAAGCTTAATTTGATTTCCTTTTTTAGGATACGATATGTTATAAGAAGGTAATTCTAAAGTTTCTAGATTAGGAAACTCTTTTTTTAAAAGTGATAAAGCAACGCCATCTGAAGCAATAATAGGTTCAAACTCATTATCGATAAGAGCTTTTATTATTGGTATACAGCGCGTTGCATGCCCCAATCCCCAATGTAATGGGGCGACTAAAATTCGTTTTTTTTGTTTTATAGAGTAAGCTACAAACTCAGACATCTAATAGTATTGGGTTATAATTAAAGTTAAAATAAGGTAAATTTTAAAATCCCAATTATAGGCAAAGATAATCCTAAAATGTTTCCTTAATTTTGCCGAAAGATTAAATTATTGTGGGTAGCAAAAACAAATTAAAACGCTTTAAGGAAAACGAAACATTTTCAAATGTATATCAGCCAACTAGAGACGAATTGGTCAATGCCAGATATCAATATAAAGGGCAATGGAACAAAAGTGTTTTTAAAAATGATAACCCAATAGTATTAGAATTAGGTTGTGGTAAAGGAGAATATACTGTAGAATTAGCCAAACGGTATCCAAATAAAAATTTTATAGGTATAGATATTAAAGGTGCGCGTTTTTGGAGAGGAGCAAAAACCGCTATAGAAGAACAGATACCTAATGCAAGTTTTATAAGAACACAAATTGAATTGGTAGAGTATATATTTGATGAAAATGAAGTAGATGAAATTTGGATTACATTTCCAGATCCTCAAATTAAATATAAGCGTACCAAACATAGAATGACCAACCTTCAATTTATAGAACGCTATAAAAAGATTCTTAAAAAAGAAGGAATAATGCACCTTAAAACGGATAGTGAGTTTATGCATGGTTATACTCTAGGATTGTTACATGGCGCCAACCATGAAGTGCTATATGCCAACCATAATGTATACAAATTAGAAGGTAGCCCAGAGGAAGTTACAGAGATACAAACCTTTTATGAAAACCAATATTTAGAACATAACAAAGCAATTACGTATATTCGATTTAAAATCAACTAAAACTTGAGTATTACTGTTATCTTTTTTTTAGGCTTAATTGTGGCATTGGTAGGTGTTATACCGCCAGGATTACTCAATATGACTGCTGCTAAAATTAGCCTTAGAGAAGGAGCTGGTAGAGGTATAATGTTCTCTACCGGTGTTTGTTTGGTAGTATTTGTACAAACATATATTGCAGCTATTTTTGCACGTTATTTAAGTAATCGTCCAGATATAGTGGAGATCCTTCAGCGCGTTGCATTTGTAATATTTGTACTAATAACTATTTATTTTTTTCTATTGGCTTCCAAAGAAACTGAGCCAAAAATAGAGGCTGAAATTAAAAGTAAACACAGCCGATTTTTTAATGGTATGTTTCTTTCGGTGTTAAATGTATTTCCTATTCCATATCAAGCTTATATGACCATTACACTAGCATCTTTTGGTGTTATGGATTTTGAACGTTTAAGTATTATAACATATGTAACGGGTGCATCAATGGGTACTTTTGTGATGCTCTATGTCTATATCTTCTTCTTTGATAAAATAAAAGACAAAGCATTTACGTCTCAAAAGAACATGAATTATATCATAGGATCTGTAACAGGCATAGTTGCTTTAATTACACTTATTAATATTTTAATGGAACTCTAATGAAACCAGAAACTCTAGGTTTTTTTGATCGTGTTTACGAAGTAGCTAAGCTTATTCCTTACGGACGAGTTACGAGTTATGGTGCAATTGCTAAATATTTAGGAGCTGCAAAAAGTGCGCGTATTGTTGGTTATGCAATGAATGGGTCATTTGGAAAAGATGTACCTGCACATCGTGTTGTAAATAGAAAAGGATTGCTAACAGGCAAACATCATTTTGAAGGGACTAACCTTATGCAGCAACTTTTAGAGAGTGAAGGCATAGAAGTTGTAGATAATCAAATTCAAAATTTAGAATCAATTTATTGGGATCCTTCCAAAGAATTATCATCTCATATATAGCTGCTATCATCATATAAAATTCATGTAATTTCATTTTATTTTCATTAACAAATATCTAAACATTTCGCAGTATCTTTGCATTTAGAATTAATCTTAATAAAGAAATTCCTTTTTACCGAAACATATATGAAGTTAAATAAACAAGATATATATAATGCCCTAAAAACGATAACAGCTCCTGGTGAAGGAGAAAATATGGTGGATAGTGGTGCAGTAACTAATGTTGTAACTTTTGCAGATGAAGTGATTGTAGATATAACTATAAAAAATCCAAGTCTACAAGCACGTAAAAAAACAGAAGTTGAAATTTTACAAACCATCCATAGAAAGGTTTACGAAAAAGCAAAAATAAAAGTTAATATAAAAGTAGATGCTCCTGTAGCACCAGCAAAGAATGAGATAAAAGGAAAAGCAATTCCTGGTATTAAAAATATTGTTGCTGTAGCCTCAGGGAAAGGAGGTGTAGGGAAGTCAACAGTTACAGCAAATTTGGCAGTAACTTTAGCTAAAATGGGTTTTAATGTTGGTGTTTTAGATGCAGATATTTATGGGCCTTCAATGCCTATTATGTTCGATGTGGCTTCAGAGCGACCATTATCTGTAACTATTGATGGAAAATCTAAAATGAAACCTGTAGAAAATTATGGAGTTAAATTATTATCTATAGGCTTTTTTACTAAACCAGATCAAGCTGTAATATGGCGAGGTCCTATGGCATCAAAAGCTTTAAACCAGATGATATTTGATGCAGCTTGGGGAGAATTAGATTTCTTATTATTAGATTTGCCTCCAGGAACAGGAGATATACATTTAAGTATTATGCAGGCATTACCAATTACTGGCGCTGTAGTTGTAAGTACTCCTCAAAACGTAGCTTTAGCTGATGCAAGAAAAGGCGTAGCCATGTTTGAACAAGAGAGTATTAATGTACCAGTTTTGGGAATAATAGAAAATATGGCGTATTTTACTCCAGAAGAATTACCTAATAATAAATACTATATTTTCGGAAAAGAAGGAGCTAAGCATTTAGCTGAAGATTTAGAAGTACCGTTTTTAGGTGAAGTTCCATTAGTACAAAGTATTAGAGAGGCAGGAGATGTAGGAAGGCCAGCAGCATTACAAATAGATAATGCTATAGAAAATGCTTTTGATGAAATTACTAGAGATGTTGTACAACAAGTAGTAGATAGAAATAAAGATTTACCAGCAACTGAAGCAATAAAGATTACAACAATGGCAGGATGTTCTGCTGTTAAAAAATAATTAACAAGATGAGTTCAGAAGAGATTAGACTAAATGTAGAAAAAGCTTTAGAAGAGATTCGTCCATTTTTACAAAGTGATGGAGGAGACATCTCTCTTTTATCTATAGAGGACGATAAGTTTGTTAAAGTACAATTAGAAGGTGCATGTACATCTTGTAGCGTTAATCAAATGACCTTAAAATCTGGAGTTGAAATGACCATTAAAAAGTATGCTCCGCAAATAGAGAATGTAATTAATGTAGAAGAATAATTAATGTGATTTTCATCGCATTTTTAATAAAAATACATTAGTAATTTTGTTCCCAATTTTACAGATATGATTACTACCGATATATTAATAATTGGTGCAGGACCTACAGGGTTATTTACAGTTTTTGAAGCAGGCTTATTAAAACTTAAATGTCATTTAATAGACGCCTTACCACAACCTGGCGGACAATGCTCAGAGATTTATCCTAAAAAACCCATTTATGATATTCCTGCTTATCCCGAAATTTTAGCAGGTGACCTTACAGATAAGTTATTAGAACAATGCAAGCAGTTTGAACCTGGTTTTACGCTTGGAGAACGAGCTGAGACTATTGATAAACAAGAAGATGGTAGTTTTATAATAACGACTAATAAAGGCACTAAACATAAAGCGCCAGTTGTTGCTATTGCTGGAGGTTTGGGAAGTTTTGAGCCAAGAAAACCATTGCTGGAAAATATAACGAATTTTGAAGATAAAGGAGTAGAATACATTATTAAAGATCCAGAACTATATAGAGATAAAAGAGTAGTTATTGCAGGAGGAGGAGATTCAGCGTTAGATTGGAGTATCTTTTTAAGTGATGTAGCATCTGAGGTAACATTAATTCATAGAAGAAATGAATTTAGAGGACATTTAGATTCTGTTGAAAAAGTTCAAGAACTAAAAAATGCAGGTAAGATTAATTTAATTACACCAGCAGAGGTTACAGCTATAATTGGTGATGATAAAGTTAAAGGCATAGAGGTTACAAAGAAAGATGAAAATCCAATAATTGTAGAAACGGATCATTTTATTCCATTATTTGGGTTGTCACCAAAACTAGGTCCTATTGCCAATTGGGGTTTAGAGATAGAAAAAAATGCGATTAAAGTTAATAATGCGTTAGATTATCAAACTAATATTCCAGGAATTTTTGCTATTGGAGATGTTAATACATACCCAGGGAAATTAAAGTTAATTCTTTGTGGATTTCATGAAGCAACATTAATGTGCCAAGCAGCCTATCAAATTATTAACCCAGGAAAACGTTACGTATTAAAATATACAACGGTTAGTGGTATTGATGGTTTTGACGGTACACGTAAAGAAGCTCCTAAGGCAGTGGTAAAAGCAATTGAGTAAACGCAATATATAAATGGATGTTATGCTGAGCTTGTCGAAACATCTTAAATATGAGTAAAACTGACATAAACATAACAATAATCGATCGTGATGGTGTAATTCATAAAGTTGAAGCTCCAACCGATATGAATATGAATTTAATGGAAATAATTCGATCTTATGAGTTAGCTCCAGAAGGGACTATTGGTGTTTGTGGAGGTATGGCAATGTGTGCCTCTTGTCAATGTTATGTTTTGAGTGAAAATGAGTTGCCGGTACTGCAAGATGATGAGGAAGCCATGTTGTCTGAGGCATTTTATGTAAAAGACAATTCCCGTTTAGGTTGTCAAATCCAAATGACACCAGAAATGGAAGGTCTAAAGATTGAAATTGCACCAGAAAGTTAAAAACTTAGCCACAAGAGAGTGACTTCTTTAATATTAGTGTGTCTTATATAATATAATGGCACTTTTCAAAATATATCAAGAAAAATCTGGTGATTTTAGAATACTATTAAAACTAAATTCACAGATAGAATTTATTAGTAGTCGTCAAAAATCTAAATATGATTGCTACTATCTCATAAAAATAATCAGAAAAATTTCTGAATTAGCTTCATCATATATAAAAAAGACATCTGATTGCGGAAGTATTTACTTTAAATTGGTTGATAAATCATATAATAAAGAATTAGGTGAAAGTATGCTCTACATAAATGATAACATGCTAAATTCTAAAATTGAAATAATGAAATTAGAAACTGCATGTGCAAAATTAGATTCTAAAATGTATTCAGTGTAATACTTAGTTTACTTTATATTCTAATAATTTTTGAGGACCTTCTAATAACGTTTTAACAATCCTTAAAGAACCATCTTCAGATGAATCTATATGCCATTTAATCAACGAAATTTTGCCATGTTCTATTTCTATACCAGTAATACTTCGCGGATGTACGCAACTACCATCATTAAAAAATGGAATATCGTTAGGTTTAGGAAAACGAGGGCGATGTGTGTGGCCAATTACAGTTATTAAATTATTGTTATTTGAAATCCACTTTTTAATACGACGTTCTATTTTAATCAACTCTTTATAGTTTTTTGCAGGGCTAGTTGGGTCTGCAATACCCATAACATTTAGAGGCTTCCAAAGTATACGTACCATAAAACGACTCCACTTCCAGAACAAATAGTTCCACCAATCTGCCTGGTGACCATGTGCTAAAAACAACTCTTGCTTAGTGTCTTTATGTTCTAAAATTATGCCTTCATGGTATTCAATATCGCAAAATAAATCTTTGTTTTCACCAGTTTTTGGATCAAAATAGGTGTTGAGGTGTTTGCGAATATAATTCTCATTTCTGTATACCATATCATGGTTTCCCCAGATCATGTGCAAGCGCTCTTCATCATGAAACTGCTTCATTAGCATGTATACATTTTTATGGGCATAAAAAATAGATTGAAAGGTTATATTTTCCCATAACTCATCTCCATCGCCCAATTCACAATACTCAAAACCCTCATTGTAGTAATGTTTAAGAGCATGGAAGTAAATATTTCTATTATTTGCAAAATCGTCAGCAAAACTATTATCGCCACGATGGCAATCACTAAATAATATAAATTTAGAAGTATCATCAAACGCAATTCGTTTTGCGTTTTTATATGCACGATCTAATCTGGTTTTTGAAGACATAGAGTAAATGTAAACAAAAAATGCTTCCTAAATTAGAAGCATTTTTTATAAACTAAATTTTTAAACTTATTTAAAAGCGTTTAGACCAGTAACATCAAGTCCTGTAATTAAGAGATGAATATCGTGCGTGCCTTCATAAGTAATTACACTTTCAAGATTCATAGAATGACGCATAATAGAATATTCTCCAGAAATACCCATACCACCTAGCATTTGTCGAGCTTCTCTCGCAATATTAATTGCCATATCTACATTATTACGTTTTGCCATAGAAATTTGAGCTGAAGTTGCTGTGCCATTATTTCGCATGACGCCAAGTTTCCATGCTAATAATTGTGCTTTAGTAATTTCTGTAATCATTTCAGCTAATTTTTTTTGTTGCAATTGAAACTGCCCAATCGGTTTGCCAAACTGTAAACGTTCTTTACTATATCTAAGTGCGGTATCGTAACAATCCATTGCTGCTCCAATAGCTCCCCAAGCAATACCAAAACGTGCAGAATCTAAGCACCCAAGTGGCGCACCTAAACCAGATTTATTAGGTAATAAATTCTCTTTAGGTACTTTTACATTATCAAAAATAAGTTCTCCAGTAGCTGATGCTCTAAGTGACCATTTGTTGTGAGTTTCAGGAGTTGAAAACCCTTCCATACCACGCTCAACAATTAATCCGTGTATACGACCTTCTTCATTCTTTGCCCAAACAACAGCAACTTGTGCAAATGGAGCATTAGAAATCCACATTTTAGCACCATTTAAAAGATAATGATCTCCCATATCTTTAAAATTAGTAACCATACCACCAGGATTAGAACCATGATCAGGTTCGGTAAGTCCAAAACATCCCATCCATTCTCCTGAAGCTAATTTTGGTAAATATTTTTTACGTTGATCTTCGTTGCCATATTTCCAAATCGGGTACATCACTAAAGAGGATTGAACAGAAGCTGTACTTCGTACACCAGAATCTCCACGTTCAATTTCTTGCATAATTAAACCATAAGAAATTTGATCTAATCCAGCACCACCATATTCTTCAGGTATGTATGGGCCAAAAGCGCCAATTTCAGCTAGTCCGTTTACAATTTGAGTTGGGAATTCTGCTTTTTGAGCATAATCTTCAATAATGGGAGAAACATCACGTTTTACCCATTCTCTAGCAGCATCACGTACTAATTTATGTTCGTCTGTTAAAAGCTCATCAAGATTATAATAATCTGGAGCTTCAAATAAATCTGGCTTCATTTGTTTTGTTTTTGTATACAAAACAAAAGTACAAAAACGATTGTATTGCTCAATGAAAATTACATTTTCAAATAAAAAGCCTTAGTTAAATTTATATAAGCTTCAGTGTATTGATGGCGAGACGTTTCAATAACTAATTTTGTTTTGTTAATTTCAGTTTTATGAAATGAAAATTCTAATAAGCTTCGCTTGATTTCGGATTCAGGGTTTCCTTTAACATGTAGTATTCGATTAGGAAATAAACCAACTTTTAAGGCTAAATCAATAAAAGAAGCTTCTTCTTTATGTGGAATAATAACTGAGAAAACACCGTCTGCTGAGAGTAATTTGCTCACAGCATATATTAAGTGTTCAAATGGCATAGCATCGTTAAAACGTGCAAGATCTCTTGAAGCATTATTTGTTTTATAATCTTCAGAATAGAATGGAGGATTACAAATGACTAGATCATAGTTGTCATCAATCTCTTCTGCAAATTCTAATAATGAAGCATGGTAACAGAATAAACGGTCAGCCCATGGAGAGTTTTCGAAATTTTCTGAGCATTGCTCGTAAGCATCAGTATCGATCTCTAAAGCATCTATAGTTTCAATAGCGCTTCGCTGTGCTAAAATTAAAGCTAAAACGCCAGTCCCTGCACCAATATCTAAAGCAGAAAACAGATTGTTTTTAAGTGAAGTCCAAGCACCAAGTAAAACAGCATCGGTACCAATTTTCATAGCGCATCTATTTTGACTTACTTGGAATTGTTTAAATTGAAAAGGTTTATCCATGATTATTAGAAAGTCCTTCCTTTTGGGAAGGATTTAGGATGGGCTTATATACAAATCAATTAAACCTTCTGGCGTTTCTACAATGATTGTCTTATTATCGCGATCAACTTTAACGATGAATTCATCATTCATAGGAATTAAAATTTCAACACCATTTTTATTTATTTCAAAGAGTGATTGCGCGGTAGAATCATTAATCCCAGAAAGTGTGCCGACGGTTCCATAATTTTTGTCTTCGATAACAAAACCAATAACTTCATGAAAATAAAACTTATTACCTTCTAATTTAGGAAGTAGTTTAAGTGGTAAGTACAATTCTGTTTTTATAAGCGCATCTGCGTCAGCTTCAGTATCTACATCTTCAAATTTAAGACGCAATAAATCAGACTTATGTAGCTGAGAAGCTTCTATAAAAAAAGGAACGAGATTACCTCTTAAATCTAAAAATATAGCATCTAAGTTGTCGTATAAATCAGGCTCGTCAGTATCTAACTTAGCCAATAACTCTCCTTTAAAGCTATATTTCTTTACAATTTTCCCTAAATAAAAACAGTCTTCTTTTTTCAAAACAAATCTTGCATTTGTTGTTTCAGTATCACACGAAAATACTAATCAAAAAAAATCCCGACAGATTATCGTCGGGATTAAAAGTATAAAAATTAATTTTTTATTCTTCTTCGTTTGAAGCTTCAGTTTCTTCAGCTACTGGAGCAGCTGCAGCAATACGTGCTTCATTAATAGCTTTTTCAGCTTTTAAAGCTTTAGTTCTAGCATCTGCATCAGCTTTAGATAAGCCATCAGTTTTTGCTTGAATTTTAGCTGCTTTTTCTTCAGCCCAAGCATTGAATTTAGCTTCTGCTTGTTCTTCAGTTAAAGCACCTTTTCTAACTCCACCAACTAAGTGATTTTTTAACATCGCTCCTTTGTAAGATAAAATAGCTTTTGCAGTATCTGTTGGTTGTGCACCGTTCTGTAACCATTGTACAGCTCCGTCTACATTTAAATCAACAGTTGCAGGATTAGTGTTTGGATTGTAAGTTCCTAATTTTTCTAAGAATTTACCATCTCTTTTAGCGCGAGAATCCGCTGCTACGATCCAGTAGAAAGGTTTTCCTTTTTTACCGTGTCTTTGTAATCTAATTTTTACAGGCATAATAATTAATTAGTGAGGTTCTCGACCTCTGTTATTAATGAGGGCGCAAATATAATATATTTTTTTCGTTTTAATAGTAAAGACTTTAATTTAGAATTTATTATATATTTGATACAACCTTTAAATTTATCTTTATGAAGAATGTATTGTTTTTAGTTTTTTTGTCATTTTTAATTTTTAGTTGTGGGAGTGATGATGATAATAATGATGATTTACCAGTTATTGTTCAATTTGTTTCTGTTAATGTTGATGGTGTATCTAGGGTGTTCGATGATAATGTGACTATTGATTTAGTCGAAAATGCTTTAAACTATAGATTAGAAGACAATAATTCAGACGATTGGATTTCTTTTAGAATAGCAGAAAACTTAGTCGGAACAGATTTTATAGGAGATTTTATACTTAATATGGACGGGATTAATTTTATTCCTTCACCAATGAGTCCTTTAGGAGAATTTACATCGACAATATCTTTAAATAATTCTACTGGATTAACAGGTGTCTTTTCAGGAGGATTAGCAAACGAATTTGATGCTTCAATGCCACAATTACCTGAGGTAGCCTTAACTAATGGGATTATCCAGATTGAAAGATAGTTAGTTAATTCATGGCTAATTATTATCCTAATTTCTAAATAATAAAATATATCATGAGAAAAAACATACTTCTAATAATCGTTGTTGTATTATTATGTTTAGGTTGTTCGGACACCATTGAGTTTAATAACCCAGCATTTCAGGCTAATAGAGAAGGAGTCACTTGGAAAGCAGACTTTTTTGCGGCAGATATAGATTTTGGCAAATTTTTATTTGAAGGCCGAGATGGTATAGAGGTTTTGCAATTAATTCCGTCTGATGATCGACGTGGAGTTTATACTTTAGGTCCAGAAAGTGAATCCGCAGCTATTTTTAGAGATGCAATTGGTACAGTGTTTTCTACTGCTAATCTTCCAGATCCGAGTATTACATTGTTCCCGCCTGAAGGAGAAATAGTCGTTGAGAGCCTTGATAATTCTTCTCCTATGCGTGTAACAGGTACTTTTAGATTTACAGCTTTTTCAGAAGATGGTTTACAATCGGTTAATTTTATTAATGGTGTGTTTTTTAGAATATCTTTAGATGGAGGTTTAGAAGCCATTGAGGATTAAAATATTAAAAATTTACAATTATAAAGCCATGCATTTTGCGTGGTTTTTTTGTTTACAACTGTTTATAACTTCATTTTAAAAAAGTAGACTAATTGTTTATTTTTAAAGTTCTGATTTTTTAAATCTAACTAAGCATAATGTACTTAATTTTCGATACCGAAACTACGGGTTTACCTAAACGTTTTAACGCACCAATTACAGATGTAGATAATTGGCCGAGAGCCATACAAATTGCATGGCAATTACATGATGATATGGGTGTTTGTATTGATCATCAAGATTATTTAATTCAACCAGAAGGATTTAATATACCGTATGATGCCGAAAAAATTCATGGTATATCTACGGAATTAGCGCAAGAACAAGGAGTACCTTTAGCCGAGGTATTAGAAAAATTTAATGAGGCTTTATCAAAAACAAAGTTTGTTGTTGGGCAAAATGTAAAGTTCGATTTAAATATTATGGGAGCGGAGTTTGTTCGGGAAGATGTTGCTAATCCTTTACAAGAATTACCTGTTTTAGATACCTGTACAGAACATACGGCAAGTTTGTGTCAAATTCCTGGTGGACGTTATGGGAAATTTAAGTTACCGACCCTAACTGAGTTACATCAATTTCTATTTAATAAGCCTTTTTCTGAAGCACATAATGCGACAGCAGATGTAGAGGCAACAACCCGTTGCTTTTTTGAATTGGTGCGACGCGAGCAATACACCAAAGAGCAACTCGATGTACAGCCCGATTATTTTCAGAAGTTTTCTCAAGGGAATCCAGATACAATTCAGCTTATTGGATTAAAACATGTTAATCTAAAGCGAGAAAGTGCAAAGATTAATGAACGACTTCAAAAAGAACAAGCAGAAGCTGTTCCTACGGAAACCAATAAAGAAGCAGTTTCAAAGTTAGCTGATGTAGATTTTGTGCATTTGCATAATCACTCACAGTTTTCCATTCTTCAGTCTACCATCAGTATTAAAGACTTAGTAACAGCAGCAGCTAATGAAAACATGCCAGCCGTAGCTTTAACAGATCATGGTAATATGATGGGTGCTTTTCATTTTGTTAGTGCTGTTGGTAATCATAATAAAGGTGTGAAAGCACAACATGCTGAAGCTGAAGAAAACGGAGAAGAAAAGAAAGGGAAACTTATAAAACCAATTATTGGTTGTGAGTTTTTTGTATGTGAAAATCATGCAGATAAAACCAGAAAAGATAATGGTTATCAAGTTGTGTTAATGGCTAAGAATAAAAAGGGCTATCACAATTTAGCGAAGTTATCTTCTGCGGCGTTTACAGATGGGTTTTATTATGTGCCAAGGATAGATAGAAAACTCATAGAACAATATAAAGAAGATCTTATTTGCTTAACAGGAAACTTATATGGCGAAGTGCCAAGTAAGGTTTTAAATGTTGGTGAGAATCAAGCTGAAGAAGCTTTATTGTGGTGGAAAGCCACTTTTCAAGAGGATTTATATCTTGAATTAATGCGCCATAATCAGGAAGATGAAAATCGTGTCAATCCTGTATTGATTCAATTTGCAAAAAAGCATGATGTTAAATTGGTTGCAACTAATAATACCTATTATGTAGAACAAGAAAATGCTAATGCGCACGATATTTTACTCTGTGTAAAAGACGGAGAAAAGCAAGCGACTCCTATTGGTCGTGGTCGTGGTTATCGTTACGGACTACCAAATCAAGAATACTATTTTAAGTCTTCGGAAGAGATGAAAGCACTGTTTAGAGACGTGCCAGAAGCGATAGTGAATGTGCAAGACGTAGTCGATAAAATTGAACCTTACGAATTAGCTCGTGATGTATTATTACCTGCTTTCGATATTCCAAATGAATTCAAGCATGAAGATGACGAAGCTGATGGAGGTAAACGTGGTGAAAATGCTTATTTAAAACATCTCACATACGAAGGAGCGAAAAAACGCTACGGAGACATTACACCGGAAATAAAAGAACGTCTCGATTTTGAATTGAGTGTTATTGAAAATACAGGTTATCCTGGTTATTTCTTAATTGTAGAAGATTTTATTCGCGAAGCCAGAAATATGGACGTTTCCGTTGGTCCTGGTCGTGGTTCTGCAGCAGGTTCTGTAGTGGCTTATTGTTTATGGATTACCAATATAGACCCAATTAAATACGATTTACTTTTTGAGCGTTTCTTAAATCCGGATCGTGTAAGTATGCCAGATATCGATATCGATTTTGATGATGAAGGTCGTGGTCGTGTAATGGATTATGTGATTGACAAATATGGCTCTAATCAAGTAGCACAGATCATCACTTATGGAACGATGGCTGCGAAATCTTCGATTAGAGATACAGCCAGAGTTTTAGATTTGCCTTTAGGTGATGCAGATCGTATTTCTAAGTTAATTCCTACCATGTCCAAGCTCGGAAAGATATTTGGACTTTCAGAAAAAGACTTAGCGAAGAAATTTAGAGCTGAAGATTTAGAAAAAGTAAATGAACTTCTTAATATTTCAGATGGTGAAGATTTACAAGCCGAAACCGTAAATCAGGCAAGAGTATTAGAAGGCTCAGTTCGTAATACAGGTATTCATGCTTGTGGTGTTATCATTACACCAAGTGATATTACCAATTATGTGCCTGTAGCCTTGGCTAAAGATTCCGATTTATATGTTACCCAATTTGACAACTCTGTTGTTGAAGACGCAGGTTTGTTGAAGATGGATTTCTTGGGGCTGAAAACCTTAACCTTAATTAAGGATACAGTTAAAATTGTAAAAGCAAAACATGATATTCTTTTAGATCCTGATAACTTTCCGTTAGACGATGAAGAGACTTATGCTCTTTTCCAACGTGGTGAAACCGTTGGGATCTTTCAGTATGAATCTCCAGGCATGCAAAAACACATGAAGAATCTTAAACCTACGGTTTTTGATGATTTAATTGCCATGAATGCACTCTATCGTCCTGGTCCTATGGAGTACATTCCAAGCTTTATTGCGCGTAAGCATGGTGATGAAGAGATTGAATACGATTTACCAGAAATGGAGGAGTACCTTAAGGAAACTTATGGTATTACGGTTTACCAAGAGCAAGTAATGTTGTTGTCTCAGAAATTGGCAGATTTCACTAAAGGTGAAGCTGATGTCTTGAGAAAAGCTATGGGTAAAAAGCAGATTGCGGTTTTGGATAAAATGAAACCAAAGTTTATTGAACAAGCGAGTGCAAAAGGATTAGATGCTAAAAAATTGGAAAAAATCTGGAAAGATTGGGAAGCCTTTGCAAGTTATGCCTTTAATAAATCGCACTCAACCTGTTATGCTTGGATTGCCTACCAAACGGCTTATTTAAAAGCACATTATCCTGCAGAATATATGGCAGCCGTATTGTCTAATAACATGAATGACATTAAATCTGTCACCTTCTTTATGGAAGAATGTAAACGAATGCGTTTACCCGTATTAGGACCAGACGTTAACGAGAGTTATTACAAATTTTCGGTAAATAAGGATAATGCCGTCCGTTTTGGAATGGGAGCAATTAAAGGTGTTGGTCATGGAGCAGTTATGACGATTGTCGAAGGTCGAAAAGAAGGCGGAAATTACAAATCGATTTTTGATTTGGCGAAACGTATAGATTTGCGTGCTGCTAATAAAAAGGCATTTGAAGGATTAGCTAATGCAGGTGGATTTGATTGTTTTACAGATACGCATCGTGCACAATATTTTGCGCACGATGGTGATGGTATTACCTTTTTAGAAAAAGCGGTAAAGTATGGAGCCAAACACCAAGAGAACGAAAACTCAGCGCAAGTAAGTTTGTTTGGTGCGGCAAGTGATGTGCAAATTTCGGAGCCTAATGTGCCGCCATGTGAAGATTGGGGAACGATGGAAAAACTATCTCGTGAAAAAGAAGTCGTTGGTATTTATATCTCAGGGCATCCATTAGATGATTTTAAAATAGAAATGCAAACCTTCTGTAATGGAAATATAAGTGTATTTAATGATTTAGAAAGTGTTCTAAATCGCGAAATCACATTTGGAGGAGTTGTTACAGAAATTCAACATCGTATAAGTAAACAAGGTAAAGGTTGGGCTATGTTTACTATAGAAGATTATACAGATAGTTTTGATTTTAGAATTTTTGGTGAAGATTATTTAAAGTATAGACATTTCTTGGTTCAAAATTCTTTTGTTTACGTTCGTGCATTTATAAAAGAAGGTTGGGTAAATAGAGATACAGGTAAAAAAGGAGAGCCTAGAATACAGTTTAACAACTTTCAGTTATTGCATGATGTTATGGATACTTATGCTAAAAAGTTATCTATACAAGTTAATATAGAAGATTTAGAAAAAGATAAAATTACAGATCTCCAAGATTTATTAGGAATGCATGATGGTAATAATACTCTCAACTTTTTGGTTTATGATAATAAAGAGAAATTGAAATTACAGATGATTAGTAGAAAACAAAAGATTAAAATTTCTCAAGAATTACTTTATGCTCTTGATGATAAAGAAGTAAAGTATAAACTAAATTGATAAATCTAACCAATACAACCATAGTCAAATCCAATACTTAGATTGTAAGGTTTAGACTTTTTTTTGACTAATATTGTATATTAAAACAAAGTAGAATACAATTAAAAGAATAAATATTATGGCATTAGAAATAACAGACGCAACATTTGAAGAAGCAGTATTAAACAGTGACAAACCAGTAATGGTTGATTTCTGGGCAGCTTGGTGTGGGCCATGTCGTATGGTTGGACCAATCATTGATGAAATTAGTACTGAATATGACGGTAAAGCTGTTGTAGGTAAAGTAGATGTTGATGCAAACCAAGAATTTGCAGCTAAATATGGTGTAAGAAATATACCTACAGTATTAGTGTTTCAAAATGGAGAGGTTGTAGGTCGTCAAGTAGGAGTTGCTCCTAAAAATGCTTATGCAGAAGCTTTAGACGCACTTTTATAGTCAAAAACTCTAAAAGAAATGATAAAAGGTTTGCCGTAATGGCAAACCTTTTTTAGTTTACGCTAATAAATAAAACCACCGTCGGATAATGCATTTTAAATCCTTGATTTCCATTAAATATTTATTGAGCACTTTTATAGTAGTTTGTATCTTGTCTTGTACTTCTGAAAAGAAGACAGAACTTGCGCTAGAAAAAGGAATTTCTCTAGAACTGGCCCAATATAGGAAACAGCAAGTTCAAAATATTATATACAACCTTGATTTTAAAATCCCCGAGGATAAGCAGACTCCTATTGCATCGATTTTAAATTTAGAAGTCAATTTAACAGATTTAGAACAGCCTTTATTTTTAGACTTTAATGTAGATAAATCACGTATACTTAGTGTTTCAGTTAATGGAAAATCAACTAAAATTAAACACGAAGAAGAACATGTAATTATAGATCAAAATCATTTAAAAATAGGAGCTAATACTTTAGAGATTAATTTTAATGCAGGTGAGTTATCATTAAATAGAAATGATGATTATCTCTACACTTTATTTGTGCCAGATCGTGCAAGTACAGCGTTTCCTTGTTTTGATCAACCCGATTTAAAAGCAACGTATAAACTAAATATTACAGCACCAATTGGCTGGCAAGTACTTTGTGGCGCGCCAATAGAAACAAAGGCAGAAACAGCCGGATTAGCAACTTATAAGTACGAAGCTACAGATAAAATGAGCACCTATTTGTTTTCGTTTGTAGCTGGTGATTTTAAAGAAGATATTCAGCAATTAGGAGAATTAGAAATGAAGATGCTTCATCGTGAGACTAGTGAAGAAAAGATTGATGCAAGTACGGATGAGATTTTTAAATTGCACCATAATGCAGTTAATTTTTTAGAAGATTATACACAGCAAAAATTCCCGTTTAAAAAATTAGATTTTGCATGCATCCCAGGATTTCAATACGGAGGTATGGAGCATGTTGGAGCTATACAATACAGATCTACTTCATTGTTTTTAGATAATAATGCAACAGATAGTAGAAAATTAGGACGTTGTAAGCTTATTGCGCACGAAACTGCGCACATGTGGTTTGGTGATTTGGTGACTATGAAATGGTTTAATGATGTATGGATGAAAGAAGTCTTTGCCAATTTTATGGCAGATAAGATTGCAAATCCAACATTTCCAGAGATCAATCATGCTTTGCAATTTATGACCACGCATTATCCAAGTGCCTATAGTGAAGACCGAACAAAAGGGGCAAATCCTATACGTCAAAAATTAGACAATTTAAAAAATGCAGGTACGCTTTATGGGCGTATTATCTATAACAAAGCTCCAATAATGATGCGTCAGTTAGAAGCCGTTATAGGAGAAGAAAAATTTAAAACGGGCATTCAAGAATATATAAAAACATTTGCAAATGGTAATGCGGATTGGAACGAACTCGTTAATATTTTAGATAGTAAAACAGATGTTGATATGAAAGCATGGAGTGATGTTTGGGTGAATCAACCTGGGCGTCCTATTATAAATGGAGATGTAACCTATGCCAATGGAAAAATTAGCAATTTTAAAATTAGTCAATCCGCAGAAAATGGCAGTGCTAATTTATGGACGCAATCTTTTGACATAGGCTTAATATATCCTAATGAAACTAAAGTTATTTCTGTACAATTAAATGAAAAAGACACACATTTAAAAGAAGCTGAAGGTTTGCCAATACCTGAAACAATTATATACAATTATAATGGATTTGGTTATGGTATTTTTCCAACAGACGCTAATAAAATAGAAAGCATTCCGGCGATAAAAAATGAAGTAGCGCGTGGTTATAGTTATATCAATTTATATGAAAATACACTTAGTGGAGCTATTCATCCAGATACAGCATTTAAAGTTTTGTCTAATGGATTTATTAATGAAGATGAAGAGCTAATAGCTAGTATGATTTCGGGTTATGCACGAGATATTTTTTGGAAGTATTTAAGTGAAAAAGAACGTTTAACTCATATCCTAAGTTTAGAATCGAGACTAAAGAACAGATTGCACGAGCAACTTTCTGTAGGAATGAAAAAGACGGTTTTTAATTTCTATAGAGGTTTAGCTTATTCCGATTCAGGAAAAGAGTTTTTATACCAGTTATGGTCTAAAAAGATTAGTATACCAAATTTAAAACTGAATGAGACGGATTATACAGGTATAGCAAGTTCACTAGCTATATTTGAGCATAAGGATAGTAAAGTTATTTTAGAAACCGCTAAAAATGCAATTTCTAACCCAGATCGTAAAGCGCGTTTTGAATTTTTATTGCCGTCATTATCTTCTGATGAGGCAGAAAGAAATGCATTTATGCAAAGTTTATCAGATGCTAAATATCGCGAAAAAGAATCATGGGTATTAGCTGCTTTAGGAAATATTCATCATCCGTTACGTCAAACATCAGCACAGCAGCATTTAAAAATGAGTTTAGAACTATTAGAAGAAATTCAGTTAACTGGAGATATCTTTTTTCCGAAGGGTTGGCTAAATAGTACTATTGGTAATTATAGTTCGCCTTATGCATATACTGTGTTAGAAACATTTTTAAATGAAAACCCAGATTTTAATCCAGTACTAAAAAATAAATTATTGCAGTCTGCAGATGGATTGTACCGTGCTAAAACTATAAATTTGGTAAAGTAATGGATATACAAAACGAATTACATAAAGCATCAGGGTTTAAAAATTTAGAACTATTAGCCAAACAAGTGGTTGAAGGTTTTATAGCTGGTATGCATAAAAGTCCATTCCATGGGTTTTCTTCAGAATTTGCAGAGCATAAAATTTACAATCAAGGAGAAAGTACTAAGCATATCGATTGGAAACTCTTTGCGCGTACAGATCGTTTGTATACTAAGCGTTATGATGAAGAAACCAATCTCAGATGCCATCTTATTTTAGATAATAGTAGTTCAATGCATTATCCAGAAACAAGTGGAACTAATATTGATAATTTAAATAAGGTAGCATTTTCCGCTTTGGCTTCGGCCTCTATAATGCATATTTTAAAAAAACAGCGCGATGCTGTTGGCTTGAGTATATATAGCGATAATTACGATTTTTATTCACTTGAAAAAGGGAGCGAACGTCATCACCAAATGTTGTTAAGTCAACTCAGCAATGCTGTAATATCAAAGCCTAAAGGAAAAACGACAGAAACGTATAGGTATTTGCATCAAATTGCAGAAAAAATGCATCGACGTTCATTAATATTTGTATTTACAGATATGTTTCAAACGGCTGAAGAAGATGAAAAACTGTTTGAAGCGCTTCGTCATTTAAAACATAATAAACACGAGGTGGTTTTATTTCATGTATTTGATAAAGACAAAGAATTGACGTTTAATTTCGATAATCGTCCTAAACGATTCACAGATGTAGAAACTGGAGAAACTATAGATTTATATCCAGATAATATTAAAGAGAATTACGAAGAAGCTGTAAAAACCTATTTTGATAATTTGAGATTAAAATGTGTACAGTACAGAATAAAGTATGTCGAGGCAGATATTAATGCAGGCTTTAATACGGTATTGACAACATATATGATAGAGCGACAAAAATTTGTGTAGATAAACACTATATTTTTATGTTTTTTGTTTGCTGAATTAAAAATGCAATGTATATTTGCCCTCGCAATTAAGCAACGGTCTGGTAGTTCAGTTGGTTAGAATGTCGCCCTGTCACGGCGAAGGTCGCGGGTTCGAGTCCCGTCCAGACCGCTAAAATTGCAAAAGCTTCAATTTTTTTGAAGCTTTTTTTAGCAATACAAAGATGTTGTGTTGTTCCAAGAGTAATCTTGGAGTAGTTGTAAGATTTCCAATAAATTTGGAAACTTGCCGATGAAAGGCTTTCCTTTTTTCTCTCGATAACTATCGGGAATAAGAAAATCGGGATGCTTTTTTTGTTTTGTAGAAGTTTATAATAACCATTGTGTTGAGTAATTCTTTGTAATGTTTCTTTTTAGTGATCCTTACTAGCTCTAGCTTCTATGGATTTACTTTATGTTTCATTAAACGTGTTACTCAATGCTATATATTATTAAGACACCGTTTTTTAATAAAAGTCACTAATTATATTACAATGATGTAAAATTAGGTTGTTTTTATACTGTTTTTTTGTAAGGCATATCTCAATAAAAGCGTTTTATCGATAAAATAATACATTTAATCGATAATTGTTTGTTGGCTGATTTTTAATCCTATATATTTGAGGTTCTTAAATAAGCCCCAAAATCACTTATTCAAGAAAATTTTAATCCATTTTACTTTCAAAACACAATTTTGTGTTTTAAAAACGTCCCTCGTTTTTTTTAGTATAAATTTTAGGTTTTACCTAAGATAGTTAATAATCCATTCCCTTCCCTCAACGTCATCGTTTGTATGGCACATTTATTAATTGACTATTGTTTTAACCCTAAAAATAGAATACTTATGAAAGCTTTAAAAATTACATTATTACTAGCAGCTGTATTATTGTTAACCGTATCTGGTGTACAATCTAAAGAAGCCATTGCTCAAGATGAGAATACGACAATTAAAAAATCACATAATAAAAGCTTGTTAGCTATTGATAGAAAATTGACTAAATTAAAAGGCGCTGCATAAATAACTTATATAATTTAATAAAATATTAGCTCTTATTTACTTAAGAGCTTTTTCTGTTGAAAGCATTTTATTATATTGGAATCTGTATAAATTATAGAATCCGATTTTGAATAAGATTCCTTTTATTATTATTTCATTCTTACTTTTAAATGTATGTAAAAGTCAAGAAAAATCTAAACAACTTGATTCTATATATAGTTTCATAGAGTTATCTAAAAACTCAGATTATAGTATAGAAGAAAGGCTTAAATATGCTATTAGTTCTTCTTCAATTGCTACTTCAGTTAATAATGATTCAATCCTTTTGCTTACTAATAGGAACTTAGCTTTTCTATATTTAAATGCTGAAAAATATGAAAAGTATGTTAGAATGAATAGATCTAATTTGAATCTGGCATATAAATTGAAAGATACTTCGGCAATTACTGTAGCTTCAGGTAATTTAGGCTCTTATTATAAGTTTATTAGACAAAACGACAGCTCTTATTTTTTTTATTTAAATTCTTTGAAGTATCTGAAATCTAACGAAATTACAGAGAAAAGAGGTACTGCATTTCATATTATTGCTGAAATAAAAGAAGAAGAAAGAGATTTTACTGGAGCTGAAGAAGATGCTATAAAAGCTGTTAGGATATTTGAACAACTACCAGAAAATGAAGATAATCTTTACAATTTATGGAGTGTGTACAATTTGTTAGGGATTATATCTAGAGAACTTAAGAATTTTGAAGAATCAATTGAATTTAATGATAGAGCTATTGATTTTGCAAAGCAAATGGAAGATGGATTTTATAATGAAATTTATACTATAAATAATAAGGCATATGTATATAGGCAAATGGGTAATTATAAAGTTGCAGTAGACTTATATAATAGTTTATTGCCTCTTAGACCTAAATACGAGGAGTATGATCCTTCTTTTTATGCCATCATTATAGCTAATATAGCCGATACTAGAATTGAATCGGGTGATACAAATTATAATGAGATAGGTGATATATTTAGAGAAGCATATAAGATAAGTGAAGATTTGGATGACGAATATGCTAAAATGAGTGTTGATGTAGTTTTATCTAAGTTCTATCTAATATTAGAGCAAAAAGATTTGGCGCATAAACATGCTAAAGAAGCTTATGATTTAGGGAAGAAATTGTCGGAGAATGAAGCGGTTTTAGAATCTCTTCTTTTATTATCAAAAATTGAAGCAGGTGAACTGGGAAAAGCACATTTAAATGAACATATAAAGCTTACAGATAGCCTATTGCAAGTAGAACGAGCTGTAAGAAATAAATATGCACGTATAGAGTTAGAAACCGACCAGATAGAAAAAGAGAATAAACAAATCTCTAAAGAAAACCGTTATCTCTTAATTTTATCAGGCGCATTATTACTGCTTGGGCTCTTAACTTATGTAGTCATTACCCAACGTGCTAAAAACAGGCAATTACGTTTAGTGCAAGCGCAACAAGAAGCCAATGAAGAGATTTATAACTTAATGCTTAATCAACAAGACAAAGTAGAAGAAGCAAGAGCTCAAGAAAAAATAAGAGTATCAAAAGAGTTGCATGATGGCGTTTTAGGCCGTCTGTTTGGCACGCGTCTTAGTTTAGATAGTCTCAATTTTGTAGAAGGCAAAGAAGCCATACAAAATAGAGCCAATTATATTGGGCAACTAAAAACCATAGAAGAAGACATCCGTAAAATTTCGCATGAGATGAATGCCGATTTTGTATCGGGTTCTGGTTTTATGGATATTGTTTCAGAACTTATTGAAAACCAAACTAAAGCTTATGGTTTAACGTACAATTTTAATTATACCGACGATATAAATTGGGATATGGTAACTAATAAAACCAAGATTAATAGTTATAGAATTGTACAAGAGTCGATGCAAAATATTTATAAACATGCAGAAGCAAAACATATAAATATTAGCTTTTTACTTAAAAATAATGTAATTTGCTTATACATTGCTGATGACGGAAAAGGCTTTGATACCTCAAAAGGAAAAAAAGGTATTGGACTTAAAAACATGACATCTAGAGTTGCAGATATTGACGGTAAAATAGAATTTGCATCTCAAGTAAATAAAGGCACAGAAGTTAAAGTTAAGATTCCCTATATCACTTAACACTGAAATGCGCAGTATAGATAATTTAATAGCAAAAGAAATTCTATTTGCAAATTCCGTGTGACCCTATATAATAAATTTATAGACGCATGAAACATTTAAACATTTTAATGGTTGATGATCACCCTATAATCATCGAAGGTTACCAAAACGTACTTATGGCTACTAAAGATGAGGATCAAACCTTGCTTATAGATACAGCCAATGACTGCGATATGGCGCAAATAATGATTACTAGAGCTGCTAAAACTACACCGTACGATGTTTGTTTTTTTGATATTAGTTTACCAGGTTCTGAAGATGGTAGATATGCTTCTGGTGAAGACTTAGCAATGCTTGCTAAAAAACTTCTTCCGGAGGCTAAGATTATTATATTAACCATGTTTAATGAAACCTTTCGTATACATAATATTATTAAAGAGATTAATCCGGATGGCTTTTTAATAAAAAGCGATTTAACTTCTATGGAACTTGCAGATGCGTTTCAACAGATTTTAAAATCTCCACCATACTATAGTAGTACGGTTAATAATTATGTAAAAAAGACAATTACTAGCGAAATATATGTAGACGATATCAATCGTAAAATACTTCATTTATTATCTCAAGGAATTAAAACACGTAGTCTTTTAGAATATATTCCACTATCGATGAGTGCCATAGAAAAACGTAAAAAACAACTCAAAATTTTGTTTTCTGTATACGACGGCAAAGACGAAACTTTATTACACGAAGCTAAAGAAAAAGGATTTTTATAGTTTTTTAACCTAAAGCATAACTTGTTGTAGCTACTGTTATTTCTACAAACTACGGTTTTTCCGCATCAAGTTTGCGGTTTTTCCGTAACTAAAAAATAAAAAGGATGCATACATTTACCACAATCAACAATAATTGATTAATCCCTTTACAATTTGTTGAATTAATAGCAAGTTAAACCTAATAGATGACCGACCGAAAAGATTCTATTAGGTTTTTTTGTTTACCACCATGGTCCAGTATGTGTGCCGAGTTTTGTTATAAAGAATCCAAAATATACTATAGCAACTATAAACTTTAAAAATGTAGATGTAATAAACCCTAAGAAAGAACCAAAAGCAGCTTTTGATGCTCTGTTTACATCTTCCTTGTGGAGCATTTCGCCTATAAAAGCACCAACAAAAGGACCGATAATGATGCCAAATGGTATCGGTGATATTAGCCCAATAACTAAACCAAGAGTTGTGCCAACCATTCCTGATTTGCTTCCGCCAAAACGTTTAGTGCCAATAGCAGGAATAACATAATCTAGCAACCATATAAAAATAGCAAAGATTAATGTTGTAAAAATAAGTGTTTTTGAGAGCTCTATGCCATTTGTAAAATGTAAGACTAAAAGCCCAACCCAACTCGTTAACGGACCAGGTAAAACAGGAAGAAAACTACCTACTAGGCCTAAAACCATTAAAAACAGTGAAATAATCACTAAAAAAATATCCATAATACTAACTACTTAATTTAACTATTGGACGCAATCTGAAACACATTGTTACAATTTTTTAAACTAAAAACTTAGTTTAAACTAAAATTTTAGTTATATTTGAAAAATATATACAATTAATTTATAGAGGACATGAAACAATTAACAAAGGCAGAAGAAGAGATTATGCAAGCTTTATGGCAGTTAGAAAAAGCGAATGTAAAAACAATTATAGAAGGACTTCCAGAACCTAAACCTGCCTATAATACGGTATCTACTATTGTTAGAATTTTAGAGTCTAAAGGCTTTGTAGATTATGAAAAACAAGGTAAAGGACATGTTTATTTTCCTATTGTAGCTAAAGAAATGTATAGCAATCAATCCATAAATAAATTGGTAGACAACTATTTTCAAGGTTCTTTTAAAAGTATGGTGTCTTTTTTTGTAAAAAAGAATGATGTAGACTTAAATGACATCGAGGCCATTTTAAATGAGATTAACAAAAAAGACTAGATATGTTACATTATATACTACAAGTTACAGCGTTTCAAGTCTTCTTTTTACTGGTTTATGACTTGTTTTTAAAGCGAGAGACCTTTTTTAATTGGAATCGATTTTATCTTTTAGGAACAGCAACATTGTCGTTAATACTTCCATTTATAAAGCTTAACGCAATCAAGGCACTAACTCCAAAAGATTTTGTAATTAACCTACCAGAAGTTGTTATTGGTAAAATAACACCAACGGTATACCAAGCTGAAGTAGCTGACTTAGCAGGAATTACTTTAGCTCAACCTCAAACTCCATTATGGCAAACCTTACTTTGGGTTGGAGTAATAATAGCAGCACTAATTTTTGTGTTTAAAATAATAAAACTATACCTGTTAAGATTTAAAAATCCAAGGCGATGGAGAGATAACGTGCTTGTTGTAAATCTATTAAACAGCAAATTGGCGTTTTCTTTTTTCAACAACATTTTTATAGGAGATAAAATAGGTAAAGAAGAACAGCCTATGGTGTTAAAGCATGAGCTAGTACATGTTAAAGAAATGCACACTATAGATCTGCTGTTTTTTGAAACCTTAAAAATTCTCATGTGGTTTAACCCATTAGTTTATATGTATCAAAATAGAATTAAAACACTGCATGAGTATATCGCGGATGCTAAAGCCGTAAAACAAAACAATAAAGTTGAGTATTACCAAAGTTTGTTAAATCAGGTATTTGAAACCAATAATCTATCATTTACCAACACTTTTTTCAATAAAACATTAATTAAAAAACGAATAGCGATGTTACAAAAATCAAAATCTAAACAAATTAAATTATTAAAATATGCATTATTAATTCCTGTAATATTTGGGATGTTATTTTATGTGTCTTGTACTAAAGAAATAGGAAACAATCCAGAGAATGAAGTAATAGATATAAATGAACTATCGTATTCTATACCATTATTAAGTGAAGAGCCAATTGAACTTTCATTTGAAATTCAATCAAAAAAAGATGCTTATGAAGCATTTTTAGAAACAAATTATTCCGAATATGTGAGTTGGGCAGAAGTGAATAAAGATCAAAATAACATTACATTTTCAATACATCCTATAGGAGAAAAATTGCCAGAAAATGTTGCTGAGATTGCAGTGAACAGTTTTAAAAAAGAAAAAGGTATGAAAACCTATATGCGATTATTTTGGGATGAAGGAAATTTAAAGAATGCACAAAAGAATAGTGGAGAAGCATATGATGATAATATAGAAGTCCCATTTAGTGTCATTGAAAATGTGCCAGTATTTCCAGGTTGTGAAGGTGTTGCGACTGAAAAAGATCGTAAAAAGTGTATGTCTGAAAGTATTGCTAAACTTATTAATAAAAAATTCAATACTGAGTTAGCAGCTAATTTAGGCTTAACAGGAAGACAAGTTATACGTTGTGCATTTAAAATAGATAAAGAAGGAAATATTGTCGAAATATTAGCTAGAGCTCCACATGAAGGCTTAGCAGAAGAAGCTGAGCGTGTTTTAAATTTACTGCCTAAAATGCAACCAGGCAAACAAAAAGGGAAAACCGTTACAGTACCATATGCTTTACCTATTGTTTTTCAAATTCAAGAATAATAGTTGTTAGCTCTCTTTTAGTTTTTTAAAAAAAGAATATAGAATTTAAACATAGCATTTTAGACAATCTCGCATAAATTATTATCTTAGATATTATTTTCAACAAATCAATATTAAAACAGATTAAGATGTTATTAAATCTAGGATTAAAGAGAAAAAGAGGTGTAAGCTATAGATTAATATTTATGCTTTTTATAGGCGGATTCACTGCTTTAAATGCTCAAAAAAAGAAAAAAGAAGTGCCTTTTGATATGGTAGATGAGGCGCCATTATTTATTGCATGTAATAAAAGAAATACAGAAGAAGAACGTAAAGAATGTGTAAGAGCTGAGATTGATAAGGTAGTACATGGCAATTTTAATTTTAATTTATGTAATGAGTTAAATTTAAAAGGCCATCAACGTGTTGTTGTATTATTTAAATTTGGAAAATATAGAGGTGTTAAAGATATACAGGTTAGCGCACCGCATCCAGCTTTAAAAGCAGAAGCAGAGCGTGTTGTAAAATTATTGCCAGAATTTACACCAGGCAGGCATAAACGTAGAAATGTAGAAGTTATCTATACATTACCTATAATGTTTAATGTCTTGCCAGAAGACGAAAATAAAGATGAAAACAAAAATTAATAGAGTAATAAGTAAACTTTTAGTACTATTAGTATTTATACAATTTAATGCCGAGGCACAGTCTTCGGCATTATTAGTTGCAGACAGTTTATATGCTCATGGAAATTACACAAAGGCAATAACGGCATACAAAACATATAATAATAAGAAAGAAGTATATCATAAAATAGCTAAGGCTTATATAGCCATTGGTAATTATGATGCAGCTTTAGAACATTACAAATTAAGTGTAGAAACAAATCCTAATGATGCGTTGTTAAAATTTGATTATGCCAAATTATTAAGTAGAGCAAAAAAGTATGAGGATGCATCCAAGATTTTTAATGAGCTTATTCTTAAAGATGATACAAACCCCAACTATCATTATGAAGCAGGAATTATATTAGAAAAACAAAGAGATACTCTAGCCTTACAACGCTATTTAACTGCATATGAGTTGGATAATAGTCATCAAAAAGCAATTTTTAAAATCGCCAAACACCATCTTCAAAAACGTAATTTTGAAACCTCACACAGTTATATAGATACAGGTTTAAAAACGTATGCTAATAACTTAGAATTAATAAGCCTTAAAGCACAAAATTATTACCATCAAGAATATTATACAATTGCAATTCCATGGTTTCAAAAACTTTTAGATTTAGGAGAGAACTCTGAGTTTATTCATGAAAAATTAAGCCTTTGCTACAGTCAAAATTCAGATTATGTACCTGCAATTAAACATAGAAAATTGGCTTTAGCGTTTAACCCAACAGATAGTATTGCTATGTATGTTATTGGTAAGTACTACGAGATTTTAAATGATTTTGAAAATGCTGAAAAGTTTATTTCTGCTGCGTTAGAATTAATGGATGCGCCATTAAATGTAGAATATAGAACATTAGGTGTCGTTTTAAATCGTTTAGAGAAACGAGAAGAAGCGATAAAAGCATTTAAAAAAGCGTTAAAAGAAGATCCTTCTGATCTATTTGCCGAATTTTTTATCATTCGTACAAAAGATGAATATTATGCAGATAAATTAGCCGTAATAAAACTCTATGAAGATTTTGTTGATAAGCACGAAAAAAATCCTTTTAAGCCATTTGCCGAAGGACGAATTAAAGAACTGAAAGAAGAAGAATTCTTAAAAAAAGATTGATAGTGTATTAACAGAAGACGCGTATTTTTACAGACCAATAACTATAGTAATAATAATCTAAAAATATCGTACTTTTCGGTTTCATAATTATATAGATGAAACGCTTACTCTATCTCTTTTGTGTTGTTGTCCTATATTCTTGCAATTATTTTGAAAATAAGAAAATCTATTCTGAAGATTTGCTTAATGAGGAGTTGCAGACCATAGATTGGAATTCAGTAGATGAATATCCGAGCTTTTCATTGTGTGATTCACTTTCAGCAAAAGTTGAACGAAAAACGTGTTTTACAACAACTTTACTAAAACATGTTAATCAATATTTAGCCTTACAAAAGATAGTGGTATCTCAAGATATTGAAGATACAATAGCTTTAAAGTTAGCTATAGATAAAAAAGGAGTAATTAAGATTTTAGATGTAAAGGCTAAAACAGAGACACGATCTGCTATACCTAAAATTGATAGCTTATTACGCTATAGTATAACAACATTGCCTAAAATATTTCCAGCGATAAAAAGAGGGCAACAAGTAGATACAGAGTTTGTATTGCCTGTAGCGATTTTAATAGAATAACTTTTTACAAATTAAATTTATAACCTATAGAAATATCTGTGGAAAAATTACCATTATTTTCTCTGTTTAAACCAAACAATTCACCATAAATAAAAGTAATATAACCGTTTTTAGAAACTTTAAAATCTGCACCAACTCCAAAAATAAGAGGAATATCAAATTCATTTTCTTTAATATTTGTTAACTCAATAATACCATTCATCTCTTCAGGAAGTAGATTATCTCTAAAATTATATGTGGCAAATTTAGTTTGGATATATAGGTTAAACTTAGATTTTTTAATAACTCTATAGCGGTAGCCTAATGAGAATTCTGTGGTAGAAAAATCAAATTCATCTGATGAAAAACTGTGACGTGCTTGTAAAAAACCAGAGTGTCTAGGATTATCTGTGTCTCCATACAATTCTAACTCAGCTCCAGCTAAGAGTGATGTGGAATTTTCAGGATTAATAATAAAAGGGTTATTTGTAACGCCACCAGAAAAACCTAATCTAAAATTCACAGGGTATGTTTTGTTACCATCTTCGGTTTCAATACTTTTTTTGTAATTATAAAAGCTAATAAAATTTTTGAAGCTACGTTTTGTAAATTTCACACGATGTAATGAAACATCAGCATCACTAGTCAGCTCTTTTAAAATGGTTTTGTAATCGTCTTCTTTTAATTCTATATAGGTATTTTCTTGTGTTCTAACAAAGTAGCGGTAATTGCCATTTTCTGAGGACCAAAGTAATCCTAAAGTTCCTTTAGTTGCTGTTTTCAACTCTAAAGTTTCGCTATTAATAGTATAGGTTTCTTGGCTATAAATACTGTTAGTTACAAATAACAATAAGAAAATTAAAACAACTTTTTTCATGAGCGTTAAGATTTGGTTTTAGTAAAACTACAAAAATATCTGTTATCGTTTTACAGTTTTAAATGTTCTTCCTTTCCATTGATAAGATGTAAAACTAGAAGTTATAGCAATATAACTATTAAAAAAAGGATAAAGCAAGCTTGCAAAGACATAAGATAATAAAATAGGCTCTTGCTTAAAAAAGCGTGATGCTTTAAATAAAAGTAAGAGGTCTATACTTGCCTTTATTAAAAAAATGAGTAATGCTGTTTTAAGCGATATAAGATAAAATAGAGTTAAAGGGATTAAAGTTATAATAGAGAAATTAGTGATAAAAACAATTAAACCAATAATTCTTGGCAACCATGCTTTGTAATTTACCGTTTTAGAAGCCCAACGTAAACGTTGATTGATTAAGGCTTTTAAATTAGTATTGACAGCAGTGGTGACAATGGCTTTATCAGACTTTAGGTAATGCACATTTTCTTTTTGGAATTTGATAAATTTTTCTAAAAGAAAAATATCATCTCCACTAGCAATACTAGTATTTCCATCAAAGCCATTTACAGTGTTAAATGCAGATATCTGGTAGGCAAAATTAGCTCCATTACATAAAAATGGCTTTTTTTGTCCAAAACCTCCTATAGTAGCAGCTTGTAAACTCAAAGTATCCATAATTTGAAAACGAGTAAAAAACGAAGACGATCCAATAAATTTAACAGGTCCGGCAATAGCAATACATGTTTGTGTTTGTATAAACTCATCATAACAATCTAGCCAGTATTTTGGCAGTATACAATCAGCATCAGTTGTTATTATCCAATCGTATTTTGCGTATTTAATAGCAGTAGTAATTGCATCTTTTTTAGGTGAATTAGATGACCTTATGTTATTAATGATGTTAAAATCGATAGTGGTGTTTTTTAGAGATTCATTGATTAATCTTATCGAGGAATCATTTGAATCATCATCAACAAATACGATTTCGAAATATGTTTTTTTATAATTTAAATTTACTATAGATTGTAATAATTGAGGTAACATTTCAGCTTCATTTCTAAACGGAATAACAATTGAAAACTTAGTTTCATTAGATAAATCTTGGAGTGAAAATGACTCTACTTTATTAAAACCAATATTTAACCAAATCATAAGACTCAAGTATATAATAATAATTGTAATGATACATATAGAGAGCATTATCTTTTAGATTTTGGAAGGTTAAAATTAATCACAAAATAGCTGCCAAATACACTAGGGAGTATAAAATTTAGTAGCCACATTAATGTGGTTATAGAGAGTATAATAAACTCATCAATTCCTAAGTAGCTAAATATAAAAACGGCAGCTCCAGATTTTATAACCACATCAAATAAGGCTAAAGAAGGAATAATGGATGCCAAAATATACATGCTGCATATGGCTGTCATTGCCGTAAAATAATCGATATCTATATTAAAAAATAAGAGTAGATAATAAAATTGAAAAGAGAAAATAACATATCGGATAAGTGAAAAACTAAAATTTTTTAGATGTATTTCTACGGAAACCTCTTTTTTAATAAAGGTAATAATACGAGTTATAGAAAACCCTTTTATATGTATTGGTATTCGTTTTAAACTTAAAAAGGCAAATATACCAATAGAGACAATAATTATACTAAATAGTATTAATTTATAAGTGCTAATGCCAATATTATAATTATTTATAAAGAGAATAAAAGCCAAACTTCCAAAGATTGTGGTTACGGTCATTTGTGCAGTATTACCAATAAAATTTAAGAGTACAATTTGTTTTCTATATGATTTTTTAAAATAAATAGCTTTAGCTCCATATTCTCCAATTCGGTTTGGTGTAATTAATGAAGCAGTTAAACCTCCTAAACTTTGCTCTAAAGCACTGAAAAACGAAATTGGTTTAATGGATTTTACCAAATTTTGCCATTTTAAAATTTCAAAAAACCAATTAAAACAGCTTAAAAAGATTAAAAAAAAGACGTTTTCGAACGAAAACAGCCCATTTTTGTTTAAAATCGTTATAAATGTGTCAAAATCTAAATGTTCATTTTTAAGCAATTTTAAATAAATGAAATAACCAACTCCGAATACAATACTGAGTTTAATTATTACAAAAAAGAATTGTTTAGATTTGTGATAACGACTATCAAACATATAATCTGATCTTAAATTTTAAAGACTTTACAAATTAAGATTATTATTGGTGATATAGCAATTTATTAATGAGTGTAGAAAAAATTATTTTAGGTATAGACCCGGGAACCACTATTATGGGTTTTGGACTTATTAAAGTGATAGGAAAAAAAATGGAGTTTCTTCAACTTAATGAATTACAACTTAAAAAATACGATGATCATTATCTAAAGTTAAAACTCATTTTTGAACGTACTATAGAACTTATAGATACGCATCACCCAGATGAAATTGCAATTGAAGCTCCTTTCTTTGGGAAAAATGTACAGAGTATGTTAAAATTGGGTCGAGCTCAAGGTGTAGCTATGGCAGCAGGTTTATCTCGAGAAGTACCTATTACAGAATATTCTCCAAAAAAAATAAAAATGGCGATTACAGGTAACGGAAATGCCAGTAAAGAGCAAGTGGCAAAAATGCTTCAAAGCCTGTTGCAGCTAAAAGAACTGCCAAAAAATTTAGATTCCACCGATGGTTTAGCAGCAGCGGTATGTCATTTCTATAATCAAGGTAGAGTTGAAATAGGTAAAAGTTATACAGGCTGGTCTGCTTTTGTAAAACAAAATGAAGATAGAGTAAAGAAATAAAACTCCATCTTCATTTTATAATTTAAGGGTAAAGTCAATAAGACTTTGTTTAATAAAATTCTTATTTATTTAAAGGAGCACCACCCCAGAACTTTGCGTATTTCTCACAGTGCACAAGTATAGTTTTGTAATCACTAACATTAATATTAGATGGAATTAAGTATTTATTGGTGCCTTTAAAAGATTTTAGTTCGGCTATAAATACAGACTGACCCTTTGCGCTGGCATTGTCTCCATCAATATCTTTTAAGTTTAGTTTAGAAAGAAATATCTTTAAATCTGGCCCTTTCTTAGCTGAAAAATCATCTCCCATTACCACATATGTTTTAGCATCTTCTTTTACAATTTTCCAAGAGCCTTTAAAAGAAACAAAATAGCTGTCAGCTTCCCATTTGCCACTATGAGTAGTTTGAGCATTTAAAGAAGCAATTCCTGTAATTAATAAAGCGAATAATAATATTGTGTTTTTCATGATACATTTTATTTAAATCATTAGTCGATAACAAAAATACATCATTACTAATAAAAAAATACAACTTACATTTATATATTTAATAATTATATATTAGACATTTAATGAGCGGCATCTATATCCATATCCCATTTTGTAAACAAGCTTGCCATTATTGTGATTTTCACTTCTCTACGTCTTTAAAAAAGAAAGATAAACTTATTAATGCATTAGTAGGCGAACTAGAATTAAGAAAAAATGAATTTAACAATATAACTGTAGAAACCATTTATTTTGGAGGCGGCACACCTTCAATATTAACAAATGAAGAACTACAGTTAATATTAAACACCATATATAAAAATTATAACGTCTCAAAAGATCCAGAAATTACCTTAGAGGCTAACCCAGATGATTTGTCTAAAGATCGTATCATCCAATTATCAAGCAGTCCAATAAATCGCCTTTCGGTTGGTATTCAATCCTTTTTTGAAGCTGATTTAAAATTGATGAATCGTGCGCATAATGCACAAGAAGCAAAAGATTGTTTGTCAGTAGCTACGCAATATTTTAGTAATATATCTATCGACTTAATTTATGGTATTCCTGGAGCGACCAATACACAATGGATCGAAAATATTAAGATGGCATTAAATTATAATGTGCCTCATATTTCTAGCTATGCTTTAACCGTAGAGCCAAAAACAGCACTAGCTACATTTATCCAAAAAGGTATAATTACAGATGTAGATGATGAGCAAGCTCACGACCAATTCCACATTCTAAAAGATAAATTAGAAGCTTCAGGATATACGCATTACGAGCTTTCTAATTTTGGAAAACCTAATTATTATAGTAAAAATAATTCAGCCTATTGGCAAGGTAAACCATATATGGGAATTGGGCCTTCTGCGCATTCATTTAATGGCACTCAACGCGGATGGAATTTACGTAACAATTCAAAATATATAAAAACAATTACAGAGAATAAGTTGCCGATAGAAATAGAAACTTTAACTAATATCGATAGATATAACGAATATATAATGACAGGTTTACGAACTATGTGGGGAGTGTCTTTGGGTAAAGTGGAAGCAGATTTTGGTCAATCGTATAAAAAACACCTTTTAGAAGCTTCACAGTCTTTTATAAATCAAGATTTGTTGTATCTTGATGCTGAGCATTTACACGTTACTAAAAAAGGACAATTTTTAAGTGATGGTATTGCTAGTGAATTGTTTATGCTGAACTAGTTTCAACACCTTTATAAATTTAATTAATCTTGATAGCAACAATAGAATTAAAAACTAAAAAAGTAAAAATAGATTTATCAAAACCTTTAGATATTTCTATTCCTATCCAAGATGGCAACAAAAATGTTAATGCCTGGTATATAGATCCACCTAAAATAACACCAGAACGTATTGATAATGATATTGTAAGCGTTGCTGAAGGTGCTGTAGTTAATTTTAACTCTATTACGTTTAATCCGCATTCTCATGGAACCCATACAGAGACGGCAGGTCATATAACAAAAGAAGTACATTCCATTAATAAACATTTAAAGCAATTTTTTTTTCAGGCTGAGGTGATAACGGTAGCGCCAGAAAAATTAGGTGATGATTATGTCATTTCTAAAAAACAGCTACAATTTGCTATCGGAAATAAAAAACGAGAAGCGATTATTATACGTACTATTCCTAATACAAAAGACAAAAAAAGTAGGCAATATTCTAACACCAATCCTACTTATTTATTAGAGGAATCCGCTATCCATCTTAGAGAAAAAGGAGTAAAACATTTGCTCATAGATTTACCAAGTGTAGACAAAGAAAAAGATAATGGAGAATTGTTATCCCATAATGCGTTTTGGAATACTAAAGGCAACTTACGTTTAGATGCTACCATTACAGAATTTATATATGTGCCTAATAAAGTAGAAGATGGTCACTATATGTTAAATTTACAGATAGCACCTTTTGAAAACGATGCTTCACCGAGTAAACCTATTTTGTATAAAATAATAGAATGATAGAAATCCTACTTTCTTAAGAAAGAAAATATGAATATCGAAGATTACAGAAATTATTGCATGAATAAAAAACAGGTAACCGAGCATTTTCCTTTTGATAATGATACGTTGGTTTTTAAAGTTTGCAATAAAATGTTTGCGTTAGCATCACTTAAAAAATGGGAAGAAGGTAATGCGTTTATCAATCTTAAATGCGACCCAGAGTATGCACAAGAACTTCGTGCTGAACACGAAAGTATACAACCAGGTTACCATATGCATAAACAACAATGGAATAGTGTTTATATTCATACAGGTGAACTTTCAATACAATTAATTACTAAGTTAATTGATCATTCCTATGATATGGTAGTAAAAGGATTACCTAAAAAGGTGAGAGAAACATTAAATAAGTGATAATCATTTTACTAATTGCTGAGCGTACGCTTTTTAAATGCATTTGGGCTCATCTGTTTTAAAGATTTAAACTGCCTATTAAAATTTGAAATATTATTGAACCCAGATTGTTCTGCAATTTCAGAGATAGTATAATCTTGGTTAGTTAATAATAACTTACAGGCGTTCTCAATTTTCAATTCATTTAAAAATTGAAAATAGGTTTTATTGGTTCGTTTTTTAAAGTATTTGCAAAATGCATTTTTAGTCATTGAAGCAATCGTGGCGACGTTATCTAGCGTAATGTTTTCATTGAAATTATTCATGGTATATTCCATAATAGCACGCATACGTTTGCCTTCTGTATCACTATATTTTTTGTTATATATAAACGACGATAAATTCTGATAAGAAGCTTTAGAAACTATTTGTAAAATGTTTAATAGTGAGATAAATTGAGATAGTCTTGAAGCTTTTTGAAGCTTTAAAAATAAATTACGAAGCTTCTTTTTAGACGTATTAACTTTAAAACCGTGAGACGCACGTTTAAAAAATGGGCGGAGTGTTTTTAATTCTTCGAGGCTAAAAAAATCACTACCAAAAGCATCTTCGGTAAAAAACAAACTCAGCATATGCGATTTTTTATTGGTTTTAATATCACTTTTAAAGACGTGAGGTAAATTACTTCCAATCACTAATATATCGCCAGATTTGTAATAATTAATAGTATCACCAACAATTAAAGTGCCTTCGCCTTCAACAATTAAACTGATCTGAATTTCTTCATGCTGATGAAATTTATCATAAAATACAAACTCGTAATCCTCTTGATAAATAAGAGCAGTTTGTTCGGGTTTAGGAATTATAAAAGGTAATACTTTCATGTGTTTATAAACTATCAGCTATATAAAAATACGCAAATACTATTCATAGAAATAAAAAAAATAGCATAATAGGATAATATAGTATAATTAATGGATAAAAAGAGATTATAAAAATGAATATTTCTTAAGGTAACTTTACAAAAAAATAAAACGATGAGTTTACAATGGAATGGCGTAATGCCAGCCGTGTTTACATGGTTGAAAGAATCAAAATCAGGCGCTCTTGAAATTGACCTTGATGCAACACAAAAACAAGCAGCAAGTATTTTAAAAACTCAAGGAAAGGGAGGAAGCAGAATGAGCGGACTTGTCGGTTCTGGAACTCTTGGTGAGAATAGCTACCTAAGCACCAAGCAGCGTCTTTCGTTACTTAAATCCCTTTCTGAGGTTGCTAAAGAATACAATGTCCCGTTGATTAGCGGAGCAGCAGCAGAAACTAAGGAAGAACTTGCTAAAATCGTTGAAGGACTTGCAACAGTTGGAGTTGATACAGTCATGGTTATGCCACCAAAAACTAAGGAGGTTCCTTCTGAAAAAGAAATGTATGAGTACTATACATTTTCTGAAGCAACTGCAAAAGATGTAGGCATAACAATTATGCCTTACAACAACCCTGATGCAGCTGGTTATCATGCGCTCTCAACTGAGCTCCTTCTAAAGCTTGCTAAGCTTCCTAATGTAACTGCACTAAAAATATCAACTATCGATGTTTCAATTATTGAAACGATGATGTTAGCTAACAAAGATTTAAAAATTTTGGCAGGAGTAGATACAGTCACTGTACATGCAGGACTCGCTGGAGCTAGTGGCGGAATTACAGGTGTAGGTTGTATCTTTCCAAAAGCAAGTGTTACTATGCAGGAGTATATTTTAAATGGAGAATGGGCTGAGGCAAACAAAATTTCTCAGGCTTTAAATTCATTATCATATCTTGATGCTCAGCCGTTGCTTATGGAATATCTTAAGCTTGCTATGGGAATTCATCATAATGATATTGCTGGAGGTCTTCGTACTTTTGGTAAGAAATTAACTCAACAGCAAATTGATGATGTCCGAGCAAGATATATTCTGGCAAAAGAAAGACTTGAAGTTCTTGACTTAATAGGTTAAGCCTTTCAAATATTAAAAAAACATTTAAAAAATAAGTAAGAATGATTACAGGAAAAAATTATATAGGCAATCAACTTATAGCTGAAGGCAATAAAACATACAAAACTTTTAATCCTCAATTAAATATTGAAAATACAACGGTGTTTACTGAGGCGACTTTAAATGAAATAGATCAAGCAGTACAGTTAGCATCTAAAGCATTTAAAACATATCGTGATATTTCGGGGCAAAAGAAAGCAGAATTTTTAAATGCTATCGCTGATGAGATAGAAGCTTTAGGTGATGAATTGATAGAAACGTACCGATCAGAAAGTGGGTTGCCAGAAGGCAGAGCCAAAGGAGAACGAGGAAGAACAATTGGTCAGTTACGTGCTTTTGCAGCACATATTTCAGAAGGCTCTTGGGTAGAAGCTAGTATTGATAAAGCCCAACCAGAACGTCAACCTTTACCAAAAGTAGATTTGCGTAAAATGTTAATTCCATTAGGGCCAATAGTTGTGTTTGGTGCTTCTAATTTTCCATTAGCATTTTCAACGGCTGGTGGAGATACAGTTGCGGCATTAGCAGCAGGATGTCCAGTAATAGTTAAATCTCACCCAATGCATGCCGGCACAGGTGAGCTGGTTGCTTCTGCAGTGGTAAAAGCTGCTCAGAAAACAGAAATGCCTAACGGAGTGTTTTCTAATATAAACAGTAGCGGTATAGAAGTAGGTCAGCAATTAGTAAAGCATCCTCAAATTAAAGGGGTCGGATTTACGGGCAGTATTAGAGGTGGTCGTGCACTCTTTGATATAGCAGCACAGCGCAAAGAACCTATTCCTGTTTTTGCAGAAATGGGAAGCATAAACCCGGTAGTTCTATTGCCTGAAGCTTTAAAAGAAAAAGGAAAAGATTGGGCAAAAACCTATGCAGGATCTATTACTTTAGGTTCTGGCCAATTTTGTACCAATCCAGGATTAATTATAGGTCTTAAAGGTGAAGATCTAGATGTGTTTACTTCAGAATTAGCTGAAGAAATATCTAAAATTAAACCTACTTGTATGTTGCACCCTAACATTAGTAATGCATATCAATCTAATAAAGCTAAGGTGTTACAACAACCAGAGTTAAACGTACTAGCCGAATACGGTGACGAAGTACAATCTAATTTTGCACAGCAAGTAGTTTTAAAGGTAAAAGGATCCACATTTTTAGAGAATAAAACACTGCATCAAGAAGTATTTGGGCCATTTTCAATAATCGTTGAATGTGAAGATGATGAAGAATTAGAAGATATTTTAAATCAATTAGAAGGTCAACTTACAGGAACTATTATAGGAAACAATACCGATATTACTTCAAATAAAAAAATAGTTTCTGCATTACAAAATAGAGTAGGACGCATTATTTTTAATGGTGTTCCTACTGGCGTAGAAGTTTGCCCATCGATGCAGCATGGAGGTCCGTATCCTGCATCAACAGATTCAAGATTTACAGCAGTTGGTGTAGATTCAATAAAACGTTGGGTGCGTCCATTTACATTTCAAAACTGGCCAAATAGTATTTTGCCAGATGCACTTAAAAATGAAAACCCTTTAGAGATTTTAAGGTTAGTGGATAATGTAAAAACTAGAGTTAAATTATAAATACAAATCAATGAGAAAAACATTTTTTTGTATTGACGCCCATACCTGTGGAAACCCGGTAAGAGTTGTTTCTGGTGGCGGCCCAAATTTAAAAGGTGATACCATGAGCGAAAAACGCCAACACTTTTTAAAAGAATACGATTGGATTAGAAAAGGATTAATGTTTGAGCCTCGTGGGCATGATATGATGAGTGGCTCTATTTTATATGAGCCTCATAATCCAGAAAATGATTTTGCCGTCTTGTTTATAGAAACATCAGGGTGTTTGCCTATGTGTGGTCATGGTACCATTGGTACCATTACTATTGCTATTGAAGAAGGTTTAGTGTTGCCAAAAACACCTGGAAAAATAAAAATGGAAACACCAGCCGGATTAGTATTAATTGATTACCAACAAACCGATAAAAAAGTAGATTGGGTAAAATTGACTAATGTAAAAAGCTATTTAGCGGCTGAAGGTTTAACGGTAGATTGTCCTGAATTAGGTGAAATTATATTTGATGTCGCTTATGGCGGTAACTATTACGCTATTGTAGACCCACAAAACAATTTCTCTGGTGTACATAATTTTACAGCAAGTAAAATTGTGCAATATTCTCAGGTGGTTAGAGGTAGAATCAATGAAAAATACCCAGACATGTTTATTCATCCAGAAGATAACACCATACGAGATGTATCTCACATGTTATGGAGTGGAGATCCGATAGATTCAACATCGTCAGGGAGAAATGCTGTGTTTTATGGAGATAAGGCTATAGATCGTTCGCCATGCGGAACAGGTACTTCTGCACGGTTAGCACAATTGTATGCTAAAGGTATGCTAAAGGAAAAAGAAGCGTATATTCATGAGAGTTTTATAGGGAGTAAATTTATAGGTTGTGTAGAAAAAGTAACGACTTTAGATGGAAAAGTAGCTGTGATACCAAGCATTAAAGGTTGGGCTAAAATTTATGGTTATAATACTATTATTATTGATGATGAAGACGATCCTTATGCACATGGCTTTCAAGTTATTTAAAAACTATGAATAAAGAAATAGTAATCATAGGAGGTGGAATTATAGGGTTATGTTCAGCATATTACCTTCATAAAGAAGGTCATAAAGTTACCGTTATTGATAAATCCGATATCACTAAAGGAGCTTCTTTTGTAAATGCAGGTTATATTACCCCAAGTCACCTTATTCCACTTTCATCTCCTGGAATGATTACTAAAGGCTTAAAATGGATGTTTAATTCTTCGAGTCCATTCTATGTGAAACCACGTTTAGACATGGATTTTTTAAAATGGGCTTGGGCATTTAAAAGATCTGCTACAGCTTTTAAAGTTGAAAAAGCCATTCCTGTAATTAAAGATATTAATCTTTTAGGAAGAAAATTATATGAAGATATTAAGACTTCGGATGCGTTTGATTTTCATTATGAACATAAAGGTTTGCTGATGTATTATCAAACTGAAAAGGCTGGAGAAGAAGAATGGATTGTTGGACAAAGAGGAATTTTAGAAGGTTTTGATGTGAAGCATCTGTCTAAAGATGAAGTCAAAGCTTATGAGCCTGATTTAGATTTAAACATAAAAGGCGCCATATATTATGGGTGTGATGCGCATATGACACCACAAGAATTTATGAGAAAAATACATGCATTCTTGAAATCTCAAGGCGTTACATTTTACACTAACGAAAGTGTAGAGGATATTATAATTTCTGGAAATAAGATTACTGAAATTAAAAGCTCTAAGAGAACACTAAAGGCTGATGAATTTATATTGGCTGCTGGCTCTTGGAGTGGATTATTGGCTAAAAAATTAAATCTAAAATTATCTATTCAGGCAGGTAAAGGTTATCGTATCAATGTAGAAAGACCTACAGGAATTACCATGCCAGCAATACTTATAGAACGTAAAGTTGCTGTGACACCTATGCAAGGGTTTACTCGATTTGCAGGCACTATGGAATTAGGAGGTATTAATCATAAAATTAGAACAAATAGAGTAGAAGCAATTGCTAATGCAGCAGAATCGTATTATAAAGATTTAAAAATAAAATCTTCGGAGATTACCAATGCGGCATGTGGGCTAAGACCGTGTTCTCCTGATGGATTGCCTTATATAGGAAAATCAAAAGCGTATAAAAATTTAACGATAGCTTCAGGTCATGCCATGATGGGTTGGAGTCTTGGGCCAGCAACAGGGAAATTGGTTTCGGAAATTATTTCAGAAAAACAAACATCTTTAGACATAAAACCCTTTCATCCTGACAGAAAGTTTAATTAGTGTTATTATTGCGTATTACATAGAATAGCTAAAAATGATAACAGAAAAAGAATTAAAACAGCGCAGTCGTAATCAATGCGAATTATGCAGTTCAGCTGAAGACTTATTAATTTATATAGTGCCAAAAGCAAACGAGCTAATGTTGTATGCTTGCGCAAATTGTATAGAACAGATGAATGATGAAGATAAAATTGATGTAAATCATTGGCGTTGTCTTAACGATAGTATGTGGAGTGAATATGATGCTGTAAAGATTATGGCTTGGAGAATGCTTAATAGAATTGATGCAGATTGGCCACAAGATTTAATAGGTATGATGTATCTAGAAAATGAAATTTTAGAATTAGCAAAAGCTGCAGGAGATGGAGAAGCAGATGAAAATGAAATTGTACATAAAGATGTAAATGGTGTTGTTTTAAATCATGGAGATTCTGTGGTTTTAATCAAAGATTTAAAAATTAAGGGTTCAAGCATGGTAGCTAAACAAGGTACTGCTGTAAGAAATATTAGATTAGACAGAGATAATGCAGAGTATATTGAAGGTAAAGTTGGTCCAACATTAACTGTAATTATTACTAAATATGTAAAGAAGATTTAGGACTTCTAATTCAGATGTAATTGTCTATGTCTTACGACCTAATTAATGTGCAATTATAGTTAACATGAGTGAATAACAATTGCTAATGATCTTAAACACAAATTTGTTTTATTTTTTTGTAGGTGTAATTGTAAATAATTCAATCCCTTTCTTATCAATTAATAATCTTAAAATGCCATCGTCATTTCTGTAAGGCAAGTGTATTTTTTTATCAGGATTACTTAGGGCAATAAATTTACTGTCTATTTTATATTCAAAAATTGAATCTCCAAAGTACTCCATTCCAAATGCTGAATCAATTCTTACTATACCATCTATTGGTGAAAAATCAAATTTATAATCACTACCTTCTAAAATTACTATTAATTCTTTTTGATCTATAGCATCTTTTGAAGACTCTGGAGTCATTCGAAAATCAACTATAGAATACTTTCCGTTTAATGTAATCTGTTTCTCATTTTTTGTTTTAGCACAAGATATAGTTAGAATAGAAAATATGATTAAAATGATTTTTTTCATAAAACTCGATTTAATATCAAAGATGATTATTTAATAATAACTAAAATTATAATTTTTATTGATTAACACCAAACACCAAACACCAAACACCAAACACCAAACATGTCACACTGAGCTTGTCGAAGTGCCAAACACCAAACACCTAATATGTCACACTGAGCTTGTCGAAGTGCCTAACACCTAACAAGACATATCTGCTATAATCTTCCACTCTCCATCGATCTTCTTAAAAATGATAATGAACACACCATCAGCATCTCCAACTTCCCGTTTTAGATGATATTCGCCCATAACCCAATAGTTGTTGCCTTCAATTTTAGAAATATCGTTGAGCACAAAATTTAGCGTGCCTGTATCGGCTTTAGTTGGGTAATTTCTTTTGTAATTATCTAGTGTATTTTGCCAACCTTTGGTTAAGCCATTAGCACCATAAAATTTAAGCTCGTCACTTTTCCAGTAACCATCCATAAACGCTTCAAGATCTCCATTGTTCCATGCGGTTTCTTGAACTTCTAATACTTTAAGAATATTAGCCTTGTCATTTTCGTAAGACGAAGAGGAATGCGAATCGGTGTCAATATCTGCTTTGATGCTAATGCATCCAAAAGATAGTATAGTTGCTATAACTAAAACATAAACTTTTTTCATGAGACTAAATTTAAAATTTAGTCTAAAAATACTAATTAAAGTGCACTTTTCTGATTCTTAAAAAAGGCGTCTGCTTGTAATTGCATTAGCTCTTTTGCTTTTTTACGCTTATAATTCATAACTTCTTCTTCATCAGCAATTTCATTATATACTTTATTGTTAATGGCGTTATCTGTTTTTAAAAGGAGTTGACGTTCATTAACTTTTTGAGTAGTCCACGTTTTAATTGTTGTTTCTTGGTCTTGTAAGCGATAATCAAATTCACCTTTTGGGGATAAAAGTTTAGCAAAGATAGGAGACGTTTCAATGGCTAAAAACAAAAGAAAAATAAAGAAAGACGGCAGCCAAGGTAGTTCGCCCAATGCATTAACACGTGCCATTAAACCATCAAAATTGTCAATAATAGGTTGTGAATCGGCAACATTGGTTTTTTGAGTAGTTTGAAGATTTACAATCTCAGTTTCTATAGCTTCAATTTTAGTGTTATTATCAGCTTTAAGCTGTTGTAGTTCGGCTAAAGCCGCATCGTGTTTTTCTCGCTTTTCTTTATATACAGGACCTTTTCCTAAAAGTTTAGTGCCGGCTGTACCTTCAGCTTCTGAAATGTATGTGTCATATAAAGTATTGACTTCAGTCTCTTTGGTAGCTATTTCAGTTTGTAGTGTCGTAATATTATTTTGTAATTCTTCAATTTTAGGTGTGTATTGTTCTGCAATCTGATTTTGATTGGCTAAGGTTAAATCATTTTTTTGTTCTAATAAAACCTGATTGATTTCTTTTTCAAAAATCTTTAATTCTAAAGGCTTAGAAATAACTATAGCAATAATTATAGCGAGGAAAATACGAGGAGTAGCTTGTAGAATCTCATCCATGACACTATCGCGTTTTTTTATAGTAGATACAATATAACGATCGAGATTAAATATGAGTAAACCCCATATTAAGCCAAAGAAAATAGCAGAATACAAATTGTCAAAAACGGTGTATAACGCATAGCTTGAAGCTATAGTAGCCATAACAGCAGTAAAGAAAACAGTAGCGCCAATACCAGCAAATTTATTTTGCTCACCTACAGAACATTTTTTAAGTATATCGGTGTCAGCGCCAGAGCAAATAATGAAGAATTGCTTTAACATAATGATTGTTTTTTGATTGACCCTTAGACAATACACTTCTATAAACTTAGTGTAACGCTTAGGATTGGTTGACTATTAGAACGCTAAAAGTTGTTATTTGTTACAAAATTTCAAAAATACCTTACTGTATTTTATAAAGGTATCAGTTATAAACTAGGAAATTTTCAATTTCATAAAAGGCATTAGAGCGTTTTAAAATGTTACCTTCATGGTCGACTAATAGGTATGTCGGAAATACTGAGATTAGCATGTTTTCAGACAAACGATTATCATAATCGTTAGTTTCTCTGTAATTTTTCCAAGGATAATCAGCGTTTTTTAAATAATTACTCCATAAATATTGATCAGAATCTGTTGAAATACCAACAAGTTCAACATTATGTTTTTTTAGGAGATCTAATTTTTCTTTCTTAATCAGTTTATGATCTTTAATACATGGCGGACAGTTTACAAACCAAAAATCTATGAGATGCTTTTTATTGGAATCTAATGTAATGTTTGACAGCTCATTTTTAATGTTTAAAAATTGAAACTGTGATATATCAATTTTATTTACAGTTAAGATGTTTTCAAACTTATCAAAATAATTAAATAGGTGGGTTTTTATGGCATCGCTTTGTGTTTTAGTAACATCATATATTGTTTGTATTTTTTCTCTGTTTCCTTGATTTCTGAAGAAATAGTTTTGAGACATTTCTATAGATAAAGGACTGTTAATGTTCTTCTTTAATTCGCTTAAAAGAAAATTGTCAATGGTAGTACTATCCGTTTTATTTTTATAGAGCTCACTTAATTTAGCTCTAAATTCTTGTGCTTTATAATGTAAGTCAGTTCCGATTATAGTATCTAATTTAAAGCCATCATTAAAAGTGCCTTTAACGATGATGTTTTTACCTTTTAACCATAATTGCCCATCAAGTCCGGCATGTTGTTTGCCTTTTGAGTAAAACCAGATGTTATAGAGGTCATTAATACTATCGTTAAACTTAATATGAAGCGTATCGGAATACGGTAAAAATTGAAACTCTCGATCTTGTGTAATATTAGAGACAAAGACACTATCTATGACTTGATCGGTTTTAATATAAATATTTAAATCCCCTAATTTAGAAGATTCGCTTTCTTTTTGTTGGCAAGAGAATAAACATATAAAAGCCATAACCATTACGATACGGCTTTTTCTAAAATGAATAGTTGACATATAATGGTGTTGTTAATTGTTGCTAACGTCTTCGATAATTTCTACAATAGATTCTTCTTTTTCTATTATGTATTCAATCACTTCGATAATTTCAACTTCAGAGCCTTTAATTTCTAAAAGAGGATTGCTTTCTATAGTTTCGACGATTTCTACAATTTCTCTAACGTTAATATTATTTTTATATTGATCTTCTTGTTCAACAATAGTTTCAAGTTCTTCTATAATTAAATTTTCTTCTATTGTGACTTCGGTAGTTTCTGAGCAAGTATAGAATGCCATACTTGCTAGTGTTAATGTAATGATTTTTCTTTTCATAGTTTTGATTTTGATGAATATTAGATTTAAAATAAGATTACATTATTAGTTAACATGAGTTCGATGTAAGGATTCAGTAATTGGCTGTTTATAACAATAAAAATGGAGTGTTACCTTGAGTGCAGTCGAAAGGTTTTTAAAATTCCACTTTTCAAATAGGTTTCGACTGCGCTCAACCAGATCTTTTTTTAAATTAATTGATAGTCAATCCTAAAATTAAATAGTTATATCAAACTCACATTATTTATAATGAATTAGTCGCAGCGTATTCATTTATAATTTCAAGATGTGTTTTCATTATTAGTTTTTCTTTAGAATCCAGGTTGATCACTTTTTCGAAAGTATTAGTCGTAGCATAGTCATTTAAAGCTTTAAGACTTTTAGCAATTTGCTCTTTTGAGACCTTAGATTTCTCTGCAGGAACGTAATCATATATATTTTTAAGACGTTTAAGACGTTCTTTCATAGCAACTTCTCTTAATATATCTTTTATAGACTTCCCTTTTATTTCGCTATTTTTTGTATTAATGCCTTTTGTATAATTAATAGATGCTTGTTGATTGATAGGATTAGGTCCACCTTTTCCTTTTTTTGATGAGTTTACTTTTTTAATTTCTACAGCATCAGACTTTTTAGTGTTTATTAATAAAGGGCCAGCCATCTGTTTTTCTAATTTAGAATGATCGAACACATAGTAATATGTGCCAGCTTTAATTTTGTTAGTCCCTTTTACAGCAAAAGATTCATCTACGGTACCATCCCAATTATTATTATAATTCTCCTTAGAGTAAATAAGTGCTCCCCATTTATTATATACCCTAAATTTATTTTTAGAGAATTCATCTATACATTTAATTTTAAATGTATTATTATTTTGTATTAAAAAAGAAGTTGGGATTTGTAGGCAATTCTTAGATTTTTCTGCCTCAGATAACTTCCAGGCATAAACAACATTACCTGGTTGAGTATGTGTTTTAAAAAGCTGTGAGTAGACTTTTTGCAAAGCTTCACGGCTCATTTTAGAAATACGTTTATCATAAAAATATAATGTATTTTTATCACCCTGTTTAAAGTTTACATTGGCTTCTTGATTATTTTTAAGATAGTTTTCTATCGAGGTAATATCACTAACTTTATTGTTAAGCATATAAATTAATGGTTGAGTCTGATTTTTACTTGCTCTTAGTATTAACTGTCTAATTTTATAATCTACAGAACCTTCCTTGATTAGTTTCTCTGGTTTTTTATCTATAAAAACGATTTCTATAGGGTCGGCATTTGGACCTCCTTTAGAAGTTTTATTACCAGAAGCTTTTTTAATTTTTGTGATATCTACTGCTTTGCCAAATTTGTTGTAATATGTTTTTTTGCCATTTTCTTTAGTGTAATAATATTGTTCGCCGTTGACCTCTATATAGCCTGCTAAGTCTGAAGGAATCTCATAAATTTCAATTTCTTTATCAGAGCCTTCTATCTTACCTTTATTGATGCTTTTTGGATTGGCTTTTACATATATTTGATGTGTTTTTATTATCTCTTTTTCATACTTCTTCACAAACTTTTTTGCAGCTTCAGTTGATGGAAAAAGTGTATTTGTGCTAACAACTTTACCATATTTATTGTAAAATTTAATTTCACCATTCTCCTTGTAATAATAATGGTCTTTACCCTTAATTTCTATAGGACCATGTTCTATTCCATCTTGCAATTTAACTTCTTCAATTTCAGGAGTCTCATTTGCCTTCTTTTTTGTTTTTTTGTTTTCCTTTACTTCAATGACTTTGGGTCTAGCAGGCGGTTGCGGTGGCGGAATATTTGGAAATGGCTCAGCATTTTTCTTTTGCTCAGCAGTCATTATGCTGTATATATGGTTATATTTTTTTAAATCTTTAGATTTAATCATTGTGTTTAATTTCTTAGGGCTATCCTCTGGTGCTTTTAAACCCTCGTTAACTTTTTTAGCCCAGGTATTATATTCTGCAATTTGTTTGGCGGTAGCTTTTTCTTGAGTAATTGTAATTAAAGCAGGGCTAATTTTTTCATTACCTTTTACTTTAATATTTAATAATTGTATGCTCTTTGCTTCAGGATGATCATTTAAATAAGATTTTATATTGTTATTTAAAGTATTTCCTATTATTGTCTGTGTTGGATGTCCTGGTGTTTTTGCAGAAAATGAAGTTACAGGGTTACCACTTTTAGATGTTAATTCTAATTGTTTAACAACCTCTATAGGTAAAGTGCATTGTTGGCATGGTGTACCATTTATTAGTATGGATGGGATTAAATCTTTACCAGGATAGTCTTCAACAAAAACTTTAGCATCTCGTAAGGCAATACCTTTTAAATTACTCCCTATCGCTTTCCATATTTGATTTACAAATGTTTCGCTGACTAAATCTTTAGTTTCTAAATTTAAGCCAGACGCTTTAGAGTTGGTTAGGGCATTAAAATCATCTTTAATGGTTTTTAATGAAGTCGGTTTATTATTTAAAAACAAATTATCGAATTCGTCTATATATAATGTTGGGGTGTTTAGACTAGTATCTAAAATTTCATCATATACAGATTTGATAATGTCTTTATCTATTACAGTAGGAGCTGATAGCTCATACCTAGAGATAAGTTCTGGTGTAAATCTATCATAAAGATTTTTTAGATAATCGTAAGTAGTTACAAATTTATGTAAGCTAGCAGAATCATTTTTATTTTTAAATGTACTTCTTTCTTCTTCATAATGAGTATATATGTTTTGATAATGAGAAATATTATCTTCTATATTAGATAAGAAAGCTTCTTCCCGTACTAAATGACAAACATAACTTTGTTGCATTTTAGCAAGTTCTGATATTGGTGTTAATGAGTAAGTTGTAAAATCAGATGCACTATAATTGTTTAACTCATTTTTATTAATGACCCGATCATTTATTTTAAGAACATATATAGCTTCATTTTTAAAGTCATTCAGAGTTTTTGGTGTTAGTTTTTTTCTTTCAAATGGTATAGGAGCCACATACAGTTTTTCTTTTTTTAGTTGCTCGGTTAAATCATAAAACTTTTTAATAACAGAGTTTCCATTTTCATCTGTAACATTAAAATTATTTTTTACATAATAGTTAATTTCTGCAATTTTGTTTAAATCAACTGAATCTGACAATACTGTATTTGGTCCACTAACTTCTTCTACAATTAACTCTGGTTCTTTTTCTATCTCTATAATTTCTCTAGAGCTAAAACTGTAAAATAAAACAGCTAATAATGGCAATACAAGCAAGCTTGTAATCCAAGTTTTTGTTTTTGATGTTGTTGTTTTCATAACTGTAAATCGTTTTTTGATGGATGAATAATTTATGGCATTAGCTAACTGATAATTCTCATTTTGTGATGAAAATGTTAGTAATATATTTTGATAATTAGTGGCTTCAATACCTTTATTTAATACGGCTTGGTCTGCTAAAAACTCGTGATTCAATTTTATATTCTTCTTATATAAATAAGCCAAAGGATGAAACCAAAAAATCACTTGAAATAACTCAATAAAAAGCACATCGATGCTGTGTTTTTGTTTGGCATGAGTTTCTTCATGGAGTATTACCGCTTTTGGCAATGACTTGTTTTCAAAAGTCGATTTATTAAAAAAGATATAGTTGAAAAACGTGTGCGGATTTATGGCTTTTTTTAGTAGAACATAGGTAAAAGACCACTGTTTAATTTTTTCATTTTGCCTAATAGTAAAGAACAAAGTTCCTAAGTTTTTTAGAAAACGTAATCCAAAAATAACCACTCCAATTATATAAATCGTCCACAATATTCTATCTAAAGTAAAAAACGGAGTTTCCTCTATAATAGTTTCTTGTATTAGCGGAAGTGTATATGATGAAAACTCAAAACTATCGTCTATTGGGGCAACATATACATATTCTGTAAGACGCAATAAAGGAATAATTATAGCTGCTAATATTGAGGTAATTAAATAAAACCGCTTAAATGTATGCATCTGTTCACGTTCTAAAACAAAAACGTAGATAAGCCAGAAGATGATTAATATGGCCGTTAGTTTTAAGATGTATAAACCCATAATTTTATGTTTCGTTTATATGTTTTTGAAAAGTTTTAATAGAGCTATAGATAATTTACTTCTTCTTTATTTCTTTATCTATTAAGGCTTTTAAATCCTCTAATTCAGATTTAGATAAATCTGTTTTTGTGGTAAAGAATGATGCAAATTGCGATGCGCTATCGTTAAAAAAAGTTTTAATCAACCCATTAACATGTTTAGAAAAATAATCTTCCTTTTTAACTAAAGGAAAATACTCACGAGACTTTCCATAAGTTACATACGCTACAAAACCTTTATCTATCATTCGTTTTAATAGTGTTGCTGTAGTGGTTGTTGCTGGCTTAGGTTCAGGGTAAGCGTCGAGTAAATCTTTCATAAAAGCTTTTTCTAGCTTCCATAAATACTGCATCAATTGTTCTTCGGTTTTAGATAGTTGCATCTCTACGTTTTTAGAATTAACTCTACAAATGTAGAACAATAATTATAATTCTACAAATGTAGAAGTGTTAAATTTAGGATAATGAAACTAGGAGGCTCATAAGAATATGCTTTTACGTACTTTTTCGTTTTAAGATAAGTTGTTAAATAGTTGCTCAGAGAATCACCCAATTATATATTTAAATCAGAAATACGAAAATGATTTTACTTATAAAATGCAAATACTTGTTCTATGCACTTTTGTTTTATAGTTGTTTTAGCTTTAGCCAAATAACTATAAAAGGTATAGTAAAAGATAAAGAAACAAAACAGCCTTTAGCTTATGCTAATATTGGATTGAAATTGTCTAAAGAAGGGGCCATATCAAATGAAAAGGGAGAGTTTTTAATTGAAACCAAATCACAAATTAAAAACGATACATTAATCATATCCTATTTGGGTTATAAATCAATACAACTACCTATTACATCACAAATTGAATTTAAAGAATTTTTAATGACTCCTGCTAATCTGGAGTTAGATGCTGTAGTTCTAGATAATTATATATACAAGAAGAAAGTAAAATTAGGTTTAGATGTTGTACATAATAAGTTAGAATATAATTTTAATAATTACCAAAAAGGGAATGAAATAGGGAGGCGAATTGAAGTTGAAACACCCATTCTAATTGAAAAAATTGACCTTTTTATAAAAGAAAACACATTTACATCTATAAAAGTTAGATTAAATTTTTATGAGTTGAATAAGTATAGACAACCTACTGAACGAATAGAGTTAGACCAGCCAATCATTGTAGATATTAATAAAAAAGGCAAGTTTACCATTGATGTTTCGGATTATAATCTAAAAATAGATCACCATTTTTTGATCACTTTTGAAGCTATTGATAAAGTCGGCGAAGGCCAATTTACACTTCAAGGAGAGTATTCTTTCAGCAAAACAAAGAATCAGATGCTTAAAGAAATGGTTGAGCAAGGTATTGATATAAAGGATGAAAAATATATATCTACGCCTTTTAATTCTGGGTGTTATATACGGCAACATAATCAAGATAATTGGGTAGTAAATGAGCCGCATACTGTTGCTATAAAAGTTCATGCCAGAGAAGCTGAATTTTAAATTGAGAGTAAATTAAGCTTCATTAGAAGCTATAAATTTCAACTTAATTTCTTTGTTTGTAGATTTAACTAATTCTTTATTATTTTTGAGTCTTTAAAATCATTATACCTCATGAAGAAGAGATTTATCTACCTTTTAGTTCTTGTTGTTTTAGTTTCCTGTAGTAAAAAACTATTTAGCGAGAAATGGACAAAACAAGAAGCACCAGAAGAATTTAAAGCACGTTTTGAAACGACTCAAGGTAACTTTGATATTATCTCAAAACGAGAGTGGTCTCCAGAAGGTGTGGACCGATTATATACTTTAATTAAAAAAGGGTTTTATGATGACATTGCTGTGTTTAGAGTTGTGCCAAATTTTGTAGCACAATTTGGAATTCATGATAATGATGAAGTCAATAAAAGTTGGGATAGTTATAAGTTAAATGATGAACCTGTAGTTTTAAAAAACGATTCTCTAACTATATCTTTTGCAAGAGGAGGAAGACGAACTCGGGGTACACAAATATTTATTAACCTTAAAGATAATAACCGCTTAGATGACATATCCTCGGGAGGAGTTGTTGGGTTTCCTGCTATTGCCAAAATTACTTCTGGCATGGACAATGTTTTAAAGTTTTATGGTGAATATGGAGATAAATTAGGTAGACGACAAGACTCAATTCACAGGTATGGAAATGCGTTTATAAGAAAAAATTATCCTGAAATAGATTTTATTAAAAAAGCATATATCATTAAATAATGTGAATTTGGCTTAAAAATTCAATATTTAGCCACAAGATTTAAATAAAAAACAGGATTTGTCACCTTGAGCGCAGTCGAAAGGTCATTAAAGCTTTCTTATTTTAAACAGAACCTGATAGAGAGATTAATTTTTATCTATTATATGGGCGTTCATTAATCCAACGAAATTTCCGAGAGATAAGCGTTATACTATCTAATTCTTTTTTAGATAACACTACAGTGATACTATCATTTTCTAGAGTTCCGCTTAACTTAAGGTAGTTGGGTTTTATATAGCTGAATTCTAGATTAAGACTATCTTTAGAAACGCTATCGTCATACATCGTAATTTTATTTGCTATGGTATCTGTAACAAAAATATAACCAGATAAATCATCATTCATAGACTTAATTACGGCGCCTCCTTTATTTTCTATTAAGAGATATCTCCAGCGTTCGGCTTCTGTAATTATAGGAGGAAGCGTATCATTGTTTTTTATAAAAGTTTCGGTTTCCCATATGCCATAAAGATGCGGGCGATGGTTTTTATCACTAATGTTTAATTCGCCTAAACATCCTAAAATACAGCTAGCAACTAAAATAATAGGAACTAGTATTTTTTTAACATTGCCTATAATTCTATGATAATCTTTAGAGGTATTAGGATGGTAAAAATTAGAGTGTTCAACAGCTTTATTTTTTATAAAAACATTAGTAAAGCGACTAATGTCCGTCATAAAAATAATTAAGGCCATAAAGATAAGGTGAATTGAAAACAGTTTAACAGGAATGTCAAACATTAAATTCATCATAGCCACTTGTGTCATCACTCCCATAACAATAAAAGCTCCAAGCGTAGAGGTACGTCTAGAGACAAGAAGTACTCCGCCTAAAATTTCCATAACACCAGCAAACATACCAAAACCTTTAGAGTAACCCATGTAAGTCCATGCGAGGCCCATTGGTGAAAATTCACCTAAAGGTTGTAATAGTCTTACAAAAGATGGAGGCCCAAATTGAATCTGAAATACTTTTACAACTCCATAGAGTAACATTGCTGCAAATATGAATACTCTTAAGATAACGATTAGCCAATAAAACGCTTTGTTATAATCTTTTATATGGCGCTGAAAAAAAGACCAGATTATAGTTAATAATATAGCAAGAGCGAAATTGACAAAGAGTGTAATATAGGCATAAGTGTTATCGCCACTTCCGTAGCCACTAACATCAAAGTTGTAGTTAAAACCAAGAATAGCCTTACCTATCCAACGAAAAGGAGTTTCAAGTAGCCCGCTCGTAAACATTAAAACGATATACAGAACGACATAAGAAAAAATAAACCGAAATATGAGTTTGCTTTTCTCAGTCCATTGTTCTTTATAAGTTTGATGTAATAACATTTATTTACTGTTTTAAATCTGTAAAATATTTATAAAAATAAGGAATAGTTTCAATGCCTTTAAGATAATTCCAAATGCCAAAATGTTCGTTAGGAGAGTGAATAGCATCACTATCTAAACCAAAGCCCATTAAAATAGTTTTGCTCCCTAATTCTTCTTCAAATAAAGATACAATAGGAATACTACCTCCGCTACGTTGAGGTATTGGGGTTTGTCCAAAAGTAGTCTCATAAGCATTAGAAGCTGCCTGATAAGCAACAGTATTTATAGGTGTTACATAACCTTGCCCACCATGATGAGGTGTAACGTTTACTGTCACTCCTTTTGGAGCAATAGTTTCAAAATGAGTTTTAAACAACTGAGTAATCTCCTTCCAATCTTGATTTGGTACTAAACGCATAGAGATTTTTGCATATGCTTTACTTGCAATTACTGTTTTAGCTCCTTCGCCAGTATAGCCTCCCCAAATACCGTTAACGTCAAGAGTTGGTCTTATAGAATTACGCTCATTAGTACTATATCCTTTTTCGCCATATACAGCCTCTATATTTAAAGCTTCTTTATAAGCGTCTAATGAAAATGGTGCTTTTGCCATTTGCGCACGTTCTGCACTAGAAAGTTCTTCTACTTTACCGTAAAACCCTGGTATGGTAATATGATTATTTTCATCATGGAGTGAAGCAATCATCTTAGTAAGTATATTAATAGGGTTGGCAACAGCACCTCCATATAAACCAGAATGGAGATCACGGTTTGGTCCTGTAACTTCTACTTCAACATAACTTAATCCTCTTAATCCTGTTGTAATGGATGGTACGTCATTAGCAATCATACCGGTATCAGAAATAAGTATAATATCGTTACTTAATTTCGTTTTGTTTTCTGCTACATATTTTGCAAGATTAACACTTCCAACTTCTTCTTCGCCTTCAATCATAAACTTTACATTACATGGTAACTCATTTTGCGAGACCATAAATTCTAAAGCTTTAACATGCATGTACATTTGACCTTTATCATCGCAAGCACCTCTTGCAAAAATTGCGCCATCAGGATGCAGTTCAGTAGATTTTATGATAGGCTCAAATGGTGGTGAATCCCATAGTTCAATAGGATCAGCAGGTTGAACATCGTAATGTCCATAAACCAAAACCGTAGGAAGATTGGTGTCTATAATCTTTTCGCCATAAACAATAGGATGTCCATCTGTTGGAGTAATCTCAACGAGATCACAACCTGCTTCTTCGAGTCTAGATTTTATAGCTTCAGCAGTTTTAAGTACATCATTTGCATAAGCGGAATCTGCACTTACTGAAGGAATTTTTAATAGATCAATCAGCTCGTTAATAAAACGTGTTTTATTTGCTTGAATATAGGCTTCAATAGATTTCATAATATGGTTTCTGTTTGAAACAAAAATAATAAAAACAAGCGGTATTATTTCTTAATTAAAATCAATTTGAATATTGAAACTATTGTTTATATTTGCATCCCGATTATTAATAGATATAATCGAAAATGTATTGCTAGCGTGGTGGTCCCGATAGCTATCGGGATGATAGACACGCAATACTAAAAAGAATGCGGGCGTGGTGGAATTGGTAGACACGCTAGACTTAGGATCTAGTGCCGCGAGGTGTGGGAGTTCGAGTCTCCCCGCCCGCACAGAGAGTTAAGACTCTTCATTAATTTGAAGGGTCTTTTTTTTTATATAAAATTATGAGATGAAGAGGAGACGAGAAGTTTACCCTGAGCGAAGTCGAAGGGAGTCTCCCCGCCCGCACAGAGAGTTAAGACTCTTCATTAATTTGAAGGGTCTTTTTTTATATGATTCTACAATGTGTATTCCTAAATTTAATTTAACCCAATATTCTATATTAGAAAAACCTTACAAATAACATTTTATTTATTTTGAGTTTTTTGTAACAAAACTAGATGTTATTCAGTCTTATAAGTATAAAATAAATCAATTATTATTATCTTTGCAATATCATAAATTAACAATGGTGGACTTAAACGATAATTTAGAATCTCCTTTTTTTCTAAAGTTGAGCTTTAATAAGTATCTCAATCAGTTTGAAAAATTAATACAATCTGATAATGAAATAGTTAGGGTTAATGCGCGCCGTAAGTTAGATATTGCAAAGCAAAACCCAATACTTAGAGATGGGTTTAGTGATTTATCATATTTAAAAACCTATAAAGAAGAGATACAAGAAATTCTTCAAGATGTTTTTAATCCACTATTAACACTTAATGAAATTAAGACAGCTTCGGCTCCTTTTCATCAGGTTATTTTTAATTCTACCGAACGTTTTGATAATATTATAAATGTAGCTGGAAAAGATTTTGAGCTCGAAATAAAAAACATGCCAAAAGATGATATGTACATTATTATGTGTACGATTATTCTTAGCAGATGTTATGGTTATAATATTAATATAAAACGACCATTCTTTTACGAAATACCAGATGCTAAAGGTATAATGCATTACTATAAAATTCTACTTAATGCAGATTTTATAGAAATAATCCCTAAAGAAGGAACTCCTAAAATAACAGAAGAAGATTTTGATACGCTTTTAGATAATTTTGAAAACATTGAACTTTGGAAAGAAAAGTTCCCTCAAAACAGTTACATAGTTAAGGGATTTGTAATTTCTAATATTTTTGATGTTACAGACGATCAATCCATATCAAATGTTAAGTCTACACTTATTGGTGAAGAAAAAAGAAATGATGAAAGTTTTATGGAAGATTTCCATGAAATTTTCAGATCTCTATTAGATTTAAAAGATATTAAAGTAGGCTTTTCTATATATAATAAAGAAGAAGATACTTTTGAGCGTGTTTATGGTGCAGGGATGAATAGCTATTTACTAAATCAATTAGATGCTAATCGTTGTACAGGCGCATTATGTGGAAGATCTTATAATACATTGTTAAAGGAAAAGAAGTTCTATACTGTATCTGACGTAGATAAGTATTATAAGATTTCTAAAGGTAAAGCACCTCAGTATAAAACATTGCAAGATCAAAATATAAAAAGTGCCATTTTAGCACCAATAGCTAATGATGAAGGCTTAATGGGGATTTTAGAAATAGTATCTCATGAGCCTAAAGTACTAAATAGTATTAACGCCAATAAGTTGGTTGATGTAATGCCTTTTATTGTATCTGCGGTAGAACGTTCTAAAAACGAAGAAGTCAACCTTATTGAAGCGATTATACAAAAAGAATGTACATCGATTCATCCAAGTGTACATTGGAAGTTCGAAAAAGAAGCTCGTAATTTCATTAAAGATCAATTAAAAGGTCAAAAACCTAGTTTTAATAAAATAGCATTTGACGATGTGTATCCGTTATACGGGCAGATAGATATTAAAGGATCTTCTAATGCTAGAAATTGGGCAACACAACAAGATATAAAAACACAATTAACTGCTGCAAAAGATATTTTAGAAGAAGTTAATCAGGTACAACAATTGCCAATTTATGAGCAATATATATATCAAATCGATGAGTACTTAAACGAAATTGATTTACATTTTCAGGTAGATAGCGAACAACAAATCTCTCTCTTTTTTAATAATGATATTCATCCTATTTTAAGACATATTGGTAAATCTAATATCATGGCTTCTGAAATAGCTATTTATTTTGAAAATATTCACACTAAGGTAAATGCAGTCTATCATCATAGAAAAAAATACGACGATACTATTGCATATATAAATAAAGAAATGGCTTCGCTTTTAGATAAAAAGCAGCAAGATGCACAATTAATGTATCCGCATTACTTTGAACGTTATAAAACGGATGGTGTAGAACACAATATGTATGTTGGTGAGTCTATTACTAAGGAAGAAAGTTTTAATTTAATGTACCTTTATAATTTAAGACTTTGGCAATTGCAAGTTATGTGCGAGATGGAGAATGCCTATTATAATATGCGTTCTAATTTCCCTGTAGCATTAGATGTAGCTTCAATGATATTAGTGTTTAATCAACCATTATCTGTTAGTTTTAGAATGGACGAGAAACAGTTTGATGTTGATGGTACATATAATGCGCGTTACGAAATTGTGAAAAAACGTGTAGATAAAGCCTACATAAAAGGGACAACCGAACGTGTTACTCAAAAAGGGAAAATAAGTATTATCTATTCTCAGAAAGAAGATGAGAAAGAATATATAAGATATATTAAGTTTTTACAATCTAAGCACTTATTAGATACAGATGTAGAAATAGTAGAGCTACAAGATTTACAGGCGGTAACAGGACTTAAAGCATTGCGAGTAAGTGTGCTTTATCATAGAGATGATAATGATAAAGAATTCTATACTTATGATGATTTAATGAAAGAGATTAATGCTTAAGATTTAAACGGCACCTGAGAACTGAAATGCAATAGCAAAAGCAGCAACACTAACAATTATACCTACAATAAATACAGTGTAGGTTATTCTAAGAATATTATATTTTCGGTTTAATACTAGTCCTAAAAAGTATAAATCTTTTTTCATAGAAGAATAGAGATAGTCCTTGTCTTGCATCATTTCTCCCATAGCCCATTCAAATTCATCTAATTTCATTTTGTGGAAATTTCCAAAGAATAATAAATTCACTTTTTTATTGGCAACATCTTCTTTAGTAAATTTTCCGCTAGTAACGTTAGGTCGTGTTGCTAAAACAGATAAAATCATAGATGCTACTGTAAACAATACAAAAATAACAGTAGGCCAAATTAAGTATGTATTAGAAGCATTATCTAATTTAGAAACTAAATTAGAGAGAACTAAAGATACAATAATAGCATTAACCGAAAGTAAAATATTGGCCTTTGTATCAGCAATGTCACTCAGTGTAATATGGTTTTTTAGAGTGACTCTAAACATGGTTTCTATACCACGTTCTGGTAAACCAAGCTTGTTTTTCTTAAAAGTTAGTTCTTCTTTTTTTTGAGTTAGTTTCTTTTTATCGTCTTTAGTTTTCTTTTCTAATTTTATTAATTGCGATAAATTTTTGCCTTTGGTTTTGTCCCAAATAGAAGAAGCCGCATCCGAGTAAAATCGATGCTTAGTAGCTAAAAAGTCAATATTTTCATTCAACCAATCAGATTCAGATAGTTTTCGTTTGCAGGTCAATTCCCATTCTTTCCTTAAAAGATCTGAGATTTCAAAATAATTTTTACTGCCAATATGAGAACAATCGGCATCTTTGATAATCTTTTCTAATAGATCTGCTGGAGAATGATGTATTTCAGTAGCTAAAATTATTTTAGAAACCATTTTAATACCATCAGCATTATAATTATGTGTATTTAAAAATGCTTCAGCTATAGCAATACTAGCTTTTTCATGTTTATCTATAGTTTTAGTATATCCAGTATCATGAAACCAAGCCGCAAGTATTAAATATTCCTTGTCTTTATCATCAATATTAGACAGTTCAGCAAGCTCTATTGATTTAGAAACTACACGTTGTGTATGCGGTAAATTATGATATATAAATGGAGTGTCTAATTCGTCATTTAAAAGACTGACGACATGTTTCTCTGCTTTTGATATAATGTTTTCCATAAAAAAAATAATAGACTAATTTAAGAATAATTTATTACCTAATCAGTCGGTAATGCAGTAACTTAGCTAACAATTTGTTTTGATGGAATTTATAAGAAGGTTTTTCGACAAAATTCAGGTCACAACACTTAAAAAAATGACTAAACTTTATGCTAAATTGGAAACATATCATGGATTTTACGGTAAACGGTAATCCAAAACCAGATAGAAGAGTAGAAAAATCTGAAGTAGAATGGAAGAATCAATTAACACCAGAACAATATAGAATAACAAGATTAAAAGGAACGGAGGCACCACATTCAGGAGCATTATGTAGCACACATGATGCAGGTATATATAGTTGTATTTGCTGTGATACAAAACTCTTTGATTCTACAATAAAATACGAAAGTAAATCAGGTTGGCCTAGTTTTACACAACCCATAAAAGAGAATGCCATTAAATATAAAAAAGATACCTCATATGGGATGATACGCGTTGAGGTGATGTGTAATACTTGTGACGCTCATTTAGGACATATTTTTCCGGACGGACCAGAACCAAGTGGTCTGCGTTATTGTGTAAATTCAGAGTCTATTAAAATTGAAAAAATAAATGACTAAAAATATTCAAATAGCAACAGTTGGTGGAGGTTGTTTTTGGTGCACAGAAGCGGTCTTTTTAGAGGTTAATGGAGTAGAGAAAGTAATTTCAGGATATTCAGGAGGAAATGTTCCTGGGCATCCAACATATCGTGAGGTTTGTTCAGGCTTAACTGGGCATGCGGAGGTAATACAAATTACATTTGATGCGGATATTATTTCTTATGAAGACATTCTTATCATTTTTATGACAACACACGATCCTACAACATTAAATCGTCAAGGTGCGGATAGAGGTACGCAATATCGTTCAGTCATTTTTTATCATAATGATGGTCAGAAAAATATTGCTGAGATTGTAGTAAATGAATTAAGCTCTCATTTTGAAAATAAAATAGTTACTGAAGTTAGTGCTTTAGATGTGTTTTATGAAGCAGAGAAAGAGCATCATAATTACTATAATCAAAACCAAACTCAAGGTTATTGTAGTTTTGTAATTACGCCAAAACTGCAAAAATTACGAAAGTTGCATGCTGATAAACTAAAAACGTCTTAAGCAAAAAATGACAAGATGCAATTAAATATCAGTGATACTTTTAATAAAGAACTGCCAGCAGATCCTGTTATGGAAAATACACGGAGAAAGGTTTTTGAGGCAACACATTCTTATGTAACTCCTCAAATACCACTAGATCCAAAGATTGTTCATGTATCAAAAGACATGCTAAACGACATAGGTTTAGATGAAAAAAGCATGACGTCTGAAGATTTTTTTAATATATTTTCTGGTAAAAAGGTATACCCGCAAACTAAACCCTATGCTATGGCTTATGCAGGTCATCAATTTGGTAATTGGGCAGGGCAATTGGGAGACGGAAGAGCTATAAATCTATTTGAGGTTAGTCATAACAAAAAACGTTGGGCATTACAATTAAAAGGAGCAGGAGCAACACCGTATTCAAGACAGGGAGATGGTTTGGCAGTACTAAGATCTTCGATTAGAGAATATTTATGCAGTGAAGCTATGCATCATTTAGGCGTACCAACAACTCGCGCATTAAGTTTAATGTTATCTGGTAATAAAGTACTTAGAGATATCCTTTATGATGGTAATGCTAATTATGAAAAAGGTGCAATAGTTACACGCTTAGCTCCGAGTTTTATACGTTTTGGAAATTTCGAATTATTTGCAGCTCGTAAAGAGCTAAAAAATTTAAAAGTATTAACAGATTATACAATTAAACATTTCTACCCTGAATTGGGTAAGCCTTCAAAAGCTACTTATATCGCTTTTTTTAAAACGGTTTCGGAACGTACTTTAAAAATGATTGTAGATTGGCAACGTGTAGGTTTTGTGCATGGAGTAATGAATACCGATAATATGTCTATTCTAGGTTTAACCATAGATTATGGGCCATACGGTTGGTTAGAAGGTTTTGATTTTGGTTGGACGCCAAATACTACGGATGCACAAAATAAAAGATACAGATATGGTAATCAACCTAATATTGGATTATGGAATTTATACCAATTGGCAAATGCATTGTATCCATTAATTGAAGATACAACTCCTCTAGAAGATATATTAAACACATATAAAACAAATTTTGATATAGAATCGCTACAAATGATGCGTTCTAAATTAGGGTTAGAGTTAAAAGAGAATTCCGATAAGCAACTGATTTCAGATTTAGAAGATTGTCTTTTACTTTTAGAAACCGATATGACTATCTTTTTTAGATTATTGTCTAACTACAAAAAAGGGAATTCAGAAAAAGGGATTGAATGTATAAAAGATGCATTTTATAAGCCCGAAGAATTTTCAGAAGTCATACAAGAAAAATGGAAAGGTTGGTTTAGTGCTTACGACTCAAGATTAGGGAAAGAAACAATTTTAGATGAAGAGCGTTTACAAAAAATGAATGCTGTAAACCCTAAATATGTTCTTAGAAATTATATGGCTCAGTTGGCTATAGATAAAGCAGACGAAGAAGATTATAGCTTAATAGAAACGTTTTTTAATATGTTACAAAACCCATATAAGGAACAACCAGAATATCAACATTGGTTTGCAAAACGACCAGATTGGGCAAGGCATAAGGTAGGCTGTTCAATGCTATCGTGTAGTTCTTAAAGTTTTGTTTAAATCGCTATATGAATTGAAGGAATTATAATGAGAAAGCGGAAAACAAAATATAGATACAGCTTGGTTTTGTCCAGAAGTATTAGAATTAGCTACAAGTATAAAAAATAGAGTAGCCTTTTGGTGAGAAGTTAAAATTGAAAAATAGAATAGATAAAATAGCATTAGGAGGTGGTTGTCATTGGTGCACTGAGGCAATCTTTCAATCATTAAAAGGTGTTGAGTTTGTAGAACAAGGTTATGTAGCCTCAATAGACAAAAACAATACATTTTCAGAAGCGGTTATTGTGTATTTTAACGCGCAAATGATTACATTGCAGATGTTAATAGAAATTCATTTACACACGCATAAAAGTACCAGTAATCATTCAATGAGAGCTAAGTACCGTTCAGCAGTTTATACGTTTTCGTTAGAACAAGAACAAGAATCAAAATTAGTAATAAATGATTTTCAAAATAAATTTGAAAATAAATTAATAACACAAGTAATACCGTTTTCGGAATTTAAAGCCTCTAGAGAAGCCATTCAAAATTATTATCAAAAAAATCCAAACAAACCATTTTGTGAGACATTTATTAATCCAAAACTTCGATTTTTGATAGATAAATACTCAATTGCGCTTAATAAGGAAAAAGTAGCGCATTTAAATGATCAACATATCAACATATGAAAAGTACTAAATTAAAAATAACAAATAGAAAAGGTTTAGTTTTAAATGCACAATTAGAATTACCTGCAAATCAAAAACCTAATTACTATGCTATTTTTGCGCATTGTTTTACATGTAGTAGTAGCTTAAGTGCTGTGCGTAATGTAAGTAGAGCATTAACTAAAGATGGTTTTGCTGTTGTGCGTTTCGATTTTACAGGTTTAGGACGTAGTGAAGGTAAATTTGCTGACAGTCATTTTTCAGCTAATGTTGAAGATTTAATTGATGTTCATAGCTATATGTCTTCTAATTTTAATGCTCCTTCGCTATTGGTAGGGCATTCTTTAGGTGGTGCTGCAGTCTTAGTAGCCGCATCACAAATTGAAGCTGTAAGAGCAGTAGCTACAGTAGGAGCGCCTGCAACTGTAAGCCATGTAAAACACTTATTTTCTCATGGTATTGAAGAAGTTAAAGAAAAGGGAGAAGTAGAGGTAAATATTGGAGGGAGACCATTTGTAATTAATCAAGATTTTGTCGAAGCTTTTGATAAAACGGATTTGCCTCAAACGGTAAAGGGATTAAGAAAACCACTTTTAATTTTACATTCACCAACCGATACTACAGTTGGTGTAAACAATGCACAAGAGTTATATCATAATGCGCATCACCCAAAAAGTTTTGTAAGTTTAGATGGAGCAGATCATTTATTAACTAGAGATACGGATAGTAATTATGTAGGATCAGTAATAGGAACATGGGTAAAACGTTATTTCCCTAGTGTAGACCATAGAATGATCAGTACTGAAGGAGAACAATTAGTTGGTCATCTTAATATTTTAGAAGATAATTTTACAACATCCATACAGACAAAAAAGCATACAATGATTGCTGATGAGCCTGCTTCTGTAGGCGGAAGTGATTTTGGACCATCTCCTTACGAGTACTTAAACGCAGCATTAGCAGCATGTACCGTAATGACATTAAAAATGTATGCTGCACGTAAAAAATGGGATTTAGAAGAAGTATTTGTTTACATATCACACTCCCGTGTTCATAGTAACGATTTAGAAATAGAAGTAGATCAACCAAAATATTTAGACCATATCAGTAAGAAATTGAAATTTGTTGGTAACTTAGACGCTTCGCAAAAAGAAAGATTAAAAGAAATAGCATCTCGTTGCCCAGTTCATAAAACAATAGAAAGTAACGTTATTTTTAACACACAAATAATACAACATTAAAATTGCAAACTTTAATTACTCAACAGACATTAAAAGATCGATTTTTAGCGGTTAGATATACAACAGAAACTATTTGTAAATCCTTAGAAAGAGATGATTATTCGGTACAACCAGAAGCATCAGTATCTCCGCCTAAATGGCACCTAGGACATACAACTTGGTTTTTTGAACAATTTGTATTGTCACAATTTAAACCAGGTTATAAAAATTTCCATAAAGATTTTTCCTATTGTTTTAATAGTTATTATAATAATGTTGGTAGTCGTATACTAAGAGTTAATCGAAGTAATATGACGCGTCCAACAGTTGACGAAATATATAATTATAGAAGCTATGTCAGTTCTCATCTGGCTGAATTTTTAGAAACTGAAATTTCTGAAGAGATTAAAGGTTTAGTAGAAATGGGACTGCAGCATGAAGAGCAACACCAAGAGTTACTAGTTTATGATATAAAATATATTTTCGGACATCAACCTTTATTTCCTGTATTAGACACAGAAATTCAGTTAAAGTCAGAAGAAGATGATATAGAATTTATTTCAGTTAAAGAAGGTATTTATGAGATAGGTCATAAATGTAATGAAACATTCTGTTTTGATAATGAGTTAGGAGTACATAAAGTTTACCTTAATGATTATAAAATTGCAAATCGACTAGTTACAAATGCTGAATATATTGAGTTTATTGAAGCTGGAGGTTATAGTAATTTTAACTATTGGCATGCAGATGGCTGGACACACATTAATGAAAATAATATTACCTCACCAATGTATTGGCATAAGCAAGATGGTAAATGGATGTATTATACCTTAAAAGGACTTAAAGAAATAGATGCCAATTTACCTGTTAACCATGTTAGCTTTTATGAAGCATGGGCATATGCAGAATGGAAAGATTTGCGTCTACCAACAGAATTTGAATGGGAAATCGCTTCAAGTCAACTAAATTATGGTCAGCTATGGGAGTGGACAAATAGTGCTTACTTACCATATCCAAAATATGCCAAAGCTGATGGAGCTATTGGAGAATATAACGGTAAATTTATGGTTAATACAATGGTATTACGAGGATCTTGTTTAGCTACAGCATCTAATCATAGTAGACCTACATATAGAAACTTTTTTACTCCAGAAAGTCAGTGGCAATTCTCGGGTATTAGATTGGCTAAATAATATATGGATTGCAGCTTTGCAGAAGATGTGCGTTCTGGGTTAACTGCTGAAAAAAAATACTTATTATCAAAGTACTTTTACGACGATAATGGGAGTCGTATTTTTCAGGAGATTATGAATATGCCTGAGTATTACCTTACAGATGCTGAATTTGAAATTCTATCCATACAAGCTAAACAAATTATAGAAGCATTAGACTTTTCTAGACCATTTAATATTGTAGAACTTGGTGCTGGCGATGGTTTTAAAACATTTAAACTTTTAGAGTATTTAGTAAAAGAACGTATCGAAGTAAATTATGTGCCTATTGACATTTCTCAAGAAGCCATGGATATGTTAATAGCTCAACTAAAAAAAAGACTTCCAAGTCTTAATGTTATCCCAAAAATTGGCGACTATTTCGAGATACTAAAAGCATTTAAAAAAGATAATCACCCAAGTTTGTTATTGTTTTTAGGTGCCAATATTGGTAACTATTCAGATAAAAATGCAATAGAACTTTTAAAGTTATTTAACGATAACATGAAAAAAGGGGATAAACTTTTGATAGGTATAGACTTAAAGAAAAATCCAATAACTATTCATAATGCTTATTTAGATGTTCATGGCATAACAAGACGTTTTAATTTAAATTTGTTATTAAGAATTAATAGAGAATTAGGAGCTAACTTTAATATAAATAATTTCGATTTTTATTGCTATTATAATCCAGACAATGGAGAACTAAATAGTTATATAGTAAGTTTAAAACAGCAGCAAGTTGATATTAAAAAGATAGGTCTCTCTGTTCATTTTAATTATAACGAACTTATTTGGACAGAACTTTCTAAGAAATATGATTTTAACGAAATAAATAATTTAGCCTCAGAATCTAAGTTTTCTATTGTTCAGAATTTTTTAGATACTAAGCATTACTTCACAGACAGTCTTTGGAAAAAATAAAGTCAATCATATTATGTACTTTTATTAAGTAATTAAAATTAACCCAATGAAAAAGTATTATAAACCAATTGTTTTAGTGGCGTTAATATTTATAGTCACATCTTGTGCAACACTAAAAGTAAAAGTCAACGATTCTGCGGTTAAGAGCTATCCAGAAGAAAAAGAGTTAGTACATTCATTTTATCTTTTAGGAGATGCCGGAAACTCATCTATAGAGAATAGTACAAGTGCCATACAACAATTTAAGTCCGCATTAAGTAACGCTCCAAAACAAAGCACAGCTATTTTTTTAGGAGACAATATTTACGATAATGGTTTTCCAGAAAAGAACAACGAAGATAGAGCTCTAGCAGAGCACCGTCTTCAAGTACAAGTAGACGCGGTTAAGGATTTTAAAGGTAATACTATTTTCATTCCAGGAAATCACGATTGGTATAGTGGATTAGATGGTTTAAAACGTCAAGAAAAATTTGTTGAAGCAGCATTAGGAAAAAACACATTTTTACCAGAAAATGGTTGCCCAATTGAAAAGGTAGATATTAGTGATGATGTTGTTATGATAATAGTGGACTCCGAGTGGTATTTAGCAGATTGGAATAAGCATCCTAAAATTAATGATGATTGTGAAATTATAACGCGAAATGGTTTTTTCGATGAGTTAGAAGGATTGATAAAAAAAGCTAGAGGAAAGACGACTCTGATAGCAATGCATCATCCAATGTTTTCTAATGGACCTCATGGAGGGCAATTTTCGTTTTCGCAACATATGACTCCTCTACCAGTTTTAGGAACTCTTAAAAATGTAATAAGAAAATCAGGTGGAGTTTCACCTCAAGATATACAGAATAAAATATATAATACATTTAAAAAACGTGTAATTACATTATCTCAAGAAAATGATAAGGTCATCTTTGTTTCGGGCCATGAACATAGTTTACAATATATCGTTCAAGATAATTTACCGCAAATTGTAAGTGGATCTGGCTCAAAAGAAAACCCTACAAAAATGACAGCTAATGGGTTGTTTTTGGCAAGTCACCAAGGATATGCAAGATTAGATGTTTTCTCAGACGGATCATCTCATGTAAGATTTTATAATGCAGAAGATAAGAGTATTGTTTTTCAGACTCAAGTATTAAACCCTGATAAAGACATTACATCTACAAATTATAATTCATCGTTTGCGCCAACTAAAACGACATCGATTTATAGTGAAGAAGAAACGAGCAAAAGCAGATTCTACAAAAAACTTTGGGGTAAACGCTATAGAGAATATTTTAGCACAAATGTAGAAGTGCCTACGATAAGTTTAGATACACTATTTGGTGGTTTAAAACCTGTTAGAAAAGGAGGCGGTCATCAATCTAAATCTTTACGATTAGAAGATGCTAAAGGGCGAGAGTACGTAATGCGTGCCTTACGTAAAAACGCAGTACAATACCTTCAGGCAGTTGTATTTAAAGATCAATATATTGAAGGTCAGTTTAACAACACTTACACAGAAGGATTATTACTAGATGTTTTTACGGGCTCGCATCCATATGCACCATTGGCAGTTGGTAGATTAGCAGATGCTGCAGGCGTATACCACACAAACCCTGTTTTGTATTATGTGCCTAAACAAAATGCATTAGGAGAATTTAATGAAGATTTTGGAGATGAATTGTATATGCTCGAAGAACGAGCAGCGGATAATCATGGAGACAAAGCAAGCTTTGGGTTTTCTAATGAGCTTATAAGTACTAATGACATGTTAAAGAAGCTTCAAAAAAATGAAGATCATGTACTAGATGAAGTCTCATATATACGTGCGCGTTTATTTGATATGCTTATTGGCGATTGGGATAGACATCAAGATCAATGGCGTTGGGCAATATTTAAAGAAGATGGTAAAACAATATATAGACCAGTACCAAGAGACAGAGATCAAGCATTTTCAGTTATGTCCGATGGTGCATTGTTGAGTTTTGCTACCACAATAATTCCAGATATTAGATTACTTAGATCTTATAAAGAAGATATTAAAAGTGTTAAATGGTTTAATTTAGAGCCTTATCCATTAGACATTGCTTTAATAAATAAGTCAGATCAAGGTATATGGAATGATCAGGTAAAACGCATTATAGATAATGTAACGGATGAAGTTATTGATGAAGCATTTGCAAATATGCCAAAGGAGGTTAATGATGAAACTATTGGCGAAATAAAAAGAAAATTAAAAGGAAGACGTTCAAACCTTCAAAAAATTTCAGACTCTTATTATAACCATATAAATAAATATGCCATCATAAAAGGAACAAATAAAGATGACATATTTGATGTTGAGCGTTTGCCAAATGGTAAAACTAGAGTGTTAGCATACCGAAATATAAAAGGAGAAAAAGGCGAATTGTTTTTTGATAGAACCTTTATAAAAGATCAAACTAAAGAAATATGGATTTATGCATTAGATGATAAAGATATTTTTAATGTAAAAGGAGATGGAGACAAGGTAATTCGATTACGATTAATAGGAGGGCAAAATAAAGATACTTATAATATTGTAAACGGAAAACGCGTAAAACTCTATGATTATAAATCTAAGGAAAGTAAGTTTACAACCAATAAAGGGATAAAAAAGTTGACTGATGATTATGAGGTTAACACCTATGATTATACTAAATTTAAAAACAACTCAAATCAGTTTATACCAACTATTGGAGCCAATCCAGATGATGGATTTAGATTAGGTTTTGTAAATACGTACACCGTATCCACTTACAATTTTCAGCGTAATCCATTTATTTCTAAACACACGTTGTCTGGAGCATATTATTTTGCTACAAGCGGTTATGATTTTGCACTTAATAGTGAGTTTTCTAGAATTAAAGGAAATTGGAGTTTAGGTGTTAAAGTCGCTTATACAAGTCCTAATTTTAGCAGAAACTTTTTTGGTTTAGGTAATAGTACACCTAATTTTGAACCCGATGACGTTGTTAATTTAGATTTTAATCGTGTTAGGATTAGAAATTTTAATGTATCTCCAGCATTGATTTGGAGAGGACGATCAGGAGCTGCATTTAAAGTAGGTGCTAGTTATGAATCTATTGAAATAGAAAATACACAAGGCCGATTTATAGAAACAGCAAGTATGTTACCAGCAAGAATCTTTGATGGACAAGATTTCTTAGGAGTTAATGCAATATATTCATATAGAAATAAGGATAACGAAGCCTTTCCTACGTTAGGAATGGAATTTAATTTAGAAGCAGGTTATAAAGCAAATATAGACGAGTCTAATAGTTACGGCTATGTTATACCTTCGCTTGGTTTCGATTACAAGTTAATACCTAGTGGTCAATTGGTATTAGCAACAAAAGTTAAAGGTCACATTAATATAGGAGACGATTTTGAGTTTTATCAAGCAGCTTCTATTGGCGCTAATAACGGTTTGCGTGGTTATAGAAATGAACGTTTTACAGGTAAAAGAGCATTTTATCAAACTACAGATGTCCGTTTAAATCTAAGGAAAACTAAAACAGGAATATTACCTTTAAACATTGGTGTTTATGGAGGTTTTGATTACGGGCGTGTATGGATCGATGATGAGTTTGTAGCCAACCCACTTTTTAATTCTGATACTTGGAACACATCTGTCGGCGGTGGAATTTTTATCAATGCAGCAAATAAAATAACAGGAAATATCTCAGCATTTAGTAGTGATGACGAATTACGATTAGCCTTTGCTTTAGGATTTGGGTTCTAGTTTATTTTAATATAAAACTATAAAGATTTCCGCCACCATGTTTGGTTTTTTCATCAGCAATATAGACTTCCGTATTGTTTTTAAAACAAATACTTTCTTTTTGAGATGAGTGCTCGAAAGATAGTTTTTCAATACTTCCAGAGAAAAAATTATCATTTTTAAAATCACGTAATACCCAGACTTTATTATGGTTTAATAGCATAATAGTTTTACCATCATCACTTATATCAGCAGCAGTTATTAAACTTTTCTTTTCTTTAAAATTGTATTCCGATACAATTTCAGCAATATGTTCTCCAGCTTTATTCGGAATTTTTAAAACCTTGAATTTTTTAGATTCTTTACTAAATACATAAAAGTGATTTTGAAATAAAAAGAAGGCCTCAAAATCTTTTGGAGACATATTCTCAGGAAGTTTAAAATGGATAACTTTTGGTATAACAGATTGAGGTGATTGCTCTTCTAATACATTGATTTTTATAATTGAAAACTGTTTTCGTTTTTTAGCATTGTTTCCAAAATCACCAATATATAGATTGCCTTTAGTATCAGATGTTAAATCTTCCCAATCTTTATTTTTAGCATTAATATTAATTTCTTTTTCAATTTTACCAATGGTATTTAAACCATATAACGTTGATGCATTACCACTATCATTTAACATCCATATTAGATCTGAATTAGAAACCGTTTCAATCCCAGAAACTTCATTTAATGTTTTAGGTAAATCTGCTACAACTGTTAAATTTCCAGTGTCGCAACTCATGGTGGCCAATAATAAAATAGACAATAACCTGTACATCATATAAAGCGCTTAATTAATGTTAAAAGTACATGATTTTTTTCATTTGAAAATTTATAAAAATAAAAGATTATATAGACTAGTAAAGCAGTTGCTGATTTGAAATAAAATTTCATATACATTTATAAATTAAATTTTGTTTCTTACAGAAGAAATTTACGATTAAAGTTAATTCTTCTCAATGTTTATGCATTGAGATTTCAATACATTTGTCATTCCTTTGAAATCAGGGATCTTATAGATGAAGCAATATAATGTTATAATTATTGGAGGAGGAGCTGCAGGTTTTTTTGCAGCAATTAATACAGCAGAATTAAATCCATTACTTAAAGTTGCTATTTTAGAACGCGGAAAAGAAGGTTTGCAGAAAGTTAAAATTTCTGGAGGAGGTCGATGTAACGTAACACATGCTGAGTTTATACCTTCAGAACTAACTCAGAACTATCCAAGAGGCGAAAAAGAATTATTAGGTCCTTTTCATACGTTTATGACTGGTGATACTATGGCTTGGTTTGAAGCGCGAGGTGTGCCATTAAAGATAGAAGAAGATGGTAGAATTTTTCCTGAATCTAATTCTTCTCAAACCATTATTGATTGTTTTTTACAAGAAGCACAAAAACATAATGTAGATGTATTATACAGTGAAAATGTAAAAACAATTAAGCCCAACACTTCAGGTTTTAATATAGAAACTACACAATCTGTTTTTAAGTCAGATAAGGTAATTATAGCAACAGGAAGTAGCCCAAAACTATGGAAATTATTAGAAACTATAGGTCATAGTATTGTGCCACCTGTACCATCTTTATTTACATTTAATTGTGATGATAAACGAATTAAAGCCATACCAGGAGTAGTTGCAAAACAAGTTACCGTAAAAGTGTTGGGCACCAATTTAATTTCTAAAGGACCATTATTAATAACACATGTAGGTTTTAGTGCACCATCTATTTTAAAGCTATCAGCTTTTGGAGCTATAGAATTAGCAAAACGCAATTATAAATTTGATATTGAAATTAATTTTATCGATCGAGATTACAAAAGTTGTTTAGATGACTTAAAAAATCATAAGCAAGAATTAGCTAAAAAAACCATTTATAAATTTCCTCAGTTTCAATTACCAAAACGTTTGTGGCAACAATTAGTTTTGGCAACAGGATTAGAAGAAGATATGCGATGGGCTGAGGTAAATAAAATAGAGATGGAGACTTTAGCAAAACAATTAACAAAGGCTGTTTTTAAGATTGATGGAAAGAGTACATTTAAAGAAGAATTTGTAACTGCTGGCGGTGTAAACTTAAAGGAGATTAATTTTAAAACGTTTGAAAGCAAGTTAATACCTAACCTGTATTTTGCAGGAGAAGTGATTAATGTAGATGCAGTGACAGGTGGATTTAATTTTCAGAATGCTTGGACAGGAGCATATATAGTAGCAAAACATATTTGTTAATTTAATATATTTTATATATATTAGTTATATAAAATCTATATAACATGGGAAAAACAAAAAAACTTATAGAATTAGACGATAGGGCTATCGCTATTTTAGAAAAACAAGCAAAACTTCAGAAACGTTCTCTTAAAAACTATATAGAATATACTTTAGAAGACGAAGCTTTGCGTTTTAGTGAACCTTCAGAAGCCTATAAAAAGATGATGGATGACATGATTAAACGCGACGAAAATGGTACTCTAGAAACAACATCATGGGAGAGTATAAAAGCGAAATATGGAAGATAGATTTGTCGAGTTTTCGAATGAAGCAGAATTAGAATTTCATAAAGTAAAATGCTATATGGATTATATCGGAAAATCTGAAGAATTTTGGAAAGAAGTCAACCAGCAAATTGAATATATTAGACAATATCCAGAAGCTTTTCAAGTTCGTTACAAAATGATAAGAATCGTATTTCTTAAAAAATTTGATTATTCAATTCATTACACAATAAAATCAAAAGGAATAGTTGTTTATAGATTTTTACAAAAATCCCAAGAGTTTTAGAAGATGGAGATATACATAGCTTTGTTAAGAGGAATAAATGTCGGTGGTCATAGAAAAATACCTATGGCAGATTTACGCGGTTTGCTTACAAAAATGGGTTTTAATAATGTGCAAACTTATATTCAAAGTGGTAATGTAATCTTTCAATCTTCTAAAGACACTAAAACGTTAGAGATAACAATTAAACAAGCAATTGCAAATCGTTTTGGGTTTGATGTGCCTGTTATAGTAAAAACGAGAGCAGATATAAAAACAATTTTTGATAATTGTCCGTTTCCTGAAACTAAAAAAACAAACAGTTATTACACATTGTTAAGTCACCAACCAGATATTGATTTAGTGAAAATAGCCTCAGAAAAAACGTACCCTAACGAAGAATACCAAATATTAAATGATTGTATTTATTTCTACGCGGAAAAAGGCTATGGAAATGCAAAGTTTAATTTGAACTGGTTTGAAAAAACGTTGAATGTAAATGCTACAGCCAGAAACTATAAAACAATGTTGAAGTTATTATCTTTGTCCGAGAATTAAAGCTATGACAGAGTCAGATTTTATCATAAAAAATTACAATGCCAATTTAGAAAAAGGTTCAGTAAAATGGGCTTCTCCAAGTAATATTGCTTTAGTGAAATATTGGGGAAAAAAGAAAAATCAAATTCCTGAAAATCCTTCAATTAGTTTTACGCTAAGTGAATGTAAAACGATTACAGAAGTTACATTTTCTAAGAAAGAGAATGCTAACTTTAGTTTTGATGTTATTTTTGAAGGTGAAAATAATGAAGCGTTTAAACCAAAAATTCAAACGTTTTTTGAGCGTATTGAAGTCTATATGCCTTTTTTAAGAGATTATCATTTTAAGATAGAGACTTCTAATACATTTCCGCACAGTTCAGGTATTGCTTCTTCAGCCTCTGGCATGAGTGCTTTGGCATTGTGCCTAATGAGTATAGAACAAGAACTCTCTTCAAGTAAAATTGAAAAACCTTATTTCAATCAAAAAGCATCATTTTTGGCACGTTTAGGTTCTGGTAGCGCATGTAGAAGTATAGAAGGTGAACTTGTGGTTTGGGGACAAAATGAAAGTACGGATAGTTCTGATTTATATGGTGTAAAGTATGAAGGTGAAATTCATTCTAATTTTAAAAACTACCAAGACACCATCTTGTTAGTTGATAAAGGAGAAAAGCAGGTGAGTAGTACAGTAGGTCATAATTTAATGTATGGACATCCATTTGCCGAAGAACGTTTTAAGCAAGCGCATACTAATCTTGATGTATTGAAAAATGCATTGACAATGGGAGATTTTAAAACATTTATAAGTGTCGTTGAAAGCGAAGCGTTAACACTTCATGCCATGATGATGACAAGTAATCCTTATTTTATTTTAATGAAACCCAATACACTACAAATTATTAATAAAATATGGGAGTATAGAAAGCAAACAGCATCTAATGTTTGCTTTACATTAGATGCTGGAGCTAATGTACATGTGCTATACCCAAAAAGCGAAACAAATAGTGTGTTACAATTTATAAAAACAGAATTGGTAGAATATTGCCAAAATCAACATTTTATTTGTGATCAAATTGGTTTTGGAGCAAACCAAATCCTATAAATAATACGTATATTTGTATAATAACTAACTGTAAATAGTTAACTGAAATAGTAGAGCAAAGTATGAAAGGACCACTTTTTTATTCAAAAATATTATTATTTGGAGAGTACGGAATAATCAAAGATTCTAAAGGCCTTTCCATTCCATATAATTCTTATAATGGCGCCTTAAAGTTAGATGAAAATGTATCAGATGAAGCCTTAAAATCTAATGAGAGTTTAAAGCGCTTTGCTGAATATCTACAAACTATCGATAAAAACTTAGTGACTTTTGATATAGAGTGCTTACTACGTGATGTTAATTCAGGGATGTATTTTGATTCTTGTATACCTCAAGGTTATGGTGTTGGTAGTAGCGGAGCTTTAGTTGCTGCTATTTATGATAAATATGCATCAAGTAAAATTACAGTTTTAGAAAATTTAACCAGAGAAAAACTACTGAAGTTAAAAGCAATTTTTTCTGAAATGGAATCGTTTTTCCATGGTAAATCTTCAGGATTAGATCCATTAAATAGTTATTTAAGTCTTCCTATTTTAATCAATTCAAAAGATAATATTGAAGCAACTGGTATTCCATCTCAAGGAACAGAAGGGAAAAGAGCTGTATTTTTATTAGATAGTGGAATTATTGGAGAAACAGCGCCAATGGTTCGTATTTTTATGGAAAACATGAAGCAAGAAGGCTTTAGAAGTATGCTTAAAGATCAGTTTATTAAACATACAGATGCTTGTGTAGAAGATTTTCTTAAAGGAGATATTAAATCGTTATTTAAAAATACAAAGCAATTATCTAAAGTGGTTTTAAATCATTTTAAACCAATGATTCCCTCGCAATTTCATGAACTTTGGAAAAACGGTATAGAAACCAATGACTATTATTTAAAGTTATGTGGCTCTGGTGGTGGAGGTTATATTTTAGGTTTTACCGAAAATATAGATAAAGCACAAGAGGCTTTAAAAAACCACAAATTAGAAGTGGTTTATAATTTTTAGCTTTAATTATTCTAAGTTCATTTTAGAATAGATTTCATTAAAATTTAGTTTATGTTATCGAGACAACAGAAACATATTGCACTAAAGTTTTTTAGTTTGTTTTCTGTCGTTAGAGGCTACAATATACTTATTGTCGTTATTGCGCAATATTTAGCTTCGGTATACATTTTTGCTCACGACATACAACTAAAATCTGTATTGTTTGATATAAACCTATTAATGCTTGTTTTGGCATCTTCGGCAACTATAGCAGCAGGTTATATTATTAATAATTTTTACGATTCTGAAAAAGATCTTATTAATAGACCAAATAAAACAATGCTAGATCGTTTGGTAAGTCAGAATACCAAGTTGTCCTTTTATTTTAGCTTAAATTTTTTAGCAGTCATTTTTGCAAGTTATGTGTCATTTAGAGCAGTGCTGTTTTTTGCAGTATATATTTTTGCGATTTGGTTGTATTCTCACAAATTGAAAAAACAACCAATAACAGGAAATTTAGTTTCTGCGATCTTAACAGTAACTCCATTTTTTGCCATCTTTATTTATTATAAAAATTTTGAAGCTGTTATTTTTATGCATGCGTTATTTTTATTTCTTCTAATTTCTATGAGAGAACTTACCAAAGATTTAGAGAATATTAAAGGAGATTTAGCACTCAATTATAGAACTATACCTGTAGTTTATGGAGTAAAACTTTCAAAATTAATGCTTGTTGTTTTAAGTTTTACAACTATAATTTCTGGTTTTATTTTAATTTTCTATTACGAGATCGGTCATATGTATTACTTCTTTTATCTCAGTGTAATGTTATTACTGATTTTTCTACTATTACTCAGTAAATCTAAAACCAAAACACAATACCTCTTACTACATAATATGCTTAAATTTATTATTGTGGCAGGAGTTTTTTCAATATTATTAATTGATATTAATCTTGTATTAAACCGAATATAATGGATACCACTTTAAAGATTGCAATGGCACAAATCTCACCTGTATGGTTAGACAAAAAAGAGACTTTAAAAAAAATTGAAAACTCAATCATTGATGCCGCAAGAGAAAATGCAGAACTCATCGTTTTTGGAGAAGCTCTATTGCCAGGTTATCCGTTTTGGTTGGCACTAACAGGAGGTGCAGAATGGAATAAAGATGTAAATAAAGACATCCATGCACATTATGTGAGTAATTCGGTTTGTATAGAAAAAGGAGATTTAACTTCGGTTTGCGAACTTGCTAAAACACATAAAATAGCTGTTTACTTAGGTATTATGGAACGTCCAACAGATCGTGGTGGTCATAGTATCTATGCTTCTTTAGTTTATATCAATGAAAATGGAGAGGTAAAATCTGTACATCGAAAATTACAGCCTACATACGACGAACGATTAACTTGGGCTCCTGGAGATGGAAACGGACTAAAAGTACATCCTTTAAAAGCATTTACGGCAGGAGGACTAAATTGTTGGGAAAACTGGATGCCATTACCAAGAACAGCGTTATATGGATTGGGAGAAAATTTGCATATTGCAGTTTGGCCAGGTAATTTGGTAAATACAAAAGATATTACACGTTTCATTGCAAGAGAATCGAGATCTTACGTTGTTTCTGTATCGAGTTTAATGACCACATCAGATTTTCCATCGCATACACCGCATTTAGATGCTATTCTTAAAAATGCTCCAGAGACATTAGCTAATGGTGGTAGTTGTATTGCTGGTCCTGATGGAGAATGGGTTGTTGAGCCTATAATTAATGAAGAAGGTTTAATATATCAGACCATAGATTTTAATAATGTATTAAGAGAACGTCAAAATTTTGATGCTGTAGGTCATTATTCTCGTCCAGATGTAACTAAACTTACTGTAAATACTGAACGTCAAAGTACCGTTGAGTTTAAATAGAAATATAATCAAATAATCCTGCAAGGTTTCTAAAACCTTGTAGGTATAGTATTTAAAAAGATTCTATACCTACAAAGTCGGTAAGACCTTGCAGGATATAAATTTACTCTAAGTTAACCGTAAATAGAGAGTGATAAACTACTGTGGAATTTAAATAGTTAATGTAAACTATTCTTCTACCTTTGCAAAAAAATAAGTGATGGCTAAGCAGCAAGGGCATAAAGGTAATGGTAAGTTGAGAAAGCAAGGAGGCGATGCACGTAAAGCACCTTTTGCAAAACGAAATACAGCTTTTAAAAAGAAATCTGCAACTAAGAAAACATCTAACTCAGATGAGATTCGTTTAAACAAGTATATAGCTAATTCTGGGATATGCTCTCGTCGAGAAGCTGATGAGAATATTGCTATAGGTTTGGTTACTGTTAATGGCAAAGTCATTACAGAAATGGGTTATAAAGTAAAACGTACAGATGAAGTCCGTTTTGATGGAGCCCGAATTATACCTGAAGCAAAAACCTATGTATTGCTTAATAAACCAAAAGGTTTTGCGACAACAACATCTGAAGGAAAAGGAAGAACAGTTATGGATTTAGTAGCTAATGCTACTACTGCTAATATAAAACCTATTGGCCGTTTAGGAAGAAACTCAACAGGGTTATTATTGTTTACTAATGATGATGATATTGTTCAAAAATTCACTAATTCTAAAAATGGTGTAGCACGATTGTTTCATGTTGAACTGGATAAGAATTTAAAGTTTGAAGACTTTAAAAAAATTAGAGATGGCTTTAAAGTAGATGGAAAGCTTATTGCTGTTGAAGAAGCGAGTTATATTGAAGGAGCTTCTAAAAATGAAATCGGAATTAAAATAAAGAACACAGGAAACACTATTCTTAGAACTATTTTTGACGAATTAAAATACGATATTTTAAAATTAGATTGTGTAACTATTGGTCATTTGACTAAAAAAGATATTCCACGAGGACATTGGAAGCATTTAACCGAGCAAGAAGTTAACACGCTTAAAATGCTTTAAATTTTACTTTTTACTTTAAAAGTATACGTTGATATTAAATCATCTTTAATATAGAGATGGACATCATAAAACCCTGTTCTTTCAAAAATATGTTCTAATGTTAATTGTTGTTCTTTAATAGAAATTGATGTCGGTTTGGTTTTTAAAGAGCCAAAACCATCATCAATTAAAAAATGCACATCATTAGCACTTAAAGAACTTTTCAATACATAATCAAAGACTATTTTTTGATTTTTAAGAATAATATTATGCATCTTCTCTGGTAAAATATGCACTTGTAAATGTTTATAAGCATTATTATAAATTAACGGAGATTCAGTAAATTCTTCAAACGAATAATCTGTATCTTCTAAGAGTAACCATTTCTTGTCTATAGGATAATGACTGATTGCAAACAGCTTTGGATCTGTTAAAAAATAACCGCTATTAAAATTAAATGTAAAGAAGTTAGTTTCAGGATCAGGTATACCACTAGCCCATGTAGCATCACAGAAATACCATTTGCCATTAAGCTTAACTACATTCCAAGAATGATTAGGAGTATCTAGTTGATCTATGGTGGTGCTGACTTTTCCATAACCGTTAACAATTCTACAGTCTAAATTAGCAACTTTGGCGAGTTCTCTAATGATGTAGGCATAACCTGTACATATGGTTTTTTTATCTTCTGTAAGCGTATTAAAAAGGGTTTTATTAAATCGTTTGTTCCAAGATTCAAGCTTTTGAGCTTTGTCTTTAAAACGTCTTCTATTATACATGTTTTTGTTATAGAGAGAATAATCATTGGCTATGTTTGTAGATACCCACATGTAGATTGCTCTAAAACGCTCAACATCTGTGGTTAGGTTTAAAGTTAGTTGTTCTACTAATTTAGGTAAGTTATCTAAACTTTTAATATCACATTCTAAAGCATTGAGATCTGCTTTTTTAAAATCTATAGATTTAAAATCAGAGATTTGTGCATCAGTCTGTAATGCAATAAGAAAAAGCAATATATGTAACACGTTTTTCATGTGTTTCTATATATTGCTTTTTTATAAGAATACGTATGGTGAGTTATATGCACCTATATTTATTGTTTTTTCTTAGTCTTAGGACGTTTAGATTTATATGGCTTTTCGGTATTTAAAGCACCAACAATTTCAATTAAATCTTCTAGCATAACTACTTTTACAGATGTTGTACTTGGTTGAATTTTAAATTCTTGTGTTTCATAACCAATAAAAGTGAAAACTAAAGTATCTCCGTTACTTAATGCTCTTGGAAATGTAAATAGACCATCTTCATTAGAAGAAGTTCCAACGTTAGTACCTTTTAATACAATCGTTACACCAGCTAATGGGCCAGCTTCATCACTAGTAGTACCTTTAATTGTTCTAGATTGTGTCGATTGTCCGTAGATAGGATTAAAAGCAATTAATGCTATCATAAATAATCCAATAAAGCCAATAACTCGGCTAGATTTTTTTTGAGCTTGTGTTACTTGTGTGTTCATAATAATATATTTTGTTTCTATCAAATCTATTAGCAAACGCATTATTTTAAAACAGAAAATGAGTTAACACTGCTTTTTAATACGTAAGATGTATGTTTCAGTGAGTTAAAGTAATAATTAAAAAATAGTTATTCAAACAAAAAGCAATACTTAACATTTAATAATTCTTATTTATAGATTTAAATAAGTCGAATTTATTAATTAATTTTTTTAGAAATTTATTTTCATTTGTATCTTAGTCATACAATTAACTAACATAATTTAAGATATGAAAGATGCTCTTAAACGCGTTATAGTAGATTTTAAAAAACTGACTCCAGAGATTTTAGCTTTACTTGTAGCTAAATACCCAGATGGTTATGATGATAACAATATCATATCATTTAAAAATGCCAAAAACGAATTAATTGAAGCCGTAGAAGTCGTTACCGAAGACACAAAGTATTTAGTAAAAATAAGCTCTAAATTAGCTGCGACAATGTCTAATTATGATGAAGATAATCATGAAGATTTCGGAATTGATGTTACAGAATCAGAACAAGCACCTGAAGCGCTTGAGGATTAAAAAGGTATTGATTCTATGAATCTTGTGTAAGTATGTTATTAGGTTCTATTTTCTAATACTCCAAATTTCATGAATGGGTTGACCTTTACTAGATAATCCTTTATGATGCCAATGTCCATCTACTAATTCAAAATTAAAAGCTAGGCTTGCACCAACTCTAGACTCGTCTCTAGAAAAGAATTCTATATGTTCTGTATAATCTCCATTCACTGTTGTGTAAGTTCCGCCTCCTGTTCCCATAAATTGTTTGGTTTCGGTATTATAGGCAATCCATTGAAATCGAGTTCCAGATAAGATTTTCATAGTTTTTCTTGGACGATTAGTATCCATCTCTTGTATTTCTCCATTACGCTTTCGTCCAGAGATTAACCAAGCACCTTGTAGTTCTCCAGGAGTACCATTATCTATTCTGGTTAGCTTTAAATCACTACCAACAACTTCAATAGTATTATCAGTAATAATAACTTTAAAACGTACTTCTGTACCAACACGCTCAGCATTATCTGTATGGAATTCTACTTTCTCAGTCATCATGTCTCCTTCTAATTTCCATGTGCCTCCATTACTATGTATAAATTTTCCTGTTTTAGCATTATAGGTGGTGAGTACCTGATAACCTTCAGAAAAAATAACAACGCTTTTTAAAGGTTCGCCCGTTTCAGAAGTATGATAGCGTTCCCAGCCACCAATAACACTTTGTGCGTTAATAGTTAAACAAGAAAGAATAAAGATGAGTAAAAAAATGACATTTTTCATAGCGTTATAATTTGGTTTAAGAGATATATTAATCACACACTAATATACTGAATTACTATGATTTTAGTTTAGAGAACCAAAAACGGGGTTTATATTTTAATCTTCTTTTTTAGAAAGACTTCCCATATAAAAGCACTAAAAACAATGATATATTCTAGAGCAATAATCCATAAGTTTTCAGAATTGCTAGAATTAGAATAGGCCAAATAACTTAAGATAATCACAACACTCCATATTAGTGGAAAACGGTAGTTAGTAAAAAGACTCAAAACTAATAACGTGGCAATATACCATGGATGCACAGTTGTGCTTAAAAACAAATAGATGCCAAAAGCTAAAACTAGTGATGAAGTCAGTGTAGTAAGTTCTTTGTTTTTTCTGAAAAATGAAAAGCTAAGAATACATATTAAGCTAATAACAGGAAGGATTTTACCTATAATAGCAATTTCATTATAACCGGTAATTGCATAGCCTATTTCCCGCGCTAAATAATAGATACTGGCATTAAATTCAAAATTACCAAACCAAAGTCCAACAGTTTTAGAGTAGTTATTTATAAATTCCATAGAGAAGAATGGAAGGAATAATGCTAATATGGTGGCACCAACTATGCTATAAAAAATAATTAAATTTAAAAGTCCACCTTTAACGGTATTACTCTTAGACAAAAACCACCAAAAGAATACAGGTAAAAACATCAGTGGTATAAGTTTTACAGATATTGAACACGCTAAAACAACAGCTGCCCATTTAAAATAACCTTTATGTAACAGATAGAGACTCCATACTAAAAAGAAAACCATAACACCTTCAAAATGAAGATTACCAGTAAGCTCTATAATTATAAAAGGATTTAAAATGTACCACCAAATTCTGCTAGATGGTAAACGTAGACGTTCTAAAAGTTTTTTTCCAAAATATAATGTACCTATATCTGCTGAAATAATAATAAGTCGCATTACAATAGCTGCACTCATAATACTTTTGCCACCAAATAAAGCGGCAATGAAAAAGCACAATTGATTTAATGGCGGATAATTGGTAAAATGACCAGAACTTAAGCTGCCCATACCATTATAAAGTTCTTGAGCTTCATGTACTGGGAATTGCCCGTTATTAATAAAAGAATCGGGTGTATAGAGATAAGGATTAAAACCTTCAAAAATCATACGACCATCCCATATAAAGCGATAAAAATCTTGAGACAGATTAGGTATAGCATTAATAAAAAGGAATCTAAAGAGTATTGCGGATAATGCTAATATGCTAAAATTAAAACCAGCTATTTTTTTTAATTGAAATGCAAATGCAAATAATGCGATATAGAGAAGTATTAATTTAGTAATATCCGTTCGGACAAGGTCATATGCAAAAGACAGATACAATACACTGCTTAATGCCATAAAAAGTAATGGCATTTTATGGTATTTCAAAAACGTAGATTCTGAAGACATAAATCAAAGGTACTATTATTTAAAGTTGATGAATTGTAGAAAACAGAAAAAGATTCAATAAATTTAATGGATATTAATCCTTGTAAATGAGTTTTTCTATTTACCATAACTTAGTCGTAAAGGCTAAAATAACTGACGTTTATAACGCAATTTCACAACCTAAGCATTTAATAAACTGGTGGCCTTTGTATTGTAAAGGAATTCCTGAAAAAGGAGAAATCTATAACTTTAATTTTACAGATACTTATAATTGGTTTGCTGAAGTAATAAGTTGTGAAACCAACAATCATATTTATTATAAGATGAAAGCATCTGACAAAGATTGGAACACAACCACGTTTGGGTTTGATTTAAAGGCAGAAAACAATACTATTACTATAGAATTTTGGCATAAGGATTGGCAAACATGTAATGCTGAATTTAAGCAATCATCTTATTGCTGGGCAATATTACTTCAAGAGTTAAAAAATTATTTAGAAAAAGGAACTGTTATTTCGTTTGAAAATCGTGAATAAGATCTAAACTTTAGAGGCTAAAGATTTAAAGAACACATAACCAAAGCCTATAAATAACATAAGGTGAAAAGGGAATAACCCAAAGTCACCACCTTGATCACCAACAATAAATGCGCTATACAAACCAAATGCAAAATAAACCATTAAAATACCTTCAACAATAACGTTAAGTGATAGTTTTTTACGTAAGTATTTATTGCCTTTCCAAGAATCTTTTAAAGTACTAATATTAAATTTTGGTGTACGTACAAACTCACTACGTTTACCAATATGTCCTTCAATAACTGCTATAGAATTATGTAGAGAAAAGCCCATAGCTATAGAGAAAAAAGTAAAAAACATGCCAATGTAGTTGAAGAATTTTTTAAAACCACTACCATAGATTTGGCGATACATAAACCAATAGCATACAAAGAATATAATAGTACTTACAACAAAGAAACTCATAAAGTAAAAGTACATTCTAAGGTGTGCGTATTCATTTTTAATATACAACATTGGAATGCTTAGAATAGCTACAGTAAATATGCTTAAAAACATAGTACTATTTAGTAAATGCAGTAGACCGTGAATTTTAGTTTTTGCAGAAATGTTTTTAGATTTTATAACTTTCCAAAGCATTTTTCTAAAATTTTCTGCACCTCCTTTATTCCAACGGAATTGTTGAGATCTTGCTGCACTAATCACTACAGGAAGTTCAGCAGGAGTTTCAACATCTTCTAGATATTTAAATTCCCAGTTTTTTAGTTGTGCTCTGTAACTTAAGTCTAAATCTTCGGTAAGCGTATCACCTTCCCAATTACCTGCATCTATTATGCATTCTTTTCTCCAAACACCAGCAGTTCCATTAAAGTTTATAAAATGGCCTTTACAGTTTCTCCCTACTTGTTCTAAAGTGAAATGCGCATCTAAAGCAAAAGCTTGTATTTTAGTTAAAAGCGAATAATTTCTATTAATATGGCCCCAACGTGTTTGTACAACACCAATTTTTTCATTTTTAAAAAATGGGATAGTGCGTTTTAACCAATTGGGTTGCGGTAAAAAATCTGCATCAAAAATAGCAATGAATTCTCCTTTTGCAATTTCTAAGCCTTCTTTTAAGGCACCAGCTTTAAAACCTGTACGATCTGTGCGAGTAATATGTGTAATATCTAATCCTGTTGCAGCAAGTTTTTTAACATGCTCACGCGTAGAATTTACAGTTTCATCTGTAGAATCGTCTAAGACTTGAATTTCTAATTTATTTTTAGGATAATCAATACGTGCTATATTCTCTAAAAGACGTTCCATAACATACATTTCATTATAGACAGGTAATTGTATGGTAACGTATGGAATTTCTTCAGGGTTAGATAGATCAAAAGTTTTACAATTTTCGGATTTCTTTTTAGAAGACAAGTAGTTGACTAACAGGTTTAACTGTGCTAATGCATACATAAAAATAAGTATGATGGCTACAGTGTAAACAATAATTATAATTGACTCAAAAATCATTTCTTAAAACTATATTTAAAAATCCATGTTAGAATTTTTACGCCTGCAAAGATAGCACCTTTTACGGTTCCTGAAACTTTTGAGACACCAATTCTATTTCTGTAATTTACAGGCACTTCAACATAACTTAATTTTTGCTTCAATGCTTTGAGTTGCATTTCTACAGTCCAACCATAAGTTTTGTCTTCCATTTTTAGATCTAAAAGGGAATTGTATTTAATAGCTCTAAACGGCCCTAAATCTGTAAATGTAGATCTAAACATTATCTTCATTAATGTAGTGGCTAACCAGTTCCCAAAGACTTGTGGTCCAGTCATAGAGCCATTTTCTCTTAATTTTTTATCTCTAGCTCCGATAACAAAATTAATATCGTCTTCAATAATAGGTTTTACTATTTTGGTTAACTCCTCTGGGTAATCGCTATAATCGCCATCTAAAAACACAATAATATCTGGCAGTTCTTTTTGTTCAGCAACGTATGTCATGCCTTTTAAACACGCAAAACCATAGCCGCGATTTGTTTCAGTTAAAACTGTTGCGCCAGCATTTTTTGCGTTAATTTCGGTATTATCATTAGAGTTATTATTAACTACAATAACTTCTTCAACAATTTTTGGAATATCATTGATGACATGTGTTATAGAATCGGCCTCATTATAAGCAGGGATGATTACTTTTATTTTGGTCATTTAAGGTCTGAGAATTTATTTTCTTTTTTAAATGTTGCGTAATCTGTCCACTCTTTTATTTTTTTGCCATTTTGGTATTTTTCTGCTTTTACTAATTTTTTGTTTTCGTAACGTAAACAATATCCGTTTTTTTGATCCCCTTTTATTTGGCATTTGTGGTTAACAATATTCATATTGTCATAAAACAACCACCAATTATCCTTAACACCATTAACAAATCGGCCTTCGCTCTGTTTAGTGCCGTTACTGTTAAACAATTTCCAATAATCTGTTTCTTTTCCTTTAGAAAATAATCCAGACTTATATAGTTTTCCGTTATCGTAATAAAATTCCCAGTACCTATTTTCTAGACCTGCTTTAAAATTCCCTTGTTTTTCTACAACACTATTTTTATAGAAGAATTTCCAAAAGCCAGTTTTTTTATTAGCATTATAATTGCCTTTAGATTTTACTTTACCATTATCATAAAAGGATACCCAATGTTCTGCTTTTTGATCAGCTTTAAAATTTCCTTTTTCTATAACAGCACCACTGGTATTATAAAACTCCCAATAGGCTTCTTTTTTATCCTTTATGAAATGCCCTTTTTTTTGTTTTTCGCCATTGTTATGATAGAAAATCCAATAGTCAATTTTTTGATTATTCTCTAACCAACCTTCGGATTTTACTTTACCATCATCGTAATATGTCCTATGGTATGTTTTCTGCCCAAATGCAGAAAAACTAAAACATAAAAATAAGATGGTTAAAAAGCGCATTCTATTTTTGATTTACTAAATCTATTAGATCTACATCGTTACCTAACAATACATCAGTAGGGTTTATACGCCCTTCTAAAGGTCCGTTTTCTAATTTTAAAACACCTCTTGGGCAAACTGCTGCACAAATGCCACAGCCTACACAACTAGAACGTATAATATTTTCACCTTTTTGTGCATAAGCACGTACATCGATACCCATTTCACAGGTATTAGAACAATTACCGCATGAGATACATTGCCCTCCATTAGTGGTTATTCTAAACTTAGAAAACATACGTTGCTGGAATCCTAGAATAGCAGCCATAGGACAACCCATTCTACACCAAGTTCTATTTCCTAAAATTGGGTAGAAACCTGTACCAATAACACCAGAAAATATTGAGCCTATATAGACTCCGTAAGTAGATCTTAGAGCACCGTTGTTAATAAAAAATACTTCATTGGTTGTCCCTGTAAGATGTAATGCTACTAATAATGCCATTACAACAAAATAACCAATAGCACCATAGCGTGCATCTTTACCTAATTCTTGTCGTTTAAAAATCATTACTACGGCAAAGACAGCAGTTAAAAATATACCTGAAAGTAATAAAAACATACCTTTAGTCAACCAATATTTATTTGGGTCATATCCTAAATATGTATAAACTAAAGCAATTGTCATTACTACAGAGAATACTAAAACAGTATGTATTAACCAACGTTCTAATTTCCAAGCAGACATTTTCTTAGAAGATAGTTGTCTGAATGAGTCTCCAGCAGTTTCGGCTAAACCACCACAACCACAAACCCAAGAACAATACCAACGTTTTCCGTATTTGTATGTTAAAAATGGAGAGATGACAAAGATTGAAACGATTCCAAAAATTAAGAATGCCATACCTATTGACCCATTATTTATAAATCCATCAATTCTATATTGATCAAAATTATAATAATTAAGCGGCCACATGTTTGCTAAATTGTTATACGGTAAATCTGAATTTAGGCGATACATAAATTCTGGAATTAAAAAAGCAAAACCTAATTGAAAAAACATCACAGAAGCCGTACGTAATTGCTGGTATCTATTATGCTTATATTTAAGCATAAATTTATAACCAAAGGCAAAAATGGCTAAAGTATATAGTACTCCATATACAAACCATTGACTTGCATCTCTACCTGCTAAAAGCTGACTCAAAGGATCAAATAAAGAGACGAGACCCGTATTTGCTCCATCTACACCTTGGCCTAAACCTAGTAATTCTGCTTTAAAATATAATACAATATAAAATGCGGTTAATAAAATGCCAGAAACCCAACCCCATACACCACGAGAAGAAATAGATTTAAACCAAAGCCCATCATTTTTAATACCTTCTAATTTGGCAAGATACATGTCTCTAGAATAGATTACGGTTCCTATAGTAATTAAACCTAAAGATGCAGTTAAAAATAAAGCTTGGTTAGGAAGATTAACATTAGCTAATGCTAATACTAGGATAAATAGACCTACAATTCCTAAGGCTAAAGCTATCTTTTGTGTATTTGATATGTCTTGTGGATCTGGTTTTGCCAAAGACATGCTATGATTTAACTTATTACTCATTATATATAATGTTATGCTGTTTGTAATTGATTTTTAAATGCGGATTGAATTTCTTTTTCAAAAGTTTTGTAAAATTCAGGATCGAAGTTTGCTTCTGCTAGATTATGAACTACATAATCAACATCTCTTTGTTCTGTTATCCATCGATCAAAAGTTTCATGTCGCATTCTAATGCCAAAAGTATTTATGCCTATAAAAGCATTTGTTGTTTGATTATAGTTAATTGTAATACACTTAGTATCATCACTATGTTTCCAATGAAAATGAGTTTCATTTTCTCTAGGTTTAGAAAAAACCCAACCATACGTTTGGTATTCTATATCTAGGAACTTAGCAGAATTAAACCAGTGACCAGGTTTGTATTCTTTAGGATTTCCACATAACGTGTGTGCTAAAGTTTCTCCCATCATACGACCTGTATACCAAACAGCTTCAATAGGCCTTCTATCTCCTATAGCTTCATGCTGTTCTGCACAATCACCAATGGCATAAATGTCTTTTATATTAGTTTCTAAAAGGCGATTAACTTTTACGCCTCTACCTGTTTCTATTTCTGAATCTTTAATAAAAGCGATATTAGGTGAAACACCAGCAGTTAAACCTACAACGTTACAAGGAATTTCTTCGCCTGTTTCTTCTATGATTATAGATTTTACTTTACCATTTTCATCAGATTTTATTTCTTTTAGATTTGTAGAGAGTCTTAAATCTATATGATGATTCTTTATATGTCTATTTATCATAGCGCTTTCACCTTCTGGTAAAACACCATTCCAAAAACTATTTTCTCTTACTAAAAAAGTTACAGGTATGTTTCTAGAGTTTAGCATTTCTGCTAATTCAATACCAATTAAACCACCACCAACAATAACAGCATGTTTACAAACTTTATTATTAGGTGCATGACGCTCAAGATTTTCTAGATCTTGTTTGTGGTACATGCCCATAACTCCGTCTAAATCTTGCCCTGGCCAACCAAATTTGTTTGGTTTACTGCCTGTAGCGATAACTAACTTATCGTATTGTAAAGTGTCACCTTCAGCAAAATGAAGTGTTTTAGATTTTGTTTCTATGTTTTTTACATATCCTTTTTTGAGCTCTATTCTGTTTTTTTTCCAAAACCAATCTTCATAAGGTTGAGTGTGTTCAAATTTCATGTGCCCCATATATACATACATAAGTGCTGTACGTGAAAAGAAATAATCGGTTTCAGCAGAAACAATAGTAATTTTTTTATCAGATAGTTTTCGGACGTGCCTTGCAACAGTTACCCCAGAAATTCCATTACCGATAATAACGATATGCTCCATATATTTTAAGTATTTAGTTGATATGTCGCCGATAAAGGTAATAACTTAAATAGAATATTTAATTTAGAAAGAATTTAAATTAAAGAGGAGTTGTAATGAATTTATAAAAGCAGAGACGTTAAAAATCTTTTGCATTTTATGTAAGTAGATGGTTTTGAGCTCGACCTAATTGCCATTACAAAGATTTAACATTTTAAAAATTATGAAAAAATATATATTAATAGTAACAGTATTAATTTCTGTAACCATACAGGCACAAGATTTAAACTCATTCTTCAGCAAGTCTGATGCTTTTTTTAAAGCTAACGTTAAAAATGGAAGAGTTGCATATTCAACAATTCATAAAAATCAAGGAGACTTAAATTCACTTTTAGAACTGGCAAAAGGTATTTCTGTGTCAGAAAGTGATGCAAATAATTATCAAGCCTTTTGGATTAACGCTTATAACCTTTCTGTAATAAAAGGTATTGTAGATAATTATCCAACAAAATCTCCATTAGACAACGCTGGTTTTTTTGATAAAACGACATACAGTTTAGGAGGAAAACAAATCACTCTAAATGATATAGAAAATAAACTACTTAGAGCAAAATTTAATGATGCACGATTCCATTTTGTTTTGGTTTGTGGTGCTGTAGGTTGTCCACCGTTAATCAGTAAAGCTTATTTACCAAATACATTAGAAGCACAATTAGAGAAACAGACTAAGATTGCATTAAATGGTACATTTTTAAAAGTAAATACAAAGAAAAAACGTGTTGAAGGCTCTGAAATATTAAAATGGTATAAAGGAGATTTTACTATGAATGGTACTAAAGAATTTGATTTTATCAATAAATATAGAACAGAAAAAATCCCAAGTGATTATAAGTTAAGCTACTTTACTTATAACTGGAGTTTAAACAAACAATAACAAAAACGAATAAAAACTAAAACAACCAAAAAATAATGAAAAAGTTAATTATAGGAATTATAGCATTAGCCATTTCTTTTACAGGATTTTCTCAAGATGATGATCAAGATGATTCAGGATCTGTAATCCAAAACCTAACACCATCTAAATTAATAGCAAAAGGGCAAATAGATGCTAAGTGGTTTAATAATTTGTTTACTCAAACTAGAATTGCAGATGGAAGCGGAGATGTATCTACAGCGCCAAGAGAAAACTTTTTTACATCAACATTAGATGTGTTTATTGGCGCTTCAGAGAATAAAAGAGTTAACTTAGGTCTTTTATTTGAATTTAGATCTAATACAATAGGCGGAAGAGGAGCTTTTGATGTTTTTCAATTTGATGGTGAATCAGGTACAGCAAGAAGTGGTCTTACAAGTATAGCGCCTAGTATTAAATTTGTGCCATTTAAAAGTGTAAGTAATTTTTCAATTCAATCGTCTATAGTTATTCCAATTATAGAGAGTGAATTTGATGATGGAGTTTTCTTTGACCAAGATGGATTTACAATTCAAAATAGATTCTTTTACGATTTACCATTAGGAAGTAGTAATGAATGGCAATTGTTTTTTGATTTAAATACAGAATATAATTTTGGTGATGAGCTTTCTTTTGGATCAGATGGTAGATCTGAAGGTAGTTTTGCTAATGAAAGCTTACGTTTAACTCCAGGAGTTTTTCTAAGTTATTTTCCAACATCAAAATTTACAGTTCAAGGATTTGTTCAACATTTTCAACTTATAGATTTAGGAAATGATTTTGAGCAAGATCTAACAGCTGTTGGTTTAGGCGCAAAATATCAAATAACAAAACAACTTAACATTGAAGTATTAGGATCTTATTTTGCAAGAGGTAATGATACAGGATTAGGTGAGTCTTATAATATAGGACTTAGATATGTTACTTCAAAATAGTTTTAATTGAATATAAGTTTAGAAACATATAAAAGCGTTTTAAAAAACGCAATGTTTTTTAGTATTCTGCTCCTGATTGAAATAATGTCGGGGCAGAATTCTAAGATTAACGGGGTTAGCTTTGTGTCTTCAAGAGTAAAAATTGATAGTACGCATACTAAACCTGTAGTTACGACATTAGGTGCCAATTATGCAACGGTTATGCCTTTTGGGTTTGTAAGCACTATAAGTACCCCAGAAATAGCATTTAATGGACGACGTCAATGGGTTGGTGAGCGAAGAGCTGGAGCAAAACAATATGCTTTAGCATTACGAGAACAGAACCTTAAGATAATGATTAAACCGCAATTATGGATTGCTCGTGGTCAGTATACCGGTTTTATAAATATGACTACTGAAGACGATTGGTCTAAGTTTGAAACTTCTTATACAGCATTTATTTTAGAGTATGCTGAATTAGCACAAGAGATCAATGCCCCATTATTTTGTATAGGTACAGAGTTAGAAAATTTTGTGAAAATGCGTCCAGCATATTGGACATCGTTAATTAAAAAAATTAAAACGATCTATAAAGGGCAACTAACTTATGCTGCTAATTGGGACGAGTTTAAGCGAACACCATTTTGGAGCGAACTCGATTATATTGGTATTGATGCTTATTTTCCAGTTAGTGAAGAGCAAACACCTACAATAGAAGCTTGTATTGAAGGATGGAAAACCCATAAAGCCGTAATAAAAGAATATGCTTTAAAATATAATAAGCCTATTTTATTTACAGAATATGGTTATAGAAGTGTAGATTTTTCAGGAAAAGAGCCTTGGAGATCAGATAGAGAATTAAATCAGGTTAATATGCAGGCTCAAGTTAACACCACAAAAGCACTTTATGAAACGTTTTGGGATGAGGATTGGTTTGCAGGCGGATTTATATGGAAATGGTTTTACAATTATTCAACAAGTGGAGGTGAGAGTAATTCTCAATTTACACCTCAGAATAAACCTGTAGAAGCTGTTATAAAACAATACTATAAACAATATTCTAAATGAAATTAGTAAAAGCATTGAGTATATTATTTTTATTGGTGTCTTGTGGATCTGATGATACGCCAGAACCTATAGAGAGTAATATTTTGTCCGAAGTTATAGAAGGCAGTGCTTTTGAAGTCGGTGCAGTTATAGCCTGTGCTGCAAGTGATGTAAATACAGTAAGTCAAGTTAATGTTTATTTCTACCCAGAAAACAATGCTACTAATTTTAAATTGTATGAAACTGTATCAGTAGATGTAAACCCAAATGATTTTTCAAATTATACATTAGTTGATATTATTGATACTTCATTTTTTAATGGATTTTTAAGGCAATATTCTAGAGTTATAGATACCGAAAAATGGCTTATTGTCACCTATAATTTAGGCGAAGACATTAAAATTTCTAATCCTATAAGAAGCAAACAATTTTCTAAAGCATCTGTTTTTAATCAAACAATTACAATAAATCAAAATACATCTACAATGCCTCTTTTTTCTTGGGAAAATGACCTTGTAGGTGATAATGCAATATACTTTCAAATTGTTTCAGATATAAATGATACAGTTTTATCAGCAACATATACATTTGAAAGTAATTTTCAATATTATAATACGTCTAACGTTGTGCTTAATGTTACAGAAGGAATTCCACCAGATTTTATGGTAAATGAAGCTTATAATTTTACATTAATGGACGTTAGCGAAGATAATTGGGTTAATGTGTTAACTCTAAACGAAAGCTTTATAGTTGAATAAGATAAAATTCAATTATAAAAAAATAAAAAATATGAAGAAGACAATATCAATACTAATTTTAATACTAGCAATAGGTTTTAATGGCTATGCCCAAGAGAAAACCATATCAAAAATAAATATTGAAGGGTTAAAAAAAACAAAAGAATCATTTTTACGTCGATTAATTAAAGTTAAAGAAGGAAGCACGTATGATTCTATAAAAATAGCAACTGATGTAGATCGTTTAAATCGAATTGCAGGCATTGCTAATGCTACTTCTAAGTTAGAAGAAAACGCGCCTTCAGAATATACATTAACATATACAATAGTAGAAAATTTCACTATTATACCAGGAGTTAGATTATCTACCGCTAATAATGATGACGATGTAGCGTTTAGGCTATCCGTATTTGAGTTTAACCTCTTTGGAAGAAATCAAATTATAGGTGGGTTTTATGCTAGAGATGTCTTTGATTCTTTTGGACTATTTTGGGAAGCACCTTTTTTGTTTTCTAATAAGTTTGGATTTGGTATAAATTATCAAGATAATATAACATTTGAACCGATCTTTATTAATGATGATTTAGATAATGGAAATGACTATAGATTTCAAAATAAAACATTTCAAGCCTTTTTAAGCTACGAGTTTAATTTTCATAACAGAGCTGAATTAGGATTTTTAATAGGTGATCAATCCTACGATTTACAAGAAGATCAAATTGATATTCCAGAATTACCAAATCAATTAGAAGCAACTAATTTTAGTATAACAGGTGAGTATGAGTATAATGACTTAGATATTTTTTATCAATACACATCAGGGTATAGAAACCAAAGTAATATTCAGTATGTTTTCAATTCTGGAGGCGAAGGTTTTTTAGAAGATGCCATAGTATTAACAAACGATTTAGAATATTTTAAACGTGTAGGTAAACGAGGAAACTGGGCTAATAGATTGCGTTTGTCATTTACCTCAAATGATGATTCTCCTTTTGCACCTTTCTCGTTAGATAACCAAGTTAATATTAGAGGTGTTGGTAATAAGGTCGATCGTGGTACAGCTTCAATTGTAATAAATACAGAGTATAGACATACGCTTTACGAAAAAGATTGGTTTGTTATACAGAGTAATACATTTATAGATACAGGTACCTGGCGTACACCTGGTAATGATTTTAGTCAATTGTTTGATGGAGATGCAATACGTTTCTTTCCGGGAGTAGGAATTCGATTTATTCATAAACGTATTTTTAATGCAGTAATTCGTTTAGACTATGGCTTTGGAATAGGCAATGACTCTACTAATGGACTAGTTTTTGGAATAGGTCAGTTTTTCTAATAAAAATCTTACATTTACAGCACGGATATGAATGATTGTGTATAAATGTTAAAAAAGCTTCTTTTATTTTTATTATGTATAACATGTTTCTTCGGTTATACACAAGAAGAAGCTACAGTTGCAGATTTTACGATTAGAGGAAACAAAAGACTTAAAACGTCTTTTATTAGATTATTAAGCGAAACTAAAATTGGAGCAAAATTAGACTCTGCAAGTTTAGAGCAAGATATAATTCGTTTAAAACGTTTACCTGCAGTTTCTCATGCATATTACTTAGTATACTACTCTCATGAAAACAAATACAATGTTTTCTTTGATATTGAAGAGAATTTTACATTAAACCCGCAATTAAATGTTTATACGACTAATGATGATGAATTTGCTTTTAGAGCAGGATTGTATGAGTTTAATACTTTAGGCCGTAATATTACATTTGGAGGGTTTTTTCAACACGATATTTTTGATTCATTCGGCATTAATTTTAGAGCTCCTTTTTTGTTTAGTAATAAAATAGGATTGGCTTTAAACTATCAAGACCTGACAACTCAAGAACCTGTTTTTTTAGATAGTGGTAGTGCAGATTATAAATACAATAATACGTCTTTTGAAGTTTTAGGATTGTATACCTTTAATTTTCATCATCGTATTGAAGCAGGAGTTACTTTCTTTAACGAGGATTATAAATTTATATCGGGAGCAACTGAAGCCTCAATACCTTTAGATTTTGCCTTAGATAAAATGCTTCTTAAACTAGTTTATGAGTATAATAACCTTGATTATTATTACCAATATGTAGAAGGCTATAAGAGTACACTTAATACGCAGTATGTAACTGTAACTAGTGGGCAAGAAAATGGTAGTGTACTTCCAGATTTCTTTATTTTTTGGAATGATTTTTTATATTTTCAAAGAATAGGGGAAAAGGGAAATTGGGCAAATCGTTTACGAATAGGTTTAGCCTCCAACCCTAACTCTCCTTTTGCGCCATTTTCTGTGGATAACAATCTTAATGTAAGAGGAGTCGGTAATACTATTGATAGAGGTACAGGTGTTATTCTTTTAAATACAGAATATCGACATACTTTAGCAGATAACGACTGGTTTGTTATGCAGAGCAATGTGTTTGTAGATGGAGGCAGTTGGCGAAATCCTGGCGGTGATTTTGGTGATTTTGGTGATTCTCAGAACATACGTATCTATCCAGGAGTAGGTTTGCGTTTTATTCATAAAAAAATATTTAATGCTACGTTTAGAATCGATTATGGTTATGGTGTAACACGAGACTCTACAAATGGATTTGTCTTTGGTATTGGACAGTATTTTTAATTAATACGTCTCAATTTTCAATTGCTTTAAAATCTCTTATTATTTGATTAGGTTCAATAATGTTATAACCTTTCCAAAATTCTGGGTCGTATTTACTAAGATAAGTTGGTTTTACTTTTGGATTTTCCTTAAAGTTTTTAAAATCTGTTTCTGCAATAAGATTAGTTTCAAAAACGATAAGTTCAATTTTTTCAATATTTTTTACGATAAAATGAAAATCACCATTGAGTTCATTTTGTTTACGACGACCTTTTACATTCTTATTTTTTTCAACAATTTTTATAGGACGCTTAATACCAACTTGCTGACCAAAAGTTTCATCCATATACTTTAGAGAATATTTTTCATTATCGTTTTTCTGAAAAATCATTGTTCCTTCTTTTAAGTATTCTTTTAAAGAAATTCCTAGCAACCCAAATTTTCTTAGAGGCTTTACATTTTTATAATCTAACCTTACAATAGCAAAATCTTCAGTGTCGACATACATAGTTCCTGACCAATCCTCACGACGTTTTGGTTTAAACGCTATAACATAGGCAAAGTTGTCATTAATAAAGGCATAATCTAATATTTCAAATTCATACCTGTTAGATTTATGTATAAAATTAAGGTCATTATCTTCATCAATAAAATTATCATTCTCTAGCTTATGTATGTTAGCTTTTCTATATTTTAAAAAGTTAACTTTACGGATAGAATCTCTTTTTTTCTGTTGTGCAACTAAAACTTCAGTAGCTTTATTTTCTTGTTTCTTTTCATCTCCAAATAAAGAAGAATCAATTTCTTCTTTAGTACTAAACCAACCCGATTTTATTTTAAAATAAGAATCTCGTTTTATATACTTTCTAAAGATTTCATTAAATCGCTTTTCGTAGTTTTCAAAATTTATATCAGCAGTTTTATCATACAAACGTGCCGCTTTTAAAACCTCCATTTTTTGAGGTTGATTGGCTTCAACTTTACCATAGAGCTCTCCTAATAACTCGGTATGGCTACTTGTGTTTTTTGGTGCTAAATCAATTAAACTATCTATAAGTTTTTGGTTAAATTCTGGAATTGTAGATTTTTTAAGATTAACTTCACCTTTATCTAACTCTGTATAATAAGATTCTCTAAAGAAAAGCTTGCGTTTTGCATAATTTGTATGATAATTAGTAGCAAAGCCTTCTTTTATTTTTTCAATAATTTCATCTACAGTATATTCTTTATTAGTAATTACAACTTCGCTTAAGTCAACAACTTTCTGTTGTAAGTAAATAATGTCTTCGTTAAAGTTTAATAAAGCAATTCTTTTTTCCTCATAGCCCAAACAACTTATAACTAAAGAATCTGTTGGTTTTATAGTTTGCTTAATAGTGATATTAAATTCGCCATTGGCATTTGTGATAACTCCATTTTTTGAATTAAAAAATATAGAAGCATATTCAATGGGTTTTTGTGATAATGAATCTAAGACTTTAGAAGTATACGTGTTTTGCGCATGTAAAGTAAACAGTGATAAAAAAAGTGTGATGATGGTTAATTTTGTTTTCATGGTTTTTGATTGATATTTGATGCCAAAGTATAGGTTTGAAAAAAATCGATTACTCATTTTAAAATTTTATTAAGTAACATTTATCTTAAGCTTAACAATTTTAAGACTATTTAAGATAGAAAATGTTTCACCTTAACGTAATATTAATAGATTTAAAATCAAAAACAGCCATTATAGGTGTCGTTAACAAATGTTTTTTTTATAATAAGCATATAATTCTTCAGCAGAAGCTCCAAGCCAGCGTTTAACATAGATAGCCAAGAAATGATACTGTAGTTTCCATATGCCATGTTTTTTGTAAAGTCGTGCTGAGGTTCTAATTTTTTTATTAATAACCACAAATTCTTTTCTACTGTAAAGTTCGTTGATAAGTATATTGTCTTCGTAGATAATATAAGCTTCGTCAAAACCACCAATATCTTTAAAAAGTGATTTTGTAATGAATTGACTTTGATCTCCACCACGGCAAGCGCGCCAACTAAATTGTGTAAACCAACTGGCTATGCGTAGCCACCAATGCTTATGGTCAAATTGAAGACGGAAACAACCTGCAAAATTCCTTTTTTTTATTTCATTAATAATATATTGATCATAACCTTTCGGAGGAAACGAATCGGCATGTAAAAAATAAAGAATCTCTCCTTTAGCATGTTGAGCACCAAAATTCATTTGTTTGGCTCTTCCTTTCTCAGAAGTTAAAATACGAACAGGTATTTCTTTACTTTCAGAAATAAAATGGTTAACTATAGAAGAAGATGTGTCTGTACTTCCACCATCAACAACAAGAATCTCTTTAATTAAATTTGTTTCGGAATGTGTAATAAGATGTTTAAGTAAATCACCAATGATCTCAGCTTCATTAAATATTGGAATAATGATAGATAATTGGTGATTCATAGTCTTAACTTACATAATCAAATATGTAAGTATATCTGCTTTAGTTTTAAATGCTACAAATTTAAATTAGTTATTTAAATCCCAGTTGTATTCTCTATAACTTTTTTTAGCTTTTGAAGAGATATCCACATCAGTATAAGTATTTATAAAATCTACTAACTTACCATTTTTGGTAAAATCTGAAGAGAACCATTTAAAGATCTTTGAAAGCTTTAAATTATCTTCAGAGATAGAGTTGCGTTTCTCATCTGCTAAAAATTCTCGTGTTGCAGCAGTTAATTGCGCGTCTAAGTTAGTAGCCGTAAATGCTTTGTTTTGAAGTTTAGGGCAAGAGAACGATGCACAAACAATTCCGAAATGTATACGCGGTTCATTCATTTTACGTAAAATATCGTGCTCAATCTGGTTGAGGTTATACCATTTGTCTCCTAATTTCCACAAACGCTGATCCCATGGATTTTTAATATCTTTTATACTGTTTACCGGATAATTTCTTAGTATAAGATCTATGGTTAATGCATTGTATGCATTCATCCAATATGCTAATTTATCTTCATTAGACCAAGCATCTGTAGGCATATTATCACTTAATGAAGTGATGTAGTTTTTTAAAACAGCACGTTGGGTCTTAATACCATCGTAATCAACATTGCCCTCATTAGATACATAATTTTGTAGTAAATCGTTAAAACTGGCGTGATTAAAAGCTTCAGGTGATGTTTCTTTAACCATAACATCTTTTACAGATTCTGCTCTTTCAGGTTTAACCATAACTTCTTCTTTAGTCATGGTACCTTCTTTGATCATGATATCTTCTTTGGTCATTTCATCCTTTGAAACGGCATCAACAATTTTTGTAGGAGTATCTACTTTAGTCGATTCAGGTTGTTTAACCTGAGCGATGTCTTTGTTTGTGCTAGAGTTGTTCTTTATTGCGCCCTTAGAGGAACCACAAGAAGCTAATAAGACAACTATGATTACTATGCTTAAATTTTTCATCTGTATAATTCTTTTGTTATTATTCATTACTCAGATGTTATTTCGTTAATTGTATTTATTTTTTTTTAACGGGTATAACTCCTGATGTATAAAATCTTTAGGAAATGTTTCGTCTCCTTCAAAACCTAATTCAATATCACGTCCATTATGTGGCACGTAATTGGTTTTAAAAAGATAGTCCCAAAGACTCAAGGTAAGTCCAAAATTTATGCCATACCTTACATGTTTTGGCAATACTTTAGCATGGTGCCATATGTGCATTTTAGGATTGTTAAAAATGTATTTTAAAATTCCATAGTCCCAACCTAAGTTAGCGTGGTTTAGGTGACCAACCGCTATACTAAAGAAATATATAATAGCAACATCTTGAGCATCAAACCCACCAATTATAGCTAAAGGAATGTATAATAACGATTTGTAGACTACAGGTTCCATCCAATGGTAACGCAGATGCGCTGCAAACCCCATTTCTTTAACCGAATGGTGAACTTTGTGAAAATTCCATAGAAAAGGAACACGGTGTAATAAACGATGTGTATTCCATTGTACAAAATCGGATATTAAAAAGAAAACGAGTAGACCTAACCACTTCGGTAAATCATCAACATCAAACATTTGAAAGTTTGTAATAGAAATACCGATACTTTTTAATAGGTCGTTAAAAAACTCTGAAACAGTATTAGAAAGTGCAATGAGTATAATAAGGTTTAATAAGAAAAAATTAAAGAACATATAAAAGGTGTCTAACCAAAAATCTTTTCTAAAAACAGATTGTTCTTTTCGCCAAGGAAATGCAATTTCTAAGATCCACACTAGGATAGAAATTACGATTAAACCATAAAAAAAATTATCCCAGTGATTAAGATCAATAAGTTCGTATTTTAAGTAATTCCAGTAGTTTGAATATGAACTTATAAAGGTGTCTATGTATTTTTCCATGATATTAAATAAGCTAATAATTCTAAAGTAAAAATAAGATAATTAAATAATTTTTTATCTCGGAATGATTCATAGTCACAAAGGTGAAAAACCATCCTTTTTAAAAGATGTACAATTTTTAATGATTGGTCCTGCTTGGATTATGAGCCATTTGTATGACAGATTAAAAATTAAAATTTAATATAAAAATAGCCTCTTTAATAAGAGGCTATTTTAAATCTATCTCTAAAACAAATTAACAACAACCACCTCCATCATAGTGGAAAGTAGAACCGCTAATATGAATATCATTCCTGCCTAAATCAGCTAAAGCACCAGCAGTTTTGTCGCATACTGCAATTGGTTGATTCTTTAATAATACATGTCCTTTCTTATCATCGAAATAATCTTCATCTCCATAGTAAATAGCAGCTTTGCCCGTAAATACACATGGGCCATCCTCTGGCATTGGGTCTTTAATTGCAGCAACTTCTATAGATTCTATATAGATTAATTCTTCTGTAGGATAATTTTTAGGATCTAGAATTCTGTAAGGTTTACGAGCTCTAATTTCTATGGTTCCAAAACCAGCATCAGTTAATGCTTTTACATATTCATCAATTGGTAAACTTCCGCTAAGACATAATGCACGTAAACGATCGTCATTACGTAACGTATCATTCATTGGTTGCTCGCAAGTAGGATCACTCATTACCAAACGTCCGTGTGGTTTTAATACACGATACATCTCTTCAATGGCTTTCTTTAAATCTTCTGCTTTAAAAATATTAAAAAGGCAATTTTGCGCTGCAACATCAATACTATTATCTTCAACAGGTAAGTTTAGCGCATCTCCTTTTTTAAGATCTACAAACTCGCTTTTAAACCAATCGTTTTGTGCTTCGGCTTCAATGAAATTTTTACGAGAGGCTTCTAACATTTCATCTACAACATCAACACCAACAACACCGCCTTTTTGACGGTTAAAGTAAGAGAATTGCAATAATTCCATACCACCGCCAACTCCTACGTATAACATTTTTGGATTATTGGTTAAGTCGCGAGCGTTTACAGTGCTTCCGCAACCATAATTCATCTCTTGCATTATTTTAGGAATTTTTAAACCAGGTAACTCCCAAATAGGATTAGTGGTACAGCATAAGCCAACATCTGGTGTTAAGGCTGCTTCTTTGTATAAATCGTTTGTAGCTTCTAAATAACTCATAATTTTAGTGTAAATAGTGTCATTTTAATGACGTTAAATATTTTGTATTAATTCTTTAAATAGTGTAATCATATTAGGTTCTGCTTTTGCAGCCATGTCAATAATATCTGCAATGTTAACAGGTTTAAGATGCTCTGGATCGCATTCGTCAGTTAAAACAGATACTGCTGCAACTCTCAACCCTAAATGGTTGGCAACAATTATTTCTGGAACAGTGCTCATACCAACAGCATCTGCACCAATAATTTTTAACATACGATATTCTGCTCTAGTTTCTAATTGAGGACCAACAACAGAGGCATAAACTCCCTTGTGTAACTGAATATTTTTTTCAGCTGCTATAGCTTTAAATTTTAAATTAATCTCGGTATCATATGGAGCGCTCATGTCTGTAAAACGTTCTCCTAATTCTTCTACGCCTTTGAATGCGAGAGGAGAACTGCCTTGTAAATTAATATGATCATCAATAAGCATTAATTCTCCCTTTTTGAAATCTAAATTTATAGCGCCTGCAGCATTAGAAACTAATAGGGTTTTAATGCCTAATTGTTTCATAATACGAACAGGGAACGTAACATCTTGTAATGTGTAGCCTTCATAAACATGAAACCGACCTTGCATAACAACAACTTTTTTACCAGCTAAAATGCCATAAATAAGTTTTCCTTTATGAAACTCTACGGTTGCCGTAGGAAAGTTAGGAATATGGTTATAACTTACTTCAGAAATTATTTCTATTTCATTAGTTAATTGTCCTAAGCCTGTACCTAATATGATGCCAATTTCAGGGTTGTCAAAACCTTTGTTTTGTAAATATTCTGTACTTTCTTTAATATATTTTATCATGCGATTTTAAGTAATTAGTATCTTATATAAATTGATCTTTAGTTGAAAAGAGATAGTTAAATTCTTTATGAGGTTTAAGGTCTTCAACATAATCGATATCATTTAATGATTCTAAAACATACGTGCTGTACTGTTCTAGGTCTGTTATAGTGGCTTCAAAAACGGTTTCAGTACCCCATTCTTTATTTTTAAAAATAGCAGAATGTAGTGTCTTCATACCTAAAAGATAGAAACCTCCGTCATCAGCAGGACCAATAACTGTGTCATATGTTTTTAAGGCTTCAAATGCAGTTTCAATATGGTTAGGTGCTAAATCGTATAAGTCACTGCCTACTATGATAATATTTTGATAGCCAGCTTCAAAACCATTTTTAAAAGCTTTTTCTATACGTTCACCTAAATCGCCATCTGTCTGTAAATATTTTTGATAGATCGATTCATCCCAAATGTCATTAATACCTATGGTTTCTGAATAGTATATCGCTTTATCTGCATCTATATGTCTTATTGTTTTTTCGGTATGTGCTATAAGTTGAATGTAAACCTCTAAAGCAGCTTCTTTACCAATACTTTTAGCTAGGCGAGATTTTACTTTGCCCAGTTCAGGATTTCGAGTTAAAACAATAATGAGATTTTTAGTTTTCAAAATTAATTTTTTGGATTTGAGTTGTATATTTTTTCGCCTTTGGTTAACCATTTTCCCCATTCTTCAGAGAACACATGGACTTTTTCAGTAGGTTTTCCTTCAGAACTATAGACTTTTCTGTTTTTATTTTTCCATTCAAAAATGCCTCCGTATAAATTAAATACATTGGTGTAGCCTGATTTTTTAAGTTGTTCCGCAACATCTTCAGACCTAATGCCAAGTGAGCAGTAGACTACAATTGTAGCAGATTTATCAGTTAACTTTTTTTGAGTAGAATTGATGTCAAAAAAGTCATACCCTACATGGATAGCATTTTCTAGATGACTTACTTTATATTCTGCAAATTCTCTAGCATCTAATAAAACAGCTTTCGTTTTTGGCATTGCGAGTTCTTGTACAGAAATATAAGGGACACTTTCTGTATTGCTTTTTTTGAGCAATTCAGATAATGATTCTTGAGAAGAAGCTTTAAATGCTATAATAGAAAAAACTATTAATAGTAGCTGTTTCATATTTTATTTTAAATGTTGAAAATTTTAATAATTACTGTCTGTATAAGAAAAATGAAATTTCAGTGTTACACACAAAAATGACAGTTCATGAATTGATACAGATTTAAAATACTCTGAAAAAAATCAGAATTTTAAGTATTGAGGTGTAATTAAATAAAAGGAGAACCTTTATTATGGGGATTTTGTATTGTAACTCTTTGAAGAGATAATATATAATTGCTATAGATGGTTTTGTCTAAACCAATTAAAGCAATTAAAAGTGTTTTTAATGTTTTTGAAAACGATTTAAAACTATCAAGAATATACTTAATATCTTTTTTAGAGTCAATATCTACAAGTTGTTCTAAAAAATAAGTTGATGTATTATTAGATTGAAGTATTTTAAAAACACTGCGGCTTAAATGTTTAGTTTGCCAAGGTAGTTTTAAGAAAGCTTCAGTATTAAAATGCGATCTGTTTAGTCCCATTAAATAAAAGCCACCATCTTTTGAAGGTCCTAAAACACACTGATGTGTTTCTAATTTTTGCTTCGTTTTAAGAATATGCTTCGCTTTTAAATGAGGTGTATCATTACCAATAGCAATAACAGATTTAAAGCCTTTGTCGAAAATAGATTGAATAGCATTAGTAAACCGATCTCCAAAAGTAAGACCTACTTGTTCATCTTCAGAATAATGAAAATAAGGGAGCCCAGTTTTTTGAGCACAAGAAATAACATCACTGTTAAGTGTTTTAAATAAAGACCGAGATTGCAACGGTTTAAGCGCAGCATCTTTTTCAGCTGAATTTGCAAAAATTAATATGGCCGTATTTTTATTCAAAATTTATCTTGTTCTTTTACAAATATGCGAATATTTTTTAATAGAAATTCGCTAAACTATTCTGTTTTATTTTTTTAAAAGTTTATGCCACAACACCTTGGCAGCTACTTCCTGCGCCAGCAGTACATCCGTAACAATGTTGTGATATTACTATATTTCTACCTTCTAAAAGGTCTTTATTATATTCTGAAATATGCTTAGCTTTACTATTAACAGGTAATTCTAACATTTGATTAAAGTCACAATCAAACAAATAACCATCCCAACTTATAGATAGTGTATTGGTACACATTACATTTGCAACCGCAGAAGGATTATAGGCTTCAACTAAAGCATACATATAGTCTTCATAATTTTCTGAAGCGATTAAGTAATCTAAAAAACGTGCTATCGGTAAATTGGTAATTGCAAAAAGGTTATGGAATTCAATGCCAAAATCTTCCATTAAAGCCTTTTTAAAATCTTTTTCCATAGCCATTTGATCACCTGGCAAAAATGCACCAGATGGATTGTAAACTAAATCTAACCTTAAATCATTTCCAGGCATGCCATAACCACGTGCATTAAGTTCTTGTAATGCTTTTATAGACATATCAAAAACTCCTTCTCCACGTTGTTTGTCTGTTTTTCCTCTTGTCCAGTGTGGCATAGAAGAAACAACATGGATATTATGCTTTTTAAAGAAATCAGGTAAATCGTAATATTTTTTATTGGCTCTAATAATGGTTAGGTTAGAACGTACAATAAAATCTTTAACTCCTATTTTGGAAGCTTCTTCAACAAACCATCTAAAATTAGGGTTCATCTCTGGAGCTCCACCAGTTAAATCGAGAGTATGTGCACCAGTAATTTTAATGACATCTAAGATTTGTTGCATAGTCTCTTGTGTCATTATTTCTTTTCTATCAGGTCCAGCATCTACATGGCAATGCTCACAAACTTGATTACACATATAACCAACATTAACTTGTAAAATTTCTAATTTCTTTGCTGTTAATGGAAATTGACTGGTTTCAGAGATTTTACTCTTAAATGTAGGAAGTTCTCCATCGGCAAAAATGCCTCCAGATAAAATTTCTAATTGTTTATTTGTATTTGCTAAATCGCTATGTCTTTTCTGTAGCGATTGTGTTTTTAGTTTACCCATATTCATTTCTCGCAAAAACGAGAATCTTTTTTATTAACCGTCTAATTTATTTACCTTATTCATCATTTGTACACCATGCACCAAAGTTGCACCACTCTTAATTGCTGCACCAACATGTATAGCTTCCATCATTTCTTCTTTAGTAACACCACGCTGAAGTCCATCTTTAGAATAAGCATCAATACAATATGGACACTGTTCAGTATGAGCGACGGCTAATGCAATCAAGGATTTTTCTCTAGCAGTAAGTGCACCTTCTTCAAATACTTTTCCATAGTACTCAAAGAACTTATTACCTAATTCTTCACTCCATTCTGTTATTTTTCCAAATTTTCTTAAATCAGCAGGATCGTAATATGTTTTAGACATAATGTAATTGTTGATAAATTTAATAGACGTAAAAATATGTGTTGCTTACAAAAAATAAGTTAAAACATATAAACGTTTATAAAGGTTATAAAGAACAAATTACCGATTTTTTTATGATACAAAAATGATGCTTCCAAAAAATTTAACAGAAATCAATGAAATGTATAGTATATTACTTAGACTAGTATATAAGTGTAACTCAAATATAAATAAGTTTTTTATGAAAAATAATGCTCGTAAAAATAGAACCATCAATCATCAAATACTATTCATTATTACAATACTAATGTCAGTAACTTTTATAAGTGCTCAAGAAAAAACGACACCTGGTAATCAAAGTGAAGAATTAGGAGAAGTCAGTTGGTATAGAGATTACGATACGGCATTAGAACTTGCGGAACAACAAGGTAAAGAGGTTTTAATATTATTTCAGGAAGTGCCAGGCTGTGCAACATGTAGAAATTATGGGCATAATGTATTGAGTCATCCATTAATGGTTGAAGCTATAGAAGATTTATTTATACCGTTAGCTATATACAATAACAAAGGAGGAAAAGACAAGCAAATTCTTCAAAAATATAAAGAACCGAGTTGGAATAATCCTGTGGTTAGAATTGTAAATAAAGATGGTGACAATACAGTAAATCGAATCTCAGGAAACTATTCTGCTATTGCATTATATAAAGCTATGAATGAATCCTTGTTTAACGCAAACAAACCCATTCCTGGATATTTTAAATTATTAGGTGATGAGTTATTTGCTTCAAATAACAAGTCAGCTAAAGAAACGTATTTTAAAATGTATTGCTTCTGGACAGGAGAAAAAGAACTTGGAAAGATTGAAGGTGTATTGGGTACCGAAGCAGGTTTTATGGGAGGTCATGAAGTGGTAAAAGTAAAATATGATGATGAAGTTATTGATAAAAGTAAAATAGCTAAATATGTGCGTCAAGTTAATTTTACACCAATAGCTAAAAGTAATTATAGAACGGCTAAAAATGATATTCAATATTATTTAGAGCATACCAATTATAAATATTTGCCATTAACAGAAGTTCAGAAAACTAAGATTAATAGTGCTTTAGGGACTGGGAAACGGGCAGAACAATATCTGAGTCCTAAACAACTAAAATGGTTAAAGTCATTAAATAATTCTAGTGTAAGGAATGAAGTGTTATTTAATAAGGATTTTGTTATGGCTTGGAAGTCAAAAAATAAATTAGCTTCAAAATAATACGATTAAAAATATAAGATTAAAACCCGATGCATTACCATCGGGTTTTTTATGGAATAAACTTTCAAAATTAATTTTAGTATTTTTTATTACATTTTTTGTGACACTTTACAGAAACGTGAGTTATTATATAAACTAATGATAAGATATTTTTTTGGAGCATCCGGAATTAATAAAAGCATGTAAAAAAAATAATTTAAAAGCTCAGATGAAAGTATATCAATTGTACAAGGATATACTTTACAATACAAGCTGTAGAATTGTAAAAAATGAACACGATGCGCAAGATGTGGTTCAAGATGCATTTATTAAAGCATTTCAAAATATATCTAAGTTAGATAATGACCTTAACCTAGGCGCCTGGTTAAAACGTATAACAATCAATCAATCTTTTGACTTTTTAAGACAAAAAAAGAGATTAGGTTGGTTGCAAAACGTAGAAGATGTTCAGATTAGTGAACAAGAAACAGAAGAGTTAGTAGATTTTCCTTTAAATGCTAAAGATGTAAAACAGGCAATTAATGCATTAAAAGAAAAGTACCGAATTGTATTAGTATTATATCTTATAGAAGATTATACGCATAAAGAAATTGCAGAGCAATTGTCTCTAAAAGAAGGAACAGTGCGTAACCAATACATAAGAGGTAAACAACTTTTAAAACAAAAATTGCAAAGTAAGTTAGTAGTATGAGTATAGAAAAGTTTATAAAAGATAACAAAACGGAATTCGATGACAAACGTATGCCAAGTGATATCGATTTTAATTTTGAAAACCGTTTAAAACAAGAATTGGGCAAGCCAAAACGCTTTAAGATTATTAGAAATTTATCTATAGCAGCTAGCTTTACGCTATTGGTTACTCTTGGATATTTATATAACGAAAATCGAAAACAACAATTAGAATTTAGAGATAGTTTAGTCCTTGCTTTAGGTGAAGAAACAAACAGTAGTCAATTAGAAGCAATTTATACTATTGAAGATGAGTATAAAGCGGAAGATGAAAAAATACTGAATGCCTATTTTAAAATCTTAAAAGCGAAATCAAATAGTAATTCTAAAATAGCAATTATAGATGCACTTTTAAAATTCCCTAACAATCAACAGGTAAGAGATAACCTTATTGAAGCGCTTGGTAATGAAAAAGAGCCTTTAGTGCAATTAAAGCTCATAAAATCTGTGGCTATTCTAAGAGAACAACGCGCAAAAAAATCTTTAAAAACTATTATTGAAGACGATGAATCTTTGCCTTTAGTTAAAGGTAATGCATCTGCTTTATTAGCCATGTTAAATAATTAAAAAACGAACAAAATGAAAAAAATAACAACATTGATAACTATCCTTTTAATCGTAGGGATTGGTTATTCGCAAGACAAAGAAAAACGAATTAAATTTAATAAAGGCACTTTAAAAATATGCTCTTCATCTCATATGAAAATTACAGGATATGATGGTGATGAGGTGATTATTAAAAGTCTTAATAGTAATTATCAATTATTAAGAAGCTCATTACAATCATTAGGTACAACTGATAGAGTTAATTTTAATGTAGATACTGAAACAGGAACAAGATTGCTTGATTCTACGTCTCAAAATGTATTTGGATATATAGTGAATAGTAGAAACGAAAAAAAATTAGAAAAGGGTTTAAAACCATTAGGGAATAAGTCAACAGATCCAAGAGATAATTTATATTTAGATATTGAAGAAAAATCAGGGGAATTAATTATTAGAGATTATAAACCAAAAGGGCAACAAATAGATGCTTGGATTTTAGATCAATCAAATAAGTACGAACTGCTAATTCCAAATGCATTGAAGTTATTATGGAATGTTGAAAATTGTCAAAAAACAAAAAAGAACACCTTCTTCGTGAATTCTTCAGGTAACCCGTGGCAATTATCAAATTTTAAAGGAGAAGTAGAAATATCTTCATCGTATTCTAGTTTATCACTAATTGATGTTTCTGGGCCAGTAATAGTTAACACACTTGGAGGTGATATAAAAGTGATTTTTGATAAAGAATCTCCGAATCAACTTTATTCTTTAATCAGTAATGATGGTTATATTGATATAACCATACCACAAAGCGCTAATATAAATGTAGGTGCTATAGGAAAACGTATTTTAAGTGATATTGATTTTATAATTTTAAATGAAACCATTGTCAATGGCACAAAAGGGATGGAATTGCGATTAAATTCTGGCAATACAAGAATGAAAATTGATGCAGGTTCAGGCAATGTGTATCTTAGAAAGAAATAATAGCTATTCATAATCAATGCTATAAGATTCAGGTACATTCTTATTTAGACTTTTTCTAAATAAAAACTTAAAATACTTTGAAATTATATAAATGTTAGTCAGTTTTGCAGTCGTAAAATTTATATATGGCACGCAAAAAATCGACTTCTGCAAGTATGCGTATAATGCACAGGTATTTAGGATTCTTTCTGGTAGGGATTATGGCAATGTATGCGTTAAGTGGAATTGTACTAATTTTTAGAGATACTGATATTTTTAAGAAAACCATAACTGTTGAAAAACAAATAGCCATTCAGCTTGATGCCTCAGAGATAGGTGCTGCATTAAAAATAAGAAGACTTAAAGTTGATCGTGTAGAAGGGAATATCTATCATTTCAAAAACGGGACATACAATGCAGATACTGGTGAGGCTAATTACACAATAAAACGATTGCCTTATGTTTTAGATAAAATGACACATTTGCACAAATCTAAATCTGCAGAGCCTCTATTTTTCTTAAATATATTTTTTGGACTATCGTTGTTATTCTTTGTGATATCCGCATTTTGGATGTACTTGCCAAAAACGCCAATTTTTAAAAAAGGATTGTATTTCACCTTAGCAGGTATGCTATTAACGTTAATACTATTATTTATTTAATAAGTAAGCTAGAATAAACCAAAAAACCCAATGCATTTGCATTGGGTTTTTTGATTTATTTTGATCACTAATAGTAATGTATTTGTATTTTAAAGGAGATAACAAACTGAAGACATTTACGCCGATATACATATAGATATACATATAGATATACAATAGTTTTAATTTAGAGCATTTAGATTACAAACCTCTTTAATAACTAAAACTGTCGCCTAGAGGAACTATTATAAATTTAACACAATCACTCAAATGTTAATTTATCTATCTTTGATTTCGTTTTAATAAAACAAGCATTTTGAAAGCAATTACAAAGTACTGGTTTTTAGAAGGGTTTAACCTTTTTAAAAAAATAGGAAGGCTCAATATGATGAAAATATGTGAGCTTCTAGAGATGGATAATATTGAAAAAGGAAACCCTATTGCCCTTAATGAAGCACATAGAAATAGTATCTTTTTTCTAAAAAGAGGTAGTGTAAAAATTGTAAACACTACAAATGATAGTGTCAAGTATATTGTAAAACACGGTAATATTTTTGGGGAACTTGCACTTTATGATCAAGAAGCTGCAACTAAAGAGATTGCTTATGCATTAGAAGATTGTATAATCTGTTACATAGAACCAGAGCAAATGGAGCAACTTATGGAAAAACATAAGTCACTTAAAAACGGGGTGCTTAAAGTTTATGGATTACGTATTCAGAAGTTAGAACGAAGACTTCACGATTTGTTATATAAAGATAGCTCAACGAGAATTAGAGAGTTTATTTCAGAATATCTAGATGAGTTTGGAGAGACAAATGAGGCCGGAAAATCAATTGCTAAAAACTTATTGTCGCATAAAGAAATTGCAAATCTCACCAATACCTCAAGGCAAACCGTTAGCAATGTATTGAGTACTATGCGAAAAGAAGGAGTAATAGATTATAATGTTAAGTTTTTTATTTCAGATACTAAATAAACATTAGCGTTATAAAAAATATTGCGGTTAACTAACGGATTGCCTAAATTTGAAGTTTATATTCTGAAAATGTCAAGAAAAAAACAATATAATGAAGAGGTAGTAGTTGAAAAAGCGATGCATTTATTCTGGGTAAAAGGCTATGAAAACACTTCAATGCAAATGCTTGAAAAAGAAATGGGGATTAATAAATTTTCTATTTACTCAAGTTTTGGAAGTAAAAACGAACTTTTTATAGAAAGCTTAAAACTTTACAGAAAAAAGGTAAGTGCTATAACTAAGGAACTCGAAGCGTCTTCAGACGGAATTTTAGCTATAAAACAATATTTCTATAAATTTTTAAAACTGTCAGCAGGAAAAGGCTTTAGTAAAGGTTGCTTTATATCAAATACCATGAATGAAATAGATAATAAAACAGACGTTAGAGTAAGAGAGCAAATAGAAGAGTTTAGTGATGATATAAGGCAAGTGTTTTTAAAAAAGCTTATCTTTGAAAAAGGTAAAGTCTCAAAGTTTGTAGAAAAACAAGCAGATTATTTAGTGATTTCTATGATTGGTTTATCATCGGCATCCAAAGTGTATAATAACGACCTGATGGTGAACTATATAGAAAATACATTTAATAATATATAATTTTTTTACCTCAATACTAAACGATTGTTTAGTTTAATTGAAATTATGCTAAATTGTATACAAGGTATGCACTATTTAAAATAAAACTGGATAATGAAATCTAAATTTATTAAAATTTGGAATAAATTTAAGGCGTTACTTAAACAAGGCTTAACTCCCAAACAATTGGCAATAAGTTTAGTAGTTTCAACATTGGTTTCTATTTTTCCAATATTTGGAATAACAACGATAGCTTTAACCTGCATAGCATTACCATTTAGACTCAACTTACCAATAATGATTGCATTTAGTTACATTGTTGGTCCAATTAAATTTTTAGTACTTATACCTTTTATTAATATAGGTGCATATGTATTTGGTACTGAACATACATTACTCACTTTTGAAGCTATTAAAACAAGTTACGAAACTAGTTTTTTTGATACCGCTAAAGCATTGTCTTACGAATTGCTTTGCGGAACTGTAGGTTGGTTGCTAACAGCAATCCCATTAGGTATAGGACTTTATTTTATTTTGAAAGGTATTTTAACACATTTCGACAAACTGAAAATTAACCGACTAACAACAAAATGAAACTAACCAAAACGCTAGGCTATTTAGGTCTTATAGCTTCTATTCTTGTAGGATTAGGCGAATACTTTTTACACTACTCGGTTAATATATTAGGTCATTCTGAAAATTATGAATTTTTCCAGTTTGTACCATTAAAGAATCTTACCACAGGACATTTCTTAGCTGTTATTGGCTTGCCATTTTATTTTGCAGGATACATACACATTTACAGAATGCTAAAATCAGGGAATGAAACCTTAGCAAGGATAGTACTTGGCATTGGTTTTATCGCTTTTGCAGTAGGTGGTATTTGGATTGGTTCGCGCGCATCTATTGGTAATATTGTGCATTTAAAAGATGCAATGGATACATCAACTTACCAAAACCTATTAGCACATTACACAGACCATATGGAAATATTGGTAAAAGCGCTTCGCATAGTTATAGCAACACTATCTGTTGTTTTCGCTATCACTATTATAAAAGGAGGCACCTATTATAAAAAATGGATGGCTATTTTCAACCCCATCGTTATACTTATATTACTAGTTGTTTTAGGAAGATTAATTCCTTCCATAGGAAAACACATGTTGCCAATTTTAATGAACGTCACTCATTTTATTCTTTTTGTATTATCGCTATATCAACTAAATAAACTAACTAAAAGTCAAGAATAATGTTAAGTAAAAACACAAGAAACCTTTTAAGTCTATTCAAAAAAACCTTTATTGTTTTAGGACTAATAATAGTCGCATTAGTAGCATTGGTTATTTGGTTTTTCTGGGATGATGCTAATTCAGAAAAATACGACATAACAATAGATGAAGAAAAAATCCCTGTATTTGAGAAAGTTGCGTTAGAATTTGATCACCAGTACAATGGTGAAAAATCGCTACCTATAGCACCTGCAGCTTTAATTGATATTAACAATGATAATGTAGACGAAGTGTTTTTTGGAGGAGGAATGGATCAAGAAGATGCTGTTTTCGCTTTTAGAGATAACAAATTTGTCGATATCTCTTCAGAAGTGAATCTGCCTAGAAAAGGTAGTACAACAACAACAGTAGGTGTTGTTTCTGCAGATTTTGATAATAATGGCTTTACCGATATTATTTTAGGAAGAGAAGATGGTTTACGTATCTATTATAATACAAACGGAAAATTCACAGAAAAGATTATTGACACGCCAATGAATGAAAAATCAACACCAGCCGGATTAACCGTTGGTGATATTGATAAAGATGGTGACTTAGATATTTTCATGTCTACATATATTAAAAAAGAATTAATGGAAGGTCAAACCATTTTTGAAGATTACACCTATGGATCTACAAGTGAGTTGCTTTTAAATACGGGAGATGAAAATTACATAAGTATTACCAAATCTGCTGGATTAGATTATATACACAATACATTTCAAGGCGCATTAGTAGATATTGATAATGACTCTTGGTTAGATCTAGTGGTGGTACACGATACAGGAGAAGCGAGAACTTATAAAAATAATGGAGATTTAACGTATACAATGAAACCAAACCCATTAACCAAAAAATTTGCCTACCCAATGGGATTAGCAGTTGGTGACTATAATAATGATGGCTTGGTAGATTTTATGTTCTCAAATACAGGAAGCACACTACCAAGAGCATTAGCAAAAGGAGATATAAAAGATGCATCCTTATTTAATGAAAAATGGATTTTATTTAGAAACGATGGCGATTTTAAATTTACTGATACTGCTGAAGAAACTAAAATAGCAGATTACGAATTTTCTTGGGGTTGTACCTTTGCCGATATGAATAATGATGGCTTACAAGATTTAATGGTTGCGGAAAACTATGTAGATCTAGCACCTAATAAATTATTTAGATTAAAAAGTAGATTTTTAGTTCAAAAAGAAGATGGCACGTTTGCGCCAACTGAAGAGAAAAGTGGTGTTGTAAATCCGCATTATGCGATTACTTCTTTAGTAAGTGATTTTAATCAAGACGGCTATCTAGATATGATTTGGGTAAATATAGATACACCATCATTAGCCTATATAAATAAAGGTGGAGCTAACAACTACCTTCAAGTAGATTTAGGGGAATATGTACATGCCCAAGGAGCAAAAGTAACCGTGACTACACCAACCAAGACGTTAACAGAATGGTTGGTGACAGGCGAAGGTTTGGCCAGCGATCAAACCGCATTACTACAATTTGGATTGGGTGAAGAAACTAGTGTTTCAAACATTAAAATCTGGTTAACAAATGACAAAGAAATTAGTATTGATAACCCAAAAATCAATACTATTATTGATTTAAAAGTTGAAGTTGAAAAACATAAAATAATTATTAATACTTTTGAAGAAAACACACAGTAAAATTAAAGGATATAGGAACTTTTTATAAGTGTCGTATTAAGTAACTATTGATAAAATAAAGCTTTCCCCAAATAATATAAGACATTAACTTGTCTCTTAATCTACAAGTAATAAAATTATAGTATTTATCAATTTGATAAGCTAAATGAATTTATTGTAAAATACTGAATATTAAAAAATTAATGTTAAAAACAACTATATATTATACCATTCTAGTCATCCTATTAATAGGGCTATATGGAGCTGGCGGATTAGTTGTAGAAGAATTTAAAACAGGTGAAGGTTGTCCAAAAATAATGCAGATACCAATGTGTCTTGTTGTTTTAATCTGTTTTGCTGTTCCTTTTATAGCACATTTGTTAAAGAAATGGAATATTGTGTATTTTTTATTTACAGCATTAGCAGGCGCTATTGCTTTAGTAGCATCAATTATGCAGTTTTCAGGAAATGCCGAATGCCCAAAAACAGATTCAGGTACACCTATGTGTTACTACTCTTTATTGCTTTTTAGCAGTTTAATTATTTTAAAAATTTATTATCTAAAACTCAACAACCAAAAATAAAATGAAACATTTTAAATTAACAAAAATTAGTGTCTTAAGTATACTGTTACTAGCAACATGTATTGTGTCAGGACAACAACTAGAAACTTCTGTTTTTGTAACTGCAAATACAGGGACAACAGATGATAATTCTGTGCTATCCAAAATTAGTAGCGAAGCCAAAACTCTAAACAATTCAAATTTACTAATATTAGGTAATATTGTTTCGAAAGAAGGTTTTTCTGAAAATGCAAAAGCTAAAATATCATCTCAGTTAGATTTGTTAAAAGCGTATAATGGTAAAGTGATTTTTACTCCAGGACATCATGAGTGGGCTATTAATGGCCACAGAGATGTACGAGATCTAGAGAAATTTATCCAAAAAAATAGTGACGCCAAATTTTATCCAGATGAAGGTTGTCCTATTAAAAAGAAGGATTTAACTGATGATGTCGTTTTAATTACTATTGATTCTCAATGGTATCTCGAAGATTGGAATAATCATATATATCTTAATGAAGATTGTGATATTAAAAACAGAACACAGTTTTTCTTAGAATTTGAAAGTATGCTTAAAAAATCGCAAGGAAAAACCATAATGGTAGCAATGCATCATCCTATTTTTTCTAATACTAAAGAAGGACTTATCTCTAGAACAGGAGGAACATCTTTGCATGATTTTCAAAATAAACAAAATTCAAAATTTAGAAATCGCCTTATTACTTTAGCTAGGCAAACTGAAAACATATTTTTTGTTTCTGGACACGACAAAAATTTACAGTATATCAACAAATATGGAATCCCACAAATTATTAGTGGCGCAGCAGGAGATACAAAAAAAGCATCTCCAAAAAGTGAAAGCGATTTTGGGTCTAAAGAAAATGGCTATGCTCGTATAGACCTTTTTAAAGGCGGTGGAGTAAGTGTAACTTTTCAAGGCATATCAACGCCTTTTACAACTCAAGTTGTAGTACCAGTTCAAAAAGAAATCCCTACTAATTTTAAAGATAAAAATAGTTTTGGCTCAACATTTAGTTCTTCTGTATATTCATCAGATGAAACAGAAAAAAGTAAAACCTATAAAGGTTTATGGGGCAAACACTATAGAGATTTATATAGCAAAGCTGTAAATGCAAAAGTAGCTTTTATAGATACTTTAAAAGGTGGATTAACACCTATTAGACGTGGTGGCGGTCATCAATCTAAATCACTACGGTTAGAGACTAAAGATGGTAAACAATATGTAATGCGAGCATTGCGTAAAAGTGCTATTAAATTCTTGCAGTCTACTGCATTTCAAGACAAATATGTAGAAGAGGATTTAGAAGGGAGTTTTGCAGATAGTTTTCTGTTAGATTTTTACACAACTGCACATCCATATACAACTACAACTATAGGAACTCTTGCTGATGCTGTAGATGTTTTTCATACAAATCCAGAATTATATTATATCCCAAAACAAGAAGGTTTAGGAGTCTTTAATGATGAATATGGAGACGAACTCTATATTATAGAAGAACGTGTAGAATCTAACCATAATGATTTAGAAAGTTTCGGAAAACCAGACAAAATATTAAGCACAAACGATGTTTTGCAAGAAATTCATAAAACAGGAAGAGAAATTGTAGATGAACCTTCTTATATAAGAGCACGTTTGTTTGATATGCTTATAGGTGATTGGGACAGACACGAAGACCAATGGCGTTGGGCATTATACAAAAAGGAAGATGGTTCAGAAATATGTAAACCTATTCCAAGAGATAGAGATCAAGCATTTTCAATTTATGATGGAAGTATATTAGGTTTTCTGCGTTGCGCCGTGCCAGCTATGCGTATGATGCAATCTTTTGATGAAGAATTACCAAGTCCTAAATGGTTTAGTTTTGAGCCTTATCCTTTAGATATGACTTTTATCAATCAATCTAACTGGGAAGACTGGGAAAAAGAAGCAAAAGCGCTACAAACGGGTTTAACAGATGATGTTATAGAAATTGCATTTGAGAATCTTCCAGCAGAAATGAAAGATCAAACCATTGATGATATTAAAAGAAAATTAAAAGGGAGACGAGGAAATATTGTAGATATAGCGCGTACATATTACGAATATATAAACAAACATGAAGTTATTACTGGTACTCAAAAATCTGATACGTTTGAAATAACAAGACACCCTGATGGTAAAACAACTATTGATATCCATAGAAAAGATATTGGGGTATTTAATAGAACATTTACTAAAGATGAAACCAAAGAAATATGGATTTATGGTCTTGATGGAAAAGATACTTTTAATGTCACTGGAAAAGGAAATGACTTAATTACGATTAAAATTATGGGTGGAAAAAAGAATGACACTTACAATTTTGAGAATACAAAAAAAGTAAAGCTATACGACTATAAAGGAAAAAATAACACTATTGTAAATAAAAGTTCTAAAAAATGGTTAGTAGATGATTATGAAATCAACAACTACGATTATAAAAAACGAAAGCATAGTGTTAATCAAATATTACCAGTAATAGGGGCAAATCCAGATGATGGACTAGGTATTGGTCTTATAAATAACTTTACAACCTATGGCTTACAACGTAACCCATTTACCACAAGACACACTATAGGTGCAACATACTATACTGGTAATTCAGGTTATGATTTGTCTTATAGAGGAGAGTTTTCAAATATCTTCCATAATTGGAATTTTGCTGTAGAAGGAAAATACACAAGTCCAAACTTTGCACAAAACTTCTTCGGTTTTGGTAATGACACTGAATATGATAAAGATTTTGATGATCCTGCAACAGCCGCTGATGAATCAGACCTAGATTTTAACCGTGTAAGTATAAGAGAATGGAGCGCAGCAATTTCTTTAGTGTGGAGAGGTAGAGATGGAGGCTCTTTTTATTTTAAACCTCTTATAGAATCTTTTGACGTAGAAAATGATACGGATAGATTTATAAATACTTTCTTTCCTGCAGACGCAACTCTTTTCGAAAGACAAATTTATGCGGGTGCAGAGGTAAATTATAGTTATAAAAATAAAGATAATGTCTCATACCCAACATTAGGTTTAGATGTAGGTATTACAGCTGGTTATAAAACGACTATAGATGGCGATGTAAATGGAGAAGATATCGATAATAATTTTGGTTATGTAAAACCGTATTTTGCAATAGATCATAGATTAAACAAAAGTGCCAGTTTAGTATTAGCAACAAAAATAGGCGGAGAAGCTATTCTTGGTGATGATTTTGAGTTATATCATGCAGCACAATTAGGTGGAGGTAAAGACCTAAGAGGATTTAGAAGAGAACGTTTTACAGGTAAGTATTCTGTATTTCATACTACAGATTTAAGATTACGATTAGGGAAGTTTAAAAGTAGTTTCATTCCTCTCAAATACGGTATTACCGGTGGTGTCGATTATGGAAGAGTATGGTTAGATGATGATAATTCAGACAAATGGCATAGCAGTGCTGGTGGTTCTTTCTGGATTAGTGGTTTAGAAACATTTACAGCAAATTTAGGCTATTACGGTAGTAGTGATGGCGGAAGAATTTCATTTGTATTAGGATTTGCTTTCTAAAATAGAATAATTTAATAATAAACATCATAAGGTTACATAAATGAAAAAACCAGTTGCAATAGCTCAAGTAAGTAAATTAGAAAACAAGCAACCAGTGCACGCACTTGTAAATGGATTGGATCTAGTCATCGTAAAATTTGATGATGATATTTCTGTTCTTTACGGTAGATGTTTGCATAGAGGAGCATTAATGTCCGATGGTCATGTAGATGGCCATAATCTTATTTGCGGAGTTCATGGTTGGGATTATAGAGTTGATTCTGGAGTTTCAGAGTATAATAATAAAGAGGTGCTTCATAAGTTTTCTACTAAAATAGAAGGCGATGATTTAATGGTCGATGAATTTGAAATTGATGCTTATTTAGAAAATCATCCGCAACCTTTCAACAGAGAACAATACCTTGGAGCTTATGCCGATACGCATCCTGAAGACACAGAGCCTTATACAAATTACATAAAAGAATTAGCCCAAAATGGATTAAAAAATATTGGGCATCACGGCTTTTCTGCATCCATGGGAGTGGATAGAAATACACTCCCTAAATGGAATGATATTCAGTTTTTACCAGCACAATTAGCATCTCGTCCGCTATTAGATCACGAAGATGTAGCAACTAAAGTTGTTATTGGGCCTAACGCTAAAAAACCTTTAGAATTAGATATGCCTCTTTTTGTAAGTGATATGAGTTTTGGAGCCTTATCTCGCGAAGCTAAAATTGCTTTAAGTAAAGGCGCAGAACTAGCTGGTACAGGAATTTGTTCTGGTGAAGGAGGCATGCTTCCTGAAGAACAAGCCAATAATTCAAAATATTTTTATGAATTAGCTTCAGCTCAATTCGGTTTTACTTGGGACAAACTAGACCATGTACAAGCTTTTCATTTTAAAGCAGGCCAAGGTGCTAAAACAGGAACAGGTGGCCATTTGCCAGGAAATAAAGTAAGTAAAGAAATTGCTGAAGTAAGAGGATTAAATGAAGGTGAAACTGCTATTTCGCCAGCTGCAAATCCAAATTTTCATACGGTTGAAGATTTTAAAGTATTTGCAGATAAAGTGCGTGAGCATACAGGAGGGATACCAATAGGGTTTAAAATTGCAGCAAGTCATATTGAAAAAGACATTCAATTTGCGCTTGATGTTGGTGTTGATTATATCATATTAGATGGTCGTGGTGGTGGTACCGGTTCTGCTCCTACCATTTTAAGAGATCATATTAATGTACCAACGATTCCTGCATTAGCAAGAGCAAGAGCATATATGGATAAAGTTGGAGCAACCGATGTGACCATAGTAATTACTGGAGGTTTACGTGTTGCTGAAGATTTTGCAAAAGCAATGATGTTGGGAGCAGATGCTATTGCAGTATCTAATTCTGCATTACAAGCCATTGGATGTTTAGGGATGCGTGCTTGCGGAAGCAATAACTGCCCGGTAGGTATTGCAACGCAAAAAGAATCGTTACGTAGTAGAATTATTATTAATGAATCTGCAAAACAGTTACATAACTATTTTGACGCAACCAATAATCTTATAAAAGTTGTAGCACGTTCTTGTGGTTATGATGACATAACAAAATTTAATCACGACGACCTTTCAACATTTGATAGAGACATCCATTTTTTAACAGGAATAAATTACGCAGGTTTAAATTAAAACGAAATGAATACAATAGAATTTTATGGGGCGGATTGGTGTCCTGATTGCCAGAGAGCAAAAGCATATTTAAAGGAAAATGATGTAGATTTTAATTTTATCGATGTAGATTTAGATAAAGATGCAACTGCTCGCGTAGAATCTATAAATAAAGGGAAACGGATTATACCAACACTTATTATTAACGGTAAATCTTTTACTAATCCAGATAATGCAATATTAGCTTCTACTTTAGGAATAAACAAACAAGGACGTGTCATTTTATATGGAGCAAATTGGTGTCCAGATTGTCAACGCGCAAAATCATACCTTCAAGATAATGGTATAAATTTTCAGTTTATTGAAGTTGACAAACACGATTGGGCAACACAATTAGTAGAACAAACCAATAATGGTAAACGTATTATACCAACTCTATTTATAGATGGTAAATCTTATACCAATCCAGATAATGCTGTTTTAAAAGATGTTTTAGCCATAGGTAATGAAGCAGAACAAAAAGTGTACGATAGCATTGTTGTAGGAGCTGGCGCTGCAGGCCTTACAGCTTCAATTTATATTCAACGAGATCGTTTTAATTCTTTAATTCTTGAAAAGAAAAATGTAGGAGGTAATGCTTTTTTAACAGAAAAAATTGAAAATTATCCAGGTTTTACAACCATTTCTGGTTCAGAGCTTACACAAAGAATGGCAGAACAAGCTAAAACGTATGGAGCCAAAATAGAAACGGGAGTCACTGTACAGTCTATTAAAAAAGAAGGAGAAACATTTACTTTAGGCACCAATATGGGAGATTACTCAAGTAAAACAGTTGTTTTAGCATTAGGCTCTACGTATAGAAAACTAGGAATAGAAAATGAAGAGGATTTAATAGGTGCAGGTATTCACTTTTGCGCTACCTGTGATGGAGCGTTTTATAGAGACAGAGAAGTTATTGTAGTAGGTGGAGGAAATAGTGCCTTAGAAGAAGGTATTTTTCTCGCATCTTTCTGTAAAAAAGTGATTATTGTAAATCGTGGAAATACTTTTTCAGCTTCTGAAACTTATGTAGAAAAATTACCTTCAATTAAAAATATTGAGGTGCATATGAATAAAGAATCTGTTGCATTTTTAAAAGATGAGAACGATAACTTCAAAGGCTTAAAAGTTAAAGACAAAAGTACAAATGAAGAAAATGAACTCTATGCAGATGGTTCATTCATTTTTATTGGTCTTATCCCAAACACAGCAGATGTAAAAGGTTTTATAGACTTAAACAAACGTGGGTTTATTACAACAACAGGTTTAGGAGAAACAAATGTAAGAGGTGTTTTTGCTGCAGGAGATTGTAGAGAAGGTGCTATAGCACAAGTAGCCGCAGCAACAGGTGAAGGTGTTTTAGCCAGTTACGGAATCCGTCAATTTTTTAAATAACTAAACATAAATATCATGGAACTTACAATGGAATTTTGGTACCTATTACCAATATCAATCGCAATTGCAACAATAGCTATGTCATCAGGAATTGGTGGCGCTGTATTTTTTTCACCGCTTTTTATGATCGGTCTTGGTTTAGATCCAAAAATAGCTATAGGTACTGCTCTTGCAACAGAATTATTCGGATTTAGTTCTGGTTTAATGGCCTATTGGAAAGCAAAGCTAATTGACTTTAAATTAGGATTAAACCTTTTACTCATTTCAATACCTTTTGCTATAATAGGAACCGTTTATGGAGACTTAGTGCCACCGCTTATATTAAAAGCTATTTTTGGTATAGGAATCATTTTTATAGGTTATCAACTTTATGTGTCTTGGAGACAAGAAGAAAAAGAAAAATTAGAAGCAGCTCATAAAAAAGAGTTTGAAACTAACTATGAAAGCACATTAACAGATGCAGATGGAAATGTATATAATTACACCATTTGTAATAAAAATATGGGAAGAATGTTTGCAGCCATTGGAGGTGCTTTTCTAGGAATGATTTCGGTAGGACTTGCAGAATTACAAGAATATCATTTAGTAGCAAAATGTAAAGTACCTACTCGAGTAGCAGTAGCAACATCAATTTTTGTAGTTGTTATTACTGTTTTAGTTGCTTCAATAGGTCATTTTTATGAATTTGCTCAAGAAGGTGGAGAAGTAATGAACCAAGTAGTAAATCTAATCATATTTACAATCCCTGGAGTTATAATAGGAGGTCAAATAGGACCTAAATTACAAAAGGTAATACCAGCAGATAAGATGAAAGTAGGCATTTCATTCTTATTTATATTAGTTGGAGCTTTTATGTTATATACATTAATTTAAAAAAATGAGTACAAAAAATAAAAAGTGGTATAAAGTTTTAGATAATAGAAAAACGTTACCAGAAGGTCGTGTAAAAACAGTAACTGCTGGCCACCAAGGTATTTGTCTAACACATTATAAAGGAAAATTCTCGGCATTAGATAATGCCTGTCCACATCAAGGTGGTCCTTTAGGAGAAGGTTCTATTGAAAATGGTATGTTGCGTTGCCCTTGGCACGGTTGGGATTTTGATCCTTGCAATGGGCAATCACCAGGAGGTCATGATGATAGTATTAAAACCTTTGAAGTTAAAGAAGAAGGTGATGCTATATATGTTGGACTTGAAGAAGAAGCACCTCACGAAGAGACCATATCAGATGTGATGATCCAAACCATGGTAAATTGGGGTGTTGATACCGTTTTTGGAATGGTAGGCCATAGTAACCTTGCTGTTGCAGATGCTATGCGAAGACAAGAAGAAAAAGGAAAACTGCAATTTTTTGGAATTCGTCATGAAGGTGCTGCCTCTTTTGCTGCATCAGGTTATGCAAAATTAACAGGAAAACCCGCAGCTTGCTTTGGTATAGCTGGTCCAGGTGCTACCAATATGTATACAGGAATGTGGGATGCCAAAGTAGATAGAGCGCCTATGTTAGCACTTTCTGGTCAGGTAAACACACAGGTTATTGGTACTGGAGCATTTCAAGAAGTAGATTTAGTTAATGCGTTTGATAGCGTTTCAGAATTTAATCACGCTGTGCATTTAAATTCTAATCATAGTGAGTTAATGTCACTTGCTGTAAAGACAGCTTTAATAAAAAGAGATGTGGTTCACTTAACGTTTCCGGATGAAGTAGCATTCACTAAAAAACCTGAAAATTCTGTAGCTCAAACACCTGAGAACAGAATAACACCTTTTAATATTTCGCCACCAAAAGAGATGACGCAACAAGCAGTTGATTTGCTTAAAGCTTCAAAAAGACCAGTCATTATTGTAGGTCACGGTGCGCGTTTTCAAATGGAATCTATTATCGCTTACGCGGAAAGTTTAGACTGTCCAGTAATTACAACTTTTAAAGGAAAAGGATTAATAGCAGATAATCACCCGTTAGGCTGTGGTGTACTAGGAAGAAGTGGTACACCTATAGCCTCTTGGTTTATGAATGAAAGTGATTTATTGTTAGTATTTGGTGCTTCTTTTTCAAACCATACTGGTATAACACCAAAGAAACCAATTATTCAAGTAGATTTTGATCCATTAGCATTGAGTAAGCATCATAAAGTTGATGTTGCTTTATGGGGAGAAATATCCGAAACTTTAACCCTTTTAACAGCACAGACAAAAGGGAATACCAACACCACAAATCAGCGAAAAGAAATAGCTGATAGATGGCAATATTGGAAAGAAGAAAAAGAAAGTCGTCTTAAAGATTGCGGTAGTGCTTTAAGTTCAATTGCTGTATTTAATGCTATGAATAAGGTAACGCCAGACAATGCTGTAATTGCTGTAGATGTTGGTAATAACACCTACTCTTTTGGAAGATATTTTGAGCCAAAAAATCAATCAGTATTAATGTCGGGTTATCTAGGATCCATTGGTTTTGCTTTACCAGCAGCAATGGGAGCTTGGGCAGCAGAAGGAGATAAAAGACCAATATGGTCTGTTTCTGGTGATGCTGGATTGGGCCAATATTTAGCTGAAATAAATACGATTGTTAAATACAATATGAATATTAAGCATATTGTATTAAACAATTCTGAACTCGGTAAAATATCAAAAGAACAACGTGCAGCAGAAGTAGATGTATGGCAAACGTCATTAACAAATCCAAGTTTTGCTCAATATGCTGAAAATTGTGGTGCTTTAGGAATTCGTGTTGAAAAACTAGAAGACTTAATTCCTGCAATGAAAAAACTTAATGAACATAATGGTCCTGCACTTTTGGAGGTCATTACAGATGTAAATTTAATTTAATACTAAATAGAATAAAAATGTTACAAAATTTAAAAAACGGAGTTGCAGCACAAGGTTATGATGTTGTGTCATTCTTTAATGGAACACCTTTAAAAGGTCAAACAAGCCATTCAGCTAATTATAATGACGCAAAATATGTTTTTGCTTCTGCCGAAAATCAAAAAAAGTTTGAAGCATCGCCAGAAAGTTATGCGCCAGAATATGGTGGCTTTTGCGCTATTGCAATGTCTGAAGAGAAAGAAGTTGACCCAAACCCTAAAAGTTGGGAAATTAGAGATGGAAAATTATATTTTTTCACAAGAATGCTTTTCGGAATTATTGATGCTAAAAGACAATGGGTTAAAAAACCTGAAGAGTTAAGAGATTTAGCAGATAAAGCTTGGTCTAAAATGAACGCATAATGGCACAACACGATTTTAATAAAGAATCCCTAGAACTTCACAAAAAGCACAAGGGAAAGATTGAAGTAGTATCAAAGATTGAAGTAAATACTACAGACGATCTTTCTCGCGTATACTCACCTGGAGTAGCAGCACCATGCTTAGCAATTGCAGAAAATGTAGATGAAGCATATAACTTAACTATAAAAGGAAATACAATTGCAGTGGTTTCTGATGGAACAGCAGTTTTAGGCTTAGGGAATATTGGACCAGAAGCTGCAATTCCTGTTATGGAAGGTAAAGCCATGTTATTTAAAAAATTCGCAAATGTTGATGCATTTCCTATTTGTTTAAACACAACTGTCGCTTCTGAAATTATTGAAACTGTAAAACGAATTGCACCTGTATTTGGTGGTGTAAATCTAGAAGACATTTCGGCACCTCGTAGTTTTGAAGTTGAATCTGCTTTACAAGACATTGGTATTCCAGTATTTCATGATGACCAACACGGAACAGCAATTGTTGCTCTTGCTGGAATATTAAATAGTTGCAAAGTATTAGGTAAAGATATTTCAGATTTAAAAATTGTAATTAATGGTGCTGGCGCAGCAGGAATTGCAATTTCGCGTTTATTACGATGTATCAGTATTGATCCTAATGTTTGTATTCCTGTAAAGCAAGTACTAGTATGTGATAGTAAAGGTATTATTCATAAAAACAGAACCAATTTAAACCCTGTTAAAAAAGAATTACTTAGCTATTCTAACCCTGAGAGTATTGAAGGAACATTGAAAGATGCTATTAAAGGTGCAGATGTATTTATTGGTGTAAGTGTTGCTAATATATTGACAGCAGAGGATATAAAAACAATGGCTAAAAACCCTGTGATTTTTGCATTAGCAAACCCTGACCCAGAGATTATGCCAGAAGAAGCATATAAAGGAGGCGCAGCAATTATTGCAACAGGAAGAAGTGATTATCCTAATCAAGTTAATAATGTATTAGCATTTCCAGGTATTTTTAGAGGCGCATTAGATTGCAGAGCAAAACGTATTACGCCTAAAATGAAAATTGCCGCTGCTTATGCTATTGCAGATTGTGTAATGAATCCTGACAAGGAAAATATTATACCAAAAAGTTTAAATAAAGAAATCGCATCTAAGGTAGCTGAAGCTGTAAAACAAGCCTATGTAGATTATGATGAGTAAAATTAGGAACATAATAAGTTATTTGTTTTTATTATTTATTACAACAAACCTTAATGCTCAAGATTTATCTGTATTGTTTGAACAGCTTGATTTGTCAGTCGTAACCATTGAGGTTGTAGAGTATAAAGTTAAAGACCGACAAGTAACAAGTTCTGGAGGTTTAGGCTCTGGTGTAATCATTGATAAGGAAGGTCTAATTCTTACAGCTGCGCACGTCGTTGAATCCGCAAATGAAATATCTGTTAAATTACAGAATGGTACTTCATTTCCAGCAGATGTAGTGTCAAGTTCAACTGCGGCAGATGTAGCGCTTCTTAAGCTAAGAAAGGTTCCGCAAAACCTAAAACCTGCAACTTTAGGAAATTCTAATAATTCAAAGATTGGGGAGCAGATACTTATTATTGGTGCTCCGCGTGGTCTTGAACATTCTTTGTCTGTTGGGCATATAAGTCGTAAGATGAATAAAAATATGATTTCTAATGGTGAAATGGCAGGTTTTATACAGACAGATGCTTCTATAAATCAAGGGAATTCTGGCGGACCAATGTTTAATTTAAAAGGCGAAGTTATAGGTGTTGTCAGTTTTATACTTACTAATAGTGGAGGATTTGAAGGTCTTGGTTTTGCAGTAGATATTGATACGGCAAAAAAAGTATTGTTTGATGTCAATAGTTTTTGGACGGGTTTTGATGGTGTTTTTTTAAGCGAAGGATTAGCAGGTGTTTTTAATACTCCGCAAAAATCTGGAGTCTTAATTCAACGCGTAACATCAAATTCATTTGCTGATAAAATAGGATTAAGGCCTGGAGTTATTCAAGCAGAAATACTAGGTCAAAAAATATGGTTAGGAGGTGATATTATTTTAAGCATTCAAGGATTAAGTTGTAATGCACCTCACGATTTAGGTAATATTAAAAAACAGATTGAGAATCTCAAAGCTGGAGACCAAGTTCTTATTGAAGTTTTGAGAAAAGGAAAAGTATTAACTCTTGAAGCTAAATTTTTATAGTAAAATAGAATTAAAACTAGTGGGTAATTTATGTTTACTATTGAGATGTAAGCACACATTTAGATACTCTTAAAGTTGAAATGAAAAAACGACTCATAAGTAAAAAGGAACCTTACAGATATCAGAATAATGAACGCTTCAAATAAATGAGACATTGTGAGTAAGATGTATTAAATATGAACCAATTTATTTTGAATTATATAAAAAAGCATAAATACTTAATTGCTCTTTTAAGTGTCTTTAATTTTTTGTTAACTCCTATTCATATTGGTCTGAGTGATTTTAATCCAGCTTATGTTATCGTTGTAAATTATACACTAGTAATTTTAGGTAGTTCATTAATTGCATCTAAAAAAATAGCGAAATGGACGACATACATTATAGGGTTTCTAACATTAATAGCCATTTGGTTAGAATTTTCTGATCCTAGCTCTAGGCCTATTTTAATTTATAGGTTAACATTTTCATTTTTATTGTTTGCTTGTTTCTGTATCGTTCTTATAAAACAATTATTAAAAATAAAAGAGGTAAATCTACAGTTTATTCTAGGCCCGTTATTAGGATTTCTATACTTAGGAATTATTGGAGGAATTCTCTTTGAATCTATTCATTTAATGAACTCTAATTCATTTCAATTAATAGATGGTTACTCTGGTTACAGTTTTTATTACTTCAGTTTTATAAGCATTACTACTGTTGGTTATGGAGATATTACTCCACTTACTGCTCCTGCACAATCGCTTACGCTTGTTATGAATATCATAGGACAGTTCTACCTTGCGATTGTTATTGGTGTTTTTGTGGGGAAATATATTAACACAAAATAAAATGAGATGTCATTAAATACTAAAGAATATTACAATAGAGATTTATCGTGGTTAAGATTTAATCATCGCGTACTTCAAGAAGCTGCAGATAAAAGAAATCCGTTATATGAGCGTATTAAGTTTTTGGCCATTTTTTCTTCTAATTTAGACGAGTTTTTTAAAGTACGTGTTTCAGATATTAGAAAAATAAAACAGTTAGATAAACCACTTCGAAAACGACTAATAACAAAGCCAAATAAGTTATTAAAAGAAATTAAGAAACAAGTTGATAGTCAGCAAAAGGAATTTGGACGTATCTTTTTTGATGAGATTATTCCAGCATTAGAAAGTGAAGATATTCATCTCTTACCCTATAAAGAATTTAACAAAGAGCAACAGAAGTTTAGCGAAACCTATTATAAAGAAAAAATTCAACCATCACAATCTTTAAGCATTAGTGAAAATAAACCATTTATTGAAAACGAAGCCTTGTATCTCGTTGCTCAAATGGTAGATAACTCACTGATTTGGGTAAAAATAAATGAAGATACGCCTCGGTTTATAGAGCTCCCTTCTACAGACAATAAGCACTATATCACATTTGTTGATGATATTATAAAACACAATTTAAACGCATATTATAAGCTAGATTTTTATAGTATAAAAATATCGAGAGATGCAGAGTTATATATAGAGAATGAGTATTCGGGTAATTTGCTAGACAAAATTAAAAACGCATTGCCTAATAGAGTTAGTGGTCAAGTAACTAGGGCTTTATTTGATGAGTTAATACCAGAAAAATTACAATTAAAGATAAACGAAGCTTTAGATATTAATGATACAGATATTATAAAAGGTGGAACCTATCATAATTTTAAAGACTTTTTTGGTTTCCCAAACCCGACTTCCAAAAACCTATCCTTTGTAGATTTACCGCCATTACATAACAAAGCATTTGATGATTACACGAGTATATTTAGTGCAATAAAATCTAAAGATAGGCTTTTGCATTTCCCATACCAATCGTATCAACCTGTTATTCAGTTAATAGAAGAAGCTTCTACGGATGTAAATGTTACAAAAATTAAAATAACATTATATAGAGTTTCAAAAGATTCTCTTGTTGCAAATGCCCTTTTAAAAGCAGCCAAAAATGGCAAAGATGTTTTTGTTTTTATTGAGACTAAAGCACGTTTTGATGAAGAAAATAATATAAAATGGGGCAAAGTTTTAGAAGAAAATGGTGCTAACGTAGTCTATAGTTATCCGGGAATAAAAGTACATTCTAAAATTTTATATATAGAGCGTAATGAAGAAAATAAATCACGTGTTTATGGTTATATAAGTACTGGTAATTTTAATGAAAAAACATCAAAAATATATACAGATTATGGCTTGATGACGTCAAATTCTAAAATTACAAAAGAACTCAAACAAGTATTTCAGGTATTAGAACGAGATATTATAATTCCTAAATCTAAACGGCTTTTAATATCACCATTTACAACACGAAGCACATTTAGAGAGTTAATAGAAGTCGAAATTGAGAATGCAAAAGCAGGTAAAGATGCCTATATAATTTTAAAATTAAATAGTCTTCAAGATGCTAAAATGATTAAGTTACTCTATAAAGCCAGTAATGCAGGTGTAAAAATCAGATTATTCATACGTGGTATTTGTTGCTTAATTCCTGGGGTTGAAGGGCAAAGTGAAAACATATACATAACCAGTATTGTCGATCGATTTTTAGAACATGGAAGATTGTATATTTTCGGAAATAATGGAGAAGAAAAAATGTATCTTGGTTCTGCAGATTGGATGACGCGTAATTTAGATCATAGAATAGAAGTGATAACACCTGTTTTAGATCGAGATATTCATTTAAAACTAAAAGAATTATTGGACTTGCAATTAAATGACACTACAAAATCAAGGATAATAGATTGTGATCAAATTAATAATTATGTAGAAAAAGGTTCGTTAAAAGAATCTTCTCAGCATACAATATATAAAACGTTATTATGAGCGATAAACGGAAAGAGAAGGCAGAAGATCAATATTTAATGGAAGGATTAAATGTAGATAAAGATGCGTTAAAACAATTAAAAAAGAAATTAGCAAAAGTAGCACCAAGATCAGAAAGAGGTGTAGAAACATTATTTAGATTGTTATCTAAAAATCAGTATACTTTAAATACAATGATAGATACAAAATCAAATATTTTGATATCAATAAATGCATTGATTTTGTCATTAATATTAGGAACTGTAATGAGTCAATTGAGTACTGATCCTCATCTTATATTTCCAATTGTAATGATGTTATTTACCAATTTAGCATCAATCGCTTTTGCTATTTTCGCTACGCGCCCAGAACTTGTACATGGAAAAAGAGAAGCTAAAAATTTAATGTTTTATGGCAACTTTCAAGATATGGAGGAAGATGAGTATATCAGTAAGGTGACCAACTTAATGAATGAAGGTGATGAGCTTTATAAAACCATTGCTACTGATACTTACCATTTAGGAAAAACGATTGATCGTAAATTTAAGTTACTTCGAAAATCGTTTAATATTTTTTTAATAGGAATTATTTTGTCGGTAATTGCATTTATTGGTTGCCATGCTTTATTTGGTGGTCTTATATAAAACCAAAAAACTCGCAACGTTTTCAAAATGAAATTGTTACGAGTTATGGTGGTGGTGCCTCCAGGAATCGAACCAGGGACACAAGGATTTTCAGTCCTTTGCTCTACCAACTGAGCTAAGGCACCAATTGCTTAATTAAGCGGATGCAAATATATATTCATTTTTAGTATTACCAAAAAGAAATTGCTAAAATTTGATTTTATAAATTTGCACTCTATAAAAAGTCTATGAACCTTGTAATTGATGTTGGTAATACCTTTATAAAATTTGCTGTTTTTGGCAGAGAAACCTTAGAGCATAAGGTGCGTTTTAAGTCATCTCATTTTATTGCGGAATTTAAGGCTGTAAAAGAAGCATATCCAAATTTAAAACGCGCTATAATATCCTCTGTTGGAAACCTAAAAGCCGATTGTATTGAGTTAGCAACCGAAAATATTGACCTCATAACCTTAGATGCTAAAACAAAATTACCTTTTATAAATAGTTATAAAACTCCAAAAACATTAGGAGTAGATCGTATAGCTTTAGTAAGTGCATCAGTAAAAGAATTTCCTAAAAAAAATGTATTAATTATAGATGCGGGAACATGTGTTACTTATGATTTTATTACGGATAAAAACGAATATTTAGGAGGCGCTATTTCACCAGGAATTAGATTAAGATATCAAACGCTACATAATTTAACAGCAAATCTTCCGTTATTAAAAACTAGCCAGCCTGAAAACATTATTGGTAATACAACGGAATCTGCAATTCATTCTGGGATTGTAAATGGAATAATTAAGGAAATTGATGGTGTAATAGATGAATATCGTCATAAATACTCAGATTTAACAATTATTTTAACAGGTGGAGATGCTAAATTCTTGTCAAACCAATTAAAAAATAGCATATTTGCGAATTCGAATTTTCTGTTAGAAGGTTTGAACTTTATTCTAGAATTTAATTCAAAATAATGATAAAACGACTTGTTGTAATTCTTATTGCAATTATAGGAAGCCAAACATTTGCTCAGCAAGGTGGTACTGCTTCTCCATATTCTTTTTTTGGTATTGGCAGCCTTCAATTTAGAGGCACTGTTGAAAATCGTAGTATGGGAGGAATAAGTGTATATTCAGACAGTATACATATTAATCTTAGAAACCCTGCATTTTATACAGGGAAAAATGTTGAGGCATCACCATATAATAATGAAAGTCGCCCTGTTAAATTTGCTGTCGCAGGTAGTTTTAACAATCTTTCATTAGAAAGTGCTAGTACTTCCGAAAACGCAAATGCTTCAGCTTTTGATTATATAGCTTTAACATTACCTGCAGGACGATTTGGTATTGGTTTTGGATTATTGCCATTTACATCTGTTGGTTATCAATTAGAAGATTTAAGCCCAGTGAGTAACGATTTACTATTTCGTTACGAAGGCGAAGGTGGATTAAACAAAGTGTTTTTGGGTACAGGTTATCAAATTAATAACAATTTAAGAGTAGGTGTAGATGTAAATTATAACTTCGGAAATATTCAAAACAGTGCTATAGAATTTGTTTATGATGATGAAGGGAATTTGGTTCAATTTCAAACTCGAGAGAATAATAGATCAGATTTAACAGGGGTTAATTTTAACCTTGGTATTGCGTACAATAAAAAAGTTACTGAAAAGCTAGAATTATCAGCTACAGCAGCTTTCTCACCAGAAAGTAATTTAACATCGACAAACGATCGCTCCCTATCTACAATAGTAATAAACGGTTTTACAGGAGCTGAGGTTGTGCAAAACACTATAGATTTAAACCTAAATAATACAAATTTGGCAGAAACAGATTTAACTTTGCCATCTCGCTTGTCTTTTGGAGCTGGTATAGGAGAATCAAAACACTGGTTTGTTGGAGCTGAATACATAGCGCAAAACACAAGCGAATTTGATAACCCTATTTTTAGTACCACGAATTCTTCTTTTGAAGATGCATCTTCAATTTCTATAGGAGGGTTTTATATCCCAAATTATAATTCTTTCTCTAAATACTTAAGTAGAGTAGTTTATAGAGCGGGTTTTAGAGTAGAAAACACAGGTTTAGTTGTAAATAATGAGTCCATAGACGAGTTTGGCATATCTTTTGGTTTAGGTTTACCGGTTGGCAAGCCTACGGGAGGATTATTCTCAGAGATAAATCTCGGATTTGAATATGGAGAACGTGGTACAACAAACCAGAATTTAATAAGAGAGAAATTTTTTAATTTCAACGTCAGTCTATCTTTAAGTGATAGATGGTTTCAAAAACGAAAATATAACTAACAAAAATTAAAAACGATGAAGACGAAAGTTACTTTACTATTGTTAGCACTATGTGCAAGCTTTACTATGAGTTATGGACAGGAAGAAGAAGGCGGTCAAAATGAAGACTGCGCAAATAACCTATCTATTTTTGATACTAATGTCAAAAGCAAAAAATTAGATGATGCTTATGGTCCTTGGATGGAAGTCAGAGAAAAATGCCCTAAATTTCATGAAGCTATATACTCTAGAAGTAGAGGACAAGCTATTTTAAAAAATAAAATTACTAAAAGTAACGGTACGGAAAAAGTTACATTTATCAAAGATCATCTAAAATTATATGAGCAGTATAATCAATATTACCCTTCTAAGGAATCTAAAGGTAAAATGTTAGTAGATAAAGGATTGATGACCTATAAATACAAAAAAGATTTAGGCGCTACTAATGATGATGTTTACAAACTTTTTGATGATGCCTTTCAAAATGATCGTAAAAATTTTACTGATGCCCAAGCACTATATATTTATTTTTCTATAGAAGTAGATTTATTTGATGCAGGTAAAAGAGAAGCACAGCAATTATTTGACAAGTATGATGATGTTAAAGAAAAAATAGAGTTAGAGATTGAGAATCATACAGGTAAGTTAAATAAATATGTAGCTAAGGAAGAAGCAGGCACTACATTGTCTAAAAGAGAAGCTAGCCTTAAAAGGTTTTCTGAACAAAACTTAGTTGCATATGATAAAGTTTCAGGGAGTATAGATACAAAAATCGGTAATAGAGCAACTTGTGAAGTTTTAATTCCATTATACCAAAAAGATTTTGATACTAATAAAAATGATGCCCAATGGTTACAACGTGCTATGAATCGTATGTTTAATAAAGGTTGTAAAGAAGATCCATTATTTGTGAAATTAGTAGAGCAAAAGAATACTATAGAGCCTACAGCAAATACAACATTTTATCTGTATACTATTACTGGTGAGCAAAAGTATTTGGATCAGACAATCGCTTTAGAAAAAGATCCATTAAAAAAAGCTAAATTATATAAAAACCTAGCTAACGAATTTAAATCTAAAGGAAGTTACGGTAAGGCAAGACAATATTATAGAGAGGCTTTAAAGTTAAATCCTTCAGATGGTTCTCCTTATTTGAGAATAGCCTCTATGTATGCCAATAGTGCTAAAAATTGTGGAGATTCTCCATTTAATCAAAGAGCTGTATTTTGGTTAGCAGCTAGTGAAGCACGTAAAGCTGGTAGAGCAGATACTCGTTTAAAGAAGGTAGCAGCTCAAAATGCAGAAAGTTACTCAGCAAAAGCACCTTCTAAAAGTGATATATTTAGTGCAGATATGGGAGGTAAAACCATAAAAGTTGGTTGTTGGATAGGCAGTTCTGTAACCGTGCCTAAAAGCTAAAATGAATACAACGTATTTACATACAATAAAAAACATAGTCATAGCTTTTGCTGTGACTATGTTTTTTTCATGTAAAAACAATTTTGATGATGTGCAAAAAATAGGTGTTTTACAAAATGAACCTATTGGCATTGCGGATACCATTAATTTAAAGTATTCAGACTCTATAGGTATATTAGCAGCTAACCTTATAAGTCCTAAAATGCTAGATTATTCTAATCGTATTTTTGGATTTTCAGAATTTCCTAAAGGTATAGAGCTTATTATATATGATAAAGATAGAAACGAAAGTAAAATCTTTGCAGATTATGCTATAGCATATAATAAAACAGATCTTATAGATCTTAGAGGTAATGTTATTTTAGCAACGCATAAAGGCGATTCTATCTTTGCTCCTCAAATGTATTATGACCAAAAAACAGAATGGGTTTTTACTAATGGTGATGTAAAATTTTCTTTAGATGGTAGTTTAAGCTTTGGGAGGTTTTTTGATTCAGATCGTAACTTCGATGAATGGACAATTTTGGAACAATCTGGCGATTTTGAATTCGATAATTGAGAAATAGTTACCTTTGTAGTCCATTAGATATTTAATAAATGAAAATTTTAAAATTCTTTCAATACGCTTACATAATTTTTGCAGCTTTATTCTTTTGGGATGCTATTACAAAATGGTCAACAGATAGAAATCGCGCATATATCTCATTATTATTTACTGCATTAGCTATATTTATGTTTTTCTTTCGTAAACGTTTTAGGAAAAAATTTGAAAATCGTAACTAAACAATGGTTACAAACGTAGTTATAATTATAACTTCACTTTTTTTATCGGCATTCTTCTCAGGGATGGAGATCGCTTATGTTTCGTCTAATAAAATCCATATTGAGTTAGAAAAGAAGCAAGGAGGTTTTTTAGGAAATATTCTTTCAAAACTAACCGCCAAACCTTCTAAGTTTATTGCCACTATGCTTATTGGTAATAATATAGCTTTAGTAATTTACGGTTTTAAAATGGGAGATGTGTTAGTCAATTGGCTACAGAGTTTTTTGCCTTCAGATAGTACATTTGTAAATTTAATAACGGGAGACTTCTTGTTGTTTTCTCAAACCGTTATTTCTACCCTAATTATTTTATTGACGGCAGAGTTTTTACCTAAAGTGTTTTTTCAAATGTATTCTAATACACTTTTAAAGGTATTGGCATTACCAACATATCTATTCTATATTTTATTTTCAATCATTTCAAATTTTGTAATCTGGATTTCAGATTTTGTTTTAAAAACCTTTTTTAAAACAGAAGGAGATATGGTGGAGTTGGCATTAACTAAAGTAGAATTAGGTAATTTTATTACAGAGCAGATGGAGTCTGTAGAAGATGATGATGAAGTGGATAGCGAAATACAAATCTTTCAAAATGCTTTAGAGTTTACAGAGGTAAAAGCAAGAGAAGTAATGATACCTCGTACAGAAATTACTGCTATTGACATCTCTGATTCTGTTGAAAACCTAAGTAAATTATTTATAGAAACGGGTTATACTAAAATCATAGTCTATAAAAACTCAATTGATGATATTTTAGGCTATGTGCATTCATTTGAATTATTTAACAACCCAAAGACTATAAAATCAATTTTAATACCAGTTGGTTTTGTGCCAGAAACCATACTTATTAAAGATGTTTTAAATATTTTAACTAAAAAACGAAAAAGTATAGCAGTAGTTATTGATGAATACGGCGGCACTTCAGGTATTATGTCTGTAGAAGATATTATTGAAGAATTATTTGGCGAAATTGAAGATGAACACGACTCTATTGCGCTAATAGAAGAGCAAATAGGAGAGAATAACTACAGATTTTCTGCACGTTTAGAAGTTGATTACTTAAATGAAACGTATAAACTTAATTTGCCAGAAAGTGATCAATACGAAACTTTAGGTGGTTTAATTGTAAACCACACAGAAGGTATTCCTCAATTAGATGACACTATTAAAATAGATAATTTTATGTTTAAAATCATAGAAGTGTCTTCTACAAAAATAGATACAGTGCGTCTTAAAATTTTAGAAGTAGAATAATCGTATTAAATGCTATAAAAACTAGAGTGTTACTTTTATTATTTATAAGAAAACGCTATTTTCGCACACTTAATAAAAATGACTTTAATACCTTAAAATGGCAGTTTTAAATAAAATCAGACAGCGTTCGTTAGTTTTAATCTTAGTTATTGCATTAGCATTATTTTCTTTTGTAATCGGAGATTTGTTTAAAAATTCTGACGCTTTAACAGGAACACCGCAAGATATCATTGCAACTGTAAATGGAGAAGATATTAAACGCGATGCGTTTATGTTTAGTGTACAAAACATGCAACAACGAGTTGGTCCTACAACAACTGAAACCCAAGTTAAAAATAGCGTTTATAGTAATGAGCTAAGACGTATTATTTTAAATACAGAGTTAGATAAACTTGGTTTGTCTGTTGAAAAAGATCAGATGCGTGAGTTGTTAAAAAACAGCTTTGAATCGTATCCAGAATTTCAAAATAGCGATAGTATTTTCGATGTTAATCGATTAAATGCATTTATATCTAATTTAAAAGATATACAGCCAGAAAGCGCACCTTTAGGTAATTTGCTAGTTAATTATGCAAGTTGGACAGATAATGAACAGTCTCTTGCTAATACAGCGATGACGCAATCTTATTATAATTTAATTAAAGCTGGAGTTGGTGCTACTATTGCTGAAGCAGAAGACGAATATGAAGCAGATGCAAAAACTCTAGATATAAATTACGTTCAAATTCCTTATACATCAATAGCTGATAGTTTAGTTACGGTAACTAAATCTGAGATTGAAGCGTATATGAAAGCGCATGAAGATGAATATAAAGTAGAAGCTACAAGAGAAATTCTTTTTGTAGAGTTTAGAGAAGATGCATCAAAAGAAGATGAAGATGCAATAAAAGAAGAGCTTTTGACATTGAAAAATGATAAAGTAGAGTTTAACGAAAATACAAAAAAGGCTGATACAATTTTAGGTTTTGATAATACTAAAAACATAGAAGCTTTTGTAAACTCTTATTCTGATATAAAATATGCTGATGAATTTTCTAGAGCATCTCAATTAGGTGTTGCAAAAGATAGTTTGTTAAATGCAGAAGTTGGTTCTTATTATGGCCCATACAAAGATGGTATTTATTATAAGTACTCTAAGGTTTTAGCTAAGGCAAGTTTGCCAGATTCGGTAAAAGTGCGTCATATTTTAATTCCTTATGTAGGTGCTCAAGCTGCTGGTCCAGATATTATACAAACTGCTGATGAGGCAAAAGTTACAGCAGATAGTATTTATAACGTGGTAAGACGTAGCCGTTCTAAGTTTAAAAATTTATTAGAGTTGTCGTCAGATAAAGTGAGTAATGAAAATGATGGTGTTATAGAATTTGCATATAATCAATCTTTTGCGCCAGAATTTAAATCGTATTCTTTTGATAATAAGAAAGGAGATATGGGTGTTGTGGAAACATCTTTCGGGTATCATATTGTTGAAATTTTAGATCAAACAGAGTTTAATAATACGGCTAAAGTAGCTACAATTGCTCGTAAAATTGAAGCTTCTGAAAAAACGATTGATGATGTATTTAATGCAAAATCTAAGTTTGAAATAGCAGCGGAAACTACTGAGTTTAACGATTTGGCTAAAGAAAAAGGATTAACAGTAAGAACATCAACGTTTAAAGAGTTAGAAGAAAACATTCCTGGTTTAGGAAGCCAAAGACAAGTAGTACGTTGGGCTTTTGAGGACGATATTAAAGTTGGTGACTATAAAAGTTTTCCAATTTCTGGAGTTGGTTTTATTGTAGCTAAATTGGTTGATATTAATAAAGAAGGTTTAATGAGTGTTGAAAATGCAACAACTCCAGTTTTAGTGGAAGTAAGAAAAGAAAAGAAGGCAGAAATGATACGTGCTAAAATTTCTGCATCAACTTTAGCTGATATTGCTAACAATCAAGGTCAAACTGTAAGAACAGCAGCTGCATTAACTGAGAAAAACACAACATTATCTGGTGCTGGTATAGAACCTAAAGTTGTAGGTGCTGCATTTGGTTTAGCTCAAGGAGCAATATCAAAACCTATAGATGGAGAAAGAGGAGTTTATATTTTGCAAGTCAATAAAATTACAGAAGCACCTAAATTAGAAAACTATGCTGCAATTATTGCACGTTTAGGGAATGCACTTAAAAACACTGTGCAAAATAAAGTGTATACTGCACTTGAAGCTGCTGCTGAAATAGATGATAATAGAGCAAAAACAGTTTACTAATAATATAGTAAGCCCATAAGTTATAAATTAAAGCTTTGCATTTGCAAAGCTTTTTTCTTTTAGATGAATTGAGAATAAGGGATTACAGTAGAATACCCTTTAGATATAAAATAAGCTTCAGGGTTTATGTCAGATGCTACTAAAATAAAATCACCTCCCCAAGCGCCAAGACTTTTTATAGCTCCATCAAAGTCATTAAAAAGTAAATCTTTTACAGGTTTCTGATCTATAACTTTAGAAATAATAACCTCATGGGTGCTTATTAAAGTTTTAAAATCAGCTAAAGAATTGCATGTAATTATAGATTGTGTGATTGCATTAATAGCATCAATACTATGAGATAAATCACCTTTATGAGCTTTGTATTTAGCAATACCTTCTCTACTATTCTGTTTTTTGTTTAGATAAACAAAGTACAGATGGTTTTTAAAAACAGGATTAAAATCAACATTAGAAACTAAAGGTTTAGTATTAGTCCGTTGGTAAAGAATTGCAGATCTCTGTTGCGCGCAAGCAATATCGTAACCGCTACCGCCAAATGTTTTTTCTAATAAAGCGTATGCATCAATTTTAGCCCATTGCGCCATATTATTGATTAGAGTAGAAGATGTGCCTAATCCCCAAAACCTATTAAAATCTTGTTGTGTAGTGAAAGAATAACCTTTATGTTCCTCTAAAGCATTAGGATTCAATTCCAAAACGGCATTAAAAATTTGAAGCAACCGCTCAGAAATAGGATTCGATGCATCGTGTTTTGCAATTTTAATTTTATCAATAAAAAACTGATCTTCATACCATAGTTGGTTAGCCTCATCATAGCTTTTCCACTGTAAATGGTTAGAATCGTTTGCGTCCACAGTTAAGCTTTGCCCAAGTTTTGTTGGTAATGCTAGAGCTTTAGCACCATCAAGCACAAGATACTCTGCAGTTAATAATAATTTACCGTTGCTTTTAAAGTGTTGCATTAGTGATTTCTTAATGCTTTTATAGCTTCAACAACAGCGCTATGAGTTACTGTGTTGGTCTTAAAATGATTGACTATAGCATCTTTTTCCGCATTAGTAGCTTCAAATTGATTAAGTATATTCATAAGATGCATTTTCATATGACCTTTTTGAATTCCTGTGGTGGTAAGAGACTTTAGTGCAGCAAAATTTTGTGCTAAACCTGCAACAGCAACAATTTTCATAAGATCCTTTGCGGAAGGATTTCCTAATAATTGTAATGCAAATTTAACTAAAGGATGTAATGTGGTTAAACCACCAATGGTTCCTAAAGCTAAAGGAATTTCCATCGAAAATGTAAATGTATCTTCAGTAAGCTTACAATGTGTTAAACTGCTATATCTTCCGCTTTTTGAAGCATAAGCATGTACACCAGCTTCTACAGCTCTAAAATCATTTCCTGTAGCTAAAACAACAGCATCGATACCATTCATTATGCCTTTGTTATGGGTTACAGCTCTATGAGGCTCTACTTCAGCAATAGAAACAGCCTGTTTAAATTTCTCTACAAAAGCCTTTGGATTAGGGATATCTTTATCTTTTAAATCTTCAATTTTACAACTAACTTCTGCTCTAACAATACAATCAGGAACGTAATTAGACAAAATGCTCATTACAATATGAATATCTTTTTCTACAGAAGTAAAGGTTTTAAACTCTTGAGCTTCATTAGTAAGCGTTTTTGCAAATTGTTCAAGACAAGAGTTAATAAAATTAGCACCCATAGCATCTAAAGTTTCAAACGTAACATGCAATTGATAATAGTTGTCTAATTCATTCGTTTTATCCTTTAATTCAATATCTAAAATGCCACCTCCTCGACGTTCCATATTTTTGGTAATGTGAGAAGTTTCATTGATTAATTTAGGTTTAATAATATTAAAAAAGCGACGTAACCGTTCAGTATCTCCATGATAAGTAAAATGAACCTGACCGATTTTTGTAGTCGATAATACTTTAGCTTTAAAGCCACCACGATCAAACCAAAACTTAGCAGATTTACTGGCTGCTGCAACAACAGAACTTTCCTCAATAGCCATTGGTATGGTATAGACTTGGTCGTTGATTAAAAAATTAGGGGCAACACCAAGAGGAAGATAGAAGTTAGAAATGGTATTTTCTATAAACTCATCATGAAGTTTTTGTAACTTCTCATCTGTATTCCAATACTGTGTTATTGTCGTTCTAGAATTAACATTGTCACTAAAATAGGTGGAAAGTAACCAGTCTATTTTTTCAGCTTTTTTAAGCTTAGAAAATCCCGAAATGGTATTTTGCATTATTTTAATCATTTAAAAAGCAAAGATACTAGGATTGGTATAAAATATATTGCATATCTAACACTATTGCGGATTTACTGTTAATAATAGCGGTTTTTTGTATTATTTTTAGTAAACTTGACATTACTTTATTAAATAAAAACTATTAATGAAATTTACACGATTAATAGCCGTTATTGGCTTCTTTGCAACAACAGTCTTAGTTGCACAGAATAAACAAATTAGCTTAGAAGATATATGGAATGGAACATTTAGAACAGAAGGCATGCAAGCCTTACATTCTATGAATAATGGAAAACAATATTCCGTGCTTAATTTTAGCAGATCAGATCGATCAGCTTCAATAGATATTTACGATTATAAAACTTTAGAAAAGGTAAACACAATCTTGAATTCATCAGATTTATCTGAGATTCAAGGTTTTTTTAATTATAGCTTTAGTAAAGACGAATCTAAGGTGCTACTAACTACAAATTCTAAACCTGTATTTAGACGTTCTACACTTGGTGAATATTACATTTATGACATTGCATCTAAGAAATTGACTAAACTTTCAGACGATTTAGTACAAGAGCCAACATTTTCACCAGATGCATCTAAGGTTGCCTATGGTTATCAAAACAATTTGTATGTTAAAGATTTAAACTCTGGTGCTGTTACTCAAATGACTTCAGATGGTGAGAAGAATAGAATTATAAACGGAATTACGGATTGGGTATACGAAGAAGAATTTAGCTTTGTTCGTGCTTTTGATTGGAATGCATCTGGAGATAAAATTGCATTTATTCGTTTTGATGAGAGTGAAGTACCACAATTTTCTATGGACGTATTCGGAACCGATTTATATCAAACACAGCAAGTGTTTAAATACCCTAAAGCGGGCGAAGCTAATTCTAAAGTGTCATTGCATTTGTACGATTTAAACTCTGGGAATTTAGAAGAGCTGAAAGTGAATAAGACATATAATGATTTTTATATTCCGAGACTACAATGGACAAATGAAGCCAATGTTTTGAGTGTTCAATATATGAATAGACACCAAAATGAACTCGATTTATGGATGATTGATGTAGATGCAAATTCATCTAAAGTTGTCATAGCAGAGAAAGATAATGCCTATATAGATGTAACCTTTAATCTTACATTTTTAAAAGATAATAGTTTTATCTGGACAAGTGAAAAAGATGGATTTAATCATATCTACCACCATACTAAAGATGGGAGTTTAATAAGCCAAGTAACGCAAGGAGATTGGGAAGTGACTAACTATTATGGTTTAGATGAAAAAACAAATACTATTTTTTATCAATCTGTAGAGAATGGTTCTATTAATCGCGATGTATATTCTGTAAAACTAAACGGAAAAAACAAAAAACGATTATCTAAAACTGAAGGTACAAACAGTGCTGCATTTAGTGCAGATTTCACATATTTTATAAACACGCACTCAAGCGCAACATCACCACAAGAATATACACTTAACGATTCTAAAAGTGGTAGTGTAATTAAGAGTATTATAGATAATGACAAACTAGCAAATAAAGTAGCAGGTTATGTAACGTCTAAAAAAGAATTTAGTACAATTAATATTAATGGAAACGATTTAAACATGTGGATGATTAAACCTGCTAATTTCGATCCTAATAAAGAGTATCCATTATTTATGTATCAATATTCAGGTCCAGGATCACAACAAGTGGCTAATCGCTGGAATGCAGCTAATGATTATTGGTATCAGCATTTAGCACAGCAAGGCTATATTGTAGCATGCGTCGATGGACGAGGAACAGGTTTAAAAGGAGCAGCGTTTAAAAAAGTAACACAGAATGAATTAGGGAAATATGAAGTTGAAGACCAAATCGCTGCGGCTAAAAAGCTAGGAGAACGCTCATACATAGATGCTGAGCGTATTGGTATTTGGGGTTGGAGTTTTGGTGGTTTTATGAGTAGTAATGCCTTGTTTAAAGGGAATGATGTTTTTAAAATGGCTATAGCAGTAGCACCAGTAACAAGTTGGAGATTTTACGATACTATTTATACTGAGCGCTACATGACAACACCACAAGAAAATGCTAGTGGTTATGATGAAAACTCACCAATAAACCATGTCGATAAATTAAAAGGAGATTTTTTATTAATTCATGGTTCAGGTGACGATAATGTGCATTTACAAAACACTATGCGTATGGTTGAAGCTTTGGTGCAAGCCAATAAGCAATTTGATTGGATGATATATCCAGATAAAAACCACGGCATTTTTGGAGGAAATACAAGGTTGCATTTATATAGTAAAATGACCAATTTCATTAACGAAAAACTTGGAGACAAACGTGAGAATGATGAAATGAAAAAAGAAATGCAATCTAAAATAAAAGGATAACTAACTAAATTAAATATATATGTCAGCAATAACAAAACAACCACACGAAAAAGAATTATTTGGGCATCCAGTAGGTTTGTATGTCTTATTTTTCACAGAAATGTGGGAGCGATTTTCATATTATGGAATGCGTGCATTATTAGTACTGTATTTAACATCTAAGACAACAGATGTAAATCCTGGTGTAGGATGGACTCAAGGTGAAGCATTAGCACTATATGGATGGTATACAATGTTAGTTTACGTGATGTCTATACCGGGAGGTATTTTAGCAGATAAGTTTCTAGGACAAAAGAAATCAGTAATTCTAGGTGCTATACTTTTAGTTATTGGACATAGTGTTTTAGCTATTGAGGCTATGTGGGCTTTTTATACAGGACTCGCTTTTATAATTCTTGGTGTAGGATGCTTAAAGCCTAATATTTCTACAATGGTAGGTGGACTTTATAAAAAAGGAGATGTTAGAAGAGACAAAGGTTTTACTATATTCTATATCGGTATTAATATTGGTGCTTTTTTATCTGGATTAGTTGTAGGCTATGTTGGAGAAGTTCATGGTTGGCATTATGGATTTGGATTAGCAGGAATACTTATGGTTTTAGGATTAATACAATTTTTAACTGGTCAAAAATACCTAGTGCATGTTGGTAATTATTTAGGTAAATCAGATAAAGTTGAAGATCAAGAAGCTTATAAAAAACCACTTACTAAAATTGAAAAGGATAGAGTTATTGTTTTACTTATTTCTTTTTTATTGATAATTGCTTTTTTCGCAGCATTTGAACAAGCAGGTGGTTTGATGAATATTTATGCAAGTGAAAAGACAGATAGAATTTTAATGGGTTGGGAAGTTCCAGCTACTTGGTTTCAATCCTTAAACTCTTTTTTTATAATAACTCTTGGAGTTGCAATAGCAGCATTTTGGGCTAAACGCAAATTAAAAGGAACAGAAGCTTCATCATTGTATAAAATGATTATAGGATTAGGTTTAGTTGGTATTGGATTCTTATTTATGTCTGCAGCTTCTTCAGAGTACGATAGTACAGGAAGTTCAATGATGATTTGGTTAGTTTTAGCTTATTTATTTCATACGGTTGGAGAATTATGTTTATCTCCAGTTTCACTATCATTTGTAACAAAGTTAGCTCCTGCTAAATATGCTTCAATAATGATGGGTATTTATTTTGCTACTACTGGACTGGGGAATAAGGCAGCAGGTTTATTAGGTGAGTCCTCTTCATTGTTTGGTGAATTTAAGGTGTTTACTGGTATTGCAATTTTCTGTGTAGTGTTTGCTCTTTTAGTGTTTATGTTCTTTAAAAAACTAAAAGCTCTTACGCATGGTGCTGAGGATAACGAAACGGATTTTAATACTAAAGAAACCGAAGGTTTTGAATTAGCCGATAATTAATATATTATAGCCTCACAATTAAAAATGTGAGGCTTTTCTTTTAATAAAAATTTATTTTTATGAATACAGATATAGAAAATCTATTTAAAGATAAGGTGCTAGGGCATCCAGCAGGTTTGTTTGTGTTGTTTTTTACCGAAATGTGGGAGCGTTTTTCTTTTTATGGAATGCGTGTTCTATTAGTTATTTTTTTAACAGCACCGCTATTTGGAGATAACCCGGGTTGGGCTGATTGGCCAAGAGAACATGCTTTGGCACTATTTGGAACTTATGCATCATTACTATATTTAACCCCAATATTAGGTGGCTATATAGCAGATAAATTTATAGGTTATAGAAATGCAGTAGTATTAGGTTGTTTAATTATGACTTTGGGTCATGTGTCTATGGCATTTGAAACAGAATCTAGTTTGTATATAGGTTTAGCATTTCTAGTTATTGGAACAGGTTTTTTTAAACCCAATATTACATCTATTATTTCTGAGATGTATAAAGGAAATGATGCAAAAAAAGATGGAGCTTATACTATTTTTTATATGGGTGTAAATTCAGGAGCATTTTTTGGTATCATGCTTTGTGGATATTTAGGAGAAAATTATAGTTGGTCCCTAGGTTTCGGATTGGCAGGTATTTTTATGTTTTTAGGATTAATTCAATTTGCTTTAGCGAAAAAATTGTTTGGCGATATTGGAGCTAAACCTAATAAAATTTATGAGGTTGAATTGCCTCAAAATGTTAATGAAAAAGCAAATTCAAAGTTTGTAGATGCTGTAAGCGAAAAACTTAATCATTTTACATTTTTAGATAAAGTTTTAATAATAATAACATCTATAGCAGGTCTTACTTGGCTAATAAATGACCCAATGTCTAAGATTAAAGATATTAATCTTTTTGATTTTACATTATTAGGTTATGAGGGTTCCACTGTTATTATTGTATTGGCTGTACTATTATTTTTATATCTAATAAGCTCTAGAATTATAAGATACACTCCTATCGTTAGGGATAGAATGATTGCAGTTGCTATTTTTGCTTTTTTCACAATTTTCTTTTGGGCAGCATTTGAGCAAGCCGCAGGTTCTTTAAATATTTTTGCGAGAGATTATACAGAACGAAGTTTAACAGGATCGTCAGCAATAGTATTTAAAGTAATAGACACAATTTTAACTATTGTGCCATTGTGTATAATTACATATGTTTTATACATGCTGTTCAAGAAAACATTTTCCAAAATAGGAATCTCTAATATTATTCTATCTATAAGTTTTTTAATTATTTGGGGTATTGTTATATGGAAGTTGAAAAACGATTTTAGTGAAGACGCTAAGGAAGTAGGTGCAACATGGTTTGGTATTTTAAATTCATTTTTTATTATAGCTTTAGCTCCATTGTTTTCAAAATGGTGGGAAAGTAAATATAATCCAAGTGCTGCTTTTAAATATGCTTACGGATTAATACTATTAGGAATAGGGTTTGCATTATTGGCTTATGGATCTTCGGGTATTCCACAAGGAGCAAAAACAGCATCAATAAGTATGGTTTGGCTCATTTTTGCATATCTTTTTCACACTTTAGGAGAACTTTGCTTATCTCCAGTAGGGCTTTCATATTTAAGTAAGCTTGTACCAGGAAGAATGATTGCGTTTATGTTTGGTATATGGTATTTAGCCATTGCAATTGGCCAAAAGGCTGCTGGATCATTAGGAGGTATGATAGATAAAGTAACTGCAGAATATAGTTTGGCTACTTTCTTTTTAATTTTTACAGTTGTGCCAATAAGTGCTGGAATCTTAATAGGGATTTTAAATCCACTTTTAAAGAAACTAATGCACGGTATACGCTAATTTTCCGTTAAAAACAGTGAAAAATAAATGAAGTATATACTATTTTGTATGTTTGTTTAATAATTACGACAAAGTTATTATGATGAAAAAGATAATTTTAAGTGCTATAATGTTGATGTTTGTAATAAGCATCACAGCACAAGAAATCAATTGGGTCACTTTTGAAGAAGCTGTAGCACTTCAAAAGAAAGAACCTAGAAAAATAATTATGGATGTTTATACCAATTGGTGTGGACCATGTAAATTATTAGATAAAAACACATTTGGGAATAAAGATGTAGCCGATTATATTAATAAAAATTATTATGCGGTAAAGTTCAATGCAGAAGGTAATTCTACAATTACATATAAGGATAAAACATTTACAAATCCTGGATATGATGAGACTAAAGCAAATAGACGTAATAGTCCTCATCAATTTTCAAGTTTTTTACAAGTAAGAGCATACCCAACAATTGCTTTTTTTGATGAAGATTTAAGAATGATAACACCAGTTACAGGTTATCAAAATCCACAACAATTAGAATTGTATTTAAAATTGTTTAAAACGGATAAATACAAGGAGATGACGTCTCAAGAACATTTTAATAAATATTACGAAGCGTTTAAGCCAACATTCGGAACTACAAAAACGGCTTCTAATTAAAATATTTATTTTATAATATAAGCTCCCTTTTCATACGTGCTATGAAAAGGGATTTTTTTTGCTTCGCAAGTTAATTTCCATCGTTCAACATAAGATTTGTAATTGCTGGCATCAGCAATGATTACTTTAGGTTTTAATGTGTCGATAACGCGTTTAAGATTAAGCTGAGGCGAGTTGCGTAATAGAATATAGTCGGGTTTAAAAGATTTTATATTATAAGCACTTAAACTATCAATAACGAATACAATCTTATTTTTAAATCTAAAAACAGACGAAATGCTATCTTCTTTAATAAAATCTATAGAATTACCAATTTTATAATTCTGAAGTGTTTTATCTTGTTTAAATAACAATGTGTCTAAGTTGTGATAAACAGATAGGCTGTTGTTTTTCTTTTCGGCCAAAATAGAATATCTACTCTTATTAAAGATTATAAACTCATGAGTAGTAGTTCTGTATTTTGAATATAATAATACTCCAGAATATAGAGCTAAACTTAGTAGAGGTAAATAAAGAGTTTTAGTGTTTTTGTTTTTCCACAAATAAAAACCAGAACATATAAAGAAGTAAGCAGAAATAACCTGAAGATAATTGAAAGAGATGTCTCTAAATAAAAAGTTTTCAAACTGAGCAATCCAAGCTATAAAACCATTTAAAGTGTCAATAATAAACGTGTAAAAATCAACTAAAAACTCTGGTAATTTGTTAATTAGTGCTAAACCTATTATAAAAAGCCCAAGCCCTAAAATTAATCCTAAAAAAGGAATAATAACGAGGTTAGATATAAAAAACAATCCTGGGAATTGATGGAAATAATAAAGACTAATAGGAGCAACACCGCATTGTGCAGCTATAGTTACGGTAAATATTTGCCAAAACTTATCTGTAACATAAAATCGAGGACTCCATAGTTTGTAAAGTAACGGCTGAATACTTACTATAGAAATAACTGCGAGATAACTCATTTGAAACCCAACATCAAAGACATAAACAGGTTTAAATAAAAGTATAAAGAAGGCAGAAATAGCAATAGTATTATAGATACTTGTTTGGCGTTTTAAGTGCATGGCAATAGCAATAACACTAAACATAGTTACGGCTCTAGTTACAGATGGTGACAAACCAGCTATAATAGCAAAAGCCCACAATGCAATTACAATAACAATTGGTTTTATATAATGTCTACCGTATCTAGTTCGATGAAGTGGTTTTAATAAAAAATTTAGAATCAGTAAAATAATACCAACATGTAAGCCCGAAACGGCTAAAATATGTATGGTGCCTGCATTAACATAGTTTGTATATAAATCGGGATCAATATCTTGGCGTTGACCTAAAAGTAAAGCATTGATTATAGAAAGTGTATCTCCTTTAAAACCATAATAAATTAATTTTGAATTTATCGTTTTTCTGAATGCATCAGCATAAGTGCTAAGTGATACCTCTTTGCCCTCGATTTTAAGAAGTGGAGATGCCCTTTTATATATCTGATAATATACTTGACGATCTTTCAGATACTTGTTATAATTAAATTGAAACGGATTTAAAGGAGTCTGTATATTTTCGAGCTTTGAAGAAATGCCATAAACAGATCCTACATCTAGATGCTGTTGAAGTGAATCTTTCGGGATGTTTAATAAGAGCTTCCCTTCAACTTTTTCAGCATTTATAGATATAATATCAATAAAATATTTATCATTATACAAGTCAGATTTTAACCGCTTATTGACACTAAAATGGATATTTTGAGGTTCATCTTCATTTAAATTTAAATGAGAATAATGATATTTATTTAATGTATCATTACTTATAGCATAGGTAAAAGCTCCTAAAATAATAAAAGCAATGAGTGCAAATACTCCAAAAACTGAAGATGATTTATAGGTGTAATTTGAATAAATATAACTGCTAATTAAAATAAAGCAAACGTTAATAAGAACAATTGAAATACTATAAAAACTAAAGTTTAAATAGTATTGAATTAATATGCCTAGAATAAGGCAAGCTGTAAGCTTTATAATGGTAAAGTTAAGTAACTTCATTACAGAAAGTTACTAAAAAAAAATAATTAGAGATACCTCCGAGCTTGTACAAAAGCAAAGTACCAGTATTTTTCAGATAATTTAGAGATAATAACACCTTTACTAGAAGACGCATGTATAAAAGAAACATCGCCATTATAAGATTTGGTAACAATGCCTACATGGTTTACTTTTCGGCTGTTTTTTTTAGTAGCAAAGAACACTAAATCTCCAGGGACTACTTTTTTTAAATCAACCCAATCACCAGTAATAACTAAATCTTTTGTAGTTCTAGGCATACTAATATCATGAGCTTTAAAACTGGTGTAGATTAAGCCAGAGCAATCCATGCCTTTTTTAGAATCACCTCCGTATTTATATTTTGTGCCTCTAAATGTTTTGGCATAATCAATAATAGCAGCAGTTTTTCGAGGAATAGCTCTTGTTGTTTTCGTTTCTGTTTTTTTTGTAGAGATTTGAGATCTATTTCGTGCAGATTTACAACTGCTTAATGCTAATAAAATAATAAGTACACGTAATATTTTTTTCATTAATTAAGTTGTAATAGCGCTATAAATAAGTTGCGCTGTGTTTTCGCTAGCTCCTTTTCCTCCTAGCTTTTCTTCTAATTCATAATAATCCAAAAACAATTGTTCTCGTTTTGGGCCATTTATAATCTGTTCTAATTCTTTTTGCAAACGTTTTTTATTAAAATCATTCTGAATTAATTCTGTAACTACTTCACGATCCATAATTAAATTCACTAAAGAAATATATTTTAATGTGATAATGCGTTTTGCAATTTGATAAGAAATAGCATTCGCTTTATAACACACAACTTGCGGAACTTTAAATAATGCAGTTTCTAAAGTTGCAGTCCCAGAAGTTACCAATGCAGCAGTAGCAATATTGAGCAAATCGTAGGTTCTATTAGATATTAATGCGATGGCTTTAGATTGTATGATAGATTGATAGAAACTCTCATCTTGGCTTGGAGCACCAGCAATAACAAATTGATGATTAGGAAAACGGTCTACCATACTCAACATTATGCTCAGCATTTTTTTAATTTCTTGTTTACGACTTCCAGGCAATAATGCTATTATGGGTTTATCACTAAGATGATGTGTTTTTCTAAAAGCAGTTTCATCAATTATTTTTTCTTCAGAAATGGCATCAATTAATGGATGTCCTACAAAATGCACATCGTAATTATAAGTTTTATAAAATGCTTTTTCAAAAGGAAGAATGACGTACATAGCATCTACATCACGTTTTATTTTCTCTACACGTCCAGCTCTAGATGCCCAAACTTGTGGGGAGATATAATAATGAGTTTTATAATTCTCTAGTTTTGCCCACTTGGCAATACGTAAATTAAATCCTGAATTATCAATGAGTATAATTACATCTGGATTAAAACTTAAAATATCTTTTTTACAGAATTTTATAAATCCAAGAATAGTATTCAAATTCATAAGCACTTCGGCAAATCCCATAAAAGAACGCTCTTTGTAGTGTTTTACTAAAGTGCCTCCTACAGCTTGCATTAAATCACCGCCCCAAAATCTAATATCAGCATCTGCATCTTCTGTATACAATGCTTTCATTAAGTTAGAACCGTGTAAATCGCCAGAGGCTTCACCTGCTATGATGTAATATTTCATCTTTTAATTTTATTGTCTTTTATAGTTCAGATGTAATTCGCCAATAATCATTTTGATAGATATCGACTTAAAATTTATTGACTATAAATATAACCGCAATTATCATAGTGGCTATTAATACGCCACGTGCATGGTATTCCTTTTTCTTATTTAAAAAGAAATAAAAAACAGGTAAATTTATTAACGCACCTATACTTACACGTTTTCCTAAAAATCGTGCACTACGTGAACGCTCTAAAATATCCATAATAGCATCTCCATTATATAAACCAATAATAATATCAAAAAGTAAAATGCCAATTATAGCTGAAATAATACCTGTAATAAAGCCTATAAGTATTTGTTTTTTCATTTATGCTGAATTTTTAATTCAGTATCTATTTTAAATCCCATGTGTTTAAATCCTGAATGGCATGATGCGCTGTTAAATCGAACTGAACAGGAACAACAGAAACATAACCATTTTCTAAAGCCCATTCGTCTGTATCCTCACCATGATCTAAATTTACAAATTTTCCTGTAAGCCAATAGTAATCTCTTCCCATAGGATTAGTACGTTTGTCAAATTCCTCTTTCCAATTGGCTTTAGCTTGCCTACATATTTTAATGCCTTTTATATCTTGCTGAGCTAAATTCGGTAAATTAACATTTAGTACAACACCATTAGGTAAGCCATGTTCTAAAACATTTTCTGCTATGGTTTTAATGTAAGATTTACAATGTTCAAAATTAGCATTCCAATTGTAATCTAAAAGCGAAAATCCAATGGCTGGGATGCCTTCTATGCCAGCTTCTAGGGCAGCACTCATTGTACCAGAATAAATAACATTGATTGAAGAGTTAGAGCCATGATTAATCCCCGAAACACAAAGATCAGGTTTACGGTCTAAAACTTCATTGACTGCTAATTTTACACAATCAGCAGGTGTTCCAGAACAACTGTATTCAGATTGTGAGCCATCATCTATAGTAATTTTTTCAACATATAATGTAGAGTTTATGGTAATAGCATGTCCCATGGCACTTTGTGGACTGTCCGGTGCAACAACAACAACATCACCAATGCTGCGCATAACGTCAATAAGTGTGCGTATTCCAGGTGCAGTTATACCATCATCATTTGTAACTAATATTAAAGGGCGATTAGACATATTTAAACGTTGAAATTTGATTTAGCTAAAATACTAAAATCCGTATGAAAAGAATGTGTTATAATTTCTATCATTAAGACAAATGAGTTAATTAAATAGTAACATATTATAGATGAAATAATAGCTAGTAATAAATGAAATCAATTATATTTGGCTTTAACAAAAAATTAGTAGCAGCCTTTTTTATGGCACGATTTTTTCATCTATTTTAGTAAAAAAATGATGAACTACCATATTAAGGTTGAAAAAGAAATAAATTCATACAAATGAAAGGGAATTACAAATTTTTACTGTTAGCGTTATTAATAGCATTTGCATCATGCAGTTTTACGACTAAAAAAGTTGAAGAAGATCCGCAAAAAGATAAAATTCTTATAGAATTAATAACAAATATTTTACGTCAGGGACACATAGCTCCTCAAGATATAAATGACGATTTTTCAAAACGTGTTTTTGATGATTATATTGAGCAATTAGATCCATTAAAACGTTATTTCTATAAATCAGATATCAAAGAATTTGAAGTATACAGAACACAATTAGATGATCAATTTAAATCGTCAGACTTAACATTTTTCGATTTAACAAATGCAAGATATTTACAGAGAATAGAAGAATCTAAACCTGTAATTGAAGCTATTTTATCAAAACCATTTGATTATTCAATTGATGAAACTTATGAGGTTAATAATGATAAAATAGATTTTGTTAAAAATAAAAGAGAATTAAAAGAGCGTTGGAGACAACAGCTTAAGTTTTCTACCATTGCTAATTATGATGAAGCTATTGATAATAATGAAACACTAGACGAAAATAAAACGGAGAAAGAATTAGAAATAGAAGCGAGAGAAACGACAAGCCTTAGCTTCGACCAGTTGTATTCTAATATTGGAGATATGATTCGTAAAGATTGGTTTTCTATATATATCAATGCCATACTCGCCGAGTACGATCCGCATACTTCTTATTTTGCACCAGAAGCTAGAGAGCGTTTTACGACAGAAATGGAAGGTAAATTTGAAGGTATAGGCGCGAGATTACAAAAACAATTGAATGTCATTTCTGTCAGTGAAGTCATAAGTGGTGGGCCAGCATGGAGGTTAAATGAATTGCAAGCAGGAGATCAAATACTTAAAGTAAGACAAGAGAATGAAGAAGAAGCTGTTAATATTGTAGGAATGCGTCTAGAGGATGCTATTAAATTTATAAAAGGTCCAAAAGGGACAAAGGTTATTCTAACCTTAAAAAAAGAAGACGGGTCTATAGAGGATATAGAAATTACTAGAGATGTTGTAGTTCTTGAAGAATCTTATGTAAAATCAGCTTCGGTAAATAAAGATGGTAAAAATTATGGGGTTATCAACTTACCGCGTTTTTATGATAATTGGAATAAAGATAACAGAGAGAATTGTGCTATTGATGTTAAAAAAGAAATAGAACGTTTTAAAGAAGAAGAAGCAGAAGGTTTAATTATTGATTTACGTAATAATGGTGGTGGATCTCTTGCTGCAGTTGTAGATTTAGCAGGCTTATTCATTAAAGATGGCCCTATAGTACAAGTTAAAACAACTGGGCAGCCAAAACAAGTATTGTCCGATACGGATAGCTCTTTAATTTGGGATGGTCCTTTAGTTATTTTAGTTAATGAACTATCAGCTTCAGCGTCTGAAATATTAGCTGCTGCAATGCAAGATTATAAACGTGCAATAATTATTGGTAGTGAACAAACCTATGGAAAAGGAACAGTTCAAAATGCATTGCCTTTAAATCGTTTTGTTCGTAATAGTTCTGTCGGAGAGCTGGGAGCGCTACATTTTACAACAGACATGTATTATAGAATAGATGGTGGATCTACACAATTAGAAGGAGTTAAGAGCGATATCGTAGTTCCGGATCGTTTTAAATATAGAGGTTTTGGAGAACGAACTTATGATAATCCTTTGCCATGGAATAAAATTGACGCTGCCGATTATGAGGTTTGGGAGAATTATTACGATTACGATAATGCAATTGAAAAGAGCAAGCAACGTATGGCAAATAATGAACAAATAAAGCTTATCGATGAATATGCAAAGTGGGTTAATGATGTAAGAGAAGATAATGAATATTCTTTAAATTATGATGCATATAGAAAACGCTTAGAACTTAACGAAGAAGATGCCAAACGCTTTGAGAAAATCAATGATTATAAAACAGATTTAACCTATAAATCACTGCCTTATGAGTTAGAACTAACAGCAATAGACTCTGTATTAAAACAGAAAAGAGAACGTTGGCATGTGAGTTTAAGTAAAGACGTTTATGTAGAAGAAGCGCTTAATGTACTTAAAGATCTAAGGTTGTCGTATAGTATTAAAAATGATGTGGCAAACATTAAGAATTAATATGAATGCCTAATAATAATTCATTAACACAATTAGCGCTTCAAAAATTCAAAAAGAATTTTTGGGGCGTTTTTAGTTTAGGAGTTATTGTATGTATTGGTTTAATGTCGGTATTTGCTTATTTTTTTGCTCCTGATGCGTCCAAGAATGCCAACCAGATGCATTTGTCTATCCACTCTAAAAAGCCTGGGTTTGATGTAAAAATGTTAGTGTTACCATCTTCAATTGAAGAAGATCAATCCGTTTTAAACAAAATATTTTTTGGGTCTGTAAATACATCTACAGAAATACCTGTTCAATCTTATAAAATTGAAGATGAATTTTTAGTGTATACGGAATATGCTTTAGATGGATTAATAGGTCAAGAAAAGAAGATTGCATTAGATCGATTTCCAAATAAAGATTACAAATCATTTATAGAAAACCGAAACTTTGTTTTTGGAACCGATAAATACGGAAGAGATTATCTGAGTCGTATTTTAATCGGGTCAAGAATTTCATTTTTTATTGGCTTTATAGCGGTGTTTATATCTCTTGTAATTGGCATTTTTATGGGAAGTATTGCAGGATATTATGGAGGAAAAATAGATGCTTTTATTATGTGGATTATTAATATCACATGGTCCATTCCTACACTGCTTTTGGTAATTGCTATTACACTTGCTTTAGGAAAAGGGTTCTGGCAAGTTTTTATCGCTGTTGGCCTTACCATGTGGGTGGAAGTGGCGAGAGTTGTCCGAGGGCAAATAATTAGTGTTAAAGAGATGCAATACGTAACTGCAGCAAGAGCGCTTGGATTTACTGACTTCAGAATTATCACCAAACATATATTACCAAATATTCTAGCTCCATTGATTGTAATATCTGCTGCTAATTTTGCTGCAGCTATTTTAATAGAAAGTGGATTAAGCTTTTTAGGTATTGGTGCGCAGCCACCAATGGCAAGTTGGGGAGCTATGATTAAAGATCATTATAATTATATTATACTTGGTAAACCTTATCTGGCTTTAATACCTGGGTTTTGTATTATGCTATTAGTTATGGCATTTATGCTTATAGGAAATGCACTGAGAGATGCTTTGGATGTAAAAAGTTAAATAATTTATATATGAAAATTCCATATCAAAAGAAAAGAGATTATCTGAGTCTAGTAGTAGCTATATCATGGGGTTTGTATGCTTTAGGAATGCTTAGTGATGGCGAACATAATTGGAAAGATTATGTGAGTATACTTAGTGTTATTTATTTTTTAAATTTCTTTTTCGAAAAACGTACTTACTATTTAAGATTTAAAGAAGGAGTTGTTACAACAAGAAAATTCTTTGGTAAAAAGATACATACCTCAGAAATTAAAGAAGCTATAAAAACGAATAACAATTATATTTTAAAGGCAGGAATGGCAGAAATAATAATTGATGCTAAAGTTATAGATGAAGATTCACTAAAAAACTTAAATACTAAGTTAAAAGAGTTAAATTTAGAATGGGATTAATTGAGTTTTAGTTATTTCGTAAACCTTCTATTTCAGTATTTGTATCCCCAATAAAATCTAAAAGCTCATCTTTTCCTATAGTCTTACTCGACGAGGTTACAAAATAATTTGGTAACTCTTCCCAAAACTCAAGCAACTCTTGGCAATAGTCATTAACATAATTTTCAATTGCTTTAGGCTTTAATTTATCTGCTTTGGTAAAAATTATTGAAAACGGAATTTCACTTTCTCCCAAATACTGCATAAATTCTAAATCTATGGGCTGAGGTTTGTGACGTATGTCTACTAAAACAAAAGCAGAAACTAATTGTTGACGTTGCTCAAAATAATTAGTAATAAATTTTTGAAATGTCTTTTTTGAAGACTTAGAAACACAAGCATAACCATAGCCGGGTAAATCCACTAAAAACCAATTTTTATTAATAATAAAATGATTAATAAGCTGAGTTTTTCCAGGGCGACCAGAAGTTTTAGCTAAACTTTTTCTGCTGGTTAACATGTTAATTAATGAAGATTTACCAACATTACTTCGTCCAATAAACGCATATTCAGGAATGAGATGCTTTGGACATTTAGCCACATCAGAATTACTCATTACAAATTCAGCAGATTTTATTTTCATGATACTTCCCGTGAAAACGGGAATATTAAGGTTAAACTCTTAAAAGTTACGACTTTCAAGCCATTTATTCAAAATACTATTAAACTCATCAGGATGTTCCATCATTGCTGCATGACCACATTTATCTATCCAAAACAAGTCAGAATCAGGCAATAGGTCGTGGAATTCATCGGCAACTTCGGGTGGTGTAACATTATCATTTTTACCCCAAATAATACATGTTGGAGTGTTCATATTAGGTAAATCCTTTGCCATGTTATGGCGTATTGCACTTTTGGCAATTGCTAAGGTTTTTATTAGCTTGTTTCTATCATTTACAGTTTCGTAAACTTCATCTACAATTTCTTTAGTGGCAACTGCAGGATCGTAAAATACGTCTTGTGCTTTTTTCTTGATAACCTCGTAATCACTTCGTTTTGGGTAACTTCCGCCCATGGCACTTTCGTATAAACCAGAACTTCCAGTAATGATTAGCGCTTTCACTTTTTCGGGATATAACTTGGTGTGATATAAGCCAATATGCCCGCCAAGCGAATTTCCTAATAAAATAACGCTATCTAAACCTTTAAAATCAATAAAATCTTTAAGATACTTGGCAAAACTTTTTACATTGGTTTTTAGAAGCGACATGCTATAAATCGGTAATTCCGGAATGATAACCTTATAACCTTTTGTGCTGAAAAAAGAAGTCACAGAGTCAAAGTTACTAAGGCCTCCCATGAGTCCGTGTAGTACAATTATTGGTGTGCCTTCGCCTACTTCTATATATCTATAATCCTTTTCTTTTCTTAAAAGGTGCGCCATGTAATAGTTAGTCCTTTAATAATGTTAAAAACAAATATAACTAAATCCATGGGATTATAACTTTAATATTTCAATCTCCTCTTTTTAATAACAATATGCTGTAAAATACAGAAAAGTTAGCCTTCTGTTACTTAAACTTTTAAGAGTATTGTTAATAGCGATTTTGTAACCTTTTGTCGAAAAAATTAAAACTTATTAACAAAAGTGGTATTTTGTGGTAAAATGTGGGTAATTTTTCAATATATTTGAATTTAAAATTTTGTTAAATAAACAAGTTAAATACAGTTGAACGCACTAATAGGAACATATGAAGTTAAAGCAGATGCCAAAGGAAGGTTGATGCTTCCTGCTATTTTAAAGAAACAGCTGTCTTCAGTTTTGCAATCTGGGTTTGTGTTAAAGCGTGCTGTTTTTCAACCTTGTTTAGAGTTGTATCCTATGCATGAGTGGGAAAAGCTAATGCAAAAAGTAAATAAGTTAAATCGTTTTAATAAAAAGAACGATGCTTTTATAAGACGTTTTACAGCTGGTGTAAAAGTTGTTGAAGTTGATGCTACAGGGCGCCTATTAGTTCCGAAAGATTTATTGGCTTTCTCTGGTATTACAAAGCAAACGGTTTTGGCATCTGCGGTAAATATTATAGAAATCTGGGATAAAGATAAATACGAACAAGCTATTGATGATGCGGCGTTAGATTTTGCAGATTTAGCAGAAGAAGTAATGGGACAAGATGGAGACGATGGAGTATCATAATGCGGTGTTGTTAAAAGAAACAGTTGATGGATTGGCAATAAAGCCAGATGGAATATATGTTGATGTCACTTTTGGCGGCGGCGGCCATAGTAGAGAAATCTTAAATCAATTAGGTGCAGAAGGAAAGCTTTATGCTTTTGATCAAGATACAGATGCGTTAACAAATGCAATAGATGACGATCGTTTTACATTAATAAATGAAAATTTCAGATACATAAAACGATTTTTAAGATTTTATGGAGTTAAACAAGTTGATGGAGTTTTAGCAGATTTTGGAGTGTCTTCACATCAATTTGATGTTGCTGAACGAGGATTTTCAACACGTTTTGAAGCAGATCTAGATATGCGGATGAATCAGAATAGTTTGCTTTCTGCATATGAGGTTATTAATAATTATACTGAAGAACAGCTTAAGGAAGTATTGTTGCAATATGGCGAATTAAGGCAAGCACCTGCAATGGCAAGGGTTATTGTAGAAGCTAGAACGCAGCAAGACATAAAAACAAGCGAGCAATTAAAATTGGTTTTAAAACGGTTTTTGCAACATAAAAAAGAGAATAAGGTTTTGGCACAAATCTATCAAGCAATTCGTATAGAAGTTAACCAAGAGCTAGAGGTGCTTAAAGAATTATTACAACAAACACCAGAAGTTTTAAAACAAGGAGGGAGATTAAGTTTTATATCCTATCACTCATTAGAAGATCGATTGGTTAAACGATTTATCCGTAATGGTCTTTTTGAAGGTGAACCAGAACGGGACATGTTTGGCAATTTTGAAGTGCCTTTAAAAAAAGTAGGAGGATTAATTGTTCCGTCGCAAAATGAAATAAAAGTTAATAGTAGAGCGCGCAGTGCAAAATTGCGAATTGCTGAAAAAATATGAAAAAAGGAATTTACGGCATATTAAGAGGAACGTTTTTAATCAGTAATGATTCATTTAAAAATTGGCGAATCATTCTTTTTATATCAGGTCTTGCTGTAGTTATGATTGCTAGTGCGCATAGTGCAGATCAAAAAGTATATGAGATTGCACGAATGACTAATGAGGTAAAAGAATTAAGATCCGCATTTGTGGATGGACGTTCAAAGTTAATGCGATTGAAAATGGAATCTACGATTATAGAAAAAGTATCGAGTAAAGGAATAGAAACCTCTGAGATTCCACCAAAAAAAATAAAAGTAAAAGCGCAAGAATAAACTGTGGCAACAACGGAAACTAACATATTGCACCGATTGTATTTTATAGCAGGCTGTATGTTTGTCTTTGTGCTTGCGGTAGTGTTTAAATTATGCACTATTCAGTTTGTGCAAGGAGATAAATATCGCGCAATGGCTCAAAAAAGAACCATTAAAGAAATGGAAATTCCTGCTAATCGTGGTAATGTATATTCTGCAGATGGAAGTTTATTAGCGACATCTATTCCAAAATACGATATCCGTATTGATGCAATCCAGCCTAGAGATCAATTTTTTCAGTCTAACATAAAAGCATTGGCAGATTCATTGTCAAATTATACGGGTAAGTCGTCATCTTTTCATGAGCAAACGATAAGAAAAGCACGTAAAAATAAAAATAGATATTTCCTTTTAGCGCGTAATATTAGCTATTCAGATTACATACGTTTACGGAGTTTTCCAATTATAGAAAAAGGAGCGATTAAAGGAGGCTTAATTGTAGAGCAAACTACAAAAAGAGAGCATCCAATGGGTGGTATTGCAGAGCGCTCTATTGGTTACGAAAAGATTGATGAAAACGAGTATGCTACACGAGTAGGTATTGATGGGGCTTTTGGGAAAAAATATTTAAGAGGAGAAAGTGGAAGACGCTTAAAGCAAAAAATAGGAAACGGTAAGTGGAAGCCCATTAGAGATGTTAATGAAGTAGAACCAAAAGATGGTTTAGATATATATACAACTATAGATGTTAACATTCAAGACATAGCTCATCATTCTTTATTAGGTCAATTAGAAAAGTATGAGGCCGAACACGGTTGTGTTGTGGTAATGGATGTAAAAACAGGAGAAATAAAAGCCATTTCTAATTTAGGGAGAAATACAAATGGTAAATACTATGAGCGTTTAAATTATGCTGTAGGAGAAAGCCATGAGCCTGGTTCTACATTTAAGGTTATGGCAATGATGGCTGCTTTAGAGGATAAGGTTATAGATACATCTAGTGTTATAGATACTAAGAATGGACGTAAAATGTTTTATGGGCGACCAATTAATGATTCGCATCGTGGTGGCTATGGTAAAATTTCTGCAGCTCGTACTTTGGAGGTGTCTTCAAACATTGGTTTAGCAACTATAATTGATGATAATTATTCTAAAAATCCTGAGAAGTTTTTAAAGCGTTTACGACAATGGAAGTTAGATCAACCGTTAGGTGTTTCTATTATAGGTGAAGGCAAGCCTGTAATTCCAAAACCAGGAGATAAAATATGGAGTAAAAATGCATTGCCGTCTATGGCTTATGGGTATAATATGCAATTAACTCCATTACAAACATTAGCATTTTATAATGCCATTGCTAATGATGGCGAATTAATAAAACCGCGTTTTTTAAAAGCGGTTAAAAAATTTGATGAAAATATTGAGGTTTTTGAAAAAGAAGTTTTAGTCAATAAAATCTGTTCAGATAAAACGTTAAGCGAAATGAAAGCTATACTCAAAAACATTGTTGAGCGTGGCACAGGCGAACGTTTGTATTCTAAAACATTTTCAATGGCTGGAAAAACAGGTACAGCAAGAACCGATTATGCCAACAATGAAGAATGGCAAAAAAACAAGAAATATATTTCTTCTTTTTCGGGGTATTTTCCTGCTGAAAACCCAAAATACTCTTGCATCGTTGTTATACATAAACCAAGCTTAGATGTTGGGTATTATGGAGCAGATGTTTCAGGGCCAGTTTTTAAAAGAATAGCACAAAAAATATTTACGGACACACCATTAATTGATGAGTTAGAATCTTTGGATTATGAGAATTCTCTTGTTGAAGAAGATTTTGAAAAATTCAATACGTTTTCAAATACATATAAAACGATTATGCCAAACCTAGTAGGTATGCCTGCAATGGACGCTATGGCTATGCTCGAAAATATGGAGATTGATATTAAGGTGAAATTAAATGGGAGTGGAGTAGTAAAGAAACAATCCGTGGCAAAAAATATAAAGCTAAAATCTAATCAAACAATTGTTTTAGAAGCTTCATGATAGTATTAAAAGACATATTATATAGAGTAACTATTAATGCCGTAGTAGGTAGTACTAGTATTAATGTTAATAAAGTTGAATTCGACTCTAGAAAAATAAAGTCTAATGATGTTTTTGTAGCTATTGTGGGTTCGATTAGTGATGGACATAACTATATTTCTAAAGCCATTGAAGATGGTGCAAAAGCAATAATTTGTGAAGAATTACCCAAAGCATTAATTGATGATATCACTTATGTTAAGGTTGATGATTCTAATAAAGCTTTGGCTTTTATAGCGGCTAATTATTACGAAAATCCTTCTGAGAATTTAAGATTGGTAGGCACAACCGGTACTAATGGTAAAACTACAGTAAGCTCATTATTATATAAACTGTTTAAAAAAGCAGGTTATAAAGTAGGTTTATTATCCACGGTTAAAATCATGGTAGATGATAAATTTTATACAACGACACATACAACACCAGATTCCTTGACGATAAACAAGTATTTAAAGGAAATGAACGATGAAGGTGTAGAGTTTTGCTTTATGGAAGTGAGTTCTCATGGTATTCATCAAAGCAGAACAGAAGGCTTGCAGTTTGAAGGTGGAATATTCACCAATTTATCTCATGATCATTTAGATTACCATAACACATTTGCAGAATATAGAGATGTTAAAAAAACATTCTTCGATCAGTTATCTAAAACAGCTTTTGCGTTGGTAAATGTAGACGATAAAAATGGTTTGGTAATGTTGCAAAATACCAAGGCCAAAAAATACACTTATGCATTAAAAACTTATGCAGATTACAAAGCTCAGATTTTAGAAAATCAATTTAGTGGTTTGTTATTAAAGTTAAATGATAATGAATTGTGGAGTAAACTTATCGGTAATTTTAATGCATACAATCTTTTGGCAATATACGCTACTGCGGAATTGTTAGGCTTAGAACGTGTTGAAAGTTTAAAATTAATTAGTGAATTAGAAAGTGTAAATGGTCGTTTTGAGTATTTAGTTTCAGATGAAAAGATTACAGCAATTGTAGATTATGCGCATACGCCAGATGCTTTAAAAAATGTATTAGAAACGATTAATACCATTCGTACTAAGAATGAAGAATTGATTACTGTTGTAGGATGTGGAGGAGATAGAGATGTTGCTAAGCGTCCAAAGATGGGTTATATAGCTTCGGCATTAAGCTCTAAAGTTATTTTTACTAGCGATAATCCACGTAGTGAAGATCCGCAATCTATTATTGAAGCTATTGAAGCTGGTGTAGAACCTCAAAATTTCAAAAAAGTTGTATCAATAACTGATCGTAAGCAAGCAATAAAAACTGCTTGTCAAATGGCGCAACCTAAAGACATTATTCTTATTGCAGGAAAAGGACATGAAACTTATCAGGAAGTTAATGGAAAACGAACAGATTTTGATGATTACAAAATTGTACAAGAATTTTTAAAACAATTACAGAAATGAGCATTTACAGAATACTCATATTAACAAAAATGTTTAATGGCGAATTACATCTGTCCATTAGTAATAATATAAAACACCAGATGAATTAATATGCTATACTACCTATTTGAATATTTAGAGCAGCAGTTCCAATTTCCTGGAGCAACACTTTTTGGTTACTTAACTTTTAGGGCAGCTATAGCTATGATTTTGTCTTTGTTGATTTCTATAGTCTATGGGAAACGTATTATACGATTTTTGCAAAAACAACAAGTTGGTGAAACCATTAGAGATTTAGGTTTAGAAGGTCAGGCAGAAAAAGCAGGTACGCCAACTATGGGTGGAATTATCATCATTTTAGCAACGTTGATTCCTGTTGTTTTATTAGCTAAGCTGGAAAATATTTATATCATCCTACTTATTGTAACAACCCTATGGATGGGAGTTATTGGGTTTATAGATGATTATATTAAAAAGTTTAAAAATGATAAAGAAGGCTTAAAAGGAAGATTCAAAATTTTAGGACAAGTAGGTTTGGGAGTAATTATAGGTACAACTTTATTTTTTCATCAAGATGTAACGATGAAAGAAAAATTACCAATAGAAGAGCAACAGGTGTTATTAGCTCAAGACCCAAATATTGCTCCTTCAAAATTATTTAAGGCTGAAGAAAAATCTACAAAAACAACGATTCCTTTTGTTAAAAATAATGAGTTTGATTATGCAGACTTAGTAACGTGGATTAGTCCAGATTTAGAAAAGTACGCTTGGATTATTTTCATTTTAGCAGCCATAATCATCATTACTGCAGTTTCAAACGGTGCCAATTTAACAGATGGTATTGATGGTCTCGCAGCTGGGACTTCTGCTATAATAGTGCTTACGCTAGGGATTTTTGCTTGGGTTTCAGGTAATATCATTTTTTCTGAATACTTAGATATTATGTATATCCCACGTGTAGAAGAAATCACAATATATATCGCAGCCTTTGTAGGAGCTTTAATCGGATTTTTATGGTACAATACATATCCAGCTCAAGTTTTTATGGGTGATACAGGAAGTTTAACTATAGGAGGCATTATAGCAGTAATAGCTATTGCAGTCCGTAAAGAATGGTTAATACCAATTCTATGCGGCATTTTCTTAGCAGAGAATTTATCTGTGATTATGCAGGTGAGTTATTTTAAATATACACGAAAAAAATTCGGTGAAGGCAGACGCATATTTAAGATGTCTCCATTGCATCATCATTATCAAAAATCAGGATATCACGAGAGTAAAATAGTAACACGATTCTGGATTGTAGGAATTCTGTTGGCCATCTTAACCATTGTGACATTGAAAATTAGATAATGTTTTCCTGCGAGGTTTTAAAAACCTTGTAGGTATAAAATAAAGAGATAAAGTGAAACATTCATGACTAAAATATAATTATATAAGGAAATGATTATGTGGATGTTACATGTGAAAAATAAAGAACAATAGGTAGAAACACATGAAACGATTAGTCATTTTAGGAGGTGGAGAAAGTGGAATCGGTACAGCGCTTTTAGGAAAAGCAAAAGGATTTGAAGTTTTTGTTTCTGATAATGGGAACATAAAGCAAAATTACAAGGACGTTCTTATACATAATGAGATTGAATGGGAAGACGAAAAACATACAGAATCAAAAATTCTGAATGCCGATTTGGTGATGAAAAGTCCAGGAATACCAGATTATGTAACACTAGTTAAGAAATTAATAGAAAAAGGTATTTCGGTTATTTCAGAAATTGAATTTGCATCAAAGTATACTAATGCAACACTTATAGGAATAACAGGAAGCAATGGTAAAACAACTACAGCAAGTTTAACACATCATTTACTTAAACAAGATTTAGATGTTGGATTGGCAGGTAATATCGGAGACAGTTTTGCAAAACAAATGCTAGATCATAACCACCAAAACTATGTATTGGAGATTAGCAGTTTTCAATTAGATGGTATTAAAAATTTTCAACCACATATTGCTGTTTTAACCAATATTACACCAGATCATTTAGATCGCTACGATTACAACTTTGACAATTATATAGCTTCAAAATTCAGAATCGTAGAGAATCAAACAAAGGATGATTATTTCATCTATGATGCCGATGATCCTGTTATAGAAAATAGGATGAATACGCATCCTATTCAATCAAAAAAACTACCATTTTCATTAACTAAACGTATTGAGAATGGAGCTTATATAAATAAAGAAACAATAATAATAACAATTGATAATAATCAAATAACTATGCCAATAAAAAAACTCGCACTAGACGGAAAACACAATATAAAGAATGCCATGGCGGCATCTACCGTTGCGCATTTGCTTAAAATTAGAAAGCAAACCATCCGGGAAAGTTTAGAAAACTTTCAAGGAGTAGAACATCGATTAGAAAATGTACTTCGTATTAATAAAGTGCAATACATAAACGATTCAAAAGCTACTAATGTTAACGCAACTTATTTTGCTTTAGAAAGCATGGATGCACCTACTGTTTGGATTGTAGGAGGTGAAGATAAAGGCAATGATTATAAAGAATTATTTCCTTTTGTAAATGAAAAAGTAAAAGCGATTATTTGTCTGGGTGTTAATAATGAAAAATTAATGAATGCTTTTGGTAATATGGTTGATGTTATTATTGAAACTCAGTTTATGAGCGAAGCAGTTAAAGTAGCATATAAGGTAGCTTCGGCAGGTGACAATGTGTTGTTGTCGCCAGCATGTGCAAGTTTTGATTTGTTTGAGAATTATGAAGATAGAGGACGTCAATTTAAAGATGCAGTACGCAATTTATAATACATATAGTTAAGTAAGTGCAAACATTGTTTCAACAAATAAAAGGGGATCGGTTAATATGGGCAATAGCAGCGTTATTGGCTATTTTTTCATTTTTACCTGTGTATTCTGCAGCTAGTAATTTGGCATATACTGGCGGTTCAGGTAATACATTCACTTATTTTGTAAAACACTTTATGCATTTATTTCTTGGCTTCTCAATTATGTATGGAGTACATAAAGTACCCTATAAATATTTTAGAGGTTTATCAATGGTAATGTTACCAATTGTATTTGTATTGCTTATACTAACAGCACTTCAGGGGAATACAATTGGTGGTGCAAATGCTAACCGTTGGATTAGAATTCCGTTGGTTAATATGTCTTTTCAAACTTCGACTCTAGCTTCAGTAGTTATAATGGTTTATGTAGCGAGGTATTTATCAAAGATTAAAGATAAACAGGTTAGTTTTAAAGAAACCATATTACCACTTTGGATTCCAGTATTTATTGTATTAGGTCTTATTCTTCCGTCAAATTTTTCAACAACAGCTATTATCTTTTCAATGGTAATGATGTTAGCTTTTATAGGAGGTTACCCAGTGAGGTATTTAGGTTTAATAATTCTTATGGGTATTGTCGGTTTGGTGTTTTTCGTTTTAATCGCTAAATCTACTACAGGAGCATTAAACGTTAAAGTAACGACTTGGGAAAATAGAATTTTAAATTTCTCTAATGGTGAGGATTCAGAAGAAGATTACCAAATAGAGTTAGCAAAAATTGCAATAGCTTCAGGAGGAGTCAATGGTTTAGGGCCAGGAAAGAGTATGCAGAAAAATGCATTACCACAATCTTCCTCGGATTTTATTTTTGCAATTATAGTAGAAGAGTATGGGCTTATTGGCGGTTTGTTTTTGCTGATTATGTATTCTTGGTTGCTATTTAGATTGGTCATTGTATCTCAAAAATCAGATACTATTTTCGGAAAATTATTAGTGTTAGGAGTAGGTTTGCCAATTGTTTTTCAAGCTTTAATTAATATGGCAGTTGCGGTAGAGCTGTTTCCTGTTACAGGGCAAACATTGCCTTTAATTAGTAGCGGAGGAACCTCTATTTGGATGACATGTCTTGCTATAGGAATTATTTTAAGTGTCAGCGCTAAGCGCGAAGAAATAAAAGGAAGAGAATTTGAGGAAGATAGTCCTCTAGAAATTTTATCTGAAGCCCAATAATGAGTAACTATAAAATTATATTATCAGGTGGTGGAACAGGAGGTCATATTTATCCAGCTATTGCTATAGCCAATGAGATTAAATTACGCTATCCGGGTTCAGATTTTCTTTTTGTTGGCGCTAATGATCGTATGGAAATGGACAAAGTTCCTGAAGCAGGTTATAAAATAGAAGGACTTTGGATTTCAGGATTTCAAAGGAAATTGACGTTAAAAAACATGATGTTTCCGTTTAAGCTTATTATGAGTTTAATGCGCTCTCAAAAGATTATTAAAACCTTTAAGCCTAATGTGGTGATAGGTACAGGTGGTTTTGCTAGTGGTCCATTGTTACAAGTGGCAAATTCAAAAAAAGTGCCAACACTTATACAAGAACAGAACTCTTACCCTGGTATTACTAATAAATTATTGAGTAAAAAAGCAGATACTATTTGTGTAGCGTATGAAGGTTTAGAGCGTTTCTTCCCAAAAGAGAAAATTGTTTTAACGGGTAACCCAATTCGTAAAGATCTATTAGAAACAGAGAATAAACATATTGAAGCTAAAGATACATTTGGACTTATACATAGTAAGCATACACTTTTAGTTTTAGGCGGTAGTTTAGGAGCAAGACGCATTAATATGCTAATAGAAGAAAAACTTGATTTTTTTAAAGCAAATAATGTGCAGCTTATATGGCAATGTGGAAAACTTTATTACGATCAATACAAGCAGTACAATGCTCTAGAAAATGTTCAAGTACATGCATTTTTAAACACTATGGACATGGCGTATGCATCTGCAGATTTTATAATATCTAGAGCAGGTGCAAGTTCAGTTTCTGAGTTATGTGTTGTTGGTAAACCTGTGTTTTTTATACCATCACCAAATGTAGCTGAAGATCATCAAACTAAAAATGCTCAAGCGATAGTAGATAAAGGTGCAGCGGTACTTATAAAAGAAAAAGATTTAGATACAGTATTTGATGCCACTTTTTTAGAAGTATTAGAATCTGAAGAAAAACAAAGCACACTGCGTAAAAACATAAAGAAATTAGCATTAATTAATGCAACAAAAGATATCGTAGACGAAGTTGAAAAACTTTTAAAAATAAATGACTGACACAAAAAATAATATTTACTTTATAGGTATCGGTGGTATCGGTATGAGTGCATTAGCGCGTTATTTTGTGGCTAAAGGAAATACAATAGCAGGTTATGATAAAACACCTTCAGGTATTACAAATGTATTAGAAGACTTAGGGATTGCGATCTGTTATGAAGATACTATAGATACTATTCCTGAGTTGTATAAAAATGTTGAAACGACTACAGTTGTTTATACACCAGCAATTCCCGAATCACACATACAGTTAAATTATTTTAAAACCCACAATTTTAAAATACAAAAACGATCAGAAATTCTTGGAGATATTACACAAGATACTTTTTGTTTTGCCATTGCTGGTACGCACGGAAAAACAACAACAACAAGTATATTAGGGCATCTTCTTAATAAATGTAATGTAGATATGACAGCATTTTTAGGAGGAATTAGTGAGAATTACAATTCTAATTTAATTATCAATGGCACTGAAGTTTCCGTTGTTGAAGCTGACGAATTTGATCGCTCATTTTTAACCTTATCTCCAGATTTTGCTTGCATTACATCTATGGATGCAGATCATTTAGATATCTATGGAGATGCTTCAGAATTAATTAAAACTTTTGAAGAATTTTCAAAAAAAATAAAACCTAACGGGAAACTATTTGTTAAAAATGGTTTGCCAATACAGGGAATAACTTACGGTATAGAAGACGATTCAGACTATACTGCTAAAAATATTAGAATAGAAAATGGTACTTATATTTTCGATGTAAAAACACCAAAAACTATTCTTAAAAACTTTCAATTTAACCTGCCTGGTAGACATAATTTGTCGAATGCATTAATAGCCTTGGCGATGTCTGTAGAATATGGTCTCCCTCAGCCGCAGCTCGCCAACGCTTTAGCATCTTATAAAGGTGTTAAACGACGATTTACTTACCAAATTAAAACAGATGAATTGATTTTTATTGATGACTATGCGCATCATCCAGAGGAAATTAATGCAGTGCATCAAGCTGTAAGAGAAATGTATCCTAATGATAAAGTCTTGGCTATTTTTCAGCCACATTTATTTACAAGAACGAAAGATTTTGTTGAAGGATTTGCTGAAGCACTTTCGCAATTCGATGAAGTTATGCTATTAGACATCTACCCAGCTAGAGAACTACCGATTGAAGGAGTGAATTCTCAGTGGTTATTAGATAAAATTTCTAATGAAAATAAACAATTAGTAAGTAAAACGGAATTAATAACTAAATTAAAAGAAATCGATACTAAAATTATAATCACTATAGGTGCCGGAGACATAGGAGAAGAAGCTAAAAAAATCAAAAAAGCGTTAAGTATTGCAAGTTAATTACGGATATATAAAAGTAGTTGTTTTACTAATGTTAGTCGTGTTTTTGTATGCGTTTACAAATACAAAAAACAAGCGAAGACTTATAGGCGACCCTAATGTAAAATTTATGGGGACAGACAATTTATTTATAACACATGAGAATGTTAGTAAATTGTTAATACAAAATCAAGAAGGTCTTAAAAATAAGAACAAAGATATTATAGATTTGAGTTTATTAGAATCTGCCCTGAATTCTAATGCAATGGTGAAGAAGGCTGAAGTCTACATGTCAATAGATGGTACGCTTTCAGCAGAAATTGAACAAAAAAAACCTATAGCAAGAGTACATACTAATGCATCGTATTATATTGATGATGAAGGTTCGTTTATGCCTTTGTCAACAAATTATTCGGCAAGAGTGCCTCTGGTAACTGGTACAGTTTATAAAAATAAATTAGAAACTGTATTTAAAATGGCTAAGACTATTAATGAAGATGACTTTTTAAAAAAACATGTTATAGAAATTCATCAAAATGATGATAGAAGTATAGAATTGAAATTGAGAAAGTATGATTTTAATGTTCAATTAGGACATTTAAATCAGCTTAAAAAAAAGATAAACAACTTTAAAGCTTTTTATCAAAAGGCCATAAAAGATAAAACGATTAACACGTATAGCAGTGTAAACTTAAGGTTTGATAACCAAGTGATATGCACCAAAAAGTAAATTATGGAAAAGCATAATATTTCGGTAGGATTAGATATAGGAACCACAAAGATTGTGGCTATGATCGGTCGTAAAAACGAATACGGAAAACTAGAGATTTTAGGTGTTGGTAAATCTAAAAGCCTTGGTGTACATCGTGGAGTAGTTAACAATATTACACAAACCATTCAATCTATACAGCAAGCTGTACAAGAAGCAGAAACAGAAGCTTCAGAAAAAATTGAAGATGTTACTGTAGGTATTGCAGGTCAACATATAAGAAGTTTACAGCATAGTGATTATATCACTAGAGAAAACTCTGAATTAGTTATTGATGAAAACGATATAGACCGCTTAATCAACCAGGTCCATAAATTAGTTATGTTGCCAGGTGAAGAGATTATTCATGTACTTCCGCAAGAATTTAAAGTCGATGGGCAAGCAGAAATAAAGGAACCGATTGGTATGTATGGCGGTCGGCTTGAAGCCAATTTTCATGTTGTAGTTGGTCAAGTGTCTTCAATTAGAAATATTGGGCGTTGTGTCAAAAGCTCAGGTTTAGATCTAGAAGGAATTACGTTAGAGCCTTTAGCATCTGCAAATGCAGTATTAAGCCAAGAAGAGAAAGAAGCTGGTGTAGCATTGATAGATATTGGTGGTGGAACCACAGATTTAGCCGTATTTAAAGATGGTATTATTCGTCATACAGCTGTGATTCCTTTTGGAGGAAATGTAATTACGGAAGATATTAAAGAAGGCTGTTCTATTATTGAAAAGCAGGCTGAGTTATTAAAAATGAAATTTGGTTCAGCTTGGCCAGGAGAAAATAAAGATAACGAGATTGTATCCATACCAGGATTAAGAGGTAGAGATCCTAAAGAGATTACACTTAAAAACCTGTCTAAAATTATTCATGCACGTGTTGTAGAAATTATAGAACAAGTCTATGTAGAGATCAAAAACTACGGACATGAAGAACAAAAGAAAAAATTAATTGCGGGTATTGTTTTAACAGGTGGAGGCAGTCAACTAAAACACTTAAAGCAATTAGTAGAATACATAACAGGTATGGATACCAGAATAGGTTATCCAAATGAGCATTTAGCTGGAGGAAGTGATGAAGATATAGCGAGTCCATTATTTGCTACGGCTGTAGGTTTAGTAATGGATGGGTTAAAACGACAAGATAGAAAATCAGCTGAAGCAGAAGAATTGGAAGAAGAGATTAAAACTGTAGAAACTGAAAATGCAGAGACAGAAACTATCGTTAATCCTCCTCAAAAAGAGAGACGTTCCTTTTTAGATAAGTTAACGGAACGAGTTAAAGATTTTTTAGATAACGCAGAATAAATAATAATTAATTAACCAAAAATATAACCCCATAATAAAGTTAATATGAGCAACAACAACGAATTTGGGAACATTTCTTTCGACTTGCCAAAAAACCAATCCAATGTTATTAAAGTTATTGGTGTTGGAGGTGGAGGAAGTAATGCCATTAATCATATGTTTCAACAAGGCATTAAAGGTGTTGACTTTGTCATTTGTAATACAGATGCACAAGCACTTCAAAATAGCGGAGTACCTAATAAAATTCAATTAGGAGTTCACTTAACAGAAGGGCTTGGTGCTGGTGCAAATCCAGAAGTAGGCGAACAATCTGCCGTAGAAAGTCTAGAAGACATTCGTCGTATGCTAGATACCAATACCAAAATGATTTTTATCACTGCTGGTATGGGTGGAGGTACAGGAACTGGTGCCGCTCCAATTATTGCTAAAATGGCAAGAGAGTTAGATATACTTACTGTTGGAATTGTGACTATGCCTTTTCAGTTCGAAGGAAAAATGCGTAATGAACAAGCGCAAAAAGGAGTGGAGAATTTGCGTCAACATGTAGATTCGTTAGTCGTAATCAATAATAATAAACTTAGAGAAGTTTATGGTAATCTAGGTTTTAAAGCAGGTTTTTCTAAAGCCGATGAAGTGTTGTCAACAGCATCCCGTGGTATAGCAGAAGTAATTACGCATCATTATACACAAAATATTGATTTACGTGATGCAAAAACAGTATTAAGTAATAGTGGTACTGCAATTATGGGTTCTGCGACATCATCAGGGCAAGCTAGAGCACAAGATGCTATTATGAAAGCCTTAGATTCACCATTATTAAATGATAATAAAATTACTGGTGCCAAAAACGTATTGTTGCTTATCGTTTCTGGTTCTCAAGAAATTACTATTGATGAAATAGGTGAAATTAATGATCATATACAAACTGAAGCAGGTTTTGGAGCCAATATAATTATGGGTGTTGGTGAGGATGAATCGTTGCAAGAATCCATTTCTGTAACAATTATAGCCACTGGTTTTGATATTGATCAACAAAACGAAATTTCTAATACTGAAGCCAAGAAAGTAGTTCATGCCTTAGAAGAAGATAATACTGAAGAGATTAGTGTACAAGAACGCGATCCGGCAATTATAACACCAGATATTGTTTTAGAAAACGAAGAGGAAGCACCAATCATTCATACATTATTAGAAGATGATTTTGAAGAAGAACAATTGCCAGAAAATGAGCTTATAAAAACTACGGAAGCTATTAAAAACATCAATATTGTTTATGACGAAGTTTTAGATGTAAATACGGTTGAAGAAGATGATTTTGTAATTACTCCAATTGAAAATAAAGAGGTTGAAACTAAACCAGAAGAAGTAGAAGAAGAGCAAATTACATTAACATTTAATTTACCTTTATCTGACATAGATAATGATAAAATAGAAGAACCAGAAACCAACGATGAAAAAATGCTGTTTCATTTAGATGAAGAGGTTAAAGAAATGGATGTTACAGATCCTGTAGAATTAATTTCAGTTACAGAAGTTAACGAAGAAGGTGAGAAGCGTTATGCTTTAGAAGAATTTACAACAGCAGATTCTTCAATTAATACAAATACAGAAACAGAAGTTAAAGAAGAGATTGTTTTTGAAAAGAAAGTTCTGCCAGCTGAAGAAACAGAGGAAGTTCTTGAAGAAGAAATAGATCCAATTAACAGTCCAATTTCTGAAATCTTAAAAGCTAGAGCAGACGAGCGTCGTAAGAAAATGAAAGACTTTAATTATAAATTTAATAATGCTAAGATTGATGAGATTGAAAAGGAGCCAGCATATAAACGGCAGGGTGTAAATCTAGAAGATAGTCAACATTCTTCTGAGATAAATACGTCTCGTACATCTGTTGGTACTGATGATAATGATGATATTCAATTAAGAAGTAACAATTCTTTTTTACACGATAATGTTGATTAATGATTAGTTAATCTTAAGTGCTTTAGCACAACAATTAAAACCCGAAAATCCCTCTAACTTTCGGGTTTTTTAATACCCTATTTTTTGTTTACTATCCAAACATCAAATCAAATTCTTTAGTATCTTCGCAGTTCAATAAATGAAAGTAATATGAGTTTACAAGTAGATATTATGACTGCTATGAAAGCAGCAATGAAAGATAAAGATCAAACAGCATTAGCAGCATTGAGAGCTGTAAAATCTGAGATTTTATTAGCGCAGACGGCTTCTGGTACTAAAGAAGATTTATCTAAAGATGATGAAATTAAAATTTTATCTAAGCTTGTGAAACAACGTAAAGATAGTGCTACTATTTTTTTAGATCAAAATAGAACAGATTTAGCAGAACCAGAATTGGCACAAGCTAAAATAATCAGTCAGTTTTTACCAGAACAATTAGATGAAGTTGCGATAACAGAAGTCGTTGTTAAAACGATAGCAGATCTTGGCGCATCAGGTATGAAGGATATGGGGAAAGTTATGGGAATTGTAAACAAACAATTAGCTGGTAAAGCAGATGGAAAAACAATTTCTACTATTGTAAAAACACAATTAATGCTGTAATTATACTTAAGAAATGTTACCTTGAGCGCAGTCGAAAGGTCTTTCATTTCATTAGGCCTCGTAGTTCAACTGGATACCTGCCTGCCGCAGGCAGGGAATATCAGATATATAAATGTATTATGTTTATGTAATAAAAAGTAAAGTAGATGATCGCCTATATAAAGGTATGACTAAAAGGTTAGGAGAACGTATAAAAGAACATAATTCAGGTAAAACAAAATCAACTAAAGGTTACATGCCTTGGGAATTAGTATATAAAGAAATATTAAATACAAGAAAAGAAGCTAGACAGCGTGAAAAATTTTTAAAATCAGGTAAAGGAAGAGATTTTTTAAAACAAATATTGGCCTCGTAGTTCAACTGGATAGAATATCAGATTTCGGCTCTGAGGGTTGGGGGTTCGAATCCCTTCGAGGTCACTACTATATTAAAAAGTTGTACATACAAATTTATTTTAATTTGTATGTACAGCTTTTTTGATTTAGAAAACAATATTATAGAGATAATGATTTTTTACTTTTAAATTAATTCTCTATACATTATTACTCATTTATTCATTGCACTTTATCGTTATGATATGTATTGATTTGTAATTTAACCTATATTCTGGCGTTTCATTTATTTAAAATAGTCTAGGGTTTTAGTTTTTATATATTTATCTTATGATAGTAGCCATATGTCTTGAAGCAGAAATGAATCCAAAATTGCGATTAGCATTTTTAATGATCTTTTTTGTTGGTATGGCTATAATAATACTAAGTCGTTTTTATGTGTATTTTGAGCAGGTTTATGCTTCAAAAAAGAAAAGACCATTCTTTTTGAATTTCTTTATTTTTAGAAATAAGTTAAAGGATGAACAAGAGTGTGTTTTAGAAAATCAGTTTACATTTTATCAACGTTTAACAGATAAGGAGAAAGCTGTTTTTAAGCATCGTGTAGCAAGATTTATAAAAGAAAAAGAATTTATTGGTCGGCAAGATTTAATCGTTACAGATGAAATTAAGACTCTTATTTCTGCTACAGCAGTTATGCTAACTTTTGGTTTTAAAAACTATTTATTAAACATTATAAATACAGTAATTATTTACCCTGAATCTTTTTATTCAAAAATTAATGATGCCAATCATAAAGGGGAAATAAACCCTAGGTTAGGATTAATTGCTTTATCATGGAAAGATTTTAAACGCGGTTTTGATATTAGTAACGACAATCTTAATCTTGGAGTTCATGAGTTTGGGCATGCACTGCATTTAAATAGTTTTAAAAACGACGATATAAGTGCTATGATTTTTAGTGAAGGTTTTAGTGACTTAAAGACCTATCTCAGAGAAAATGAGTCTATAAGGCAAAAGCTAATTAAATCACATTATTTTAGAGCATATGCATTTACTAATGAGTTTGAATTTGCGTCTGTACTTATTGAATGTTTTATAGAAACGCCCAAAATATTCAAATCACAGTTCCCTAAATTATATCTGTTAACCAAACAGATGTTAAATTTTAATTTTGCGGGATATTAATCTATAAAATAATGATTGCAAAATTTGAAAGGAAACTAAATCGTATTTAAATCTCAATTATCGGGTAAAAGTGTAAATTTGAATTTATTATAATTATAATTTAATGTATACGATTACTATTGTTGCTGGAGCAAGACCAAATTTTATTAAAATTGCGCCAATCATTAACGCCATTAAAAAATCTAATAACAATATTACTTATAGATTAGTGCATACAGGTCAACATTATGATAAAAACATGTCAGGCAGTTTTTTTGAACAACTAAATATTTCTGAACCAGATATAAATTTAGGATGTTCAGGAGGTACACAAGCTGGGCAAACAGCAAGTCTTATGTTAGCTTTTGAAAAAGATCTTATAGAAAATCCTACGAATTTAGTTTTAGTTGTTGGTGATGTAACTTCAACTATGGCTTGTGCTATAGTGACTAAAAAACAAAACACTAAACTAGCACATTTAGATGTGTTATATACTGACCAATGGAAAAAAGGACAAAATATACCTTTATGGGATGGAAAAGCAACCGAACGAATAGTTAATGTAATTATAGAAAAACTTGAGGTTAAGAGTTAGCCAGGTATTTCAAATTTTTTATTGTTTCAGGTTGATTATCACTTTTAAATACATGGCTTCCGGCAACAAAAACATTGGCTCCCGCATCTGCTAATTGCTTTATGTTTTTATCCGTAACTCCTCCATCAATTTCTATTAAAGTATCTAATCCTTGCTCATCTATCATTTTGCGAAGCTTTTTTACTCTTTTATATGTAATGTCTTCAAATTTTTGTCCACCAAACCCAGGATTAATGGACATTAATAAAATCATATAACATTCTGGTAAAATATCTTCAAGTACAGAAACAGGAGTCGTTAAATTTAAAACTATACCAGCTTTACAGCCTACATCTTTTATTTGTCTAAGTGTTCGATGTAAATGTACTGTAGATTCATGATGAACAGTAATGATATCTGCTCCAACTTTTGCAAATTCCTCGATATAACGTTCAGGTTTTTCTATCATTAAATGCACATCTAATGGTTTTGTTGCATGCTTTTTAATAGCTTGTATTACAGGCATTCCGTATGAGATATTTGGAACGAAGTGACCATCCATAACATCGATATGAAACCAATCGGCATCACTATTATTAACCATTTCAGTATCACGTTGAAGGTTGCCAAAATCGGCAGCTAGCATTGAAGGTGCAATTAAGTTTGAAGCCATTATAGAGTGTTGTGTTTTGTTTGTGCAAATGTAAATAAAAAAGAGGTTTGATGTTCTTTTTTAGATGTAGTAAAGTAATATAAAAAGTGAACCCACGGTAATCAGCCGTGGGTTCTTTCATCAATCAAAAAACGAACAGTTATGTTTTGTAACTGTTGTTACCTTTATTAGGTCGTAAATATGCTCAAACCTTACGTTAAAGAGTTTGGTGACTGAGCATAATTAAGGTTAACCTAAATATGTTTTTAATATTTTACTTCGAGAGGTATGTTTCAACCTACGAATTGCTTTTTCTTTAATTTGTCTAACACGCTCACGAGTTAAGTCGAAAGTCTCGCCTATTTCTTCTAATGTCATAGGATGTTGATTTCCTAATCCAAAGTAAAGACGAATCACATCTGCTTCACGAGGTGTTAATGTTTCTAGAGCACGTTCAATTTCAGTACGTAAAGATTCATGTAATAAATCTCTATCTGGATTTGGTGATTCTCCACTTCGTAATACATCATATAAATTAGAATCTTCTCCTTCTACTAAAGGGGCATCCATTGAAACATGACGGCCAGAATTCTTCATAGATTCTTTTACGTCATTGATAGTCATATCCAATTCTTTTGCAATTTCTTCTGCAGAAGGTGGACGCTCATGACTTTGCTCTAAAAATGCAAATGTTTTATTTATTTTATTAATAGAACCAATCTTGTTTAGTGGTAAACGTACTATACGAGATTGTTCTGCTAATGCTTGTAAAATAGATTGTCTAATCCACCATACCGCATAAGATATAAATTTAAAACCACGAGTTTCATCAAAACGTTGCGCCGCTTTAATTAACCCCAAATTACCTTCATTAATTAAATCTGGTAGTGTTAAACCTTGATTTTGGTATTGCTTAGCCACAGATACAACAAAACGTAAATTTGCTTTTGTTAACTTCTCTAAAGCAATCTGGTCTCCAGCTTTAATTCGCTGTGCCAATTCAACCTCTTCGTCTGCTGTGATAAGATCTACCTTACCAATTTCTTGTAAATATTTATCTAATGAAGCAGTTTCTCTGTTGGTTACCTGCTTGGTTATTTTGAGTTGTCTCATGTATTTCCGATTTGTGCAAATTTATTTAACAACACTAATGTTGCTGTATAGTTATACGTAGCATTGCACAAAATGTTACAATAAATATAAAATATTTTTTGGTTTCATAAAACTATTCAAAGTCTAACTGTGCTTTAGCTTCGATTAAGTGTATTAAAGCGTCTATTTTTGACTGTATTTTATTAAAAAACATATTCCGTTCTTTTTCGCCAGATGTGTTTAACAATTTTGAGTTTTGTAATTGTTTTTCTAAAAATGTTTGAGCTTCATTACAAGTATATTTATCATCTGTTTTGTAGTAAGATAATAATGTAAATGGGACATACAATAACTGTGAGTTTGGAGTGCTAACTAATACATTATTGTTCATTAAATGTAGCTCATTATAATACAATTTAAAGACTCTACTATTTTCAATAAGTTTATTAGATATGTTACTGATTAGATCATTTAGTAATTGACATAAACTTAAAGCAGTTTCTGTTTTAAGCTGCCCAGCTTGATGATAATAATGAATCTGTTTTAATGTGCTGTTTACTGATGTAATGTCCCATATTTCGCTAACATTTAAATTATTATAAAGCTCGCCTAAGCGTTTGCCCATTTCTATTAGAGTAGTACTTGGTGCATAATCTTCGAAACTTTTTGAAGCTAATTTAGGGTTTAATAGTTTTAACCATACATAATATTTAAAACAACTTAATTGATCCCCATTAAGGTTATAAAATATTGGAATGTCTTTAGCAGAATATAAAATATGACATCCTTTTTGCTTTAATAGAGGTAAAAGCGAATTGTAAGAATCTTCAAAATATAACTGAAGTTGATCTTCAGTTTCTATATGTTTTGTCTTTTCAATGGTAACTAACTCAGTGTCCGAGATTGCAAATAAACGGTCTAAAGATATATTAAAGTACTTAGCAATAATAATTGTTTCTTCTATTGAAAACTTACTTTTTAAACTTACACGTCGATGTGCAGCATCATAACTAATATCTAAAGCAGTAGCTATAGCTTCAATTGTAGATGCATTAGTTGCTAATTCTTGCTTTATTGCCTTAAGAAATTCGGTTTGATACATGGTCAAACATAATTATTATTTGTGATTATCGCAAATAATAATTTAAATACTCTTATAATTCAAAATATAATATGTGATTATAACAATATTTTTGAATTGAATTTAAAACATAATTAATTATGAAATCATTTTTCACAGTTTGCCTTATACTATTTACATGCTCAATTTCCTTTAGTCAAAAGTCAATTATTGACAAAGATTCACTGAAGATTAAGAATATAGTAGGTTTCTCTCCATCTAAAACTAATTCAATTAATGGGTTAACAATAAAATATTGGTATGATTTAGATTATTCAGTTAAAACCAATGGGTTAGAGTTAGATGTCAACCCTTTAAATATATTCTTTCCGTTTCTAGCTGCTGTACATTTTTCTGAAATATTAAAAGAAGGACCGCCTTCAGATGATATTAATAATATAAACACAGTAACGTTTGATAAGATTAATGGAATTCGTTTAGGTTTAGCATCTTTAGAGCCAGCAACTGTTAATGGACTAGAAGTTAATATGAGTGGTAGTTTTGAAACATTGCTTAATGGTGTTTCAGTGACTCCTTTAGTTAACAAGCATTACAAAGTTAATGGTATTGGTGTTGGAATTTTAGGCAATGCAGATACACAAGTTAGCGGAATGCAAATTGGTCTTTTTAATACGTGTAGAAAGCTAAGAGGCATTCAGTTAGGACTTTGGAATAAAAACGCTAAACGGTCTTTACCATTTATTAACTGGCAATTTAAAGATTAAATAATAAAAAAACCGTTTCATAATTATGAAACGGTTTTTTAATTTCCACAAAAGAATTAATCTTCTTTCTTATCTTCTCTAGGTTTACGATTATCGCGTCCGCGATTATCTCTACCTCTATTATCACGTCCACGGTTATTATCTCTTGGTGGTCTCGCAACATAACCTTCTGGTTTAGGTAAAATTGCTTTACGAGATACTTTTTCCTTACGTGTTCTAGAATCTACACCAAAGTATTTTACATCAAATACATCTCCCATGTTAACGACATCAGACACATTTTCTGTACGTTCCCAAGCCAATTCAGATACATGTAATAACACTTCGTTTCCTGGTGCATCTATGTATTCTACAACAGCACCAAAATCTAACATTTTAATCACTTTTACTTCGTAAACGCTACCAACTTCTGGCTTAAATAATAAAGAATCTATTTTTGCCATTACAGCATCAATACCTGTACTACCAACACCAAGAACTTCTACAATACCTTCTTCAGTAACAGGATCTTCATTAATTACAATAGTAGTCTCAGTTTCTTTTTGTAATTCTTGAATCACTTTTCCACCAGGACCAATTAATGCTCCAATAAATTCATTAGGAATTCGTCTTGTAATCATTGTTGGAGCGTGCTCCTTAACTTCTGCATTTGGTTGCGCAATTGTATCTGTTAACTTCTCTAAGATATGTAAACGACCATCACGAGCTTGTTGTAGTGCATTCACTAAAATCTCGTATGATAATCCTTTTACTTTAATATCCATTTGACAAGCCGTAATACCGTCTGCAGTACCAGTTACTTTAAAATCCATATCACCTAAGTGATCTTCATCACCTAAGATATCAGATAATACAGCATACTTTCCTGAATCAGCATCTGAGATTAATCCCATTGCAATACCAGAAACTGGCTTTGTCATTTGTACACCAGCATCCATCATTGCCATTGTACCTGCACAAACTGTTGCCATAGAAGACGAACCGTTAGATTCTAATACTTCAGACACAACCCTTACAGTGTAAGGACAATCGTCAGGTACCATACCTTTTAAAGCACGTTGTGCTAAATTACCATGTCCTACTTCTCTACGAGATGTTCCACGGATTGGTCTTGCTTCACCTGTACAAAATGGTGGGAAATTATAGTGTAAATAGAAACGTTCTTCACCTTCGTAAGAAGGCATATCTATTTGGTTTGCATCTCTAGATGTTCCTAAAGTTACAGTAGCTAAGGCTTGAGTTTCACCACGTGTAAATACTGAAGATCCATGAGTTGAAGGCAAGTAATCTACTTCACACCAAATTGGTCTTATATCTGTAGTCTTACGGCCATCTAAACGTAAACCTTCATCTAAAGTTAAATTTCTAATTGCTGCTTTTTCAGCTTTAGCATAATATTTAGATACTAATCCGCCGTAATCTTCTAATTCCTCTTCAGAGAAAGTTGCTTTAATTTCTTCTTTTATTTCAGAAAAAGCCATACCACGTTCTTTCTTAGAAGAACCTGCTTTTGCTACAGCATACACTTTGTCGTATGCCATATCATAAATTTTCTTTGCTAAATCGTCATCAGATCTTTCTGGATCGTACTCACGTACTTCTTTTTTACCAACAGCTTCAGCTAAACGTACTTGAGCAGCACATTGTACTTTAATTGCTTCGTGAGCAAATTTAATCGCATCAGCCATTTCTTCTTCAGAAATTTCATCCATTTCACCTTCAACCATCATTACAGAATCAGCTGAAGCACCAATCATCATATCAATATCAGATTCTTCTAATTGCTCTCTTGTTGGGTTAATTACAAATTCGCCATTTACACGCGCAACTCTAGCTTCAGAAATTGGGCATTCAAACGGGAAATCTGATAACTGTATCGCAGCAGAAGCAGCTAAACCTGCCATGGCGTCTGGCATAACATCATCATCATGAGACATTAATTGAATCATTACCTGTGTTTCAGAGTGATAATCTTTAGGGAATAATGGACGTAATACACGATCCACCAAACGCATTGTTAATACTTCACCATCACTTGGTCTTGCTTCTCTTTTAAAGAAACCACCTGGGTAACGTCCTGCGGCTGCAAATTTCTCTCTGTAATCTACAGTTAGTGGTAAAAAGTCCACATCTGCCTGTTTGTAATTGGAAACTACTGTACATAATAACATACATTTCCCTGATTGCACAACAACGCTACCATGCGCTTGTTTTGCTAATTTTCCGGTTTCGATAGAAATTTCTCTACCATCACCTAGGTCAATGACCTCTTTGTAAGTCTTTGGAATCATAATTTTTTTTAATTCACGCTTTGATATTAAAAATCAAAGTCTTGTTAAACAATGGTCGCTGTGTTGTTGTGCACTGAAATAAATTCAGCATAAATTGTAGTTGTTGTGTGACCAATGAAAAACTGTATAAGCTTCTTCAATTCGAATTTTAGACGCTTTCGATTGCGTTATATAAAATAAAAAACCACGCTATTAGGCGTGGTCTTTATATTGAGATTATTTTCTTAATCCTAATTCTTTAACAATTGCACGATATCTTAAAATATCTTTCTTAGTTAAGTAATCTAATAGAGATCTTCTTTTACCTACTAGTTTTACTAATGAACGCTCAGTGTTATAATCTTTACGATTGTTTTTTAAGTGTTCAGTTAAGTGGTTAATACGTTCTGTAAATAATGCAATCTGTCCTTCTGCAGAACCAGTATCGTTTGCTCCTTTACCGTGTTTTGAGAAGATTTCTTCTTTAGCTTCTTTTGATAAATACATGCTAATATTATTGTAAATGATTTTTATGTATACTGAAAGTCTTTCTTTCAGGCGGCAAATATAGTAATTTTTAAGAATTTAAAGAGAGTTTTTAACTTTTTAAACTTTAGTTAAAGTTTAATGACTTTTTTCCATTTTATTATTTATATTTAGACTTCCCTATATTTAATAATGCAGATTATGATTAATTATAAACTCGATTATGCTTTTATTTAGGTTAAACATAATAGGATTTTTAAATGGGCATTACATTCTTCAATTATATATTAATAGCAGGAGTTATTCAAGGCTTTGTTTTTAATGTTGTTACTTTATTTAACAAGAAGAGTTTGGTTAAGGTTATTATATACTTAAACTTAACTGTTTTGTTTCTTTCATTAAATAATTTACAAGCTTGGTTAATTGATGTAGGTTTTTCTTCTAACCTATTTTTTATTAAAAATTTACTTATACCATGGTATATGATGATGTTTCCTATGTTTTATTTGTTTTTAGTCAATTATCTAAGAGTAAAAAAACAAATAAAAAACATATTAAAAGGTTCGATTTTATTTTTTTTATTACAAATACTAATTAGAATTTCTTTGATTCTTTATGTGTTATATACTAAAGAGGGGAGAAGTACTCTTATTATAGAAAATTATACCTCAATTGAAGAGATTTGTAATGCTGCATTTGGTTTGTTTATAATTTTTAAATCCTCATATCTCGTTTTTAAACAAAGAGAATTATATAATCATATACAAACTTATGATGATATAAAATGGATAAAGTTTTTTTTGATTTTAGGAGGTGTTATATTCCTTTTCTGGATTTTTGCTATAATAATGAACTCTATGGGAGATAAATGGGCTTATTATTTACTTAGGTTAGGTACTTCTTTTTTGTTATATTGGATAGGTTATCAAGGGTTTTATAGATATAATATTCTAAGAAATAGAATTTTATTACGTCGTTCTATTACAAATAATACCAGACAAGCTAATGGGAGTCGAAAAGACATATCAAGTCAATTATTAGAAAAATATCAAGATGATTTCAATACAATTAATAATTATATACTAAAAAATAATAGATTTTTAGATCCTCACTTTAGTTTAGATAAACTTTGTGAGGAATTGAATATGAGTTCTAGTCATATTTCTAAGATAATTAACAATTATAATGATTTTAATTTTTCAGATTATATAAATGCTTTGCGGATTGAACAAGCAAAAAAACTACTGTCTGATGATAGTTTTAATAAATACACAATTGTAACTATTGGATTAGAATGCGGTTTTAATTCTAAATCAACATTCTATACAGCATTCAAAAAATTCACGTTTCTTACGCCTTCTCAATTTAGATCAAAAAATTAAAATTTCATAGTATATCTGCCACTTTCCACGCTTTTTATTAGGATTTCAGCTTCATGTTAACATTAACAACATCAAATTTAATAAAGATTAATCTTCAAAAATAATGTCCAGATTTATATAATTTAGAGAATCTTGGACACCTTTTTTAAGAGCATAACTAATTTTAACTAGCTAAAAAAATATAATTATGAGAGTAACACTTTTAGTTTTTTGTATATACAGTATATTATTTAATAGCTGTAGTAATACTGATGATGAACCAGAACTTAGATTACCTCCAATTACACAAACGGGAGCTAATACCTTTGGGTGTCTTATAGATGGACAGTTATTAATACCAAGAGATGGCTCAGGATCTACTTTGGGGCCAGATTCTGGGATGAGCTTTATTTCTTTAGGGGAGTTCCCAAATTACTTATATAATGAAATTTCTGTTAGAGATTTTAAATCGGGAAATGGAGAACTACTGGATATTCATTTTGTTGATTTGCATCAAAATGGAGAAGGAATATATAATGTTAAAGAAAGTAACTGTCAAGATAATGTGGATGCTAACCCAAGTTTAAATATTAGATCTCGTATTTGGGATGAGAATGAACAAATTTTTAGATGGTATTGTTCTATTGAGGATAGTGGGACATTAACCATAACACGTTATGATTCCGAAAATAGAATTGTTTCAGGGACATTTAATTGTATTGTGCAAAATAGAGATGATCCTAACGACTTTATAGAAATTACCCAAGGACGTTTTGATATTAAGTGGGATACGTTAGCAGACACCTCATTTCCTTAAAAAAAATGGGTGCTACGCCAATAGCACCCTCATAAATAAAACTTTTAAATAAAAAATGCTTCATCTATTAACACTTCAAAATTATGAAAAACTTTATTACTTACACCTCTCTTTTACTATTTATTAACTTATTTTATGCTCAAGAAATCAATGTGCCAGAGCCAGATATTGATAGTATGCTTATAAACATAGACAAAAAAACATTAAAGTCTTCTTTTCTTTATGAGAGGACTACTCCCTTAGCCAATTTAGTTGGCTTTAATAATGAGACTAGGAATGAAAGCACTTTAAGTTTTTTTGAGCAAGCATTGCAAGAGTTATATAAATCTTCAAAAAAAGATAAATATAAACCAGCAAAACAGGCTAGGAAAGATTACAAAGAAGAAGCTGATTTAAGCATAGTAGATATAGGTGTAATACATAATACACTATATAGACTTAACTATAATAGTGAAGATGAATCATTGGGAGCATTAAGCTTTAATGGTAATATTTTTACTCAAATTAATGACAATCCTCCGTTCCTTAGTGAGGATCTATTAATTATTTCACCACTTTTAAAATATGCTGTTGGATCTTTAATAACATTTAAGTTTAAAAAGAAATTATTTTTTGAAGACCACAATAATAAAATAGAATCTATAAAAGCAAATTTTGATACTAACGAAAATTATATTATATACTCTAAAAACAACTATAAACAAAATGAATTAGTTATACAGTATGCTGAAAGTGGTTATAAAAAAATAACCTTTGAAGCAACTTATGAAGACGGTACTACCAAGATTACTTATGGGAAATTTCATGTAAAAACGAATTCATCTATAGTAAATAAAACAAGTGTATTAAATAGAACAGATCCCCTCGTTGAAGATGTAAAAGGCTTTGTGTCTACAATACCATTTCAAGGTTATGATGAAACATCTCCAATTTTTGGGGAGCTAGACTATAGAGTGTTTTATCATACTAATGGAGGTAATGCCCAACGTACCCTTTTAAAGCCTATTATAATAATTGATGGGTTCGACCCTGGCGATAAACGAAAAATACAAGATGAAGATTCTCCACTGCCTTCAGGAGAGCATACATCTATAGAAGAATTCATGATTTATTTTGATAACCAAGGAACTAAACAAGAACTAATTCCTGTTTTAAGAAATCTTGGTTATGATGTCATTTTAGTCAATCAGCCTACTTATACAAGAGGGACTAAGGTAATAGACGGCGGTGCAGATTATATAGAGCGTAATGCATTAAGCCATGTTTCACTTTATCAGCACCTAAATAATACATTGTTTACAAATAATAGCAGTGAAGAATTAGTTATTGTTGGTCCTAGTATGGGCGGACAAATAAGCCGTTATGCGCTTGCTTATATGGAGAAACACAATATTAATCATAATACACGTTTATGGGTAAGTATTGATAGTCCACATTTAGGGGCTAATATACCAATGGGTATTCAGTCTATGATAAATTTGTTAGATGTCTTTGGTGATAGCGTTGCTGCTGAAGATTTTTATTTTAATCAATTAAAATCTACAGCATCTAATCAACAATTAATAGAACAACATTTAATTAATCATTTACCAGATTATTTAAATGGAGGCTCACCAGTTCATCAACAGTATTATAATAATATGGAATCAAATGGTTTGCCAAACTCTAATGGGTATCCACAAAATTTAAGAAAAATAGCAATAGTTAATGGATCATTAGAAGGTGTAAAAGTTGGTGTTGAAGCAGAAGAAGATTTTAGAGTACACGGTTTTGTAGATCAACTTTGGTGGACTATTAAAGTTGCTGAAATGAATACCAATTATATGCCATCTATTGGAGTTAATAAACAAGTTGCAAGATTATGGAGAGAATTAAAGCCCTTAAGAACAGCTTCTTATACTAATAACAATCCTAGAGGTAGTCTAGATGTATTGCCAGGAGGTTTGTTTAATAGCGAAGATCAGATTCATAACTCAGTTATTGGTCAAAGTGTAGGTATTTCAAATTGGGATAATGGATTAAACTTTGGGGAATTTGCACTTGGTCTATTTGGTATTTGGGGAGATCATTTTGAGTCTCGTACTAATAAGCAAGTGCACTCTTTTATACCTACAGTTAGTGCATTAGGTTTTAATAATCCTAATTTTAATTGGGGACAAAAGCTAGATAGAAATTTAGTTTGCTCTAATGAAATTCCTTTTGATAGTTATTTTGGACCTAAAGTAAATGAACAACATACTTCTTTTACAGAAAATAGTGTTAATTGGCTATTGCAAGAATTAGCTGGTAATACACAAGATCCTTATTTTCCAGTTAATTCGAATAACTTAATTGGAGAAGAAATAATTTGCAGTGGAGAAATAGAAACTTATACATTTAATAATTGTAAAGTACCGGGAAATGTTGCTACTTGGGAAGTTTCTAATAATATACAAATTTTGAGTAGTACAGGTAATTCAATTACTATCAGAACAAATTCTGACCATAGAAGTTTTGGTACAATAAAAGCGATTTTTGAAAATAATATAGAAGTTGAAAAAGAGGTATGGTTAGGTAAACCAACAAATCCAAATGGGTTTTCAGGACCAAGACAAGTTTTAACAGGAAGTGTTGTTAATTATTTATCAGGAAATATAGATGGAGCTACATCCTATATGTGGGATTTGCCTCTTCCTTATTCTACAGTAAGTTCATTTAATTTTTCTTCATTTAATTGGCAACAATTGCAAACTTCTAGTTCTGTTAATGGAATAGTAGCTTTTACAGGCACAGGTGGTATCAATGGATATGTTAGATTAAAAGGTCAAAACAAATGTGGTGTTGGTTCAACATATTCTGATTACATAACACATGATTCATCAGGTGGCAAAGGTGGGATTGGGATAACTCCTTCTCGTTCTTCAGAAATATTAGATGAAAAGTTTATAAATGTCTACCCTAACCCTTCCGATGATTTAGTTAATATTTCATTAAGATCTAGAAAAACTAATGTTAAAAAAGAATTTTTAAAAATAGATAAAGTTTTAATATTTGACCAATTAATGGTGAAAGTAAAAGAAATTTCTTATTTAAAAGATTCAGATAAAGTACAAATTAACCTTAAAGGGTTGAGTGCAGGAATTTACTATATTAAAGTTAGCACTAACGAAAGGGATTTCAATTTAAAAATCATAAAGAAATAAAAGTTAATTTATAAATGAAAAGCGACCACATTGGGTCGCTTTTTTTATGCTCTTATTGGTTGATTAGTTACTAAATCGATATATTGATTTACTTTATCTTTAAGGTGTTTTCTATGCGTGATAAAATCTAAAAACCCGTGTTCTAATAAAAATTCAGAAGTTTGAAACCCTTCTGGTAATTCCTTACCTGTGGTATCTCTTACCACACGTGGTCCAGCAAAACCAATTAAAGCTCCAGGTTCAGAAATATTAATGTCTCCTAACATTGCAAATGAAGCTGTTGTACCTCCAGTAGTAGGGTCTGTACATAATGAAACGTAAGGTATGCCAGCATCAGCTAACTGTGCTAATTTTACAGAAGTTTTTGCTAATTGCATTAAAGACAATGCCGCTTCCATCATACGAGCACCACCAGATTTACTAATAATCATAAATGGTAGCTTTTTCTTTAAAGCATAATCAGCTGCACGTGCAATTTTTTCTCCGACAACACTTCCCATAGATCCACCTATAAAAGTAAAATCCATACAAGCAATAACTAAATCTTTGCCTTTAGATTTTCCTATGGCGGTTCTTACAGCATCTTTAAGGTTGGTTTTAGCTTGAGCAGCTTTTAAGCGGTCAGGATATTTTTTAGTGTCTTCAAATTTTAAAGGATCTTTAGACGTTAATCCAGTATCTAACTCCTTAAATTTATTATCGTCAAAAAGAATTTCAAAGTACTCTTTACTTCCAATTCTTACGTGGTAACCATCTTCAGGACTAACATAGAAATTCTGTTCAAGCTCTTTGGTATCTATAATTTTTCCGGTAGGAGATTTATACCAAAGTCCTTTGGGAGTATCTTTTTTTTCTTCAGTAGCGGTTTGTATGCCTTTATCTTTTCTCTTAAACCAAGCCATCCTATTTGTATTTAGTTCGTATAGTTAGTGGATGCAAATTTATAAAGTATTTACATTATTTAGGTCTTCAAATGCCTTTTTTAAACGTTCAACAAAAGTGTTCTCACCTTTACGTAACCAAACACGCGGGTCGTAATGTTTTTTATTCGGAGAATCAGGACCATCAGGCGAGCCAATTTGAGTCTGTAAATAGGCTGTTTTATCAGCCATATAATCTCTAACACCAGACATAAATGCGTATTGCATATCAGTGTCGATGTTCATTTTTATAACACCATAACCTATAGCTTCTCTAATTTCTTCAACCGTAGAACCAGAACCACCATGGAATACAAAATCGATATGATTATGTTCTACACCATATTTTTCTGATATATATTCTTGCGAGTTTTTAAGAATCTTTGGGGTTAATTTTACATTTCCAGGTTTATAAACCCCATGTACATTTCCAAATGCAGCAGCAATAGTAAATTGATCGCTAACTTTACTTAATTCTTCATAAGCATATGCTACTTCTTCAGGTTGTGTATACAATTTAGATTCATCAACATCACTATTGTCAACTCCGTCTTCTTCGCCACCTGTAATGCCAAGTTCAATTTCTAAAGTCATTCCCATTTTACTCATACGCTCTAAATACGCTTTACATATTTCAATATTCTCTTCAAGTGGTTCTTCACTTAAATCAATCATATGAGAGCTATATAAAGGTTTTCCTGTTTCGGCAAAATGTGTTTCACTAGCATCTAATAACCCATCAATCCAAGGTAAAAGTTTTTTTGCACAATGATCTGTGTGCAAAATAACAGGCACGCCATAAACTTCTGCCATTTGATGAACATGTTTTGCTCCTGCAATACTACCAGCAATAGCTGCTTTTTGATTTTCGTTACTTAAACCTTTACCAGCGTTAAAAACGCCACCTCCATTTGAAAACTGAATAATTACAGGCGCATTTAAAGCAGCAGCAGTTTCTAAAACTCCATTGATAGAGTTAGAGCCTACAACATTTACTGCGGGTAATGCAAACCCTTTTGCTTTAGCTAAATTAAAAATAGCTTGTACTTCTGTGCCTGTAGCAACTCCTGGTTTTATAGAATGACTCATGTTTTTATTTATTGCGATTATAAGATATCAAAAATACATAAAAATAGAGAGTAAGTCTATATCTCATTAGACTATATGCTCAATATTTTTACGAAAACGATTTAGTCTTTTAAGAGTAATATTAGAAAGGATAGTTAATTCCTATGTTATATGTGGCATTTCCGAAATTGTAATCTCTAAACCATCGATTACTTTGATTTAATGAAGGATCATAGGTTCTAAAACCAATATCTCCACGTAATACGAAGAGATCAAAATCATATCTTATACCAAAACCGCTACCGACTGCAATGTCTTGTAGATCTTCTAGATTATTAAATGTTGAATCAGGGTCATCATCTACATTTCCAAATGCATTCCAAATATTACCAGCATCAATAAAAATAGCTCCGTCAATACTTCCAAAAAGATTAAAACGTTGTTCTAAACTAAAATGTAACTTTAGATTGGCTTCATTAAATTCTTCAATATTTTGAGAACGACCAGGACCTAAATCGTAAGCAGTCCAAGCTCTATTATCGTTTGGGCCACCAGCGAAATAACTTTCAGCAAAAGGAATATTATCTGAGTTTCCATACGGAATAGCAACGCCAAAAAAGCTACGCATAGCTAAAATGTTTTTACCGCCAAAGTCCCAATATTTAATATAATCGAATTCCGTTTTAAAATATTGAGAGAATGTTACGCCTAAAGCTTCGAAACGTCCATCTTCATTCCTTTGACTTCCTGTTAAATTATATATAGAAGATAAAATATTTCCTGCAAGCTCAACATGAAATTTAAATGAAGAAAATTTATTGGTATTATTAGTTCTCCAATCTTTCTTATAATCAAAATTTGTAGATATAATAAGGTTGTCTTCTGTTAATCGTTGTCTTCGTTCTTCAATATTACTGACGGCAATAAAATCGTTATCATCAGGTGTTAATGATGTATTTCCATCGATTACTTCTTGTATAAATGTATTGGCAGGTTCAAAAGATCTAGGATCATCTATTAATAGAATTTCATCACTGCCTATAAAACCAATATCTTGAGCGATTGTGTTTAGTCGATTAAAGGAATTTGCATAAACATCAAAGTAATTGCCAACGTTTAAGTTTCGTACATATTGAATATTAAATAATTCAAGATTGTTAGTCACAGCATTTGAAGGAAACCAATTATAAGCAAAAACAGAGGATAAGGTTTGTCTATCCAACCCAATATTCTGTTGTCCAGTGGCTGTAATATTGATTTTGGTAGTAGGAGACATAAATTTTGGTATAATTCTGTCTGTATTGAAAGGAATGTAAAAGCGTGGAATAGTTAGCGCAGCTGTGATTCCAAATTCGTTAATGTCAAAAAATACACCACTATCATTTGCATTACTATTTCTTGAAGCTCCAATAGACCCTAAAAATGAAATATCTAAAGTCTCTGCACCTTTAAAAGCGTTTCTAATTTTTAAGCCTGTACTCAGAGCTACACCAGCAGTTTGGATATTACTTTGGGATAAATTGACTTCATTTGTCCAAGAATATTTTTTATCTGGAGATAAATAAATATTAGCTGTTAAAGTCGTGTCTTGTTCATTAGGAATATAATCTATACCTAAGGATTTAAACATTTGTAATTGGTTAAGATAACGAGATGTTCTTGTACGATCAATATCTCTGTAGAGACTGCCTTCTTCAATAAAAACAGCGTCAGTTAATGCTTGAGGTTTAAATTTAAGTTGATCGTAGCTGTACAGACGATATCCGTTACTAGTAATACTATCTGTAATTTTTTTATTAGCTATTCTGTTCTCATTAGTAGCATCTGTAAAAATATTTACATCTTTAATTTTATAGACTTTAAAAGGCTCTGTGCGCGTATTATTGTTGTCATCTCTTATAACTCTGTCAGTTATAAAGAGTTCTGCATTAAAAGTATTTGTTGTCTTAAATGTATCAATCTCAACACGTAAATAATCTTGTGTAAAATGATAGACTCCAGAATTACGCATTAAATTATTAATACGTCCAATCTCTTTAATGTAATTGTCTTCATCATATTGTTGTCCTTTTTTAATAAAAGAGGTATTTGTATTTCTATTATATATAGAATCAATTATTGGAGTTTTAATGTTGGTTATCAATGAATCTAATGTATATGGGGCGTTTTTGTTTACAGTGTATTTTACCTGAGCACGTTTGTTGGAGTCACGTTGTATTTCAAAATCAACAGTATTATCTATAAAACCACGTTTGTAATAATATTTTCGTAACCGTTCACTAGTTCTTTCAGTACGGTCTTCACTTAATATGGTTGGTGCTTCTCCGCTTCTTTTTAACCAAGCATTAAATTTTTTACGAGATAAGATTTCTTTATCTAATTGTTTTCTAGACAGCAATTTTGTTTTGCGTCTCACTTTAGAAGAATCATCATACACTTTAGTTTGAAGAATAGAGTCTATATTAGGTCTTGCGAGATTGTGTATGTGCAGTCTAAAAGGAATATTTGTAAACGGAATAGGTAATGTTGTATTTGGTTTTTGAAGCGGAATATTATTAACACGTTCTTCAGTGTTAACTTTACCGTCAACTTCAATAGTGTTTTTAGTTAATAAATGCTCGCCGTCTTTAACATGCTTTACAGCGTTGCAAGAAAATATAAATACCAGCAATAGCAGAGCTAAACTCTTATGTATTGCCGATACATAACTTATATTAGTTGTTGTTTTGCTGTACTTAGAATTCAAATTTTATATCAATTTTTTTGATATTGTTTTATCTAAACAAAAATTAGTCCAAAAAAGTATTAATTTTTAAACTATTATTGCGTTAACAAATGTAAAGACATTTTAATGTTATCAAAGAATCAGATAAAGTTAATTAAAAGTTTAACTCAAAAAAAATTCCGAGAGCAACACGGATTATTTACGGTAGAAGGTGTAAAAGGGATTACAGAGTTTTTAAATTCTAAAATAGAATTACAACATATTTATACAATAACTTCAATCTTTGATACGGATGAAAGTCGTACAACTGTAATTTCTGAAGCAGAATTAAAAAAAATAAGCCAATTAAAATCACCAAATACAGCTTTAGCTATTTTTAAGATACCTGTTAGTAAACCGATAGAAGATTCAAAACTTATAATTGCACTAGATGCTGTTAGAGATCCAGGAAATTTGGGGACTATTATTAGGCTTTGCGATTGGTTTGGTGTTAAAGATTTAATCTGTAGTAAAACAACAGTAGATTGTTATAATACTAAAGTAGTACAAGCATCAATGGGCTCTTTAACTCGAGTTAATGTTAGTTATATAGAGTTGGAAGATTTTTTAAAGGCATCTAAAATCGAAAAATTTGGCACTTTTTTAGAGGGTGAATCTATTTATGAATCTGTTTTGCCTGAAGAAGGTATTTTAATTTTAGGAAATGAAGCAAATGGTATTTCAAAAACCATAGAAACATTAGTAGATACTAAATTGACAATCCCAAGGTTTGGAAACTTAAAAGCAACTGAAAGTTTAAATGTAGCTACAGCAACTTCAATTTGCTTAAGTGAATTTAAACGTTCTTTTATCTAAAAGTGAAATTAATAAAGATGCCTCTTGTTTTCATTGATCTAACATTGCCAGTCCATGGACTATTAGGATCTTCATCTCTAACCAGTTCGTCATTAAGTCCAAACACTCCACGGATTGATGGTGTAAATTTAAAATAAGTAAGGTATAGATCTATACCAAAGCCTATTTCATAAAAGTAGTTGCTATTTGTCGTTCTAAATTCGCCTGAACTATTATCATCTGGATTGTTTTCATTACTAGATAAATTTATAGCTGTAGATAATCCACCTACAATAAAAGGCCTAAAATTATTGATGCGATTGGCAGAAAACTTTAATAATAACGGAACATGTATATACGTTGACTTTACCTCTCTAATTAAGTCAGAAGCCCTAAAATCTATACCTCCAAAAGCACTTTCATTGTATTGTAAATTACGTGTCGTAAAAAACACACCTGGCTCTAGACGCAAGTTAAGATGGTCATTTAATCTTAAATCACCGGTTAAACCAACTTGAAAACCAACTGTAGTGTCAACTAAGATATCATCTAAATCTTGCTCGTAATTAAACTGAAAATCGTAACTATTAAAACCTAAAAAATAACCCCAAGACAATATTTTTTTGTCCATGTTTTCTAGGTTAGGTATTTTTTCTTTAGTGAATAGTTGTGCAAAACTATTACTAGAGATTAATAAAATGATTACAACACTAATTAATTTTTTCATATTATGCTTTAGATGCTGTGTAAATTGTAGCTACACCAAATGTTTGAGGTTTGTCCTCGACATTTATAAACCCAATTTGTTTTAAAATATTGTTTAAAGCTTCTCCATATGGAAAAACAGAAGCAGATTCACATAAATATTTATAAGCACTTCGATCTTTAGAAAACACCTTGCCTATAGTTGGTAATATATATTTTGAATAGAATTTATACCCTTGTTTGTAAAAAGGTTTTGTAGGTACTGAAGTTTCTAAAATAACAAAGACTCCGTTAGGTTTTAAAACTCTTAAAATTTCGGATAACCCTTTGTCTAGATTCATGAAATTTCTAACACCAAAAGCTACTGTTATAGCATCAAAACTATTGTCTTCAAATGGTAAGTCTTCAGAATCTCCGATAACCATATCAATAATACCATCTAAATTTTTAGATTTAACTTTTTGACGCCCAACCTCAAGCATGCCATCACTAATATCTAAACCAATAATTTGCTTAGCGTTAGTACTAGTTAAGTTTATAGCAAGATCACCAGTTCCTGTGGCTATATCTAATATGGTTTCTGGGTTTTTATCAGCAACAATTTTAACAACCTTATTTCTCCATTTAACATCAATGCCAAAAGAAATCACACGATTTAACCCATCGTATTCTTTAGAAATGGTGTCAAACATTTTAGTGACCTGTTGCTTTTTGTTAAGCGCGCTGTCTTTATAGGGTTTAACTTTTTCGGTCATTAATTTTTTTTGCAAATATAACCTATTATTAGATTTTTACAGATGTTGTTTAAATATTATATTGGTTTAAAAATCAATGTTTCACTCAAAAATAAATGTATATTTGTATGTTTTTGGAAATAAGAAATAATGAAAATTATTATTGCAGGCGCTGGTGAAGTAGGGTTTCATTTGGCTAAATTATTATCATTCGAGTCGCAAGAAATCACTTTAATTGATAATAAAAAAGATGGACTTACTTATGCGGGAGAACATCTAGACATTAAAACAATAAAAGGCGATGCAACTTCTATAACTACATTAAGAGAAGCTCGTATAGAAATAGCAGATTTATTTATTGCTGTAACCTCATCCGAAACTACAAATATTACAGCTTGTGCTTTAGCCAAACAATTATTAGCTAAAAAAACAATCGCAAGAATTTCTAATACAGAATTTATAGATAATAAAGAAACGGTAAGCTTCTCTAAGTTTGGTATAGATGAGTTAATTTCACCAGAGTCACTTGCTGCTTCAGAAATAGAGTTGTTATTAAATCAGTATGGGTTTAATGATACTTATGAATTTGAAGAAGGAGCACTTACAATGCTAGGTTTGCGTATATCGCGTACTGCGGCTTTTGTTGGAAAAACAGTAAAGGAAGCTGCAGAATTGTACTCTGAACTTCATTTTATTCCTATAGCAATTCAACGTTTTGGCACACAGTATACGATAATTCCTAGAGGTGACACTATTTTTAAAGAAGGTGATAAGGTTGTTTTTGTAACTTCTAAAGGAGGTGATCAAGAGTTGTTTGATTTATCAGGGAAAGTTAAAGTTGAAATAAAAGATGTTATGATTCTTGGCGGTAGTCAAATAGGTTATAAAACTGCAAAAGACCTTGGCCAGAGTAAAAATGTTAAAATTATAGAAAGTAGAAAAGATATTGCTGAAGAATTGGCTGATGATTTGCCTAATGCTTTGGTTATATGTGGTGACGGAAGAAATGTAGATATTTTAGAAGAAGAAAATATTTCTGATATGGATGCCTTTATATCTGTAACAGGAAACTCAGAGACAAATATTATGTCTTGTCTTTTAGCAAAATCTAAAGGAGTAAAAAAAACCATTGCTTTAGTTGAAAATATGGATTATTATCAACTGTCACAGTCTATAGGTATAGATACTTTAATAAATAAAAAACTCCTTGCGGCCAACAATATTTTTAGATATATACGTAAAGGCGAAGTGGTTGCTATGACCAAGTTGACAAATATGAATGCAGAATTATTAGAGTTTGTTGTAAAACCAAACTCTAAGATTACTAACAAAATAATTAAAGAACTTAATTTTCCGCGTTCGGCCATTTTTGGAGGCGTTATAAGAAGCGGAATAGGATTAATCCCGTTAGGGGATTTTAAAATTGAAGCAGGAGATAGAGTAGTCGTTTGCTGCTTACCTCGCTCAATATCTCAAGTTGAAAAGTTTTTCTCTTAGTTTATGACTCGCATAAAACTTAATTATAAAATTATTTTCCATTTTTTTGGATTATTGCTGTTATTTAATGGCGGTTTTATGGCTATTGCTACCTTAATTAGTTTAATCTATAAAGATGGTGTTACTTTTAAATTACTTCTATCTGCGCTGATAACGTTACTTATAGGCGCAGCGCTAATGATAGGCACAAGAAAGCATCGCAAAGAGATGAATAAGCGCGAAGGTTATATTGTAGTCGCTTTTGGTTGGATTGTAATGTCTTTAACAGGAACACTTCCTTATCTTATTACTGAAGCGATACCTTTATTTACGGATGCGTTTTTTGAAACTATATCAGGTTATACCACAACAGGTGCAAGTATCTTGAATGATATTGAAAGTGTGCCTAAAGGAGTACTCTTCTGGCGTAGTACAACACATTGGATTGGTGGTATGGGTATTATTGTATTAGCAATTGCTATTTTGCCATTGTTAGGTATTGGAGGTATGCAGCTTTTTGCAGCAGAAGCTCCAGGACCTAGTGGCGATAAATTACACCCTAGAATTACAGATACAGCAAAACGTTTGTGGCTAATTTATGTAGGTTATACCATTGCAGAAACACTATTGTTACAAGTGGCGGGAATGTCTTTTTTCGATGCTATTAACCATGCTTTGAGTACTTTGTCTACAGGCGGATTTTCAACTAAAAATGATAGTATTGCGCATTGGAATTCTAATCCGGCTATTCAATATATCATTATGGTATTTATGTTTTTAGCAGGTACTAATTTTGTGTTGAGTTATTTTGCATTTAAAGGTAAAGTGCAAAAAATCATTAAAGACGAAGAATTTAAAATTTACTTTAAATTTATAATTGTATTTACTGCGATTGCTGCATTAATCATATATTTTAATGCGGACCCATCGCAATCCTCGATAGATCATCCTATGGTTATGGGTGAGTTTGAAAGCGCTGTAAGACATGGTTTATTTCAAGTATTAGCCATTATTACAACAACAGGTTTTGTAACTGCAGATTATACTTTATGGACTCCTTTTTTAACGGTTTTCTTTTTTGGACTCATGTTTTTAGGAGGATCTGCAGGTAGTACAGCTGGTGGTATAAAAGTAGTGCGTCATTTGGTTTTAATTAAAAATGGTTTTTTAGAATTTAAACGTGCACTTCATCCTAACGCTATATTGCCAGTACGTTATAATAACAGATCTGTGTCTGGTGATATTGTATTTAATATACTAGGGTTCTTTATTGTTTATATGCTTTTCTTTATTTTCGGAGCTTTAGTGTTTTCAATGTTTCAAATGGATTTTGAATCGGCGATTGGTTTGTCAGCCTCAAGTTTAGGAAATGTTGGGCCAGCTTTAGGGGATTTTGGACCTACACATAATTATGCAGCATTACCACCTTTAGCAAAATGGTGGGCTTCTTTTTTAATGCTTTTAGGTCGATTAGAATTGTTTACAGTGCTTATTTTATTAACTCCTTTTTTCTGGCGAAATAGATAATAGAGCGTTATTTTTTCATTTTTTTTCAATTTTAAGAACCATCAGTATTTACTGATATTTCCATAGTTTTTTGATTAATTATAACATAACATATTCGTTATACTCTGTAACATTTTATTTAATATGGCGTCATATAAGTGTAATCAATTAAAAAATAATCAATCATGGAATTAGTATTAACACAACAAGAAACAGAACCATCACCCAGAACAAGAAAAGAATTTGTATTCAATAATGAACACTTATTAAATTCTACTTACAAATCAGTAGTTAAACAGAACTTAACTAATTCTTCTTCGACATCTGTATTTGGTGTAAGACAGCATCTTAAACATAAGAGATTCAATATGGTCAACCATATGGATATGGTATTAAAACTTTCAATATTTGTAATTACATTGGCAATACTGTTTTAATCCTAAAAAACATAAATAATCTTAAAAGGTGCTTGTAAAAGTGCCTTTTTTTTATGCATTTTTCCACGATTTTTAGAGATCATCTCTTTGAAATTAACTCATGTTTAATCCTTTAAATAGCAGTATTATGTCAATCTTAGCAATGAATTTAACAATTAAGAATAATAGAAAATTACTTCTTAAAAGAGATAAGTTTAAAAACACATTACGTTTAAGAACATCTATATGTGAAGAGAAAACAGAATATAATTTGCCTAAAGCAACTAATAAACAATTAAGTGCTATTAGAAAACGCATGAAAATGGAGCGTCAGATTTGGTGGGTAAAAATAACTGTGGTAACCTTAATAGGATTTTTTGGTTTAATAGTAGCTTTAATTGTTTTAACTAAATCGTGAGTTTGATTTAAGAATTCAATAATTAATTGCTTCATCTCTATAAAAATGAAGAGTCACACTGAGCGCAATCAAAAAGATCTTTAAAGCCTAGTATTCAAAATAGGTTTCGACTGCGCTCAACCTGACATTAGTCTTTTGTATATATTAAAAGAAATAACCTTTATTTATCTAATGCGGTTTTAATACGTCTTGCAGCTTCTTTAATTTGCGATTCAGAAGCAGCGTAAGAAATACGAATACAGTTTGGGTTTCCAAAAGCTTCACCTGTAACTGTTGCTACATTAGCTTCTTCTAAAAGGTACATGGAAAAATCAGACGCATTGTTTATAGATTTTCCTTTTAGTGTTTTTCCGAAATAGTCAGATACATCAGGAAAAATATAAAAGGCACCTTCAGGCTCATTACATTTAAAGCCATCGATAGCTCTAAATAGACCTAAAACAAGTTCGCGTCTTGTTTTAAACTCATCGATCATATGTTGAATGCGAGATGGCGATTCGTTTAATGCTGTTATTACTGCACGTTGCGCAATACAATTAGCACCACTAGTTACTTGCCCTTGCATTTTATTACAAGCTCTTGCAATTTCTGTTGGTGCACCGATATAACCTATGCGCCAACCCGTCATAGAAAATGCTTTAGATACACCATTTACAGTAATGGTTCTATTAAACATATCATCAAAACATGCCATAGAAATATGGTCTCCAACAAAATTGATGTGTTCGTAGATTTCATCAGAAACTACATATATATTTGGGTGTTTTTGTAATACGTCGGCTAAAGCTCTAAGTTCTTCTTTGCTATAAACAGAACCACTTGGATTGCAAGGTGAACTGTACCAAATCATTTTAGTTTTTGGTGTAATGGCAGCTTCTAATTGCTCAGCCGTCATTTTAAAATCATTAGTAATAGAGGTTTCTACTTCAATAGGAACTCCACCATTAAGTTTTACAATATCAGAATAACTTACCCAATACGGACAAGGTAAAATAACTTCATCTCCATCATTTAACATTACGGAAGCAATATTAAATAAACTCTGTTTTGCACCTGTAGAGACTACAATCTGAGATTTGTCGTAATTTAAATTATTATCACGTCTAAACTTATTAATAATAGCATCCTTTAATTCCACATAGCCATCAACAGGTGTGTAGCTGTTGTAATTTTCATTTACAGCTTCAATTGCGGCAGTTTTAATGAAATTTGGTGTGCTAAAATCAGGTTCGCCTAAACTAAGGCCTATAATATCTTTTCCTTCTGCGCGTAGCTCTCTTGCTTTTGCTGCCATCGCCAAGGTTGCTGAAGTAGATAGATTATTAATTCTATCAGAAAGGTTATTCATGCTAATGAAATAAAAAAGTTGATTAAATAGTTACAACGGGTTTAGTACCCATTTCTTTCAGAAATTTAAAATGCGCAATAATAGCTTTACGTGTTGTTTTATATTCTTTATATGGTAAATTAAATTCTTTTGCAGTTTCTTTTACAATTTCAGCAATTTTACCATAATGAATATGGCTAATATGAGGAAAGATATGATGCTCTACTTGATGGTTTAAACCACCAGTATACCAATTTATAATTCTACTTTTTGCTCCAAAATTAACGGTTGTTTTTAACTGATGTATAGCCCAAGTGTTTTTCATCATCCCATCTTTTTCAGGCATTGGCATTTCTGCTTCGTCCATAACATGTGCTAACTGAAAAACAACGCTTAAAATTAAGCCTGCAACATAATGCATAATTAAAAATCCGATAACGACCTCATACCACGCTAAATCTGTTAGAAAAATAGGAATGGCAATCCACATAGCAATATAAATAAGTTTTGAGATGACTAATTTACTCCAATTCATTACTGGATTCGGGAATTTGCCATAAGACAATTTGCGTTGCATGTAACGCTTCATCTGTTGAAAATCTGTTGTAATTGCCCAGTTTATAGTTAATAAACCATATAGCAAAATAGAATAGTAATGTTGAAATTTATGATGTTTATACCATTTAGCATGTTCAGAAAAACGAAGAATGCGTCCTGCTTCTAAATCTTCATCATGGCCATGTATATTAGTATATGTATGGTGTAATACATTATGTTGTACTTGCCAGTTGTAAACATTTCCTGCTAAAATGTATATGCTACTTCCCATTAATCGATTTACCCATTCTTTGTTAGAAAAAGAACCGTGATTACCATCGTGCATTACATTCATGCCAACGCCTGCCATGCCAACTCCCATAACAACTGTTAATAAAACTTGTATCCAAGTTGGAATATTTAAAGTTAAGAGTAAAAAATATGGAGTTAAAAATATAGCAAACATTACTATTGTTTTAATCCATAATTTATAATTACCTGTACGTTTTATGTTATTTTCTTTAAAGTAATCGTTAACTCGCTTATTAAGTGTTCTGAAGAATTTTGCAGAATCTTTTCTTGAGAATGATAAAGCTTTTGGTGTATTCATACTATTTTATACGTTTTCACATAACGAATATAAGCTAACATTCATTATATAGTAGGCAAAGATAATTAATAATTGTACGCTTTTGTTGGAGTTTAGTTAAAATATCAATATTTAAATTAACTATTTTTGCAGAAATATTGACAATGGAGCTCATACTAAAATACTTTCCTAACCTTACAGAATTACAAATACAACAATTTGAAGCCTTAGAAAATCTTTATAAGGATTGGAATAGTAAGATAAATGTAGTCTCTCGTAAAGATATTGATGAGTTGTATTTACGACATGTTTTACATTCTTTAGCAATTGCTAAGGTGATGCCTTTTGCTGATGGCTCTTCTGTTTTAGATGTAGGTACTGGAGGTGGTTTTCCTGGAGTGCCATTAGCTATATTATTTCCTAATTGTCAATTTCATTTAGTAGATAGCATTAATAAAAAATTGAAGGTTGTTAATAGTGTTGCAGAACAGTTAGAATTAAAAAATATTAAAACGACGCATAGTAGAGTAGAAGCTATTAATGAAACTTTCGATTTTATTGTAAGTCGTGCTGTAACTGCAATGCCAGAGTTTACTAAATGGGTGAAAGGTAAAATTAAAAAAGATCAGAAAAACCAATTTAAAAATGGAATTTTATACCTTAAAGGTGGAGATCTAAAGGAAGAATTGAAACAATACACAACGGTTAAAATTTTTCCTTTAACCGATTATTTTAAAGAAGATTTTTTTGAAACTAAAAAAGTGGTATATCTACCATTGAAGCATAAATAAAAGATTAAAGTCTTCGATCTGTTTCTTTAATTTGAAGATCATTAATACTGGCATAACGTTTTTGCATTAAACCGTTTTCATTAAACTCCCAATTTTCATTACCATAAGCTCTATACCAATTACCTTCAGCGTTCTGAAATTCGTATTCAAAACGTACTGCAATTCTATTTTCAGTAAAAGCCCAAAGTTCTTTTTTTAATTTGTAGTTACGTTCAATATTCCATTTATTAGTTAAAAAAGATACAACTTCATCTCTGCCATTAATAAATGTATCTCTATTTCTCCATTCGGTATCAACAGTATAAGCCTTAGAAACAGTTTCTGGATTTTTAGTGTTCCAAGCATCTTCAGCGGCTTGTACTTTTTGTTTTGCGGTTTCTAATGTAAACGGTGGAAGTGGAAGTTTCTGTTCCATGGTGTTTTGCTTTTATTGAAATTATAGTCGAACTGTTAAAAAGAGCTTACAAAGAACCATCCTTAAAAAATTAAGAATGGTTCTTTTTATATAATGATATTTTAATAAAAACTACTCTCCTAAGAAAGGGTATCTGTAATCTGTTGGTGTTACAAATGTCTCTTTAATCATACGTGGTGATACCCAACGTAATAAATTTAATGCACTACCAGCTTTATCATTAGTTCCAGAAGCTCTAGCTCCACCAAAAGGCTGTTGTCCTACAACTGCACCAGTAGGTTTGTCATTGATATAGAAATTTCCAGCTGCATTTTGTAAAATGTTAGTAGCTTCTTGTATTGCATATCTGTCTGTAGATAAAATAGCTCCTGTTAATGCATACTCACTTGTCTGGTCAACTAATTTTAATGTTTCTGTATATGCATTTTCATCATAAACATAAATTGTAATAACTGGTCCAAAAAGTTCAGTACACATTGTTGTGTATTTAGGGTTTGAAGTGACTATAACTGTAGGTTCAATAAAATAACCTTTAGATTTATCGTAGCCACCACCAACTATAATTTCAGCATCAGCATCACTCTTAGCAGCGTCTAAATACTTTGCAAGTTTATCAAAAGAACCTTCGTGGATTACAGCAGTAATAAAATTACCCATATCTTCTGGAGATCCCATTTTAAAGGATTTTACATCTTCTACAACAGAAGCTTTAACTTCTGGCCATAAGTTAGAAGGAACGTATGCTCTAGAAGCAGCACTACATTTTTGACCTTGAAACTCAAAAGCACCTCTAGATATTGAAGTAGCAACTTGTTTAGCATTTGCAGATTTATGCGCAATGATAAAATCTTTTCCTCCAGTTTCGCCTACAATTCTAGGATAGGTTTTATAATTATGAATATTGTTACCTATTTGTTTCCACAATTCTTTAAAGATAAATGTAGAACCTGTAAAATGTAAACCAGAAAAATCTGGGCTTGCCATAACGGTATTCGTTATCATTACAGGATCGCCAAACACTACGTTAATAACACCATCTGGTACGCCAGCTTCTTTAAAGACGTCCATAATTACTTTAGCAGAGAAAATTTGGCTATCGCTAGGTTTCCAAACCACAACATTACCCATCATAGCCATACATGCAGGTAAATTTGCAGCAATAGCAGTAAAATTAAATGGTGTCACAGCATAGGTAAAACCTTCAAGTGGTCTGTATTCTAGACGGTTCCATGCATCACTCGTGCTTTCGGGTTGTTCGTGGTAAATATCCGTCATAAACTGTACGTTAAAACGTAAAAAATCAATCAACTCACAAGCAGCATCAATCTCAGCTTGGTGAACCGTTTTAGATTGTGCAATCATTGTTGCAGCATTAATTTTTGCTCGGTAAGGTCCAGCAATTAATTCTGCAGCTTTTAAAAATATACCAGCACGTTGTTCCCATGGTAATTGTGACCAGCTTTTACGTGCTTCTAAAGCCGTAGAAATAGCTTCGTCTACATGAGATTGTTCTGCTAAATGATATTCTCCAACAATATGTTGATGATCATGAGGAGGAGACATTGTTCGCGTATTACCAGTTTTAATAGCTTTTCCGTTGATATACATCGGTACTTCAGTCTTACTATTAAACATTGTTTTATATGCTTTAGCGACAGCTTCTCTTTCAGGAGAACCCAGAGCATAAGATTTTACAGGTTCATTAATAGCAACCGGTACGTTAAAGAATCCTTTTCCCATGTTATATTGTGTTTTTAATTATAAAATTTTGATGAGCAAAGGTACAATATTTAATAGATTATTTTAATTTGAAATTCTTAATGAAAACATAATTCCGAATTAATTTTTGTAAGTTGCCGCCTTTTAAAAGGACTACTAAAAACCGATTTACAACTTAGAACGACAATGCTTCAAAATGATGCTTTTATATTAACACTAGGCTATCCAGAAACCGTAGTAATGGTGGCAGAAGAGTGGTATTCAAAATTTCTTCGGGTTATAGGTATCGGAAAGAAAAATTATGTAAGAGCTGGTCACGCAGCCTTGGTTTTAATTGATAAATCTACAGGTGTTTTAGAGTATCATGACTTTGGTCGCTATGTTACGGAAGCTCCTTATGGACGTGTAAGAGGTTTTACAACTGACAGAGAATTAGATTTTCCATTAAAAGCAGAAATTAAAAACGATACTATTGTAAATCTAGAATCTATTTTAGTGTTTTTAGCTACGAATCCCAAATTAACTCACGGTGATGGTGTATTGGTGGCTTCGGTCTGTAATGCTGTAAATTATAAGATGGCACGTCAACATATCGATGGCTTACAGGAACAAGGTTTTATTACTTATGCTGCTTTTGCAGATAATGCTTGTAATTGTGCGCGATTTGTTACTGATACAATCATTGCAGGAACTACTGACGAGACTCTAAGAAAACGGTTAATTAAATACAAATGGTTTACGCCGAGTACAGGAGGAAATGCTGTAAAAGCGGATACAGAGAATTTTGTTTATGAAGTTTCTGAAAAAGGAGAAATTACAGAATTTAAAAGCACTATTGTTAAAGAAAACTTGCGTTTATTTCTCGATCGTTTAAAAGACCATCAGCCTAATTTTATTGGTAGTTTAGAACCTAAACATAATGCTGAAAAACATGAAAATGCACAATGGCTTTCTGGTATAGGTTCTGGAGCTTGGTTTGAATTGTATGATATAAACAAAAAAGAAGAATATCGATTTAGACGAATATCTCCTTATGGAGATGTAGATGTAGATGGTGTATTTAAAGTAGACGCTTCAGATTTTGATAGCTCTAAAGCGTACAAATTTGTTTATTACTCTAACTGTTTATTCTTTCATATAGAACAAAACAATACAACGTATAAATTTGATTTTTTAAGAGATTATGAATCAAATCAATTTAAAGAAAAAGGAGCGCTTAATTTAAAGGAAGGAATATAGACCTTTATTTTTTTTGAATTAGATAAGTTAACCATATTATAGTAACCATGCATTGAGCCAAATGGCGAAGTTAATAGACAGCCAGAACTATAAATATGTGATTCGCCAGGTGAAATAATAGGTTTTTCACCTATGACTCCTTCACCTTTAACGATTTCTTCATTGTTTAAAGCATCTAAAATTTTCCAATATCTAGAATTTAGCTGAACGATTTCCTTGCTTTGGTTCTCAATAGTTACTTTATAACCAAAAGCAAAATTCACTTTATAATTTTTATAAAATGTACCTTCAAAATTGGTCTCTACAGAAATTTTAATTCCGCTTGTAACTTGTTGTACCATTACCTTTAATCTATTCCTCTTGCTAAAATAAAGTATTTTTTGCTATTAAAACAGTTAAGAGGATGCTGTTTTTAGCATATGATTTGAAACATAAGTTTCGAGAGTTTTAAAGAATGCTACAATATCATTATGATCTAAAACAGTATTTAATGTCACCATTCTTACAAATTCTTGGTCGTTAAATTTACCAAAACCTACCATAAGTTGAGAATCTTCATATAACGCTGTACATAACTCATTTGCAGGGATACCTTTATAATTAAAACATACAGATATAGAATCTTCAAAACTATATAAAGTGTAATCAGAGTTGTTATTAATATAGTCTCTAGCAGTTTGTGCCAGTTCAAACTGGTGATTAACCATTTTTTCTAAACCAGATGTTCCTATAGATTTCCACAACGTCCATAATTTTAATGCATCGTTACGTCTCCCACATTGTATGGATGTTTTTCCGAGGTTAAAATCATCACCGTCGGTTTGGTATAAATAATCAGCTTCGTTTGAGAATGAATGGTGTAATTGTGCTTTGTGTTTTGTAATAATTATAGAACAGCCAAGAGGCGTACCTAACATTTTATGAGCATTAACACTAAACGAATCGGATAATTCTAAGCCGTTAACTAAATGTTTATATTGTTTGCTAAAAATAACTCCACCACAATAGGCACCATCTACATGTAGCCATAATTGGTGTGCTTTACAAACTTTGCTAATTGCTGTAATATCATCAAAAGCTCCTAAAACTGTTGTGCCAGCTGTAGCATTAACAAAAAATGGAATATGTCCGTTATTTATATCTTCTACTATAGTTTGGTTTAAATGCTCAGGCGACATTTCTCCTTTGCTATTGGTTTTAATTTTACGAACCTGATCTCTTCCTATACCAGTTAATGCAGCATTTTTAGCAATAGAATAATGCGATGCTTCAGAGGTATATACTATCATTTTCTCAGAAATACCATTCGCTCTTATATTTGTGTTCTTGAGATCTCTAGCCATTAGCATGGCCATCATATTTGTCATTGAACCTCCTGGAGCTAAGGTACCATCACTGTCTTTAGGGTAGCCAGCAAGTTTGGCTATATTCTTTAATACTATTTTTTCAATACCAACTTGCGGACCAGCAACTTTATATGTATACATGCTATTATTAAGCATTACAGATAATAAATCACCAAGAGTAGCTTTTCCCATTCTACCACCAAATAATTGATTGAAAAATGATTTCGAAGCAGTTTTTGGAGTGCTTTTTATTATAGAAGCTAAATTGGCTTTTAGCTCATCATCTAAGATGCCATCTGTATTTAAGTCTAAATCTAAAGCATTAAACAATTCTGTTGTAGGAATTGGTTTTGCTACAGGATTGTTTTTTTCTTCTTCTAAAAGGATATGACTTAGCTCATTAAATAAATCGATGTCTTGTTGCATAGTTTGAATTTAAAATAAATTGAAAAATTTTTGTCAAAAATACCGAAGAAACTTACAGTATGATAATTAATTTAGGATAATTTTAATTGGTGATGATTTCAGAATTTGTTTCGCCAAAACCAATAAGACGATCAAAACGTGCTCCTAGATCTCTGTAATAAACAAGCACCTTATAATTATTTTCAGTCTGCCAAAAATTACCGCTTATGGCTCCTTCATCTAAATTGCCATTAGCATCAACTGCGACATACTTGTAATTGTAAAAACCTTGCTTTAAAGGAAAAACACATTCGTAAACTTGTTTTTCAGAATTGTATATCATTTCATTAGCGGGTTCTAAAGCATAGTTGTTATAATTACCATACACATATATTTTTTTATCTAAAAGCAATTCGTTATTTAGAGAAAAGTGAACAATGCTATAATCAGCTCTGCTATCTACATCATCAACATTTAATGCTGTAATAACAAAATTACCATTAATATCAGGGAAATAAGTATAAGGTCTTTTTGACCTATTGATTTGATTAAATAAATAACTGTGATAAAGATCTCTTAAATCTACATATTGTACAGCAATATTAGCGCCTCTAATTTCTTTGGTTTCAAAATAAAGATACTCATTACCTCCCCAAAATGAAGCTTCATCATCGTAGCGGTAAATCAATTCATTACCTATTGTAAATTGAGGTTTTAAATTAGAAATAGTAGCATTAAGATTATTGTTTTGAATAATCAATGTTTTTACAGTTTGTTTTGGGTTTACAAGATTTAGATTGTTAGAGTTGATTTTAAGATTAACAATCTGTTTTTCTTGTATGTTGTTGAGGTTTCTTGTGCGTTTAACTTGTACGCCAACACCAAGCAAATCTTCAAAAATCATAAACTTTCTAGAAAACATAATCTCGTCATAACTATCGTAAATTGTGATTAGGTAATTACCAGATTTAAGTAATCTTCTAGTTTGTTGATTAGGTATGGTTAAATCATAATGTGAGTAAATTTGAAAGGTGTTTAAAGAGTTAGTGTAATCTCTAATACGTTGTCCATCAATGCCACTTAGATATTCAGACTTCATAAGATTTGAAGGAGTCCAATCGAAGTTAAAATGTTCAATCTTATAATAAAAATCTTCTTCATCTCCAGTAAGTGCATCAAATTCTAAGTTTAAGGTTTCGCCTAATTTTAAAATAGGCAATTGTCCTTCTGTAGTATTACTTCTAAACGTAATGGTTTTAATAAAATCTGGTGGATTTATTTCTTCCACTTGAGAGAATCCAATTGTTGGAATAACTAACAAAAATATAATAGAGTATAGTTTATTTAACATTAATAAAACCTTTTGCTGTAAATATAAACAAATTCTGTGCCCAAGTATTGTATTGGAATATTTTAAGACAAATTCATTAACATACTTATTTATTTTTAATTTGTTTAAGAATTTTATTTTTAAAAGAGATTAAAGTTTATGTTAATTATAAACAAATCTGAAATGCTTTTTTAGCGAAATACAACATAAAAATTAGTGTTAATAATTATGGAAACTGTATCAAAAATTCGTATTTTTGCATCGATTTTTAGATAACTAATCTTTAAGAAATATGTCAAAAGACATTAGAATTAAAAAGGGTTTAGATATTAAGTTGGTTGGCGAAGCCGAAAAAACCATCGAGAATGCTATTATTAGTAATACTTACACTATTAGACCCGAAGATTTCCACAGTATTATTCCTAAATTAGTTGCCAAAGAAGGTGAGCAAGTTAAAGCTGGAGAAACTTTATTCTATAATAAAGAGAACGAAGCAGTGAAATTTGTATCACCAGTTTCTGGAACTATAACAGAAATACAGCGTGGACCAAAGCGTCGAATAGACGGTATTAAAATAACTGCAGATAAAACGCAAAGTTATGTAGAACATGGTAAACTAGATGCCAATGCAAATGCAGAAACTATAAAAGCTCACTTATTAGCTTCTGGTTGTTGGGCATTTATTAAACAACGTCCTTACGATGTTGTTGCAAATGTAGAGCATACACCAAAAGCTATTTTTATTTCTGGTTACGCAAGTGCACCTTTAGCTGCAGACTTAGATTTTACTTTAAAAGGTAAAGAAGCAGAGCTTCAGGCAGCTGTAACTGTATTGTCTAAATTAACTGATGGTGGTGTGCATGTCTCTGTAGGTGTTACTGCCAATTCTCCTCTAGCAGATTTAAATGATATAACTACATATAAAGTTTCTGGTCCACATCCATCAGGTAATGTTGGTACTTTAATTAATAAAGTAAATCCCGTAAATAAAGGTGAAACAGTTTGGACAGTTAATGCACAAGATTTAATAATTATAGGAGAGTTATTATTAACAGGTCGTTTTAATGCTGAACGTATAGTTGCTTTAGTTGGATCTTCAGTAAAAAAGCCACGTTATTTTAAAACAATAATAGGATCTGAAGTGTCTACTATGATTTATGATAATGGAGTAGAGCAAGATGGGAATGATCGTATTATATCAGGTAATGTGTTAAGTGGAAAAGAATTAAATCCAGACGGAAACTTAGATTATTATAGTAATATAATATCAATAATTCCTGAAGGAGATGATTATGAGTTTTTTGGTTGGAATAAACCAATTTTTAATAAAATATCTACATCTAGAGCATTAACATTCTCTTGGATGTCTCCTAAAAAGAAATACGATTTAAATACCAATACTAATGGAGAACATCGTGCTTTTGTAACTACAGGAACTTATGAAGAAGTTTTTCCTTTAGATATTTATCCAATGCAAATTTTAAAAGCATGTATGTATAAAGATTTAGACGAAATGGAAGCTTTAGGAATGTATGAAGTAGCACCTGAAGATTTTGCACTAACAGAATTTGTATGTGTTTCTAAACAACCACATCAAAAAATTATTAGAGAAGGTTTAGACTTAATGCTAAAAGAGATAGGATAATAAAATGTCACCTCGAGCGCAGTTGAGAGGTCAAACATATTCAATATGGGATTAAAAAGTAATTTACATAACTTAAAAGAAAAGTATAAAGGCACTAAAATGGCTCCTGCATTTAATGCTATTCATACATTTTTATACTTGCCTAATGAGATCACACATAATGGAACTCATATTAAGGCCGCAGACGATTTAAAACGTACTATGAATACCGTGATCATGGCTTTAATACCATGTTTAATCTTTGGTATGTATAACGCAGGTTACCAACATCACATAGCTTTAGGAGAAATTACCACTAAGGCTAACGGATTTTTAGGGGCTTCTTTTTGGACGATAGATAACTTAGTTGTTGGTTTATGGAAAGTGTTGCCACTAGTTATTGTTTCGTACGGAGTTGGTTTAGCTATCGAATTTTTATTTGCCGTTATCAAAAAGCATGAAGTAGAAGAAGGTTATCTCGTAACAGGGATGTTGGTGCCACTTATTGTGCCAATAGATACACCATTATGGATGTTGGCAGTAGCTGTTGTTTTTGGTGTTGTAATTGGTAAAGAAGTGTTTGGTGGTACCGGAATGAATATTCTTAACCCTGCATTAACTATCCGTGCATTCTTATTTTTCGCATATCCGACATGGATGTCTGGAGATAAAGTATGGGTTCATGGTGCTGTAGAAAGAGCAAATCAAATTGCAGCAGGTGAAAATGTAGATGCTATTTCTGGTGAAACGATTTTAGGAAGTTTAGCACAGAATAATGGGGTTTTAGGTTATGATTGGATGGATATGTTTTTTGGAATTATTCCTGGTTCTATAGGTGAAACGTCTACCTTTTTAATATTAATAGGAGCTTTATTCCTAATCTTTGCTAAGATAGGGAGCTGGAGAATTATGTTGTCTTCAGTAATTGGAGCTTTAGTTATGGGACTTATATTTAATGGAGTTGTAAGCTCTGGTTGGATTACTGAGAGTAGTAAATTCTATGGCTTAATGAGTACAGAATTTTGGCATCATTTACTCATTGGTGGTTTTGCCTTTGGTACTGTTTTTATGGCAACCGACCCAGTAACAGCTTCGCAAACAAATAAAGGAAAATGGATTTATGGTTTCTTAGTCGGTTTTATATCAATTATGATTCGTGTATTCAATCCAGCATATCCAGAAGGTGTCATGTTAGCCATTTTATTAATGAATGTGTTTGCACCAACAATAGACCATTATGTGGTTCAAGGTAATGTTAAGAAAAGAATGAAACGTCTAAAAGCTAAAACTGCATAAGGATGGAAAAGAGAACAGATAAAAATACGTATACAGTCATATTTGCCATAGGGATGGTATTGGTTGTAGGTGCTTTGTTAGCATTTTTAGCATCCACTCTAAACCCTATGATTACCGAAAATGAGCGTTTAGAAAAGCAAAAAAACATTTTGTACGCTTTAGGTGTTAATGAGAATGAAGAGAATAAAGCAATCTTTGTTTCTAATGAAGAAACACCAAAATTATTTAAAGATAATATTTTTAACCAAGTGGTTATAGAAGCTAAAGATGGTAAAATAATTAGAGTGCTTTCTGAAGATGAATATAAAGAAGAGAATAATAACGAAGAGCCATATCTTATAGACATTAAAAAAGAGCAAAATAATGCTAAAGATGGTGAAATTAGAAAGCTACCGTTATTTCTAGGTAAGAATGAAGAAGGTCAGACTTGTTATGTTGTACCAATTAGAGGGAAAGGACTTTGGGATGCTATTTGGGGCTACATTTCTTTAGATAAAAATATGATTATTCATGGTGTATATTTTGATCACAAAGGAGAAACACCTGGGTTAGGAGCCAACATTAAACAACGTTTCTTTATGGACGATTTTATTGGAGAGCATTTAATGAAAGATGGAGTGTTTAAAGGCGTTACTATTCGTAAAGGTAATGCAGATCCAAAGAACAATGATAAAACAGATAATGAGGTTGATGCCATTGCAGGTGCTACAATTACAGGAGATGGTGTAACAGCAATGATTAAAACAGATTTAAAACTGTACTTATCTTATTTTAAAAACTTAAAAAATTAATTTATGGGACTTTTATCTAAAAAAGACAGCAAATTAATATTAGATCCTCTAGCGGATAACAACCCAATTACAATCCAGGTATTAGGTATATGTTCTGCTCTAGCAATTACAGCAGAGTTAGAGGCATCAATAGTAATGTCTATTTCAGTATTATTTGTACTTGGTGTTGGTAACGTTATTATTTCTTTAATACGAAATATTATTCCTTCTAAAATTAGAATTATTGTTCAACTTATTGTTGTAGCAGCGTTAGTAATTATTGTTGATTTAGTACTTAAAGCCTTTGCTTACGAGTTGAGTAAAACACTCTCGGTATTTGTAGGATTAATTATTACCAACTGTATTATTATGGGACGTTTTGAAGCTTTTGCTTTAGGTAATGGGCCATGGAGATCATTTTTAGATGGTATTGGTAATGCCTTTGGATATGGTGTAATTCTTATTATCGTTGGTTTTTTTAGAGAATTATTAGGTTCTGGTACCTTATTGGGTTTTCCAATTCTAGGTGATCCTATTGAAAAAACAGGACTGTATGCATTTGGTTATGAGAATAACGGATTTATGTTATTATCGCCAATGGCATTGATTGTAGTAGGGCTCATCATTTGGGTACAACGTAGTAAAAATAAAGCATTAATAGAAGATTAACACAAAGTGTTATCCTGAACTTGTTACAGGATCTTAATACTGAAAAATATGGAACACGTAGAGTTATTTTTTAAATCAATTTTTATAGATAATATGGTATTTGCTACATTCTTAGGAATGTGTTCTTACCTTGCTGTATCTAAAAAAGTATCAACTGCTGTTGGCCTTGGAGCTGCAGTGATTTTTGTACTGGCCATAACAGTACCTTTAAACTGGTTATTAGATCAATATTTATTACAACCTGGAGCACTATCTTGGTTAGGTCCTGAGTATGCAGAATACGATTTAAGCTTCTTATCTTTCATTATGTTTATCGCTACCATTGCAACTATGGTACAATTGGTAGAGATTGTAGTGGAGAAATTTTCGCCATCATTATACAATTCCTTAGGTATATTTTTACCATTAATTGCAGTAAATTGTGCTATCCTAGGTGGATCATTATTTATGCAATCTCGTGAAATCGCCTCATTAGGATTAGCAGCGACGTATGGTATTGGTTCTGGTATTGGATGGTTTTTAGCCATTTTAGCTATTGCAGCTATTCGCGAAAAAATAAGATATAGTAACGTTCCAGGTCCATTAAGAGGTTTAGGTATTACGTTTATTATTACGGGCTTAATGGCTATTGGTTTTATGAGTTTTGGAGGTATGTTAACAGGAGGTGATGAAGCCGTTGAAGAAGAACAAAAAACTGTAGAAGTTGTTACAGAGGTAGACGAAGATAAAAAACTAGCTGACGTTTCTGAAATAGAAAAAGAGGCAGATAACACAACTAAAGTAGTAGAGTAATATGATTTTATTAGTAGCAAGTACAATAGGTACCGTCATAGCAACTGTTGCATCGTTTTTGTTAATTACACTAGCATTAGTTGGTTTATTATTATATGTAAAACAAAAATTATCTCCATCTGGCCCTGTTAAAATTTTAATTAATGGAGAGCGCGAAATTGAGGTAGCTTCAGGAGGAACGCTATTATCTACTTTAGGCGGTGAAAAAATATTTTTACCATCTGCGTGTGGTGGTGGCGGAACTTGTATTCAGTGTGAGTGTCATGTATTAGCAGGTGGAGGAGAAGCTTTACCTACAGAAACTCCACATTTTTCTAGAAAAGAGTTAGCACATGGAGCACGTTTGTCTTGTCAAGTTAAGGTAAAGCAAGACATGGAAATTACCATTCCAGAAGAAGTATTTGGTATTAAAAAATGGGAAGCTACTGTAGTACGTAATTATAATGTGGCGTCTTTTATTAAGGAATTTGTAGTTGAAATTCCTGAAGATATGGGATATAAAGCAGGTGGATATATACAGATTGAAATTCCTGAGTGCGAAATTAAATATTCAGATATTGATATTACTGCACATCCTGAAGAACATGAAACAGCAGATAAATTTCAAGCAGAATGGGATAAGTTTGGTTTATGGCCGCTAGTAATGAAAAATAACGAAACAGTTGAGCGTGCATATTCTATGGCGTCTTACCCAGCTGAAGGTCGTGAGATTATGCTTAATGTACGTATTGCAACACCTCCATTTGATAGAGCAAAAAATGGATGGATGGACGTTAATCCAGGTGTAGCATCGTCTTATATATTTGCACAAAAACCAGGAGATAAAGTTATTATTTCTGGACCTTATGGAGAGTTCTTTATTAATGAGTCTGAAAGTGAGATGCTTTATGTTGGTGGTGGCGCTGGTATGGCACCAATGCGTTCGCATTTATACCATTTGTTCAGAACCATTAAAACGGGTCGTAAAGTAACATATTGGTATGGAGGTCGTTCTAAGCGAGAGCTATTTTACATTGAGCACTTTAGAAAATTAGAAAAGGATTTCCCTAATTTTAAATTCTACATGGCACTTTCAGAACCTATGGAAGAAGATAATTGGAAAGTAAAAGAAAATATTAATGATGATGGAGATGGTTTTGTGGGCTTTATTCATAACTGTGTGATTGATAATTACTTAAATCATCATGATGCCCCAGAAGATATAGAATTATACTTCTGTGGACCTCCGTTAATGAACCAAGCAGTGCAAAAAATGGGAGAAGATTTCGGTATCCCAGATGAGCATATAAGATTTGATGACTTCGGAGGCTAGTCGCCAAGCGATACTTTGCAAAATGATTTGTCATTGCGAGAGAAGCGTGGCAATCTCTTAGTAGAGAATCAAAACATATTAAAACCAGTACATAACAGTGCTGGTTTTTTATTTATACTCCATTATCAAAAACACAGCAGTAGTCTCTCCAATATTTAAAACTTCATGGGTAGAGATTTCATTTTTACTAAAACTATAACCAGTTGGGACGTCAACGTTTCGTATTCCAGTAGTATCTGTTATTCTAAATTTGCCACCAACAAGCGTGTAGCCAAAATGAGGATTGTGATAATGTTTTTCGTGTCCAATACCAGGCTCAAAAGTACATTTGAGAACTCTTAATTCTTTATTGTCTTCAACGATTTCACAAACAGCTTCTCCTTTCCAGCCAGCTTCTAGTGGGCCTGGTAAAGTGTTTTTGTTTATACAGTTATACATTATAATTAATAATGCTAAATAAAAATAGTTTGACTTATGTTTTTGGAATTGTATCATCTAGACTAAAATATCAATGGTATAACAAATTGAAACATTAATATTAAAAGACTCACTGCAATTAGGTTTAAAATAACACCAACACGAGCCATTTGATGCACTTTTATATAACCACTAGCAAATACAATAGCATTTGGTGGTGTGGCCATAGGGAGCATAAATGCACAACTACTTGCTATAGTTACAGGGATTAATAAATACAAAATAGGAATATTTAGACCTATAGCAATACCTGCAACTACAGGTGCTAAAACTGCAGTTAGTGCTACGTTACTCATAAGCTCTGTCATAAACAGCATAAGTATAATAAGTAACGAAGCCATAACCAAAATACTAATATCACTATTAGAAATAGTTGTAGCTACAACATCTACAATACCACTAGCAGACATGCCTTTTGCAAGAGCTAATCCACCACCAAAAAGAATTAAAATACCCCAAGCTAATTTACTAGTGTCTTTCCATTCTAATATAAAATCTCCTTCTTTTAAACGATGAGGTATTGCAAATAATGCAATAGCACCAAAAATACTAATCATAGTATCTGTTAAACCCAGTCCAGGTATATATTTGTTGATGACTCCTCTAAAAATCCATAGCGATACAATAACAGCAAATGTAATGAGAACTTGTTTCTCTTTTGATGAGGTTTTACCAAGCTTATTAAGCTCTGTTTTAATCACAGATTTAGAAGCATCAAACACCAAACCCTTATTAGGGAACATCCATTTCACCAATACAAAATAGATGATGGTAATTAATGTTGTAGAAAATGGTAAGCCAATAAGCATCCAATCTACAAAGTTAATAGTAGTGTTGTATTCGTTTTCTAATAAGCCAATTAATACCGAGTTTGGCGGTGTGCCAATAACCGTAGCTATACCACCAGCATTTGCAGAAAATGCAATGCCTAACATAACACTCAGTGCAAAGTTTTTGTCTTTTTTAGTAAAGCCGTCTTCGTCATTAACCAATAAATTAATAACAGACATGGCAATTGGTAACATTACGACAGTACTTGCGGTATTACTAATCCACATGCTCATAAAAGCAGTGGCAATCATAAATCCTAAGATAACTCTATTAGGAGATGTGCCTGTTAATTTTATAATGGTAAGCGCTATACGTTTGTGAAGATTAACTTTTTCTAAGGCTAAAGCTAAAATAAAACCACCAAAAAATAAGAAGACAATCGGACTTCCGTAATTAGCACCAACGTCTGCGATAGGCATTATCTTAAATAATGGAAATAATAGTAATGGGAGTAATGAGGTTACAGAAATAGAAACAGCTTCAGTGATCCACCATAATACCATCCAAAGTGCTACAGCAATAACCGTATCTGCTTTTTCAGAAACCATTTCAAAAGGTAAAATTTGAACAATTGTAAATAACAAAGGGCCTAAAAAAAGACCGATACGTTTAGATAGCGGATGATGTTTCATCTGTTAATAGTTATTGTTTTTTTATGCTCATAAGGAACATTCAAATGAGCATCTTGCAGTATGGTAAAATATAATAAAGAATGTTTCATTGCTAGTAAAAATAGACATTTAATTCGGAAATATCTGCACCAGGCTTTACCTTTGCAAACTCAAAGTTTGTTAGATTTAAATAGATTCTCTTTTACAAGGGAAATGAATATGAGTACAGCACTGACTAAACAAGAATTACATAATTTAGCTATGAACCATGTAGGCAAAGATCTAGAAGCTCGAGGGTTTGAGTTTGTGGCTATTAATAGCAAGCTAAAAAAGCATCCGCAATTTGTGTGTATCGATAAAAACAGTCAATATTTTTTTGTGATTGTACGTGCTGTTTTATTACCAGATAATCCTAATAATTTTGATGTGGTTTGGATGGAAACCTTTAAAAAACATGCTTTTGATAAAGATGCAAAAGTACTTTATGCTGGTGTTGGTTTAGGAAACCCTAAAGGTGAAGAATTACCCATATATTTAAACGAAGAATATCTTATTGAATACAATGGAATTCAAGTACTTGATATGAATTTGAATTGATTTGTCATTTCTGTGTGGCACACTGTCCCGATAGTTATCGGGATTGTCGAAGTGTAGGCAGGAATCTTAATAAACAAAACTTTAAAGTTAAATATGAATAAGATTATATTCATTGTATCAATTTTGATATGTTGTTTTTCTTGTAAGCAGGTATCTAAACAAGAGAATGAGCATGCAAAACAGGAGTTGCACTATTTAAAGACTTCTGGTATTGTATTCGGTACAAATTATAACATTCAATATTATTCTGAACAACCTGAAAATTTCCAAAAACAGTTTGATAGCTTATTTGAAGTTATAAATACATCAATGTCTACATATATTCCGGATTCTGATATTTCTAAGTTTAACAGAAATGAACCTGTAACATTAGACCATCATTTCAAAACCGTTTATAAAGCGTCTCAAAAAATATATGAAGAAACACAAGGTGTTTTTGACCCAACCATTGGTAACGTAGTTAATGCTTGGAATTTTGGACCTGATAAAAACAAGTTTTTAACAGACAGTAGTACAATTAGAAGACTAATGCGTAATGTAGGTTTTAATAATGTAAAGCATACAGATGAAGGTTTTGTAAAACCAGATGACACCTATGTTGATTTTAATGCTATAGCCAAAGGTTACGGTATAGATGTTATTGGAGATTTTTTAGTCTCTAAAGGCATATACAATTATCTGGTAGATATAGGAGGTGATTTAAGAGCAGCTGGGATAAATATAAAAAACCAAAAAGCATGGACCATTGGTATTGATGACCCTAATTTTGATGGGTCGCAATCGTATTCAAAAATTATCTCACTATCAGATAAAGGTATGGCTACTTCTGGAACTTATCGTAAATTTAAAGTAGACGATAATGGTAATCGATATGCACATATTATAAATACTAAAACAGGTTACCCAACTAAAACCAATGTATTGAGTGTTTCTGTAATTGCACCAAATGCTATGTTGGCAGATGGGTATGCAACTGCTTTTCAGGCTATGGGAATAGAAGCCGTGACTTCATTTTTAGAACAGCACCCAGAACTTCAGGTGTATTTTATTTACTTAACAGATAATGATGCATTAGAAACGTTGAGCTTAAATAATTTTCCTGAATAAAAAAAGTAATGTGACTTTTTAAGATATAAGGTGTCTTAATAGTGCTATTAATACTTAAATGAAAAAAGTTGTTCTAAGTTAGGGTTAGAGCAGCTTTTTTTTATTTATAAACCACAGGAATAATTTCACCTTTAGCTAAACAATACTTTTGTGTTTCTTCTTCAGAAAATGCTGAGGTATAATCAACCTCTTCGACTCTAAAACCAATAGAACGAAGTTTATGAAAATAATCACGACCATAAACTCTAACATGATCGTATTGTCCAAAAATTCGAGCCCGCTCTTTTTTATCAGTTATGGAATCGTCTTCAAAAGTAGTTTCTCGAGATAAATCTTGTGGAATTTGAAAAATACCCATACCACCAGATTTTAAAACACGAAACAATTCTTGCATGGCTTTAGTGTCGTCAGGAATATGTTCTAAAACATGATTACATAAAATAATATCAAATTCATTATCCTTAAAAGGAAGATCGCAAATATCGGCTTTTACATCTGCTAATGGCGAATTCAAATCAGTTGTGATATAATCAAGATGCTTTAGTTTTTTAAAGCGTTTATAAAATGCTTGTTCTGGCGCAAAATGCAATACTTTTAATTTTTTTGTCACACTGAGTGCAGGCAAAGTGTCTGTTTTAAAAAAGTCTGTTTCCTTTTGTAAATACAACCATAATAAGCGATGACGCTCTAGAGATAGAGTAGAAGGTGATAATACATTATTACGTTGGTTGCCATAACCATAAGGTAGAAAGCTTTTATAGCTTTTACCATCAATAGGGTCAGTGTATCGATTACCTCTTAGAAAAAATGCTAATATTGGGCGTGCTACATAACTTAACCTAATTAATATAGGTCTGGGAATATTATTTAGGACTATTTTAAAAAGTCGTTTCAAATGGATGCTGTTAACTGTTAACTGTTAACTTAATTTGCCTAAACTCATCTTCTTCATTACTCTTAATTCCTAAGGCATCATAGATATATGCGAACGTCGACAATAATTCTGGTTTACCATCAACTATAGCAACATCATGTTCAAAATGTGCACTTGGTAGATTGTCTAGAGTAGTGATTGTCCAACCATCTTTATGTTGTTTGATCTTATGTGTCCCCATATTAATCATAGGCTCTATAGCAACAACCATACCTTCAATAAATTTTTTGCCACGACCACGACGTCCATAATTGGGCATTTCAGGATCTTCATGCATAGTTTTGCCTAAACCATGACCAACCAATTCTCTCACTACACCATAACCATGCGATTCTGTGTATTGTTGAATGGCATAACCAACATCACCAACACGATTGCCTAATTTTAATTCTTTAATACCGATGTAAAGCGATTCCTTAGTTACTTGAAGTAACTTTTCAGTTTCTGCATCGATTTTTCCAACAGGAAATGTATAGGCGTGATCACCATAAAAACCATGCTTAATAGCACCGCAATCAATAGAAATAATATCGCCTTCAACTAAAGGAATATCATTAGGAATGCCATGTACTACTTGAGAATTGGGACTCATACAGAGCGTATTAGGAAAATCATACAAGCCTAAAAAGCCAGGGATAGCATCTTGATCTCTAATACATTCTTCAGCAATTTTATCTAATTGAAGCGTAGTAACACCAGGTTTAACCGCTTTAGCAACTTCACCTAAAGTTTTAGAAACGACAAGGGCTGCTTCGCGCATTAATTCTATTTCTTCTTTTGTTTTAACAACAATCATGGTTATGAAATTATGCGGCAAAGATAGCCATTTATATAAACTTAAGATATGGTTCTAGAGTAGGTAAATAAACTCTTATTTAAACCAATTTAAAAATCCTTTTTTCTTAACTTTAGTCTCAATAAGTGGTGTGTCGTCAATAAGCATTTGATGTATTTTACCCCAACCAATAAATCCACCTATATTTCTGTCATCAATAAATAAATCAGCATGAATTTTAGGGCTTTTCTCAATATCGTTTTGTTCTTCAGGGAAGCTTTTATTTACAGCATAAAATTCAATACCGTTTTCGTTACAAAAAGCTACAGCTTCATCTAATCGTTTACCACTTCTATAAGTCCAAAGTATTAAACGATGCCCTTCTTTTTGTAAACGTTTTAAAGTTTCAAAAGCAAATAATTTAGGTTTGCCGATGCTAGGATAGGCATCTTCAACAATAGTACCGTCAAAATCTATAGCGAGTATTAGCTTATCTTGAAAATTCATAATTTATATCAATGCATTTTGAGTCATAGTTTTAGGTTGTGGAATACCTATTAATTTTAAAATTGTAGGAGCAATATCACCTAGAATACCATCTTCTATTTCCTTTAATTCCTTATCAATTAAAATAATAGGAACAGGATTTGTGGTGTGCGCTGTATGCGGAGAACCGTCTTCATTAATCATAGTTTCACAATTACCATGATCGGCAATTAATAATGTCGTATAATTATTATCTAAAGCGGTGTCGATAATTTGCTTAACACAACTATCTACAGCTTCGCATGCTTTTATAGCAGCTTCCATAACACCTGTATGACCTACCATATCACCATTTGCAAAATTGAGGCATACAAAATCCACTTCGCCTTTTTGAAGTTCTGGGACTAAAGCTTCGGTTAGTTCGTAAGCACTCATTTCAGGTTTTAAATCGTAAGTGGCTACTTTAGGCGAGTTTCTTAATATACGAGACTCTCCTTTAAAAGGTAATTCTCTTCCGCCTGAAAAGAAAAAAGTAACATGCGGATATTTTTCGGTTTCTGCAATTCTAATCTGTGTCTTGTTATTTTTTTCTAAAACTTCACCAAGAGTATCAGTTAAATTATCTTTATTAAAAATAACATTAATGCCTTTAAAATTATCATCATAATTCGTTAAAGTTACATAATGCAATTGAAGCTTTCGCATGTTAAATTCATGGAAATCATTTTGCGATAAAACATCTGTTAATTCGCGTCCGCGATCTGTTCTGAAGTTAAAAAAGATAACAACATCATCATCTTTAATAGTTGTTACAGGCTGATTATTGGTATCAACATGTATAATAGGTTCTATAAACTCATCAGTAATACCATTTTCATAACTTTCTTCTATGGACTTTAAAATATGTTTTGAATGTTTTCCTTTACCATAGACTAAAGCATCATAAGCCAGTTTAATACGTTCCCAACGTTTGTCTCTGTCCATGGAGTAATAGCGACCTGTCACAGTTGCTAAAGTTCCTGTAGATGATTTTAGTTTATCTTCTAGTTTATTAATAAAACCATAACCAGATTTAGGATCTACGTCTCTGCCATCAGTAAAGGCATGCACAAAAACAGTATCTAAACCATAATCATTTGCGGCATCTAATAACCCAAATAAATGGTTGATATGTGAGTGTACTCCACCATCACTAACTAAGCCTAATAAATGCACATTTTTATTATTCTGTTTGGCATAATTAAAAGCATTAAGTAAAACAGTTTCTTGTTGAAGTGTATTATTTTCAATAGCTAAGTTAATTTTAACTAAATCTTGATATACAATACGTCCTGCACCAAGATTCATATGGCCAACTTCGCTATTACCCATTTGTCCTTCAGGTAACCCAACATGTAAACCATCGGTTCTTAAACTTGCTGACGGATATTTTGTGTATAACGAATCTATATATGGAGTTTGCGCGTTATCTATTGCAGATACTTTAGGATCTGGAGACATGCCCCAACCATCTAAAATCATTAAAATGACTTTTTTATTCATTTTTGTTTTTTAGTTAATTTCAAAGATAACACTTAGATAATTATATCAAATTGGCAAACTAAAAAAATAAAAGAGTTATTAATTTTTTATATCTCTATTATTTAAAAATCAACAAAATTATATCTATTGGCAAAGCCTTAACATATTTGTTTACATATAGTTAAAAATATGTTATTAGTTATTAAAAGGCGTAACACTTTAAATTTATAATCGTCTCTTTAGTATAATCAAAAAACAAATCAATTAATTTTTAAATCTTTCATCATGAAAAAATCACTAGTAATTTTAGCCTTAGCATTTGGCTTTTCAACTGTAACTGTTAATGCATTAAACTCTGAAACAATTTCAAACACTACTGAAATTTCTATAAAGAAATCTAAAGTAAGTCCTTTGTCTTTAGCTGTTGCAAAAGGAGACTTGGCAACCGTTAAACAGTTAATTAAAAATGGAGCAAACGTTAATGAAAAATCAAACGGGATGCTTCCAATTCATTATGCTGCAAAATACAATCGTGTAGATGCCATGAGAGCATTAATTAAAGCAGGATCTAAAATACATGCTCCTTGCGATAAGGGTTATACGGCATTGAAGTATGCAAAATTATCAAAAGCAAAAGATGCAGAAAATTTATTAAAACGTTTTAAAGATAAGAGCGCCTAAATAAGGCAATTTTTTAAGTTAGTTAGTTAAAGCAAAGCATCCTTTTTAGGATGCTTTTTTATATTTTATAATGGCTTCTTTTATTTTTTCTATACGGTTTTCAGGATCTGGATGCGTACTTTGAAACTCAGGAACTCTATTAGGGCCAGCGGCAGTTTTAAGTATTTGCATAACACCAATCATCTCTTCTGGGTTATAGCCCGAGTTAAGCATTAATAATACACCTAAATCATCACTTTCTAGTTCATCACCACGACCATTTTTTAATAAACTTCCCTGTCCATATTGTTGCGCTACAGCTCCCATGTCAACAGCTGAGGCTCCCATTACAAAATATTTCCAAAAATCAGCATTGGTAATACGCTCATTAGAATGTTTGCCTAATACATGTCCAATTTCATGACCTAAAACTCCAGCCAATTGATCTTCATTTTCTAGCTTTGAAAATAAAGCATAAGTAATAAATATTTGACCTCCAGGTAATGCAAAAGCATTTATAGTTTGTGAATCGGCTAAAAGGTGAAATTCATATTTATAAGGAGACCTATTTGCACTACTATTGACAACAAGTTTTTGCCCTACTTCATCCACTTTATTTTGATATCGCGAATCTGGGTGTAAACCTCCATGTTGCTGAGCCATTTGTGGCGCGCTTTGTAAACCAATAGCAATTTCTTGATCTGGTGATAGAGAAATAGCTTGTGTTCTACCCGTATACGGGTTAGTTTCTTGTTGGCTGCATCGACGCATAAACGCAAACCCAATAACAACAAGGCCAATTAAAAGTCGTGCTTTAAGATTACCTCTTCTCACTATATAATGATTTTAAATTTAATGAGTTAAATAAATAGGTCCTGCTATAAATCGATCTTCATTAACTAATTTTAATGTATAGTAATAAGTCCCAACAGGAAGTTTTCTACTTCTATTTATAACAAATCCTCTTTGAGAAGTACCATCCCAATCGTTTTGATAGTTTTTGGCATTAAATACTAAACTTCCCCAACGATTAAATATTTTGAGCTCGTTTTCAAATAACTCAATACCTCTTATTTCAAAAAAATCATTAACGCCATCGCCATTTGGTGAAAACGCATCATAGATTATAATGTCATCACTGCCGATTAAGGATCCAAAAGTAATCACTTCGTAATTGTTGGGAATAAAAGAGTTAGATGTAATTGTGCCAGAGCTTAAACTTCCAGTAGTATTAACATTACCTAAATCTAACCATCTGTTTTCCGATAAACTCCAACCAACAACTCTTAAATTTTCTAAATCATTAACCAGTGTATTAATATTGCTTTCTCTATTCCAAGTTAGTGTAACCTGAGTTTTGCTTAATCCGTCAAAATCCCAAAATTCAATAGTACTAATTGTATTTATAATGTCCTCGGAATTTGAGGTGTCAAAACTGCTTGTAAATATTGAAGGAAAGTTAGGATCTTCATTAAAATAAGCGGCGCTATATAATAGATTGCTATTGTGAAAAGGAATAATTAAAGGTCTTAATGAGTTATTATCTCCAATAGGAAATGCAAATGGATTACTTCCAAGATAGGATGCATAACCATCTGTATGGCTATCATCACTCTCTAAAATAGGTAAAGCATTATCTAAAAAATCTATTGAAATACTTGGGGTTTCTCTAGGTGTTATAATGTCTCCATCTGTAAAACTTAGAGAGTTTAATACTTCTGTATTTATATCTAAAAATAAATTGTCATTTACACTAACATCCATATCAAAAAATCTTGGAATTTGAGTTCCTGAAATTGATAATGAGTTAACAGTATTGTAGAATCCTGTAAAACCTAAATTTTCATTAAAAACACCATCATTAATTAAGTTAATATGAAATCCTATTTCTCCTTCATTATGAATTTGCACATTTCCAAAATTTTGAAATGCGGTTTGTGAGAATATATATGAGTGAGCTAATATGAAGAAAATGATTTGTTTCATCAAATAAGTTTATTAGTGATTAATATAAGTATCCATTGTATCTTTTTTATAAAAAACATTGTTTTATGGAATTGTAAAAAAGGATACACATCCGCAACCATTTCCTGTTCCAGTATCAGATCGAGTCGCAAAGATTTCTCTGAATTGGTTAAAAGGAGGTATAGGCGAAGTACTAGTAAATAAATAATCGAAAGTTCCATCACCATTATCATTCTCTACAACTGTATGATCACCCAATGTAAAGTTTGTTAATTGATAAGGGACATTGTCAAGTAATATCTCATAAGAAGTACTAGTATTAATATTAGGCCCATTAAATTGAAGTTGAAATACATTATTTCCACCATTATCATCCATAAGATTTATAGGGACAAAAGCATTAGCTCCTGTAGCAGGTGTACCACTAGAGGATAACCCAGAACCTCCACTTGGTCCTCCACCCGTTCCTCCATCTGTAGTTACAGCTGTTACAACGTCTATATTAGCTGTAACATTAAAAGACCAATTAACATCAGTAAAAGTATTTCCAAGAGTAATTGATACATTAAACCCGGTACTTGTTCTGGAGCCATCATCAACATGAGGGTTAGCTGTTATAAAAGCAGGGTCACCATCTGTTCCTAATGTTACTACATAATTTGAACCATTTGGATGAGGTTCTAAAAGTGTTACTGAGTACCTACCTGCAGAATTTCTAACTACAGTAGAATTGATGTTAAAAGAATTAGTTCCATCACCTTGAGTAAAAGCTGCTGCGAAATTATAACCTATTGTTTGAGTGGTGACTGAAATTGTAGGCGTTTCTCCATCAGCACCATCAGCACCATCTTGTCCGTCAACACCATCTTGTCCATTTTGTCCGTCTTGTCCATTCTGTCCATTTTGACCAGCGGGTCCTTGCGGTCCTTGTGGTCCTTGTGCTCCAGTCGCACCATCTTGTCCATCTTGACCATTCTGTCCAGCGGGACCTTGCGGTCCTTGTGCGCCAGTAGCGCCTGTTGCTCCATCAGCACCAGCAGGACCTTGTGGTCCGATTTCACCTTGTGGTCCTTGTGCGCCGGTTGCTCCAGTAGCACCATCTTGACCATTCTGTCCAGCAGGACCTTGTGGTCCAATTTCACCTTGCGATCCTTGTGCGCCAGTTGCTCCAGTGGCACCTGTAGCACCATCTTGTCCAGGAGGACCTTGTGGTCCAATTTCCCCTTGCGGTCCTTGTGCTCCAGTCGCACCATCTTGTCCATCTTGACCATTCTGTCCAGCAGGACCTTGTGGTCCAATTTCACCTTGTGGTCCTTGTGCGCCAGTAGCTCCAGTAGCACCTGTTGCACCAGCCGGACCTTGTGGTCCAATTTCCCCTTGTGGTCCTTGTGCGCCAGTAGCGCCTGTTGCACCAGCCGGACCTTGAGGTCCAATTTCCCCTTGCGGTCCTTGTGCTCCAGTCGCACCATCTTGTCCATCTTGACCATTCTGTCCAGCGGGACCTTGCGGTCCAATTTCACCTTGAGGTCCTTGTGCTCCAGTAGCTCCTGTTGCACCAGCAGGACCTTGTGGTCCAATTTCACCTTGTGGTCCTTGTGCGCCAGTAGCACCTGTTGCGCCATCTTGACCATTCTGTCCAGCAGGACCTTGTGGTCCAATTTCCCCTTGTGGTCCTTGTGCGCCAGTTGCTCCAGTGGCACCTGTAGCACCATCTTGTCCATCTTGACCATTCTGTCCAGCAGGACCTTGTGGTCCGATTTCACC